>NZ_JBITET010000004.1:0-727035 GCF_044455385.1 Micromonospora sp. NPDC051227
AACGGGTTCAGTTGACCGGTACTAATAGGCCGAGGACTTGACTACTAAGCTGCTACGCGTCCACTGTGCAACTCTGAACAAGCGAACACCCGTGAAGGTGTGCCGGGGTTGTTTGATATGTTCATAGAGTTACGGCGGTCATGGCGGAGGGGAAACGCCCGGTTACATTCCGAACCCGGAAGCTAAGCCCTCCAGCGCCGATGGTACTGCACTCGTGAGGGTGTGGGAGAGTAGGACGCCGCCGGACAATCTTCCAGAAAAGGCCACCCCTAATGGGGTGGCCTTTTCTGCGTTTCCCTTTCCTGCATTCCCTTCCTACGTTTCCCTGCCCTGGTTGATCGGCTCGGGTTTCCTGATACCGCGGGCCACCCCGATGACCCGGTGAGGCCGGGAACGATGACCCGGTGAGACCGGGAACAGGGGGCCGAGCTGCCCCGAAGCCGCCAAGGTCACGATCGAACCAGGATGTAGTGGCCTCAGGGCGTGCGGACACCACTACAACCAGGATGTTGCGCGATCTTGCAGCCGGCCCAAGCGGCGGTCAGCGAGCTTGCGGTCAGCAGGTCAGCAGGTCAGCAGTCTGGGGGTCTGGGGTCTGCCCCCGCGCACTGCCCCCGGGCCCCCGCTCACCCCGCGATCTTGCAGTTTCTGCGGCGACAAACTGGCCCAGAAGCTCGCGTTTCGGCGACCGAAAGTGCAAGATCGCGGCGGTTCAGGCCTGGGCCTGGCGCTGCGGGCTAGGCTCGGCCTGTGGATGAGGCCCTGATATTTGTGGTGTTCGCGGGCTGCGTGGCGGCGGTCCTGGGCATCTTCTGGTGGCTCGCGGCCCGGGTCCGTCGTCGTGGCATCGGTGGCGAGGTCATGGGTCCGTTTGAGGAGATGTGGCATCCCGCGGCGCACCGGTTCCGGGCCGAGATTCGGGTGCAGGAGACTCGCACGGTGCCGATGCCACCGCAGGGCGGCAAGCGCAATGGGTACGGCGGCAACGCCGCTGAGCTGACCCCGGAGCTGAGCTGACCCCAGAGCTGAGCTGACCCGGTGCAGGGCCGCTTCAGAGCACGGTCGACCCGGCGCGGCTGCGGCCTCAGGACGTCTTCGGCCCGCAGACGTAGCGGGGCTCCGCGTCGTAGCGCCAGGTGAACTTCTCCCGCTTGACCACCACGCCGCCTTTCTTGATGATCCGGAAGGCGTCCTGGGTGAAGCCGTTGATGCCGTTGGTCTCGATGCACGAGGGACCGGGAGCCAAGTGGATCTGCTTCGGCGTTGTGATGTTGCGCCGCGGCCCGTACTCGGTTTTCACGCTGTCGTAGATCTTCGTGCTCCAGATCGACACGGTGATCGTGCTGGACGTGTACGAGGTGTCGATCAGCACGCCGTACTCGGTGTTGTTGCGGAACTTGAAGTCCAGATTCGGCCAGAAGATGGTCGACTCGATGACCGCCGGGTACCTGTTGAACCAGTACGAGTGCGGCTTGTGCTCGACGTCCTCCAGGCCGGCGTAGTAGGTCGCGTTGAACAGCGTGGTGGTGAACTGCGAGGTGCCGCCGCCGACGCCCGGCACCAGCTTGCCGTCGAGGATGACAGGTGCGTCCCGGTAGCCCTGGGCGTAGCCGCGCTCACCGGTGTGCCCGTTGAGCGAGAATGTCTTCCCAGGTAGCACGACAGTGCCGTCCACCTTCCTCGCGATGGTCGCGATGTTCTGGCTGCGCGACGAGGCCATGCCCCCGGTGAAGCGGGTGGTGAAGGTCGACACCCGTTCCTTGATGCCCAGGCCGGCGAGCTTTTCCCCGGTCAGCTCCGGCGGCGTCGGCTTCAACTCGCCGGTCACCTCGCGGCCGTCCGCCTTCGGCAGCACGGCCAGCAGGTCTCGACTGAGGGCTGCCGTGTCCAGCTGCTGCCCGGATCGCCCCTCCTTGGTGGTGGGCCGGCCACCGGAGATCGTCATCGTGGCGTCCTTCGGCGGCACCTCGATGGCGGCCAGCTTGTCGCCGAGCGTGGCCCGCAGCCGCTTGACGTCCACCGAGGGGGTGAGCTTGCCAGTCTTGTCGGCGCCGAACCGGAGGCTCTTCGCGATCGCGGCGGGCGGGATCGTCACCTGACCCTTGTTGGTGCGCAGGGTGACCGGTGCGGCGACCGCCGGCTTCGCCAGCTCGCTGACCATCCGGTCCAACTCCTCCGGAGTGGTCGCCGGGTGGGTCTCCACCAGGGGCACGGTGACCGGGGCGCCGGCCAACCAGCCGGTGCGGACCACCTCGGCGGAACGCTCCGGGTTCAGAGCCAGCCCGGGCTTGGGCTGTACGACTTTCGGCGTGGTGCCCTGATAGGTGATCGCCGGCATCGTCATGCCCTGGGCCTGGTTGCCGAGCAGCTTACGGAGCGCGTCGTCCAACCGACCCACGTCGACGGTCACCACCGGCTCGACGGTGCGGGAGCCGACCAACCGGCTGACCGGGTGGGCGTCGGCCTCGGCGGCTGCCGCGACTGTCGCCGGCACGTCGACGGTCAGCCCCACGTCGGCGGGGTTGATCTCGGCGGTGCGCCCGTCGACGGTGACCTTCAGCGGCGCGGCGAGCGTTGCCGCCCGCCGGTCCAGCTCCGCCCGCAACTCCCGGTCGGCGTCCGCGCGGCTCCGGCCGCCCAGTTCGGTGCCGAGCACGCTGGTGCCACGGGGAACGTCACCGGCGTACGCCCAGGCGCCGGCACCCGCCACGGCGGCGAGGACGCCACCGGTGATGCCGGCGGCGAGCAGTATGCGTACCCGACGCGGCCGGCGCTGGCCGCCGTCCGGCTCGCCGGGAGCGGCTGTGGTGACCGGTTCAGCTCCGTCGTCCGGCCAGGTGACCGCGGTGACCTGCACGGTGGGCCGGTCGTCGGCGGGTGGACTGTTTTCGCCGTACAGCGTCACTGCAACCTCGATCGCCAGGTGCCGCGGGAGGTCCTCCCTCCCGGAGGCACCTACGGTAACGAATGCTCGGCCGTCCTCGTCGGCTGCGCCCACCAGGCGCTGCTCCCGCGTGTCGTTCGGCGTGTCGCACCGGTCCGGGGGCGGTGCCGACGGCCGACCACCGACGTGGCACGGTGACCGGGTGGGCACTGCGGAGCGGGTGTTGGCGTACGGGGGCGGATCGCTGGACCGGGCGGGACCGTTGCGCACCGATCCGGCACGGTTGGGCGCGCTGCTCACCGAGTCGACCACCGTGCTGCTGCCGATGTGGCGGGACCGTTGTCTCGTCGACGGGCACGGGCCGGTTCGGCTCAGCGCGGAGCGCGCGGCGCTGGTCCGGTCCGCCGCCGGCGAGACCGTCTTCCTGGGGCTCGACGGGGAGGCCGCCGTGTTCGCCGCGGACCTCTCCGCACTCCCCGAGCGGTCCGCCGTCGAGATGGCCGGTGCGGTGCGGTCCGTCGACGTGCGGGCACTGGTCGGGCGGCTCGAACCCGGCGACGCGGCCGTCCAGGCGTACGCCAGGGGTTTGTTGCACTGGCACCGGCAGCAGCGATTCTGCGGGACGTGCGGCGCGCCGGCCGTCGCCGACGGCGGCGGGCACCTGCGGACCTGCACCGGCACGGAGTGCGGACGTCTGCTGTTTCCCCGGATCGAGCCGGCCATCATCGTGTTGGTCGAGGCACCCGGTCGGTCGGGGTGCTGTCTGCTGGCCCGGCATGCGGGCGCGGCCGAGGACGCGTACTCGACGCTGGCCGGCTTCGTCGAGATCGGCGAGAGCCTGGAGGACGCGGTCCGTCGGGAGATGGGCGAGGAGGCGGGCGTGACCGTCACCGACGTGACCTACCAGGGGTCACAGGCGTGGCCGTTCCCCGCCGGCCTGATGGTGGGCTTCCGGGCCACCGCCACCACCGACGAGGTACGCGTGGACGGCGAGGAGTTGCTGGAGGCGCGCTGGTTCACCCGGGCGGAGCTGCGGGACCGGGTGGCCTCGGGTCGTTCGCTCGGTCGGGTGGACTCGATCGACCACCGACTGCTGACGGACTGGCTCGCGGAGGGCTAGTCGGGCTGGGCCGCCGGAACCGGAGCGGGCCGACGGGCCGTCACCGCCATCAGCGCGGTGGTGACGATGGCCGTGCCCAGGGCCAGGAGGAGAAGGTCGGGGACGGTGTGGGGCCGGAGGGTCGCGGTGACGGCCACCAGGCCGGCCACGCCCACCCACAGCGGTGCCGCCGCCCAGCGCGCGCCGGCCGCGAGACGGTCGTTGAGCAGCACGAACGTCACCGCGTAGAGCGCACCGACCGCCGCGAAGAGGGGCGCATACCGGCCCAGGTGGTCGTAGTCGGGCCCACCGGCGAGGCGGAATGCGAGCCCTCCGGCGAGCGTCGAGGCGAGGACCAGTGCCACGCCACACCCGCCTGTCACCGCGAGCGCAACCGTTCGGCTGCGCCGGTCACCCCGGGCCAGCCGCGGTAGAGCGAGGACGGCGGCGACCTGCGGTGCCCAGAGCGCGCCCTTGCTCAGGACGGTGCCGACCGAGTACGCCCCGGAATCCGACGGGGACAGCAACTGCCGGGCCAGCAGCAGGTCGGCGTAGGAGACGACGAGCATCGCCAGGGTCGCACCGCAGCCGGCAACGACCTGAGCGACGGTCAGCCGTGGCGCGGTGGACGACCGTCGAGGCTCACGGGCGAGTCGGGCCAGCACCACAGGGGTGAGGGCAGCGGTCAACGCGCCGACCGCCAGCGCGCCGGTCGGTCCCGCGCCGAGCAGCAACCCGGCGATCACGCCGCCGTAGCGGCCGGCGGCGAGCAGGGCCATCCCGACGGCGAGTCGTACGAAGCGCTGGCCACCCTGCAACTCTCCGAGGGACCGGGAGGAGAGCACGATCGCCGCGGTGGTGACCGCCAGCAGCGCGGGCATCTCGACCGGGAGATCCAGGGCGGTGACCAGCAGTGGTGTCGCCGCGACGAGGGTTCCCGCGCACACTGCGGCGGTGACCGCGGTGAGCCGCCGAGTGTCGGAGGCGCCGTGACGGGCGCGGTGTACGGCGACGGCCAGTTGCAGGCCGAGCCCTGGTACACCGACGATGGCCACCAGACCGAGGGCGGCGGCGAGCGCGCTGAGGTCGGCCGGGTCGAGCCGCCGGGCGGCCAGGACCGGCACCAGGTACGCCAGGCCGTTGACCAGGACCCCTGCCAGTGTGACGCTGACCCCAGCAGCGCCGAGGCCCGTACTCCATCCGCGTGTCAGCTCCGTCTGGGCCGTCGTCTCCCGACGGACGGGTCGTCGGAGACTCATGTGATCTCGGAGAAGGTCGGAAGTTGCCCGTCGGCTGGCCCGGCCGACTGGCCGGGCCTCGCCGGCTCGGCCGCGTCGTGCTCGGCCGGGTCCGGCTCGCTGGCGTCCTGCTCGGCCGCAACGGGCTCGGCCGCAACGCGCTCAGCCGCAACCGGCTCGGTACCGTCCGGCTTGGCCGGGTACGGCGTCGGTCCCTGCGCGACCAGCGCAGCCGCCGCAACGGCTGAGGTCCCGGCGGTGGGCGTGGGCCGGCGTACCGGGCGTCGTCGGGCGGCGGTGGAGAGCCAGAGGGCGCCCAGGGCAACGACGATCGTGAGTTGCACGAGCGCGTCGGTGTTCCGTCGCGTCGAGTCGAGGTACAACCAACCGGCGAGCAGGACGAGCGCGCCCGGGAGCCAGGTCTCGGCGGCCCGGCTGATCGTCCTGGCCCGACGTGGGTCGGCCGGCCAGGGCAGGCGGCGTGGGCCGGGTACCGCCAGCATGAATCCCGCCGCGACCAGCAGGCCGCCGATGAGGCCGCTCCACAGCACCAGCGCGGCAGCCCCGACGGCCAGCAGCGGCAGCGAGCGGGTGACCCGGCGTCGGCCGCGTGGTGGGGCGGTCGCCGAGGTTCGCCCGGTGGGCTGTCGGGCGGGCACCACCGCGAGCAGGACCACCACCGCGAGCAGGATGCCGCCGAGGAGAAGCCCCGCCCGGTACGGCGTGTCCGGGGCGAAACGCAACAGCACCTCTCCGGCGGCGCCGGCGGGAAGGATCCAGCCCTGCTGCCACCCGTCCACCACCAGTGGCTTCAGCGTCCGCCCGCCAAGGGTGGCCTGCCAGCCGGTGTTGGTGTTCTCCCGCACGGCGAGCACCCGGTCGACGGGGTGACTGGCCACCCGTACCCGTCGCTCGGTGGCTGCCCAGGACTCGATCTCGGTGGCGCTGGCGGTCGCCGAGGCCGGGGTGGCCGTCCTTGGTACCAGGGCAACCCTGGTGGGCGAGGCGAGCTGACTCGGGGCGGCGATGACGCGGTGCTCCCCGCGGCCCAGGTCAAGCTGCCGGGGCGTGTTCCGGCCGCACGGCGTCACCGGCATCTCGCGCATCTCCAGCAGGTCGCGGAGCGTGCCGCGCAGCGTGGTGGTCACCCGCGCCGCGCCGATCTGGAGCGTCGGCCCCGATCCGCAGGCCAGCGACAGGGGTGTGTCGAGGCGCGGTCCGACGGTGGGTGCTCCGGGTAGCACTGTCACCTCGCCGACGGCGATGGGCAACCGCTCCGGCAACCGCAACTTGTACGGGTCGGTGCTGGTGGCGGACGGCTTGTCGAGGAACTGGATGGTGATCTCGTCGGTCCGCATCGGCGGGTCCAGGCGGAGCAGCCCGTCGTCGCCGAGCAGGCTGCTGCGGAAGCCGTCGTCGCCAACGACCCGGACACTGCCGAGGCGGGTGGCAGCGGTCTTGTCGTCGACCGAGAAGCGGAGCCCGGTGATGGTCTGCGGCTTGAGCCACTTGAGTCGCAGGATCGGTGCCTCGTCGTCGATCGCCGGTGACCAGCTGGTGGCCGGGTTCCCGTCGAGCGCCGCGCCGGCCCGGCCGGTCGGGTCGGGCACGGCCGTCGAGGAGGCGCTGATCTGCGCCGCGAGGCGCAGCGGCTGCGCGTCGGTCACCAGCTTGTCGAGGGCGTTGTCCAGGTCGGGGCCGGCCGTCGGCCGCGCCCACAACTTGGCGTCGTACGCGCCGGCGGTCGGCAGGGTCAGGGTCCGGTCGATGGTGGACCCGTCCTCGGAACCACGGATGGCGTCGGTGGAGCAGCGCGGGTGCCCGTCGACGGAGAAGCAGGCCGGCGTGGTGGGTGCCGCGGACACGACGACGGTCGCCGGCCGGTCGGTGTCCGGTGCGGTGGGCAGGACCAGCGTGCGGCTGGTCTGGATGCCGGGAATCTTGATCTCGGCGATGCCGACCGAGCCGTTTCCGAACGGGCGCAGGTCGTACGCGCTGTCGACCGAGACCCGGACCTCGCGGGTGGCGTGGACGCCGGGCAGTTCGAACACCATGTGGTCGCTGAACTGCTCGATGGTGCTGCTCTCGTACCCGGCGCTGACGGTCACCGTCGTGGGCAGGGCATCGGCCTTCAGGTCGAACCACACCTCGACCCGGGTGACCGTCGTCGGATTGGCGAGGCCCACCTCGATCCACTGCTGGTCGCTGGGCGAGTACGGCGCGGACTGCCAGGAGGTCGCCGGGTTGCCGTCCATCGCCGCGTACGGCTGGTGCTCGGGGCGGGCACCGCCGGGGGAGTCCACCTGCGAACGGGCGGTGGAGGTGCGGATCGCGTTGATGCCCTCGAAACGGGCGACGGTGGAGTGCTCCGCACCCCACTCGGGCAGGTAGTCGTGGGCGGGCGCGGTGACCTCGAAGGTGTCGTCGGCGGTCAACGTCTGCGAGGTGTTGTCACGCAGTCCGCCGAACGACACGTCCCGCCTGCGCAGCCCATCGGTGATCGCCACCGGTCCGGCGACGTCGGCGGTCGACGCGTCGCCGGCCAGGACGGTGGGCGCCGAGCCGAGTTGCCCTGCCGCGGCGAGGTCGAGCAGTGATTCGGGGCCACCGACCACCGTGGTCACAGCGGCTCTGTCGTAGGCGACCACCGGCTCGACGGGCCGGTCGACCCGGTAGACCTCCAGCGCCCGGACGGGCACGTCGAGCCCGTGGTCGCGGAACTCGTCGGGGGACGAGGGCCCGCCGCGCAGGGGGCCGAAGGACGTGACGCGGGTCAACCCGGGCGAGCGCTCCAGCGCCTGCCGGACCACCGCGGGGCGGGCCGTGTCGGAGCGGCCGTGGTCGAGGTCGGCGCGGAACAGGACGTGGCTGATTCCGGATCGGGCCAGCAGGTCCGCCAGGCCGGTCGACCCGGCGCCGGTGGCGAGCGTCGACTCGATCGCGTCCAGCAGGCGGATCGTGGTCGGTGGGGTGAAGGGGATGGCGTTGCGTACCGCCCACCGGCTGTTGAGCAGCGGCTGAGTGATCTCGTCGGTGGTGTTGCCCCAGTCGTATGACGGGAAACGCGCCCCGGGTACGACGAGCACCCGTCCGCGCCCCGTGTTCGCGTCGAGCCAGTCGGTGGCGTCGTGCCAGTAGCCGGGCACCTCCTTGACGCTGCCCGGGGTGGCGAGACCGGCCGCGAGTGCGGGCGTGGCGACCGCCGTGACGGCGACGATCGCGGCGCCAGCGGTCAGCCAGGCGCGTGCGACGGTTCGCGGACGATGCCGCGCGGGCGCGGTGCGCGCCGCCCGGACGACCAGCCCGATCAGGTGCGCCATGCCCAGGCACAGGGGTAGGCGGAGCAGGACGTCGAACTTGTGCACGTTGCGCAGGGGTGCGCCGACGCCGTCGAGGAACTCCCGCTGCGGCCCGGCGAGGATGTTCGGCAGGTCACCGACGTGCCCGAGACCGACCAGCGCGACGCCGAGCACCAGGCCGGTGATGAGGAACCGGCGGTGCGGCATCCCCCGTCGGGACAGCCCGAGCACACCGAGTGCGGCGACCGCCAGGGTGGCGGCGACCAGCACCGCCTCGTTGGCGAGTCGCGCACCGGACGGGATGGTCGCTCCGAACGGGGAGGCCAGGTAGGCGACCCAGTAGGAGGCACCGCGTAGGGTGGTAACCCCGTCGGTGACGCTCGTGGTGTTTCGGGCGGTCTCGATGTAGTCCAGGAAGGGCGGGCTGTACCGCCCGAGGACCAGCAGCGGAACCAACCACCACGCGGTGGCCAGGGCCACCGCGCCACACCAGGCGGCGATGGCGGTGACCCGGCGGCGTACGGGCTGAATGGTGGCGAGCCAGAGCAGGGCCAGTGGCACCACCGCGAGCACGGCAGTGGCGTTGACCCCACCGGCGCAGGCGACGGCGAGGGCTGACGCGGCGACGGCGCGTCGCAGGCGCGTGCCGGCGGCGAGACCGACCAGTGGAATGAGCACCCAGGGGGCGACGGCGCTGGGCCAGGCTTCCACCGAGGACCAGCCGAGCTGGGTGAGGATGCGCGGTGACAGCGCGAAGGCGACGCCGGCGATCATGCGCCCGGCGGGCGTTCCGATGTTGAGTCGGCCCGCCAGGCGCACGGCCCCCAGGTAGGCGACACAGAAGAGCAGTGCCCACCACAGCCGCTGCACCACCCACGGCGCGAGACCGGACTCCGACCCGAGCAGGAAGAACGGGCCCATCGGCCAGAGATAGCCGTACGCCTGGTTCTGTAGTTGGCCGAACGTGCCGGTGGGGTCCCACAGGTGCAGCGAGCGGAGCAGCCACCCGGTCGGGTTGACGTTCAGGTCGACCTTGGTGTCGGGGACGACCTGGCCCGGGGCCTGCTGAAAGGCGAGGGCGGTGAGAGCGATGCAGATGACCAGGTGCCGGAACCGTCGGGCCGTGTGCCGGCTCCGGCTGGACCCCGGAGCGGCGCCACTGGCCACCTCTGCACGCATTTCGGCTCCTGTCTTCACCGGCCGGACGCGCACCTGCAGCCGACGACTGTCGCGCGACGTTATCCGGACCGGGCACGGACGGGCGACCAGGGGCGCTGCGGTGGCGTTATCGGGAGAACGGCCGTCCCCACGGCGTGTAAGCGTGTGGCAGGCTGCCGACCATGTCAATGCCAGAAGCTGAGGCCGAGACGCATCCGGAACGCGTCGCGTCCGACGGCGACGGGCCCGGGCCGATCGGCCGATGGCTCCGCGCCGACCCCGTCCGCGCCGTGGCGATCGCCCTCATCGCGGTGTCCGTCGCCTGGCGCGCCGGTCTCGCCACCCGTGGCTGGTTCTCGCAGGACGAGTTCGTCATCGCCGCCCAGGTGCTCGACACCGGGCTGGACGCGGACTATCTCCTGCGTACGTTCAACAACCACCTCATGCCCGGCGGCCTGTTGGTGGCGTGGGCCATGGTGCGGGCGGCGGGCTTCGCCACCTGGCCGTGGGTGTTGCTGCTGGCGGTTGGTCAGGCGGCGACCGGGATCGCCCTCTACCGGCTGTTGCGCGATCTGCTCCGGCCCGGTTGGGGCCTGCTCATCCCGTTGTGCCTGTTCGTGTTCAGCCCGCTGACGCTTGAGGTCTCCTCGCTGTGGTTGGTCGGGCTGCTCGTGCTGCCGATGCAGTTGGCCCTGGTCATGGCGGTGGCAGCCCAGGTCCGGTACGTGCGGACCGGTCGCCTGCGGCACCTCGTGGCGGTCGCGCTCTGGCTGGTGTTCGGCCTGCTCTTCGACACCAAGTCCCTGCTGATCGTGCCGCTGTTGTTCCTGCTGACCGTCTTTCTGTTCACGTCCGGTGGCGTGTTGCGCAGTGTCACGACGGCGGTCCGCCAGCACTGGCCGGCCTGGCTGATGCTCAGCGCGCTGTCGGGGGGATACCTGGCGTTCTACCTGACGCGGCCATCCGGTGAACTGCGGGACCCGACCTCGGTCGGTCCGGTCCTCAACTTCCTCGGTGACCTGGTCGGCGAGACCGTGGTGCCGGGTCTGCTCGGAGGTCCGTGGCGGTGGAGCTACGCCGGTGACGGTCCCCCGCTCGTCGACCCGTACGACATCGCCAAGTGGTTGTCGTGGGCGGTGCTGGCGACGCTCGTCGTGGTCACCGTCCGGCGGCGTCCGTCGGCCGGCCGGGCCTGGCTGCTGCTCACCTCCTACCTCGGCCTGGTCGCCGCGCTCTTCGCCATCACCCGGCTGGGCGGGCCGCTCGGCCCACTGGTCGGCGTCGTCCCCCGGTACGTGGCCGACGTGGTGCTGGTCGCCGCGATCTGTGTCGGTGCGGCCCTGCTGGGGATCAAGGACACCGACGAGGACGAGGTGTCGGCGTGGCCGGTGCCGACGGTCCTGCGGGAGCCGGGCGCGTTCGCTGTCGGCCTGGTCTCGGTGATCGTCGTCCTGGCGACCATCGGCGTGGGCACCCTGTGGAGCACGGCCCGTTTCGGGGACAACTGGAGTACGAAGTACGGGCGGGACTATCTCGCGACGACGCAGGCCGAGCTCGCCGCCGCGCCGCCGGGCACCGTCTTCTTCGACACCGCCGTCCCGGACCGGGTGATCGCCGGCTACTTCTGGCCGGACAATCTCCAGTCGCACTTCTTCCGCCCGGCCGAGCGTCGACCCACCTTCGTGACGGAGGCCGCGCGACCGTCGACGTTCGATGACCTCGGCCGGATCCGTCCGGTAGTGGTCCAGGGTCGGAAGATCGTGCCCGGTCCGGTGGACGGTTGCGGGCACCTGGCCCAGGGCGGCCGACCCACTCGGATCCCGCTGGACGGGTACCTGGTGGAGTGGCCGTACGTGGTGCACTTCGGCTATCTCAGCTCGGGTGACTCGACGGCGCTGTTCCGGCTCGGGGACGCCACGCGCGAGATCACCCTGCGGCGCGGGCTGAACGACCTGTTCTTCCTGCTGGAGGGTGCGGGGGACGCCGTCGAGGTCACCGTCCAGACGCCAGGGGTCGGGGTGTGCACCGAGCTGATCACCGTCGGCCGGGCGGTGCCGGCGTCGTGAATGGTTGAGCCGACCGACGGCGTCGAGGCCGCACCGGTTCGGCGGGCGCGGGACACGCTGTCGCTGTACGCCGTCGCGGCGGCGGTCACGGTGGTGGTGCTGGCCCCGCTGGCGGCGCCCGGCTACGCGTTGCTGTACGACATGGTGTTCGTACCCCGGCAGCCGTTGACCTGGGATCTCGTCGCCCCGGCGCAGAGTCTGCCCCGGGCGGTGCCGATGGACGCGTTGGTCTCGCTGATCACCCAGCTCGTGCCGGGCTGGTTGGTGCAGCGGCTGGCGCTCGCCGGGGCGGTCTTCCTCGCCGCGGTCGGCGCCGGCCGGTTGGTGCCGACCGAACGGCGCGCGGTCCGGCTGTTCGCCGCGTTGGCGTACGCGTGGTCGCCGTACCTCGCCGAGCGGTTGCTGATCGGGCAGTGGGGGGTGCTGCTCGCGTACGCCGCGCTGCCCTGGCTGGTGCGGGCGGCGCTGGACCTGCGGGCCGGGCGCGACGGCGCGCTCGCCCGGGTGGTGCTCGCCGCCGCTCCCGCCGCCATCACGCCGACCGGCGGCCTGATCGCGCTGGGCACGGTGCTGGTGCTGACGTCCGACCGGATGCGCGCGCCCCGGTCGCTGCTGGTGTCGCAGCGGATGCATCCGCACCGCTCCCGGCAGGCGTTGGCCGCGGTCGGAGTGCTCAACGCCCCCTGGGTGGTCGCGGCCCTGGTCACCGGTGCCGGGGGTTCCTCGGACCCGGCGGGGGTGGCGGCGTTCGCGGCGCGTTCGGAGAACTGGGCCGGCCCGCTGGTGGCGCTGGCCGGCACCGGTGGCATCTGGAGCGCACAGGCCACCCCCGCCAGTCGCGCGGCGCCCCTGGTGCCGGTGGCGACTCTCGTGCTGCTGATCCTGGCCGGTGTCGGTGCGGGCCTGCTGCGGCGCCGGCTACCCGCGGGTGGGGCGCCGCGCCTGGCGGTGCTCGTCGGGACCGGTTGTCTGCTCGCCGCCTTCGGGCTGCTCCCCGGCGGGGATGCCGCGCTGCGCTGGGCGGTGGTGCACCTGCCGGGCGCGGGGTTGCTGCGAGATGGGCAGAAGTTCCTGGCGCCGTACGCCCTGCTGCTGGTGGTGTGCGCGGCGTTGGGGGCCGAACGGCTGGTGGCCCGGGTCGACCGGGAGGTGGCCGGGGTGGTCCTGGTCGGGCTGCTGTTCCTGCCGGTGGCGGTCCTGCCGGACCTCGCGTTCGGCGGTGCCGGTCGGCTTCGTCCGGTGAGCTATCCGGCGGAGTGGCAGCGGGTGACCGAGCAGATCGAGGAGGAACCGGGGGAGATCCTCGCGTTGCCGCTGAGCGCCTATCGGGCGTACCCGTGGAACCCTGGTCGGGTCGTCCTGGACCCGGCGCCCCGCTACCTGCCGGGGACGGTCCTGACCGACGACACGCTCCGGGTCGGCGACGTCGCCGTGGCCGGCGAGAACCCGCGCGTGCGCGAGATGCGCCAGGCGCTGGCCGAGGGGCGGCCGGTCTGGACCACTGGGGTGCGCTGGGTCCTGGTGCAGCACGAGGTCTCCGGCGAGGTGGATTCTCAGGTGCTCGGCGGCCTGGAGCGCGTCCACGACGGACCGTTCCTGACGCTGTACCGCAACCCGGCGACCGTGCGGGAATCGGGCGGGTCCGGGCCGGCCCGACTGGCGGTGGTGGCGGCCCTCAGCGTTGCCCTTCTGGTGGTCATCGCTGCCGCCGTTTCGGCACTACACCGGCGAGCTACCGCGTGGTAACGTCCGCTCGCACGTCTCGCCATTGGAGGATTGGCATGCGTAGAGCTTTGACCCTGGTCGTGTCTGGCCTGGTGGCGGCGTTGCTGGGGATCCTGGCTCTCGGCGGGATCTCGGCCGCCGCGACCGCCACCGACGAGGAGGCCGCGAAGGAGGCCAAGCTCGTCTCGGAGGCGGCCAAGCGCGCCGGTAAGAAGGACCCGTACGCCCCCGCGGTTTACGGCGACAGGTAGGACGGCTCGCCCCGCTGCTGCACCGGGCGGGGCGACTCCACACCCTTGAGGATCGCCTCGAAGCGCCCACCCGCGGCCTGCCAGGTGAAGCTGGCGGCGTGCTCCCGGGCCTGGGCGCCCATCTCCCGCCGCAGCTCATCCTGGTGCAGGAGCGTGCGCACCTTCATCAGGTAGTCGTCGATGTCGTCGGCCAGCAGGCCGGTACGCCCGTCGACGACCGCTTCGGCGACTCCGCCCGCTCCCCGGAACGCCACCGTCGGGGTGCCCGCCGAACCCGCCTCCACGATCGTGAGCCCCCAGCCCTCCTTGAGGGACGGGGTCAGGGCCACCCAGGCCGAGGCGAGCAGGGCGGCCTTCTCCTCCTCGGTCACGAAGCCCCGGAAGTCCACCCGCTCGGTGATGTCCAGCTCCGCGGCGAGTTCACGCAGGTGCGACTCCCACCAGCCCTGGCCGGCGACGACCAGACGTAGTTGGGGCAGCTCGTCGGCGAGGGCCGCCACGGCCCGCAGCGCCACCTCCACCCGCTTGTGTGGCACCAGTCGGTTCAGCGTCACGAGCAGCGGGAACGTCGCCCGTTCGGCGTCGGTGTGGGGCATCGCCGGGGTGCCGTTGTGCACCACGGAGACCTGCTCCGGCGGCACGCCGAGCACTGCCAACTCTCGGCGGGTCGCCTCAGAGACGGTGACGTACCGGCACCGCCGGTAGAGGCGTACGGCGAGCGACGATTCGATCCACCAGCCGAACCGGGCCGCCCACTGTGGAAGCACCACGGGCCACTGCTCGCGGTGCACGTGGTGGATCAGCTTGACCACCGGGCGTCGTGCCCACAGCGGGGCGAGGAACGGCAACCCGTTGCAGACGTCGACCAGGACGTCGGGCCGGCCGCCGCGGCGGGCCGCCAGCGGGCCGATGCCCAGCGCGCCCGCGACGTAACAGAGTGCCGCCCAGAGGTAGACGCTGTGTCGGCCGCCGCGCCGCACCAGCCGTACGCCCGCCTCGTTGACCTCGTCGGCGGGAGCCTGGCTGTGGGCGGCGCAGAAGAGAGTGGCGCGGAATCCGCGCGCCACCAGTTCGGCGGCGATCCGTTCGACGTACACCTCGGAACCGCCACCCTCGGGGTTGCGGGTGTCTCGCCAGTTGAGGAACAACACGTGTCCGGGCATGCCGAAGCGACGCTCCACGCGAACCCTACTCTCAAGTAATTTAGCGACCCGCGTCACATTAGGGGCTGGTGTGCCGGCCGGCAATGCCCCGATGGGCCAGCGCTGGGCGCTACCCGCCGACCGTGGGCACCGGCGTGCCAGCCGCGACGGTCGGCGGTGTGGTGGCCGGTGCGGCCACGTCGGTGGCGGGGGTCCCGGGCGTCTGCCCACGCCCGGTGGATCGGCGCCGACCCTGCGACCCGAGCAGTTGCAGGGGCCGCTCGACGCCGTAGTAGCTGACCGCGGCGTAGACCAGACCGAAGGCCGTGGTGAGGGCGAAGGTGTTGAGCAGCCCACCGGTGAACAGCGGGCGGTCGTCGACCAGGTAGATGAGTTCGATGACCATGGGGTGCCACAGGAACAGCCCGTACGAGACCGCGCCGAGCCACCGGGCGGACGAGCTGCCGAAGATCTCCTTGGCCCGGCTCGGCCCGCCGAAGGCCACCGGGATCAGGATCAGCGCCGCGATCACGAGGTAGAGGGCCAGCTTGACGCCGAACTCGGCGGCCGTCGGCTCGGTGAGGTCGCGGGGGCCGGCGACGGGCGTCGTCGCGATCGCCATCAGGCCGACGGCGGCGGCCCAGCAGGTGACCGGTGCCGAGGCCAGGTCGTCCAGGATCCGGAAGGCCACGGGCGCGGTCCCGGTGCGCAGGGCGACGTGCGCCGCCGCCAGTGCCATGCCGGCGCCGAACCAGGCGGCGTACGAGGGGAACCACATGGTGTGCAGGGCGGTGTCGAGCCAGCCGAGCCCCATCAGGGTGAGCCATCCCGCGGTCAGCAGCGCACTTCCGCTGACGATCACGATGGTCCGCACGGGACGCCAGGACCGGCCGACGGCGAGCACGGCGACCAGCGGCAGGAGCAGGTAGAACACGACCTCGGTGGCGAGACTCCAGGTCTGGCTGAGCCCGGCGCGCAACTGCCCGGCCTGGTAGATCTGGGTGAAGGTGAGGTGGCGGATCCAGTCGCCGACGGACGCCTGCCCGTTCTGCGGCAGGACGATCAGGCAGACCACGACCGCCAACCAGTAGGCGGGCAGGATGCGCAGGGCTCGCCGCCACAGGTAGCGCTTGGCGCGGGGTCTGGCCAGGCCCATCGCGGCGTTGAGCGCCCACGGCCGAAACAGCAGAAACCCGGACAGTACGAAGAAGATGGCGACGCCGACGTCCAGTCGAGCCAGCCAGCCGCCCCAGGTGGTGTTCATGGTGACGGCGGTCTGGAACCCGATGTGGTGACCGACGACCGCCACCGCGCCGATTGCTCGCAGCGCGTCGAGGGCGGGAAGTCGGCCGGTTACCGAAGGCTCCGAAACTGTTGGCGCGGCGGCTGTGGACATCTGGACATCCAGGGGGTCGCTTTGAAGGTGACCGGGGAGTAACCTCCCGCCATGTTAAGGATCGGGTGCCCCGGACAACAGGTCGTAGGGCGGCAGGTTACAGGAGGATGAGTGAAGCTTCGCGTGGGCGCCGCGCTCTTCGGGCTTGGCGTCTTATTGCTGGTCTTCGCGGCCGGGCTGCCGTTTTATGTGGCCCCTGCCGTGACCAAGCTCCCCTACGATCTTGAGCCAACGACGTCCGTCGCCGAGGCGAAGAACGCCAAGTTCCTGAAGATCACCCGGGTCGGAGATTCGGCGACCATCGAGGTCCAGCAGGGCGACCTCACGTCCAATGTCGAGGTCATTCCCCAGCCGGACGACACCAGGGACCGGCTGCCCGAGGACCTCAAGGGCGACGCGGTGATCTGGGACGTCTACCAGACGGTCCGGCGTACCGACAGCCCTGAGGTGGTGGTCAGCCAGTACAGCACCGAACTCGCTCTCGACCGGATCTCCGGTGCGGCCGCCTCCTGGAAGGAGCAGTGGCTCAACGAGACCGGGGCGGACGGGACTCCGGTCGGCAACGTCAAGTACTCCGGTCAGATCTACAAGTTCCCGTTCGGGACGGACAAGCGCGACTACCAGATTTTCGACCGTGATCTGAAGCGGGCCACTCCGGCGAAGTTCGTCGGCACCGAAAAGATCAAGGGCATCGAGGCGTACCGCTTCGAGCAGCGGATCGAGAACGAGGTGCTGGCCACGCCGGAGAGCAGCCTCCAGACGTTGGTCGGCAAGTTCGCGCCAGGTGCCACCAGCGGTCAGATCGTCTACAGCAACATCCGGACGGTCTGGGTCGACCCGGTCACCGGCTCGTACGTGAACGTGCGGGAGCAGCAGCACAAGGAGTTGCAGCCCAACACCGGCACTCCCACGGTGCTGCTCGACGCGGACTTCAACTACAACGACGACACGGTCAGCCGCAGTGTCGAGACGGTCAAGGACAACCGTTTCAAGATCGGCCTGATCAGTTTCTGGGGCCCGATCGTCGCTGGTGTCCTCGGTCTGATCGCTGTCGTCTTCGGTGTGTGGCTGGTGACCCGACCCGAGGGTGGGACGGCCCGGCACCGCGCCGAGCCGGCGGTCGACGACCCGACGCCCACCCGGGTGGACCAGGAGCCGGTCCGCGACACGGACACCGTCGAGCAGCCCAGGCCGCAGCCGGTCGGCGGGCCACTGACCGACGAGATCCCGCCGGCTTCGACCAACTGGAAGTCGGAGGACCCGACTGTGCCGACCCAGCGTCCGGCTCCGGGCGAGGTGGAGCAGCGCTGACGCGCGTAGGACCGGACGTACGACCGAGGGGTGGACCGCAAGCGGTCCACCCCTCGGCCATGTGGCAAGCCGCACGACCTGCGTGCTTTACATTTGTTATTCGATTGTAATTAGTCAATGTAGAGTCACCTTGCGCTGATCCCACCACCGCTTCATGCCCGCCTTGTCACCAAACAGGAGGGTTGCGAAGGTGGATGTGTTCACTTTCTGTGATGCCACACCTCCGCCTGGTCGCCCGCCTGTTACCGCCCTGTAATCAGGGGGTTGTGACCTGCGCCGCAACGGGTGCACCATCAAGCCCGATGGTTACCAGCCGGTAACAGACCGCGGGCTCCCAGTGTGGCCGCCCGCTCGGGACCGGCCACTCGCGCGCATCGACCCGAGGAGGAACCCGTGCAGGATCGGTTAGACAGTCAGGGTCGTACCCGATGGTGGCGGTTCGCCGCCATGATGGTGCCCGCCACGGCGGCTGCCGGCGCCATCCTCTTCGGAATGTCGACCGGCGCGATCGCGTCCGACATCACGGTCTCCGGGCAGACGTTCAAGATCGGCGCCGACCGCCTGGAGGGCGACGGCTTCAAGCAGTACGGCGGCATCGTCCGCGAGAAGGGCAAGGACGGGAAGGCCGGTCAGGCCCACCCGATCGCGCTCTCCGAGATCAGCAGCGCCGAGTTGTACAGCCTCTGCCAGTCCGTCCGCGCCGACCTGCCGGGCCTGCCGGTGGTGCTCACCATCAACGCCGGCGAGGGCAAGGAACCCGCCCGCGCCAAGGACCTGCTGATCGCGATGGACTCGTTGAACGGCAATGCGACCTTCACCAACATCAGGATCGGTCGGGACGCCACCGACCTGAACCCGACGGCGCAGGCCGGCTCGTTCGGCCAGAACTCCGACCACGTCACCATCACCAACCTGCGACAGGTGTCCCGCTACACCACGGCGGCCACGTTCAACCTGGTCGGCCTCCGACTCAAGGTCAACGTGGGTGACGACGCCAAGGGCAAGGAGTGCTTCTGAGCTGAGCCCGGGCCCGCGGTGGTCAGCGCCGCGGGCCGGGCCCATGCCCCCATCCCCGCTCGGTTCCGTCTCTGCTCGGCCAGGAGGAGTACGTGACAACCGCGAACCCGTCCCACGCCCGGCCCGGTGGTCCGGTTCAGGCGTGGCGGCTCTTTCGCCGCTGGCAGCGCAGCCGGCCGTTCTGGGGCGGACTGCTCATCGCCCTGGCCGGGCTGGAGATGTTCGCCTCCACCCGGATGACCCTCAACGGTCTCAGCTTCCACAGTGGTGCGACCGGCCTGCTCTCGCTGCTGATCCCGATCATCCTGGTGACCTGTGGCCTGCTGCTCTGGTTCACCCCGGCGCAGCGGCTGTTCTACTCGGTCGTTGCGGCGGTCACTGCGGTGTACTCGCTGATCGGGCTCAATCTGGGCGGCTTCTTCGTCGGTCTGCTGCTCGGCATCGTCGGCAGCGCGCTCGCCTTCGCCTGGACCCCGATCCGCCCCGCACCGCCCACCCCGCAACAGGCCGAGATCGAGCAGAACGGCGATGACCCGGGCGGTGTCGGTCAGGGCGGTGTCGTGCGGGTCGATCATCCGGGGGGCGGGGCGTCAGACGAGGGTGCGCCGCCCGAGTGGCCGGGACATTCCGCTGATCCGCGAGCCTTTGCCATCACTTTCGTGGTCCTCGGCCTGGCGGCCGTCGGTCTGGCCAGCCAGCCCCGAGCGGTGCAGGCCGCGCCGAGCCGACCGGCCTCGACCGGCTGCCCCACTCCGCCCCGGGCGGTCACCCCGTCGCCCAGCCGTAGCGCGGCCATGCCGACGCCCACCCCGAGCCCGGGACAGGGTGGCAACGTGATCACCGACATCCTGGACGGGATAGGCGATCTGCTCGGCATTGGAGGCCAAGAGGACCCTGCCCCCTCGGTGCGTACCACTGCCACACCGACAGCCCGGCCGACCAGCACGGCAACCCCCCGCCCCGGCCCCGCCGACTGCCCGTCGCAGCCCCCTGGCAAGCCGACCCCGGGCAAGCCCGGCAAGCCGGCACCCGACCGGCCGGAAACGGTGCAGCCGGGCAAGCTTCTGCCGCGGATCGCCGCCGATCCGGCCCTGCCGACGGTGGCCCAGACGCCGTCGAAGCTCACCGGGTCGTCGGTGCGGATGACCGGGCTGCGGTTCGAGGGAGTCACGGACCTGCACACCGTGAAGGGCGACCTCAAGGTGCTGAAGTTCAGCATGCGGGAGGCGGTGACCACCGACTTCCTGCTGCGGGCCGACGGCCCCGCAGGGCGCAACCAGCGGTACGCGACCAACCAGTTGACCGTGCGGGGAGATGTGGCCTTCTACGCGACCCGCTTCGTCGGCCGACTGCTCGGCATCAAGATCACGCTGACTCCGGATCTGCCGCTACCGGACGGCCTTCCGATCACCTCGCCCATCCCGATCACGTTCACCGACCCCGCCATCGACCTGGCGTACGTCACCAGCGACACGCTGACCGCCCGCCCGGCGTTGGCACTCACCCTCGGCTGAGCGCACAACCGCAGAGCGGCCTCGGGTGCAGCGCCGGTCGCGCGAGCAGCGTCGGGGTGGAGCGCCCGGTCGCGCGAGCAGCCTCGGCTCGGGGCGTGGCCGCGCGCGGGCGACGGACTCGTCGTACCGTCGGCGCGCGCAGCCACCGCCCGGTCAGAGCCGGGCCAGCGCCCGGCGCAGCGGGTCGAGACCCAGCGCACCCAGGTCCAACGCCTGCCGGTGGAACTCCCGCAGGTCGAAATCAGCGCCCTTGCGGGCCTTGGCGTCCTCGCGGGCCTGGAGCCAGATCCGCTCACCCACCTTGTACGACGGTGCCTGCCCCGGCCAACCCAGGTAGCGGTTCAGCTCGAAGCGCAGGTTCTCGTCCGGAACCCGGCAGTGCGCCCGCATGAACTCCCAGCCCAGCTCGGGCGTCCACCGCTCGCCCGGGTGGAAGTTGAACGGATTGTCCTTCGGAATCTCCAACTCCAGGTGCATGCCGATGTCCACGATCACCCGTGCCGCGCGCATCGCCTGGCCGTCGAGCATGCCCAGCTTGTCGCCCGGATCCTCCAGGTAGCCCAGCTCGTCCATCAGCCGCTCCGAGTAGAGCGCCCAACCCTCACCGTGCCCGGAGACCCAGCAGAGCAGCCGCTGCCAACGGTTGAGCAGGTCGGCCCGGACGGCGGTCTGCCCCACCTGGAGATGGTGACCCGGCACGCCCTCGTGGTAGACCGTGGTCACCTCTCGCCAGGTGGAGAAGTCGCTGATGCCCTGCGGGACCGCCCACCACATCCGACCCGGGCGGGAGAAGTCCTCACTCGGGCCGGTGTAGTAGATGGCGCCGTCACTGGTCGGTGCGAGGCAGCACTCGATGCGGCGGACCTGCTCCGGGATGTCGAAGTGGGTGCCGTTCAGCTCGGTGATCGCCTTGTCGGCCAGCGCCTGCATCCAGTCCCGGAATGCCTCCTTGCCCTGGATGGTCCGGGCGGGGTCGGCGTCCAGGGTGGCCACGGCCTCGTCGACGCTGGCACCGGAGCCGGCGATGCGCCCCGCCACGACCCGCATCTCCGCCTCCAGGCGGGCCAGCTCCGCGAACCCCCAGGCGTACGTCTCGTCCAGGTCGACCTTGGCGCCGAGGAAGTACTGCGAGGCGAGCTCGTAGCGCTCCCGACCGGCGGCCTGCTTGTCCCGCCCGTGCGGGGCCAGTTCGGTACGCAGGAACTGGCCGAACTCCGCGGTCGCCGCGGTCGCCGCCGCCGCACCCCGACGCAGCTCCGAGCCGAGCGTGCCCTCCGCCCCGAGCCGTTCGACCAGCCCGTGGAAGAAGTTGTCACCGGTCGGGTCGACCCAGATGTCGCACTGCTTGGCCACTTCGACCAACTGCACCTTCGAGCTGACCTCACCGGCGGCGAGCGCCTCGCGCAGCGTGGTCTTGTAGCCCTCGAGTGCGGCACCGAAGCCGTTGAGGCGGGCGGCGATGTTGGCCTGGTCGTCGCTGGTCGCGGTGGGCATCAGGTCGAACACCATGCGGATCTCGTGCAGCCCGCTGGTGATCACGCTGACCTCGCTGGTCACCTCGCCGGCGTCGTACCGGGCGAGGTCCAGGCCGAGCCGTTCCTGCATGGCCTCCTTGGCGGTCCGTTCCGATTCGGTCTCCGGCTCGGTCACCTCCAGCTCGGCGAGGGTCCGGCGGGTGAGGTCCGCGCGCGCCCCGTAGCCGTCGGGCGAGAGGTCGTCGAGCTGGTCGTCATGGCCGGCGATGCCGACGAAGGTCGCGCCGGTGGGGCTCAACGGCGCCCACTCGGCCACGTAGCGGTTGGCGAGTTCATCAATTCGTCCCACGCTGCGACACTACGTGACCACCCCACCCCTGTGTCGCCGACGTTTGTCGTGTTGGAGCTGCGGGTTCAGGCACGGCGTGACGGCCGAAAGCCGCGCGACTTTGTCGTACGGTTGCGGCAGAGTGTCAGGGGTGAGCACCGATACCACTCCTGACAAAGCGCCGGTCCGTGCCTGGCTGCCCGGCTTTGTCGCCCTCGCCGCGATCTGGGGTTCCAGCTTTCTCTTCATCAAGGTCGGGGTGGCTGAGCTGCACCCGGTCCAACTCACCCTCTACCGGGTCGTCGCCGGCGCGTTGACCCTGCTGGTGGTCCTCGCCGTGCTGCGCGACCGGCTGCCCCGCGAGCCTCGGGTGTGGGCGCACCTGACCGTCGTCGCCGCCTTCGGCGTGGCAGTGCCGTTCACCCTCTTCGGCTACGGCGAGCAGCGGGTCGAGTCGATGCTGGCCGGCATCTGGAACGCCACCACGCCGTTGATCGTGCTGCCGCTGGCGGTGCTGGTCTTCCGCACCGAGCGGCTCACAGTGCGCCGTGCGGTCGGGCTCGGGCTGGGTTTCGTCGGGGTGCTGGTGGTGCTCGGGGTCTGGGAGGGCATCGGCGGCGCACACTTCACCGGGCAGCTCATGTGCTTCGGTGCGGCGGCCTGCTACGGCGTGGCCATCCCGTACCAGAAGCGGTTCGTCGCCGGCAGCGCGCACTCGGGTCTGTCGCTCTCCACCGCGCAACTGCTGCTCGCCGCCGCGCAGCTGGCCATCGTCACCCCCTTCGTCGCCGGCCTGCCGCCGCTACCCACCGAGCTGTCGGCGGGGGTGGTGGCAAGTGTGTTGACCCTCGGCGCGCTCGGCACCGGGCTCGCGTTCGTGATCAACATGCGCAACATCCGGGTGGCCGGCGCGAGCACCGCGTCCACCGTCACATACCTGATTCCGATCTTCGCGGTGCTGATCGGTGCTCTGGCGCTCGACGAACGACTCAACTGGCACCAACCGGTCGGCGCGCTGATCGTGCTGCTCGGGGTCGCGGTCTCGCAGGGGATGTTCAGTCGCCGCCGGAGCAGCCCGGTCGTCGGCGTCGGTGCTCCCGCCACACCCGCCGCCGAACCCGCCCGCCGCTGACAGACCACCGTTCGATCCGGTGCGTGATCGACTCGGTTTTCTTCAAATCGGGGGTGTCCGGCGGACCGGGACAGCCCGATTTCAAGGAACGCGAGCCGATCAGCGCCCGGGGGCTGGTCAGCTGCGGTTGTGCGTCCAGGTCACCAGTTGCTCTGCCGACCAGGTGTTGATCACGCGGTCGGCGGGGACGCCGCAGAGGGCGGCGCGTTCACAGCCGAATCGTTGCCAGTCGAGTTGGCCGGGCGCGTGCGCGTCGGTGTTGATGGCGAACCGGCAGCCAGCCTCCAGGGCGCGGCGGATCAGGCGCTTCGGCGGGTCCTGCCGCTCCGGCCGAGAGTTGATCTCGACGGCGGTGTCGTGCTCGGCGCAGGCGGCGAAGACGGCGTCCGCGTCGAAGTCGCTCTCCGCCCGGGTGCGCGCGCGGTGCCCCCGATCGCCCGGGCCGGTCACCCCGGCCGGTCGGGACGACACCATCCGGCCGGTGACGTGACCGAGGATGTCCAGGTGCGGGTTGGCGACCGCCTTCAGCATGCGCCGGGTCATCTTCGACCGCTCGTCCTTCAGGCCGCTGTGCACCGACCCGACCACCACGTCGAGCCGTGCCAGCAGGTCGTCGTCCTGGTCCAGGGAGCCGTCGGCGAGGATGTCCACCTCGATCCCGGTGAGGATCCGGAAACCCTCGGGCAGCGCCGCGTTGACCTGCGCCACGTGGTCGAGCTGCCGGCGTAGCCGCTCCGCGGTCAGCCCCCGGGCCACCGTCAGGCGGGGCGAGTGGTCGGTCAGCACCAGGTACTCGTGGCCCAACTCCACCGCGGCCAGCGCCATCTCCTCAATGGGTGAGCCGCCGTCGGACCAGTCCGAGTGGGTGTGACAGTCGCCGCGCAGGGCGGCGCGGAGCGCCGTGGACTCGGCGTCCAGGTCGCTGCCCTCGGTCGCCACCAGCCGGCGGAGGTAGACCGGTTCCTCGCCGGCGAGGGACTCCGCCACGCAGCGGGCCGTGACGTCACCGACACCGGCCAGTTCGGTGAGCGTGCCGTTGCCGGCCCGTTCGGTCAGCTCGGCCGCAGGCAGGCCGGCCAGCGCCTTCGCCGCCGACCGGAAGGCGCGTACCCGGTAGGTGGCCTCGTTCGCCCGTTCCAGCAGGAACGCGATCCGGCGCAGGTCGGCGATGGGATCTCTCGCGCGGGCCATGTCAGGGTGCCTTCGGGCAGCCGTGCTTGCGTTGCCACGCGGTGACCTCAGCGGCCGGCTCCCGGTTGCCGCCGCGCCGCCAGGAGTCCAGGTAACGCGCCGGCCAGATCACCCCGCGCCGGATCCACCAGTCGTCCTTGCCCGCGCACGCCGGCGAGATGCCGAAGTGCACGTGACACACGTTGTTCGCGTTGCCGGTGCGGCCCACCTTGCCGAGTTGCTGCCCGGCGCGGACCCGCACCCCGGCGTCGACTCCGTTGGTCACGACGCTCAGGTGCGAGCCGTAGTAGCGCACCCCGTCGTCGCCGAGCAGGGCGACCGACAGGCCGCCGTTGTCCGGGCCCTGTGGCCCACGCTTGCGGTACCGGTCCACGCGGCTCACCTCCAGCACCGTCCCGTCGGTCACCGCCACGAACGGTTCGCCGCAGTCGGCGAAGAGATCCGTCCCCGGGTACGCCCCGTGCGTCGGGTGGTAGTCGACGTTGTCGGCGCGTACCGGAAAGACGTGCTTCAGCCCGGTGCGGGGTGCCGTCGCCGACGGCCGGGCCGACGACGGCGCCGGGGGGCTCGGGTCGGTCGCCACCGGCGTGGGCGGCTGCGACGCCGGCTGGTCGGCGGTCGCCCAGACCGAAGGTGGCGTCGGCGCGGCGCCGTCGGGCACCCCCGGCCGAGTGGTCGCACAGCCGGCGGCCAGCACCGGGGCGAGCAGCAGCAGGATCGGGTACGCCGGACGAGCGCGGCGCCTGATCGTCGGCGAGGACATCCGGTCATCCTGGCAGAGCCGGTACCGTGGGCACGAGCGGCACGCGTGAGGGAGGGCAGCGACGGTGACCATTGCCCGACCCGACCCTGGCCCGGATTTCGGTGCCGTCCGCCCGGTGCCGCGTACCCCGTCGGGTCTCTTCCCCTCCGGGCCACCGACGCGGCCCACCTACCGCGAGCCGCACCCGGTCACCGGCGGTGGTGTCGCCTCCGGTGGCGGCGCCGCGGCTGGTTGGCTGCTGCTGTTCGGCCTGCTCGGCACCGACGTGGCCAGCTACGCGTGGTGGACGGTGTTCGCCGGCCTGCTGGCCTGGGTCACCGCCCTGGTGCTGGTTCGCTACGGCGACCGAGGGGTGGCCACCGGGGTCGCCATCGTCACGGCGGGTGGTTGGAGCATCGCGGCCGCCGTGGTGGCGGTCCGCTGGGCCACCAGTGGTGACTGGCCGCTGTGGTGACCGGCACGGACAGGCCCCGAAACGGGGCTCGGTGACTGCACCGTGTGCCCGGTTGGCTGCGTAGCGAACGCCGTCTTGACGTGGCCGCCGAGACTGGGCACGCTCGGGACCATGGCCTGGACCACTCCCCGGCAGGATCCCGATCGCAATCGCCGTCGACTGCAGTTGCTGGCCGAGTTGGCGGGCGCCCGGGCGGTCCGCCAGCGCAGCCGACCGCAGCGGCAGCGCACCGAGCGTCTGCGCCAGCTCATCGCCACCCGCCGTCGAGTCGTCGGCTGATCCGACTTTGTCAGGAATGACCCGCCCTTCGGGGCGTTGACGGGTCACCTGCCGACCCGACCGGCTAACGTGCACGCGTAACGAGTCGACGCTGTGTCGAGGGCTATTGGGGGGACCGTGTCGTACTTCGCTGCGGCCGTGGTGCGCGACGACAGTGGCTGGACCGCCGCCGAGGTCAGCCTGCGTGGCGCCACCGACATCGACGAGGTTGCCGACCGGCTGCGTGACGTCGACCAGGAGGCCGACGTGTCGCTGCTCTTCGTCGAGGGCGACGACGCGTACCTGGTGATCCTGCGCCTCGACGAGGGCGAGGACCTGCGGGTGTTCGGTTCGGACTCCGCGTACGCCGAGGAGTCGCAGCTCGGGGCGCTGCTGGTCGGTGACCTGAAGACCTCGGTCACCGGGCTCGACGGTGACGACGAGCCACGTCCGGTGAGCACCGGTGACGAGGAGAGCGAGCAGCCCGTCGTCGACCCGGAGGCCGACCCGGTCGGTGACGCCGACCTGCTGGCCAACCTGGGCATCTCCGCGCAGAAGCTGCTGACCCTCTGCACCCACGAGGGGATGATGCCGGCGGACGTCACCTCCGAGATCTGCCAGGTGCTCGGCTGCGCCGACGAGGTCGAGGAGCTGCGTGAGGTCTGAGCCGGCCGACGCCACCGATCCGTCGCTGGAGTCGATCCGACCGGGCCAGCCGACCCCCGGCGTGGTGGGCCGCGCCGGGCCCGGCGCCCACGAGGGTTTGGCCGACCCGGGCGAGGTCGGCCGACGACAGCGGCACGAGCTGTGGATGCGCCGCGCCCTGGAGATCGCCGTCGCCGGTCCACCCGTCGACGACACGGTCAGCACCGACGTCGACGACGTGCCGGTGGGGGCGGTGCTCTACGGGCCGGACGGCACCGAGCTGGCCACCGGACGCAACGAACGCGAGCTGACCGGCGACCCCACCGCCCACGCCGAGGTGCTGGCCCTGCGCCGGGCCGCCGAGCGCACCGGCCGGTGGCGGCTGGACGGCTGCACCCTGGTGGTCACCCTCGAACCGTGCACCATGTGCGCCGGGGCACTGGTGCTGGCCCGGGTCTCCACAGTCGTGTTCGGCGCGTGGGAACCCAAGACCGGCGCGGCCGGATCGCTCTGGGACGTGCTGCGGGACCGTCGGCTCAACCACCGCCCCGAGGTCTATGGCGGGGTGCTGGAGGCCGAGACCGCCACCGTCCTGCGCGCGTTCTTCCGCTGACGCCGGGTCGCCGGTCAGGCCGGCGGCAGGGTGACCGTGACGATCAGACCGCCGTCCGGCCGGGGCTGCGCCTCGGCGGTGCCGCCGTGAGCCCGGGCCACAGCGCGGACGATGGACAGCCCCAGCCCGAATCCCCGCGCCCCGACGACCCGCTCCCGCGACAGCCGGCGGAAGGGCTGGAACATCGTCTCGACGTCGTAGCCGGGGATGACCGGGCCGGTGTTGGTCACCGTGAGGGTGGGCCGGCCGTCGACCAGCCCGGTGCGCACCTCCACCCAACCGTCGACGGGCAGGTTGTGACGCAGCGCGTTCTCCACCAGGTTGAACGTGAGCCGCTCCAACAGCACCGCGTCGCCGCTGGTGGGCGCCGGGGCCAGGGCCCGCCGAACCCGCACGTCGGGTGCCTGCTTCCCGGCCTGGTCGGTAGTGTGCGCGCAGACCTCGGCCAGGTCGACCGGCGTACGCTCGGTCAGCTCGTTCTCCGAGTCGGCCAGGGTCAGCAGACCGTCGATCAGCCGCTCGTGGCGTTCGTTGACCGCCAACAGCGACTCGCCCAGCCGCCGGGTCTCCGCCGACGCATCCGGGCGGGTGACCGCCAGCTCCACCAGGGCGCGGTTGAGCGCCAGCGGCGTACGCAGCTCGTGCGAGGCGTTCGCCACGAACCGACGCTGCCCGTCGAAGGAGCGGTCCAGCCGTTCCAGCATCTCGTCGAACGTGTCGGCGAGTTCGCGTACCTCGTCGGGCGGGCCGGTCAGCGCGATCCGTTCGTGCAGGCCACGGCCGGCGGTGTCCGCGCCGGCGATCCGGCGGGCCGTGCCGGTGATCTGGAGCAGGGGCTGCAACGCCCGACCGGCGAGCAGCCAGCCGAACGCGATCGCCACCGTCGACACCACGATCAACGCGATACCGCCCTGGGTGAGCAGCGACTCCAACGCGTTGCGCTTCGCCTCGTCCTGCACCTCCTGCAACAGGGCGCGCAGGTTGTCGACGTTCTGCCCGCTGGGCGTCGTGGGGGTGGTCTTCGGCAGGTCCCGCAGTTTCACCCCGAACGGCTGCGGCATCCGCTGATCCACCAGCACGTACGTGACAGCGAGCAGGACCACGCCGGCCAACAGGAAGAGCCCGCCGTAGATGAGGGTGAGCCGGGCGCGGATCGTCAGCCGTTTCATCGGATCTGGTACCCCGCCCCGGGGACCGTCTCGATCACCGGCGGGTCGCCGAGTTTGCGGCGCAGCTTCATGACGGTCACCCGGACCACGTTGGTGAACGGGTCGATGTGCTCGTCCCAGGCGCGTTCCAGCAGGTCCTCGGCGGAGACCACCGCGCCGTCGGCGCGCAGCAGCTCGGCCAGCACCGCGAACTCCTTGCGGGACAGCGCCACGTGCCGGTCGTCGCGGCGTACCTCGTGTCGAGCCGGGTCGAGCTGGATGCCGGCCCGACGCAGCGTCGGCGGCGCCGCCGGGCGGGACCGGCGGGTCAGCGCGTGCACCCGGGCCGACAGCTCGACCAGGGCGAACGGCTTGGTCAGATAGTCGTCGGCGCCGAGCGCCAACCCCGCCACCCGTTCCCGGACCGCCGCCGACGCGGTCAACATCAGCACCCGGGTCTCCCCGCCCGCGTCCACGATCGCCCGACACACGTCGTCGCCGTGCACCACCGGCAGGTCCCGGTCCAGGACCACCACGGCGTACTCGTTGACGCCGAGCCGCTCCAACGCGGCGTCCCCGTCGTACGCCACGTCGACCGCGAACGACTCCCGACGCAGCCACTCGGCGATGGCGTCCGCCAGCACGTTCTCGTCCTCGACCACCAGCACTCTCACCCCTCCATGGTGCTCGGGGTGCGGTAACGCCGGCATAACCGTCGACGGTAACGCCGGGGATACGCCCGCTGCCGTGCACTGGGTGTCACGTTCGGCGAACCGCGCCGGACCTGAGCGGAAGCGGACACCATGCGACGACAGATGCTTGCGATCCCCGTCCTGCTCGCCCTGGCGCTGTCCGGGTGCGGCGCGGGAGGCGACGACGGCGGCGGGGTCGCGACCGCCGGTGGGGCGAAGGCCGAGGCCACGGCGAGCGGCACGCCGGTCGGCGACTCGGACCGGCAACTCGCCTTCGCTCGGTGCATGCGGGAGAACGGGGTGGACATGCCCGACCCGGAGGCGGGCGGGCGTCCCGGCTTCCGGTTCGGTGCGGACGTGGACCAGCAGAAGGTTCAGGCGGCCATGGAGAAGTGCCAGGACAAGCTGCCCAACGGCGGGCAGGGACCGCAGCTCAACCCCGAGCAGGCCGAGCAGATGCGGACGCTGGCCAAGTGCATGCGGGAGAACGGGGTGCCGGACTTCCCGGACCCGGACGCCGACGGGCGGGTCCGCATCGGGGCGGGAGGCAATGCGATCAACATCGGCGACCCGGCCATGAAGGCCGCGCTGGAGAAGTGCCGGCAGCACGCGCCGCAGTTCGGAGGTGGCCGGTGACCGGCGCCATCCGACGCTCGCGCCTGCGCGCCGCCGTCACCGGCGGCGTCGTCCTGCTGGTAGCCGCCGTGGGCGTGGTCGCCGCGGTGGGCTTCGGCGGCGGCGCCGACGGGGGCCGCGCCCAGGCCGGCAGCGCTCCACCCGCAACCGCCACGGTCACCCGGCAGACCCTCGCCGACTCGGAGACCGCGGACGGTGAGCTGGGGTACGGCGTGACGCGTACCGCCACGGCGAAGCTCAGCGGCACCGTCACTGCGCTGGCGGCCACCGGGTCGACGGTACGGCGGGGCAAGGCGCTCTACCTGGTCGACAACGAGGAGGTGGTGCTGCTCTACGGCGGGTTGCCCGCGTACCGGACCCTCGCCCCCGGGGTGGAGGGGCCCGACGTCGCGCAGTTCGAGCGGAACCTCGAAGCGCTGGGCTACACCGGCTTCACTGTCGACGACGAGTACACCGGTGCCACCGCGGACGCCGTCCGGGACTGGCAGGAGGACCTGGGCCTGAGCGAGACGGGTCGGGTCGAGCCGGGGCGGGTCGTGTACGCCGACCGGGAGGTCCGGGTGGAGAGCCACCAGGTCGACGTCGGCGATCTCACTCAGCCCGGCCAGGCGGTGCTCACGTACACCGGCACCAGCCGGGTCGTCACCGTCGAGTTGGATGTGGACGACCAGCGGTTGGCCAAGCGCGACGCGAAGGTCACAGTGCGGCTGCCGGACGGCGGGACGGTGGCGGGCACGATCAGCACGGTCGAGACGGTCGTCCAGGCCGGCGCGACCGGCGCCAACGGGCAGGCCGGCGACGCCGAGACGAAGATCGAGGTGACCGTCGCGGTGACCGACCCGAAGGCCCTCACCGGCTTCGACCAGGCCAGCGCGGACGTGACGTTCACCGTCTCGGAGCGCCGCGACGTGCTCACCGTGCCGGTGGCGGCCCTGTTGGCGCTGGCCGAGGGCGGCTACGGCGTCCAGGTCGCCGAGGGCGACGCGAGCCGGGTCCTCGCGGTGACCACCGGGTTGTTCGCCGACGGCCGGGTGGAGGTCACCGGTACGGGCCTCACCGAGGGCACGACGGTGGTGGTGCCGACGTGAACGGCGAGGTGATCGTGCTCGACCGGGTCAGCAAGCGGTACGCCGGCGGCGTCGTCGCGTTGGACGACGTGTCGCTGCGGATCGGTCACGGCGAGTTGGTCGCGATCGTCGGCCCATCCGGATCGGGCAAGTCGACAATGCTGCACCTGATCGGCACCCTGGACCGGCCGTCGTCGGGCAGCGTGCTCATCGACGGGTACGACGCGGCGAAGCTGACCGACCGGGAGTTGTCCGCGCTGCGGGCCACCCGGATCGGTTTCGTCTTCCAGCAGTTCCACCTCGCTCCCGGCGTTCCGGTCGTGGACAACGTGGCCGACGGGTTGCTCTACTCCGGCGTACCGCTGCGGCGGCGGCGCGAACGGGCGGAGGCCGCGTTGGTCCGGGTCGGCCTGGGCCACCGGTTGGGGCACCGGCCGCACGAGCTGTCCGGCGGGGAACGGCAGCGGGTGGCCGTGGCCCGCGCGGTGGTCGGCGAGCCGGCGGTGCTGCTCGCCGACGAGCCGACCGGCAACCTCGACTCGCACTCCGGTGCCGGGGTGTTGGAGTTGCTGCACGATCTGCACCGGGCCGGCACCACAGTCGTGGTGATCACCCATGACCGGGAGATCGCGGGAAGCCTGCCCCGGCAGGTGCGGATGCGCGACGGCGCGGTGCGGCACGACTCGGCCCTCGCGCCGGGTGGGGTCGGCTGATGGCGACGCTGACCCCGGCCCGACTGCGGCCGGCGGACGTCGTGCGCGTCGGTGGGGTGGGGCTGCGGACCCGTCCGCTGCGGGCGTTCCTCTCCGCGTTGGGCATCGCGATCGGCATCGCCGCGATGATCGCGGTGGTCGGCATCTCCTCGTCGTCCCGGGCCGAGCTGGACCGGGCGCTCGACGCGCTCGGCACCAACCTGCTCACCGTCGAGCCGGGCACCACCCTGTTCGGCGCGGACGCCCAACTGCCCGAGGAGTCGATCGCGATGATCGGGCGGATCGGCCCGGTGACCGAGGTGTCCGCGACCGGGCAGGTGCCCGACGCCAAGGTGTACCGCTCGGACCGGATCCCTGCGGCGGAGACCGGTGGCATCGCCATCCGGGCGGCCCGGCTGGACCTGCTCGGCACCGTGGGAGCCGAGGTGACCACCGGCACCTGGCTCAACGAGGCGACCGCCCGCTATCCGGCGGTCGTGCTCGGCGCCACCGCCGCGCAGCGGCTCGGGATCACCTCGGCGGACCCGCAGGTTCAGGTGTGGCTGGGTGGGCGGCCCTTCACAGTGGTCGGCACCCTCGCCGCCGCACCGCTCGCCCCGGAGTTGGACACGTCGGCGTTGGTCGGCTGGGCGGCGGCGGCCGAATACCTAAGCTTCGACGGTCACCCGACCACCGTCTACACCCGGGCGCAGGAGTCGCAGGTCGAGGCGGTCCGGTCGGTGCTCGGCGCGACCACCAACCCGGAGGCGCCGAACGAGGTCGAGGTGTCCCGGCCCTCGGACGCGCTGGCCGCCGCCGAGGCGACCGACGACGCGTTCACCGGCCTGTTGCTGGGCCTGGGCGCGGTCGCCCTGCTGGTCGGTGGGGTCGGTGTGGCGAACACCATGGTGATCTCGGTGCTGGAACGCCGAGCGGAGATCGGCCTGCGCCGGTCACTCGGCGCCACCCGCGGTCAGGTACGGGCCCAGTTCCTCACCGAATCGCTGCTGCTCTCCGCGCTCGGCGGGATCGGTGGGGTGGTGCTGGGCATCCTGGTCACAGCGGGCTACGCGCTGTCGCAGGACTGGCCGACAGTCGTGCCGGCCTGGGCGATGCTCGGCGGGGTGGGCGCGACAGTGGTGATCGGCGGCCTCGCCGGTCTCTACCCGGCGGTGCGCGCCGCTCGCCTGGCGCCGACCGAGGCGCTGGCCGCCGTCTGACTTTCTGCGGCCTGGCGGCCTGATGCGAAAGAGCGTGATGACTCTGAGGCATATTGATGCCACACAGTCATCACGCTCTTCGCGGTATTGCCGGCCGAACAGGTCAGGCGATGATCGTGTCGAGGGCGATCTCGACCATCTGGCTGAAGGTCTGCTCGCGCTCCTCCGAGGTGGTCTTCTCGCCGGTCTTGATGTGGTCGCTGACGGTCAACACGGTCAGCGCGCGGGCCTTGAACCGGGCAGCGATCGTGTAGAGCGCCGCCGACTCCATCTCCACCGCCAGCACGCCGTAGTCGGCGAGGGTGTCGTAGAGGTCGGGCCGGTCGGTGTAGAAGGCGTCCGCCGCCAGGATCGGCCCGACGTGCATGCTGATGCCGCGCCGCTCCGCAACCTCGACCGACGTACGCAGCAGCCCGAAGTCGGCCACCGGGGCGTAGTCGATCAGCCCGTCGAAGCGCATCCGGTTCATGTTCGAGTCGGTGGACGACCCGATCGCGGCCACCACGTCCCGCAATTGCAGGTCGGTGCTGAGGGCGCCACAGGAGCCGACCCGGATCAGCGTGTTCACGCCGTACTCGTTGATCAGCTCGTGGGCGTAGATGGAGGCCGACGGCATGCCCATGCCGGAGCCCTGGACGGAAACCTCGACGCCGTTCCAGCGGCCGGTGAAGCCCAGCATGCCCCGAACCGTCGAGTAGCAGGTGGCGCCCTCGAGGTAGGTCTCCGCGATCCACTTGGCCCGCAGGGGGTCACCCGGCATCAGGACCCGCTCGGCGATCTCGCCCGGCTTCGCGCCGATGTGCGTACTCATGGCAAAGATCCTGCCAGGCCGGCCTGGGCGATACCGGTTCGGCGTCGGAACCGGCGGTCCTGTACCCTCGTCGGCGGTGGCGTGTCCGAGCGGCCTAAGGAGCACGCCTCGAAAGCGTGTGAGGGTTAACGCCCTCCGAGGGTTCAAATCCCTCCGCCACCGCTCCGAGATGCAGAAACGCCCGGTCGATCCGCGAGGATCGACCGGGCGTTTCGCGTCAGAGCTGCTGCTCGCCGCCGTCGACGAACAACTCGCCGCCGGTCATGAAGCTGCTCTGGTCGGAGGCGAGGAAGAGCGCGGCGTTGGCGATCTCGTCCGGGTGTGCCATGCGCTGCATGGGCACGCTCGAGGCGATGGCCTTCAGCAACCCGGGGGCCTCCGCGGGGCTGGGCGCGAGGCCAGCCAGCCCGGGGGTCTCGGTCGAGCCGGGGATCAGGGTGTTGACCCGGATCTTCCGGCCGATCAGCTCGGCGGCCCAGGTGCGGCCGAACGAGCGGATGGCTGCCTTGGACGCGGCGTAGACGCTGAACGCCGGGGTGCCGTTGCTGGCGGCGGTCGAGCCGGTCAGCACGATCGACGCGCCCTCGTTGAGCAGGGGCAGGGCCTTCTGCACTGTGAAGATGGTGCCGTAGATGTTGGTGTCGAAGGTGGTGGCGACGTGCTCGACCGTGATCGAGTCGAGCGAACGGAACTCACCACCGCCGGCGTTGGCGAACACCACGTCCAGGCCAGCGCCCCGCTCCTCGATCGCCCGCATCACCCGATCCAGGTCGTCGAGCTTGCTGACATCGCTGGCGATGCCCGTGACGTTCGCGCCGATGCTGGCCACGGCCTCGTCCACCGGGCCCTTGCGGCGGCCGGTGACGAAGACGTACGCGCCTTCGGCGGCGAAGCGGCGGGCGGCGGCCAGGCCGATTCCCGTGCTGCCCCCGGTGACGAGGGCGGTCTTGCCGTCGAGCTGTCCCACGATGGATCTCCTCTGTTGGGGTGTGGTGGTGTGCTCAGGCGGTCGCTGCCGCCGCGGCGAACGCAGGCAGCGAGGATGGGCTGTGCCGCAGCGAGGTCGACCACGGGGCTTCGACGCCGACGAGGCGCTGGAACGCGCCGTGGAGGTGTTCTGGCGTCAGGGATACGAAGGCGCTTCGGTGAGCGACCTCAGCGAGGCGATGGGGATCAACAAGCCCAGCCTCTACGCCGCCTTCGGCAGTAAGGAGGAGCTGTTCCGCAAGGCCGTGGCCCTCTACGCCGAAAAGGACATGGGGTACGCGCGGGACGCCTTCGCCCAACCGACCGCGTACGAGGTGGTCGCCACCCTGCTGCGCGAGAACGTGGTCGCCGTGACCCGGACCGACCGACCGGCCGGTTGCCTGTCGATCCAGGGCGGCACCAGCTGCTCCACCGAGAACGCGTCCATCGCCGGGTTCCTCGCCACCAGCCGCCTGGGCGGTGAAGGTGCCCTCGCCGACCGGCTCGCCCGCGCCGTCGCCGAAGGCGACCTACCCGCGCACGCCGATCCGGTAGCGCTCGCCCGTTTCGTCATGATCGTCACCGAGGGGCAGGCGGTGCATGCCGCCGCCGGAGTCAGCCGGGAAGACCTGCGACAGACCGCGGAGATCGCGCTCGCCGGTTTCGTCGCCGCGTCCGGGGCGCGCCTGCCCGAGCAGGCCGCCGACCGGGGCGCTGTCCGGTGACGGCAGGTTGGGAACGAGCGATTTCGCGACGGCTTACTCGTACGACTTCTGGCGGTCGCTCGGCCGCTGACGCTGTGGTGTTCGGCGAGCCGGCTCTCCGAGTGAAGAGCCGGCTCGTCGCCCGTCACGCGCCGGGGTTGCTGGCGTCGCGGTGGGTCAGCTGGTACGCGGCGTCGACGCCGTCCGCCTCCAGGATCACCGTGACTGGTCCGTCAGGTAGCGAGCAGGAAATGGTCCGCTCGACCGCGTAACCGGTCGGGCCGCAGTAGCGACGCCCCTCCGAGTCGAACACCGACAAACGAGCGTCGCCGGTACCGTCGGTCCGCTTCCACGTGAACGACTCCGTGGCGGCGCGAGCGTCGGCCGGGATCGAGAAACAGGCCCCGAACCGGTCCGCACCCGTCCTCACCGTGGCACCCGTCGCACCCGCCGGCAACGTGGGGCAGGCGGGCGGGCCGTCGGTACGTGCGAACGCGAGCGAGTACGGCCCGTCCGAGGCGCCGTCGCGGGAGCTGAGCACGGCGACGAACGGCGCCTGGCCGGTCAGCTCGCAGTGGTACTGGCGCAGCGCCCAGGAGGAGTCACACATGAACGCCCCGGTTGAGTCGATCACCGTCACGTCGGGCGAGCCGGCTCCGGTGGCGTCACCCGGGAGCAACTCGGTGATGAGGGCGCCGGAAGGGCTGCTCAGCTGGAGGCAGTCGTACTGCGCAGGGGTGGTGAGCTGCCCTCGTACCGGTGCGTCCCGCCAACCGGTGTCGGACGCCGGCCGGCAGTCGGCCGGCAACCACGGCAACACCGCGAGGTGGTACCGCAGGCCCTCGTCGATCACCGAGTCCGGAGCACCGCCACCGAGCACGAGCGTGTATCTGCCGGCGGTGGGGACCTGACACGACTCGTCCGTGCACACCCGGTGGCCGGTGCTGTCGTAGACGTTCGCGTACTGCCGGTAGTTGTCCTCCCCGACCGCCTTGACCCGGTAGGTGCCGGCGGCGGGGAGGTCCAGGACGCGGCACCGGACGGCGCCGAGTGGGCCGGCCGGGGCGGCGTTGTACGCACCGGGCGTGACCGTCGGGCAGCCGGTCGCGTCCGAGAGGCTGCGCACCTGCATCCGGTAGGTCAGGTCGGTGTCCTCCGACTCCCAGCGGGAGAGGTAGGAGATGACCCGGAAGGTCCCTGTCGACGGAAGGACGCAACCGTCCTCCCCCTCCGAGGTTTCGGTGCACACCACGCCGCCCTGCTCGTCGACGAGCCAGGAGGAGACGTCGTTGTACCGGTCCGGGGTCCGGTAGACCATGACGCGCTCACCGGTCTCGCCGGGGAACGGCTGGCAGTTGGTCTGCACCGCCGAGGTCTGGTGCACCGTCAGGGTCGGCTGGTCCCACCCGAGCCCGGTGGGGGCGGCACAACCTTCGAACTGGTCGAGCCGGGCCACCGCCACCTGATAGGTGACCGGTTCCCAGTTCCAGTTCTGCGCCACGAACGTGTAGTTGCCGGCCGTCGGTGCGGCGCAGGACCGCGAGGAGTCCCACTCCGTGCACACCACTCGTCCGGCCTCGTCGTACACCTGCCAGTTGAGGTACTGGTTCGCGTACTGCTCCATGCGGACGATCAGCGGGCCCGGGGTGGTGACCCGCAGCGACTGACAGCTGATGCCCTGGTTCGGCGGCACGGTGCCGGTCCCGATCGCCGCGCCCGGGTCCCCGAATGCGGTCAGGGGCAGGGCCGGGCAGCCGACGGACCGCGAGAGCCGCGGCATCTTGAGGGTGTAGGCGGCCTTGTTGCCGTAGGTCTCCTGAAGGAAGAGCCGGTACGGCCCGGACCCTTCGAGCGTGCAGTCCGTGGGGTAGCGCACCGAGCAGACCGGCTGGAACTGCCCGTTGAGGATGGCGCCCTGGATGTCCTCCGCACCGCCCGGGTCGGTCAGGTGCAGGACCGTGCCGGCAGGCTGCTTGAACGTGAAGCAACGGGCGGCCAGGCCGGCGGGCAGCGTGCCGCTGCGTCCGGTCGAGGCGAAGGAGAAGAAGCCCTCGGGCAGATTGGCGCAGGTGGAGGGGGCTCGCATCGACTCTGCCGACAGCGAGTAGGCGCCCTTTCCGGTGTTGTGGCTGAGAGCCACCGTCACCGTGTAGGTGCCCGCGGCGCCGAGCACGCAGTCCGTCAGGTATGAGCTGACGTAGCAGGCGTGGGTGCCATCGGGGCCCTTGACCTCGGCCCCGACACCGTCACCGGAGATTGCTCGGAGCCGGATGTAGAGGGTGTCCTGGTCAACCGTGGAGGTGATCGTCCACGTCTGCGTTGCGGCGCCGGCGATCGACGCGCAGTTCTTGACCGTGCCCAGCGGAAGCTGTCCGCCGCAGGTGGCCGCCGTGCTGTCGACCTTCGCCGGGGTCTCGGTGGCCGCCGGGACGACCGGCGCTGGCGCCGGCTTGGTGGCCGGTCGCGGCTGCTCGGTCGTCACTGTCGGTCGCGCTGACGGTTCGCCGGTCGGGGCGGCGGTGGCAGGACCGGCCAGCAGGCCCGCCCCGGCGGCGCTGAGGGCGGCCACGGCCGTCCACCTCGCGACGTGTCTCCACACTGGATCGAACATGGTTGTACCCACGCTTGGCTCCCCCGCTTAAGTCGCGCGATCTGCGCGAGCGGAGGGATAATTTCACGAAGCTCGATAGCCGACAATCGGCTTGTCGGTCCCCTGCTGAACGGCGGTTCAGCAGGGGCCGACGCCCTCGTCGAAGAGGCGGCGCGCCCAGTCCGCGTACCCGGCGATGGTTTTTCGGACCGTGCGCCCGTCGTGCAGGAACAGGTACGCGCGGTCGCCGCTGCGGGCGAGCAACCCGTCGAGCCGACGCGTCCCCTGTGGAGCCCGCAGCCGGCTGACCTCCGGGTAGCGGTCCCAGACCTCGTCGACGGGCGAGCCCGCCGTTATGCCCTCCGGTGTCCGCATCGGGTCGCCGACCCAGAGCAGCACGAGTTTGTCCTCCACGAAGACCGGGCTGACCATGTCGTGGCCGGCGAGCATCGGCCCGCAGGCGTCCAGGCTGGTACGCAGGATGCCGCGTCGGGTCAGCTCGTCCTCGGTGGCACCGAACTCGATGTTGCGCAGGCCGTTCAGGTCGACGATCTCCACGTTGCCAGCGGGCCGGCGGTTCGGAATCGACCCGGTTGGCGGTACGCCGCTGCCCGCGATCGAGGCAGCCGTCAACAGCGTGGCGATAAACGCAAATTGTCGCAATTTCATGGAATCCCCCAGTCCCCAACGGAACGGGAGCGTTCAGGTTGCTGCCGAACGCCGGATTACTGGTTTTCCCACTGTTCGACCAGCTCGTCCCAGTAGTCGGCGCTGAGTCGACGCCGCCCGTGTGCCAGCCAACCGTCGGTGTTCCGCTCCAGGTGCAAGCCCAGTTCGGCGAACGGGTCGATCCAGGTGCCGGGCTCCACGCCGAGCTGACTCAGCGCACCGTTGATCGGCCAGTGCTCGCGCGGCGCGCTCAACTCGTCGTCGAAGCGTGGGCCCCAGGACACCACCCCGCCCAGCCACACCGCTGCCGACTGGTAGCCGACGCCACCACCGAACTCCGCCTCCACATAGGCCACCGGCCCCGACTGTGACCAGCGGGTCAGCACCTCGGCCAGCGCCGTCGACAAGACCAGGCCGAACGGGCGCGCGGAGCTCCGGTCGTCCGTGGAGAAATCTGGCAACGCCCCGGTCAGCTCGATCACCAACTGTGGGGTGACCGGCAGCAACGCGAAGTCCTGACGCAGCTCGCCGAGGACCGCGTGATCCAGCTCGGCGGTCTGCTCGCGGAGCAGTTCAACGTCCGCGACCACCGCGCTGAGCTGGTAAGCCATCGAGCCCTCCGCCGTCCACAGCCTGTGGATAGAACATGTGTACGACGGGCTCGCCGTCGTTGGTTCCTGGGACGGTACCGGCCAGAGGGTGGACGTGCCGGGCCCTGCTCGATGAGTGGGCATCGGCCAGCAGGGCGACGGTTGTACGGTCCTGGCCATGGCCAATCTTCGCCGCCACCTTCGATGCCGGGGTGCTCCCTGCCGGCCGCGCACCGCGAAGCGAGAACACGCTAGGTTCCGGAAGTCGGAGTGGGGACGGCAAGGTGGTGTTCGGCAATGAGCAGATACAGGCGGGCCAGCGGCGACGTGACCCGCTGGCCGGACAGCCCGGACGCGCGGAAAGCGCTGGAGGAGTGGTTCGCCGACGCTTCGGCCACGGCGTACCTTTCCGGGGATCTTCCTGATTTTCGCGGGGCGGACCTCAGCCGGCTCGACCTGGTCGGCGCCTATCTCGCCAATTCCCACCTGGCCGGCGTCCGATTCGAGGGGGCCCACCTCGCCGACGCCAACCTGACAAACGCCGATCTGCAGGGCGCGGATTTCTCCCACGCCGACCTGGCCAAGGCGGAAATGGTTGGCTGCTCGGCCGGTAAGGCGGTCTTCCGTTCGGCTCGGCTGTTCGCGGCGCAGCTCGACGATGCCGTTCTGGAAGGGGCGGATCTCCGCCACGCCATTCTCAACTCCGCCACGCTCTACAAGGCCGATCTGCGCGACGCCAATCTTGAGCTGGCCAGCCTGCGCTGGTGCACGCTCGGCGGCACGAGCATGCCGACCGTGCTGACCGGCGCGAGGATGTTCGGCTGCCAGTTCGAGGGCGCGAAGGGTGCCGTCGTCGGTCCGGTCCTCGTCGACGAGGAAGCGACCCGGTCCCTCGGCGGCGCAGAGCTGGAGGGGTGGTTCTCGGCGCAGGGCGCGGAGCACGTCCAGGTGGTGGGCTGACGTCACCGCACAGACGATTCAGGGCCGGTCCCCGTTGGGGCCGGCCCTGACGTTCGTGCTGCTGAGGCGAGCGGAGGATACGAGATTCGAACTCGTGAGGGTGTAAACCCAACACGCTTTCCAAGCGTGCGCCCTAGGCCTCTAGGCGAATCCTCCGCGAGCCAGGATACAGGCCCGTGTCGGCCGGGCCACCCCACCACCCCCTGAAGATCGACGGGCGGTCGGGTAGGCTGGGCGTCACCTCCCGTGCGGCGGTATCTCGTGAACCTCCCCAGGGCCGGAAGGCAGCAAGGATAAGCGAGCTCTGCCGGGTGCACGGGAGGCCTTTTTGTCTGTGGGCCGGTTGATCCACTCGACATCCGTGATGTCGCGGTGTCCCGGCCATGCGGACACCGCGGTTTCCAGGAAGCCGAGTCGATCAAGCCCTGGCGGCCCGGTGGATCAAGCACAGCATCCGCGGCGCCCGGGGTGGTGGGTGGTCACCCGCGCCCGACCGGCGCAGAATGGCTCGGTCGAGAGGAGGCGGGACGAGTGACGCTGGCGCTCTACCGCAAGTACCGGCCGCGTACCTTCGCTGAGGTCATCGGTCAGGAGCACGTGACCGAGCCGCTGTCGCAGGCGCTGCGCAGCGGACGGCTCAACCACGCCTACCTCTTCTCCGGCCCCCGTGGCTGCGGCAAGACCACCAGCGCCCGGATCATGGCCCGCTCGCTCAACTGTGAGCAGGGCCCCACTCCCGAGCCGTGCGGCAAGTGTGACTCCTGCCGCTCGCTGGCGGCCGACGGCGCCGGCTCGATCGACGTGATCGAGATCGACGCGGCCAGCCACGGCGGTGTCGACGACGCCCGCGAGCTGCGCGAGCGCGCCTTCTTCGCGCCGGCCAGCAGCCGCTTCAAGATCTACATCATCGACGAGGCGCACATGGTCTCGACCCAGGGCTTCAACGCCCTGCTCAAGCTGGTCGAGGAGCCCCCGGAGTACGTCAAGTTCATCTTCGCCACCACCGAGCCGGAGAAGGTCCTCGGCACGATCCGGTCGCGGACCCACCACTACCCGTTCCGACTGTTTCCGCCGAAGGTGGTCCGTCCGTACCTGGAGCAGCTCACCCAGGCCGAGGGCGTCGCCGTCGAGCCGGCGGTCTTTCCGCTGGTGGTTCGCGCCGGTGGCGGCAGCATGCGGGACAGCCTCTCGGTGCTCGACCAGCTCATCGCCGGCGCCGGCGCGGAGGGGGTCAGCTACGCCCGGGCCGTCGCGCTGCTCGGGGTCACCGACTCGGCGCTGATCGACGAGATGTGCGACGCGCTGGCCGCCGGTGACGGCGCGGCCGCGTACGCCACCGTCGACCGGGTCGCCGAGGCCGGGCACGACATGCGCCGGTTCGCCTCCGACCTGCTGGAGCGGCTCCGCGACCTGATCGTGATCCAGCAGGTGCCGGACGCCGCCGCGAAGGGTCTGATCGACGGCCCGGCCGACCAGATCGAGCGGATGGCAGCCCAGGCTTCGCAGCTCGGCTCGGCCACGCTGTCCCGCTGCGCCGACATCGTGCACAACGGGCTGGTCGAGATGCGCGGCACCACCGCGCCGCGCCTGCTGCTGGAGCTGATCTGCGCCCGGATGCTGCTGCCCGGCGCGGACGACTCCACCGGCGGCCTGCTCCAGCGCCTCGAACGGATGGAACGCCGGCTCACCCTGGGTGGCACCGACGCGCCGTCGGCCGCCGCCAGCTCCGCGCCAACCAACCACCCAGGGGTACGCCCACAGCAAGCCACCCCGGTCCCGGCTGCCGCCACCCCGGCACCTGCGAACGCCCCGACCTCCGCACCGCCGTGGGAGGTCGACCCGGCGGCGTCCCCGGCCCAGGGCGCCTCCGCCCCGGCTGCTTCGGTCACCGGAGCACCGGCGGCCTCGCCCGCTCCGACCTCCGGTGCACCGGCCTCGTACGCCTCGGCGGCCGACTCGCCGATCCCGGCGTCCCCCGGCGCGTCGACCGGGTCGGCCCCCGCCGACCAGGCCGTACCCGTCTCGCCCGCCGGGCCGGCCCCGCGTCGCGTGGTGCCACCGTCGGCGGTGCTCCCCGACCCGGCCACGCCCGCGCCGCCCCGACCCGGAGCACCGGCCGCCGCGCTGGACGCGGTCGCGGTCCGCCGCGTCTGGCCCGACGTGGTCGGCAAGGTCAACCGGACCAACAAGCGGATCGCCGCCCTGATGCGCGACGCGGTCGTCCGCGAACTCGACGGCGACATGCTGGTGCTGACGGTGAAGTCCACAGTGCTGGCCAAGATGATGGCCGACCACGCGGCGGTGCTCACCGACGCTCTCTACGAGGAGTTGGGCGGGCGCTGGCAGATCCGGTGCGAGGTGGCCGGCGAGCGCGGTGGCGTGTCGCTGTCCGGCTCACCGCGCACGCAGCAGACCGCACCGGCCCGCCCCGCCGCGCAGCCAGCGACGTCGGACACGCCCGCCGCCGCGACGAACGCCGCGACCCCGAGCGCCGCCGGCCCGACGAGCGCGCCGCCAGCCGGGCCAAGCACGAACCACGCGCCTGGCTCGAACGCCGCGCCTGGCTCGAACGCTGCGCCTGGCTCGAACGCTGCGTCTGGCTCGAACGCTGCGCCTGGCTCGAACGGTGCGCCTGGCTCGAACGCCGCGTCTGACTTCAGCGCCGCGCCCGGCTCGGCCGCTGGGTCAGGCTCGACCGCAGCGCCAGGTACGAACGCCGCCGGGCCGGGGACTGTGGGACCCAGCGCCCCGACCGCCGCCGGTCCGACGAACGCCTCGCCGACCGCCGCGAACCCGACCGGCCCTGCCGGCTCGGCTTCGCGTGACGGTGTCGGTGTGAGTTTCGCTGGTCACGGTGCTGGTGGGCAGGGCGCAGCGCCCTCCGCCCCGGCGGCGGACGACGACGGCGACTGGCCGGAGGCGGCCCGCCCCGGCGGCGGTGCCCTCGCCGCCGAGGCTACGGATGACGAGGACTGGCCGGAGGCCGCCCGACCTGGCGGCACGTCGGCCGGAAACGAGTCGAACTCCCAGTCCGCACCGGCGTCGAGCGGCGCGAACGGCAGCGGCACCAACGGTGGTGGCGCCAACGGCGGTGGCGCGAACGGTGGTGGCGCCAACGGCGGTGGCGCGAACGGCACCGGAGCAGGCGGTTCCGGGTCAGCGGCCGGTGGCGGTAAGCCGGGCGGGCGGGGTAACCCGACACCGGCGGCCCGGCAGCCGGCGACAGCCGGTGGTGCGCCGGTGAGCAGCGCCATCGCCGCGGCTCGCGCGGCGGCGGCGGGGCGCGGTGCGCGTACCGGAGCGGCAGCCCGGCCCGTCGCGGACGCCGAATGGGCCGGCGAGCCGCCTTACGACCCGGACTTCGACGGCCCCGCGCGGGCCGGACGACCCGGCGGCGCGGCACCGGCCGCGGCCCCGGCCTTTGAGGGGTTCGACCCGGGCGACGAGCCGTTGGACGAGATCATCGACGAGAAGACCGCGAGGGAATCGAGCGAGGAGCAGGCGGTACGGCTGCTCCGGGAAACCTTCGGCGCCGAGAAGATCAACGAAGTCGACGCCCGCTAGCGGCCCCACCCCGCGCGGCCCCGGCCAACCCGGGCCGGCGATCTTGCAGTTTCGGTCGTCGTCTTGCGCAGAATGCCCCCTTATGTCGGGGCAGGAAGTGCAAGATCGCGCGGGCGAGGGGCCTCGGCGAGCAGTACACCCAGGGCGCAGGCCCAGAGGGGGAAGGGCAGGACGGCTACTCGTTCCATGCCGCCTACCCCGATGGCCAGGCCCTGCTGGGCGGCGAACAGTGTCGTTCCGGCCAGCGCGATGAGCCCGGCAGTGAGGGTGAGCCGTCGCCACCGGCCGAGCGTCGTGCTGCGTGGTGCGAAGCCGGCCAGGAGCAGGCCGATGTTGCCGATCCCCATGATCAGGATTGCGCCGAGGACGTGCAGGTTCTCGTCGATGTCGGCCGGGTAGAGGGCCGCGAGGGCGTATCCGCCGGTGGCCAGCAGCAGGAGTGTCTGGGCCGTGCGCACCACCGGGCCGTGACCGAGGATCCGCGAGGTCAGCAGGAGCCCGCCGGCGAGCAGGACGGCGGTGGCCAGTGTCGCGGTGTTCATCAGTGGGTGCCACGGTGAGCAGACGTAGCGGGGGCGGGTGGTGTCCCAGATGCCGCAGTGGGCGTTGCCGAGGTCGCTGATGTTGTGGGTGGCCCAGCTGTAGGCCGGCTCGCGCCACCGCAGCCCGGTGATCAGGCTGGCGACGAGGAAGATGGGCGCGGCCGCGAGCCAGCACAGTGCGCCGACCCGGCCGGTGCGGTTGAGGTTCATGCCACGAGCAGACCAGTGCCACGGCTATGGGCGCACTACCAGCAGATGGCCGGTTCGAGGTAGGGGTAGCCGTACCCGAAGGCTCGGCGTGGGCGGACGCACCGGGCGGGGCGAGGTCGGTCCCAGCGGATAGGCTGAGCGGCGGTCGAGCAGACGAGTGCGAGAAGGAGCCATCCCGTGCGCCCAGGTGGACAGCCGAACATGCAGCAGATGCTGAAGCAGGCGCAGAAGATGCAGCAGCAGATCGCCGCCGCCCAGGCCGAGCTGGCCGAGGCCGAACTGACCGGCACCGCCGGCGGCGGGCTGGTCACCGCGACGGTCTCCGGCTCCGGTGAGCTGAAGGCCATCAAGATCGACCCGAAGGCCGTCGACCCGGACGACGTGGAGACGCTGGAGGATCTGGTCGTCGCGGCCGTGCACAACGCCGCCGAGGCGGCCCGGGAGTTGACCGAGCGCAAGATGGGTCCGGTCGCCGGCGGCATGGGCGGCCTCGGCCTGCCCGGTTTCTGAGCCGGCAGATGTACGAAGGTGCCATCCAGGATCTGATCGACGAGCTGGGTCGGCTGCCGGGCGTGGGTCCGAAGAGCGCTCAGCGGATCGCGTTCCACGTCCTCTCGGCGGATCCGGCCGACGTCAACCGGCTGGCCGGCGCACTGCGCAAGGTCAAGGAGCTGGTGCGGTTCTGCACGACCTGCTACAACGTGGCCGAGTCCGAGCAGTGCCGGATCTGCCGCGACCAGCGTCGCACCGATGAGGTGCTGTGCGTGGTCGAGGAGCCCAAGGACGTGGTGGCCATCGAGCGGACGGGTGAGTTCCGCGGTCGCTACCACGTGCTGGGTGGCGCGATCAATCCGCTGGAGGGGATCGGCCCGGACAACCTACGCATCCGGGAGCTGATGATCCGGCTCGGTGGCGGCGGGGTACGGGAGTTGATCCTGGCCACGGATCCGAACACCGAGGGCGAGGCGACCGCCACCTACCTGGCGTTGATGGTGAAGCCGATGGGCATCTCGGTGACCCGGCTGGCCAGCGGGCTGCCGGTCGGCGGCGATCTGGAGTACGCCGACGAGATCACCCTCGGCCGGGCCTTCGAGGGGCGCCGCGCGGTCTGACTCCCCTGACGTACGGCCGGTGGCCGGCACCCGTGTGGGTGCCGGCCACCGCTGCGTCTCTGCCCGGAAGTGATCTGACACCTGTGCCCTCATCGGGGCTGTTCGACGTAACAGTTTGGCATCGCGGGTGCTGATTGATCGGTTTTTGCCGCTGTTTACCTAAGAATCGAATGTCAAGCGGCGGTTGAGGCACGATCCGATACCAACCGTCCACTCAGCGGTTTCCGGGTGGACGCATCGGGAGCTATGGTCACCGCCATCGGTGACCCCTGTCACCACGTTGTCCGTACCCCCAAGGACGAGGTGAAGCACACATGCGTGCACCCAGGCCGAAGGCCGCGATCGCGGCCATCGCGGTCGCGGCCCTCGCGGTAGCAGGCTGCGCCGAGAGCAACCGCGACGACAAATCCGGCGGTAGCAAGAAGGACACCCTCGTTTTCGGCGTCGCCGGAGACCCGAAGGTGCTCGACCCGAGCTTCGCCAGCGACGGTGAGTCGCTGCGCGTCGCGCGTCAGGTCTTCGAGACCCTGGTCCGACCGGAGGAGGGTGGCACGAAGGTCACCCCCGGCCTGGCCGAGTCCTGGACCCCGGACGCCGCCGGCACCACCTGGACCTTCAAGCTCCGCTCGGGCGTGAAGTTCCACGACGGCACCGACTTCAACGCCGAGGCCGTCTGCGTCAACTTCAACCGCTGGTACAACGCCAAGGGCCTGATGCAGAGCCCGGACGTGACCGCGTACTGGCAGGACGTCATGGGCGGCTTCGCCAAGAACGAGAACGCGGATCTCCCGCCGAGTCTCTTCAAGTCCTGCGCCGCCAAGGACGCCACCACTGTGGACCTGTCCTTCACCCGGGTCTCCAGCAAGATCCCGGCCGCGCTGATGCTCCCCTCGTTCTCCATCCACAGCCCGAAGGCGCTGCAGGAGTTCGACGCGAGCAACGTCGCGGGCACCGCCGAGGACATCAAGTACCCGGCGTACGCGACGGAGCACCCGACCGGCACCGGCCCGTTCAAGTTCAAGACCTGGGACGTTGCCAACAAGACGCTGACCCTGGAGCGCAACGAGGACTACTCGGGCGCCAAGGCCAAGCTGAAGACCCTCATCTTCAAGACGATCTCGGACGAGAACGCCCGCAAGCAGGCGCTCCGCTCCGGTGACATCCAGGGCTACGACCTGGTTGGCCCGGCCGACGTCGAGCCGCTGAAGAGCGAGGGCTTCAACATGCTCACGCGCCCGGCGTTCAACGTGCTCTACCTGGCGATGAACCAGAAGGGCAACCCGAAGCTCGCCGACATTCGCGTCCGGCAGGCCATCGCGTACGCCCTGAACCGTCAGCAGCTGGTCACCTCCAAGCTGCCGCCGGGTGCCAAGGTCGCCGACAACTTCATGCCGGACACCGTCGAGGGCTGGAACGGTGACGTCACCAAGTACACCTACGACCCGGCCAAGGCGAAGGCACTGCTGGCCGAGGCCGGCGCGTCGAACCTGACGCTGAAGTTCCACTACCCGACCGAGGTCACCCGGCCGTACATGCCGAACCCGAAGGACATCTTCGAGTTGCTCTCGGCGGACCTGAAGGCCGTTGGCATCACCGTCGAGGCGATCCCGCTGAAGTGGAGCCCGGACTACCTGAACGCCACCACCTCGGGTAGCAAGCACGACATCCACTTCCTGGGCTGGACCGGTGACTACGGTGACGCCTACAACTTCATCGGTACCTTCTTCGACCGGCCGAAGGACGAGTGGGGCTTCAACAACAAGGCCCTGTTCGACCAGTTCAAGGACGCGGACACCACCGCCGACATCGCGGCCCGGACCGAGAAGTACAAGGCCCTGAACAAGTCCGTCATGGACTTCCTGCCCGGTGTGCCGATCTCGCACTCGCCGCCGGCGATCGTGTTCGGCAAGGACGTGACCGGCGTCAAGGCGAGCCCGCTCACCGACGAGCGGTACGCGACCGCCGAGTTCAAGTAAGTCCTGATCTGACGCAGCAAGGAACGCGGGCGGGCGCTGTCGCACAGCGCCCGCCCGCAACCCTCCGCACCCCTTCGAGGCCGTCGTGTTCCGGTTCATCGTCAGGCGCCTGCTTCAGCTGATACCCACGCTGTTCGGGCTCTCCCTCCTGCTCTTCATCTGGCTCCGCCGACTCCCCGGCGGCCCCGAGACCGCCATCCTCGGCGAGCGCGGCACACCCGAGATGCGGGCCGCGATCCGCCGCAACATGGGGCTCGACGAGCCCATCCTGGTCCAGTACGGCCGATTCGTACGGCGGATGATCAAGCTCGACCTGGGCACCTCGACCTCCACCAAGCGGGCGGTCACCACGGAGTTCATCGAGCGCTTCCCCGGCACCGTCGAGTTGACCATCACCGCGATGATCATCGCGATCGGCGTCGGCATCCCGCTGGGCTACCTGGCCGCCCGTCGTCGCGGCCGTTTCCTGGACCACGCGTCCGTGGGCGGCTCGCTGATCGGCATCTGCATCCCGGTCTTCTTCCTGGGCTACGTGCTCAAAGCGATCTTCTCGGAGAACCTGCACTGGTTCCCGTCCAGCGGCCGGCAGGACCCGACACTCGGGGCGACCCGGGTCACCAACTTCTTCGTCCTGGACGGGTTGATGACCCGTGAGTGGGACGCCGCCGCCGACGCCCTCTGGCATCTGGTGTTGCCCAGCATCGCGCTGGCCAGCATCCCGCTGGCGATCATCGTCCGGATCACCCGGGCGAGCGTGCTGGAGGTGCTGAACGAGGACTTCGTGCGGACCGCCGAGGCGAAGGGCCTGACCGAGCAGACGGTCCGTCGCCGGCACGTCCTGCGCAACGCCATGCTGCCGGTCGCCACCTCGATCGGTCTGCTCGCGGGCGGGCTGCTCTCCGGCGCGGTGCTGACCGAGACCGTCTTCGCCTTCAGCGGCATCGGAGCGTTCGTCGCCGAGGCCATCGGCCAACGCGACTATCCGGTGCTGATGGGCTTCATCCTGATCATCGCGGTGGTGTACGTGCTGGTGAACCTCCTGGTCGATCTCTCCTACAGCTTCATCGACCCGAGGGTGAGGGTGCGATGACACTCAGCCCAGGCAAGAAGCGCGAAAAGATCGACCGGCTCTCCGAGTTGGCCGCCCGTGACGACGAGCGGGGTGTCAGCCTCTGGCAGGAGGCGTTCCGCCGGTTGCGCGGTAACCCCGCCGCGATCGTCGGCGCCGTCATCCTGGCGCTCTTCGTGCTGGTCGCGGTGGTCGGCCCGTTCCTCGTGCCGTACGCGCCGACGGACACGATCGGCATCCGGGAGGGGCTGATCAAGCCGGGCACCATCCCCGGCCCGACCGGCGACCACTGGTTCGGCTACGACCACCAGGGCCGCGACGAGTTCAGCCGGATGATCGTGGGCGCCCGGCAGACCCTGCTGGTCGGCGTGGTCTCCACCCTGATCGGTCTGGCGGTCGGCGCGCTGATCGGCGGCGTCTCCGGTGCCGCGGCCGGCCTCGGTGGCCGGTGGGGGCGGTGGATCGACACCACCCTGATGCGCTTCATCGACATGCTGCTGGCGATGCCGAGCCTGCTGCTGGCGGTGAGCATCGCCGCTCTGCTCGGGGCCAGCCTGACCACTGTGATGATCGCGGTCGGCGTGGTCTCGGTGCCGGTGTTCGCCCGGCTGCTGCGCGGCTCGATGATCTCCCAGGCCAACAGCGACTACGTGCTGGCGGCGACCTCGCTCGGCGTCAAGAAGTCGAAGATCGCACTGACCCACGTGGTGCCGAACTCGCTCGCCCCGGTGATCGTGCAGGCCACGCTGACCCTGGCCACCGCGATCATCGAGGCCGCGGCGCTCTCCTTCCTCGGCCTCGGCAACCCGGACACCGCCGTACCGGAGTGGGGGGTCATGCTCGCCGACGCGCAGCAGTACCTCGGCATCCGGCCGTCACTGGCGATCTACCCGGCCGTCGCGATCATCATCACCGCGCTCGGCTTCACCCTGCTGGGTGAGGCGATGCGTGAGGCCCTCGACCCGAAGCTGCGGAAGTAGGCCCGGCATGTGTGAAGCGCGAGGAGTGAGCTTGCGAGCCCCGCAGTCGCGAACGGAGGGCCAGTAATGGCACTGCTCGAAGTTGAAGATCTCTCCGTCACGTTCGCGCGCCGCGGTCAGCGGGCCGTGCACGCGGTCGACGGGGTGTCCTTCTCGGTCGACGCCGGTGAGGTGGTCGGCCTGGTCGGCGAGTCCGGCTGTGGCAAGAGCGTCACCTCGCTCGCGATCATGGGTCTGCTGCCCAAGCAACCCGGTCTGCGGGTCGGCGGCAAGGCCGTCTTCGACGGCACCGACCTGCTCCAGCTCGACGACCGGTCGCGGCGGGACATCCGGGGCCGGGACATCGCGATGATCTTCCAGGACCCGCTCTCCTCGCTGAACCCGGTGATCCCGATCGGGTTGCAGGTGACCGAGGTCCTCACCCGGCACCGGGGAATGAAGGGTGAGACCGCGGCGAAGGAGGCGGCGGCGCTGCTGGACCGGGTCGGCATCCCCGACCCGAAGCGGCGGCTCAAGGAGTACCCGCACCAGCTCTCCGGTGGGATGCGCCAGCGTGCGCTCATCGCGATGGCGGTGGCCTGCCAGCCCCGCCTGCTGATCGCCGACGAGCCGACCACCGCGCTGGACGTCACCATCCAGGCCCAGATCCTGGAACTGCTCAAGGAACTGGTCCGGGACTCCGGCACCGCACTCCTGATGATCACGCACGATCTGGGCGTGGTGGCCGGCATGTGCGACACCGTCAACGTGCTCTACGGAGGCCGGGTGGTGGAGACGGCCCGCCGCCGTCCGCTGTTCCGCCAGCCGCGTCACCCGTACACAGTGGGTTTGCTCGGCTCGGTGCCGCGCCTGGACGCCGGGCGGGGCGAGAAGCTCAACCCGATTCCCGGTTCGGTCCGTGACCTGCTGCCCTGGCCGGACGGTTGCGCCTTCGCCCCGCGTTGCGCCCGTCGGATCGACGAGTGTGTGGGTGAGCCGCCGGAGCTGGTGCACGCGCACGACGGACGGAGCTACCGGTGCGTCAACCCGGAGCCGCTGCCGGGCATGGTGCCCGCCCCGCGCGAGGAGGAATCAGCGTGAGCGAGCGTAGCGAGCGAACCATCAGGCACAGCAGCGTGGCGTCTCGCGCCGGCGCGGAGCGAAGCGGAGTGCTGGCGTGAGTGACAACGACATCCTCGTCGAGGTGCGCGACCTGAAGGTGCACTTCCCGATCAAACGGGGGGTGCTCTTCGACCGGGTGGTCGGCCAGGTTAAGGCCGTCGACGGGGTCGACCTGAGCATCGCGCGGGGCAAGACGTACGGCCTGGTGGGTGAGTCCGGCTGCGGCAAGTCCACGTTGGGCCGGGCGCTGCTCCAGCTCACCCCGCCGACCGCCGGTGAGGTCAGCTTCGACGGCGTCGAGCTGACGACGCTGCCGTCCGGCAAGCTGCGCAGCATGCGTCGCCGGATGCAGATGATCTTCCAGGACCCGATGTCCAGCCTCGACCCTCGGCAGAACGTCGAGTCGATCCTGACCGAGGGCCTGCAGACCCACGGGATCGGCACCGACCGCACCGACCGTCGACGGATCATCGGCGAGACCCTGGACGCGGTCGGGCTGCCGCGCTGGGCGCTGTCCCGCTACCCGCACGAGTTCTCCGGTGGGCAGCGCCAGCGCATCGGCATCGCCCGCGCGCTGGTGCTCGGGCCGGAGCTGATCGTCGCCGACGAGCCGGTCTCGGCGCTCGACGTGTCGATCCAGGCCCAGGTGGTCAACCTGCTGGACGAACTCCAGGACAGCCTGGGGCTGACCTACCTGGTGATCGCGCACGACCTCGCGGTGGTCCGGCACATCTCCGACACGGTCGGCGTCATGTACCTGGGGGCGTTGGTCGAGGAGGCGCCGAGCGACCGGCTCTACACCGAGCCGCTGCACCCGTACACCCGGGCGCTGATGTCGGCGGTGCCGGTGCCGGACCCGGACGTGGAGGACCGCCGGGAGCGGATCCTGCTCGCCGGTGACCTGCCGTCGCCGGCCAACCCGCCGTCCGGCTGCCGCTTCCACACCCGCTGCCCGTGGGCGCAGCCCACCCGCTGCGCCGACGAGCGACCGGTGCTGCGGGACATCGGTGCCAGCCGGGTGGCCTGCCACTGGGCCGAGCAGATCGCCAGCGGCGAACTGCGCCCGCACGGGGTCAGCGCGCAGATCGTCCGACCCGAGGGTGAGGGGGACACGCCGGGCGTGGTCTCCGCGCCCACCGAGCCCGGCTCGTACGTCTGAGACTGGACGCGGTGCCGGCGTTCGTCAGCCCTCGGGGCGGTTCAGCAGCCCCACGGCGACGCCGTGCACCGCGTCCAGCCCGGCCGGGTCGGCCAGCGTGACCGACGTGCCGGTCACCGCGTACCACTCGTCCGCGTCCTTGTACTGCACCCGCACTGTGACCTTGCCGTCGGCGTACTCGGTGCGCAGCGTCAGGTCACCGGTGACGACGCCGACCTCGTCGGTCATCACGCCGCCGGGGCCGGGCACGATGTCGGTGGTGCGGGCCTGCGGGCCGGCCGCCCCGCCCGAATCCGCGACCATGCCGGCACCCGGCACGGCGGCGGGGGTCTCGGCGGTGCCGTCCGCGGTCATGCCGGCGGCGGACGGGGCGCTCTCCCCGGCGGTGCTCACGAATCGCTCCCCACTGAACAGCCCTCCAACATGTCGGTCAGGGCGGCCTTTTCGGCGGTGGTCACCGTCAGCCGCCAGTAGTGCTTGACCGCCACCCAGTCCTGAGCGTATTTGCACCAGTAGGACCGGTTTGCCGGCTTCCACTGCGACGGGTCCTGGTCACCCTTTGCCCGGTTCGACGAGGCGGAAACCGCGAAGAGCTGCGGACGGGTGGTGTCGTTGGCGAAATCGCCGCGCTTCGCGTTGTCCCACTCGTCGGCACCCGAGCGCCACGCGTTGGCCAACGGCACCATGTGGTCGATGTCCACGTCGGAGGGATCCGAGAAGCTGCGACCGTCGTACACGCTCTCCCAGCGCCCACCGACCACGTTGCAGCCGGAGAGCTTCACGTCCTTGCCGTCGCGCTGGAGGATGCTGTCCCGGACATCGCAGTTCTTGCCGGTGTCCCGCCAGTGCGGGAAACGCTCCCGGCTGTAGCCCTTCATCGAGCCGGCGGTAGCGACGGTGAGCTGGCTCAGCTGCTCCGCGGCGTTGCCGCCGTCGCTCGACGGCGGTGTGGTCGGCTCATCCTGCGGGACGCAACCGGCCACGCCGAGCGCCAGCGCCGCGGTGAGCGCGGCCACCGCCGCTCGCGGTCCTGATCTGGTACGCACAGACGACACCTCTCCAGCTTGGGGGCTCCCGGCGATTGCGCACAGTACCCGGGCACGGTTTCGGCGTTTCGTGGCGTCTCCCACATGATGCAGGGCAGATTGGTGGGATGACCGCACCCGTACCGGCGACCGCCCTCCGGATGGGCACCACCGCCGGCCGGGGCACGCTGCTCGCCGCCGTACTCGCCTCTGGCATGGTCTTCCTCGACAGCACCGTCGTCAACGTGGCGCTGCCGAAACTCGGGCAGGACCTCGGCGCGAACGTGGCCGATCTCCAGTGGACCGTCAACGGCTATCTGCTGATGCTGGCGGCGTTCGTGCTGCTCGGCGGCGCGCTCGGCGACCGCTTCGGCCGACGACGCGTCTTCCTCATCGGCGTGGTCTGGTTCACCGCCGCCTCCGTGCTCTGCGGGCTGGCCCAGGGCACCGGCATGCTGATCGCGGCCCGGTTCCTCCAGGGCGCCGGTGGCGCGTTGCTCACACCCGGGTCGCTGTCGGTGCTCCAGGCGAGCTTCCATCCGGACGACCGGGGCCGGGCGATCGGTGCCTGGGCCGGGCTGTCCGGGGTGTCCACAGCGCTGGGCCCGTTCATCGGGGGCTGGCTGATCGACGCGCTCTCCTGGCGCTGGATCTTCTTCCTCAACCTGCCGATCGCCGTGCTGGTGCTGCTGGCCGCCCTGCGCTGGGTGCCGGAGAGCCGGGACGAGAGCGCCTCCCGCACCGAGGGACGGGGTCGGACCCGTCGGCGGTTCGACGTCGCCGGAGCCCTGCTCGGAGCGCTCGCGCTCGCCGGCGTCACCTACGCCCTGATCGACGCGCCGGCCCGCGGGTTCGACTCCGCCGAGGTGCTGATCGCAGCCGTGGTCGGGGTGCTCTCCGCGGTGGCCTTCGTCCTGCTGGAACGGCGGCGTGGCGACGCCGCGATGCTGCCCACCGGGCTGTTCAGCAGCCGACTCTTCTCGGTGCTGAACCTCTTCACCGTCGTCGTCTACGCAGCACTCGGCGGCTTCACCTTCTTCTTCGCCGTCTACCTGCAGAACGTGGTCGGCTGGTCGGCCTTCCGCACCGGCATCGCGTTGCTGCCGATGACCCTGCTGCTGTTGGTCGGCTCCGCGCGCGCCGGTGCGCTGTCGGCCCGGATCGGCCCACGGCTGCCGCTGGCCACCGGCCCGGTGGTGGCCGCGGTCGGCCTGCTGCTGTTGCGCGGCGTCGGACCGGGCGCGTCGTACTGGCGGGACGTGCTGCCCGGGGTGCTGCTCTTCGGCATCGGGTTGACCCTGGTGGTGGCACCGTTGACCGCGTCGGTGCTGGCCGCCGTGCAGGACCGGTTCTCCGGTGTGGCCAGCGGGTTCAACAACGCCGCGTCCCGCGCCGGCGGTCTGCTCGCGGTGGCGGCGCTGCCGCTGCTGGTCGGGCTCTCCGGCGGCGGGTACGAGCAGAAGGCCGAGCTGACCGACGCGTTCCGGGGCGCGATGGAGTGGTGCGCCGGGCTGCTCGTGGCCGGCGCGCTGCTGGCCCTCGTGCTGGTCCACCGACCGCCCCGGAAAGCCCCGCCGTCCCAGCCCTGCCATTCACTGCCCGCCGCGACACCCCCGAAGTAGGAAGCCACTTCGGGGGTGTCGCGCCCAGGTCAACGGCGGGCGCGGTTGACGGCGCTGGTGACCGCCTTGATCGACGCGGTGACGATGTTGGCGTCGGTGCCGACACCCCAGACCGTCCTGCCGTCCACCTCACACTCGACGTACGCGGCGGCCTGCGCGTCACCACCGGAGGAGAGTGCATGCTCGTGGTAGTCGAGCACCCGTACGCCCACCCCGACCGACTGGAGCGCGTTGACGTACGCGTCGATCGGGCCGTTGCCGATCGCGGCGAGCGAGCGCTGCTCGCCGCCCACACCGACCTGGGCCTCGATCTCGACCTTGCCGTCCACAGTGCCGATCGTGTAGCCGGCCAACCGGACCGTCGGATCGGGCTGGTGGTCGAGCAGGTAGTGCGTCGCGAAGATCTCCCACATGGCGGCCGGGTCGACCTCGCCGCCGTCGTGATCGGTGACCTGCTGCACCACCCCGGAGAACTCGATCTGGAGCCGGCGCGGCAGGTCCAGTTGGTGCTCGCTCTTCATGATGTACGCGACGCCGCCCTTGCCGGACTGCGAGTTGACCCGGATGACCGCCTCGTAGGTGCGGCCCAGGTCCTTCGGGTCGATCGGCAGGTACGGCACCGCCCAGGTGTGCTCGTCCACCGGTACGCCGGCCGCCTTCGCGTCGGCGGTTAGGGCGTCGAAGCCCTTCTTGATCGCGTCCTGGTGGGAACCGGAGAAGGCGGTGTAGACCAGGTCGCCCGCGTACGGGTGGCGCTCGTGCACCGGCAGCTGGTTGCAGTACTCGACGGCTCGTCGGATCTCGTCGATGTTCGAGAAGTCGATCATCGGGTCGATGCCCTGGGAGAAGATGTTGAGCCCCAGGGTCACCAGGTCGACGTTGCCGGTGCGCTCGCCGTTGCCGAACAGGCAGCCCTCGATGCGGTCCGCGCCGGCGAGCAGGCCCAGCTCCGCAGCGGCCACGCCGGTGCCCCGGTCGTTGTGCGGGTGCAGGCTCAGCACCACGCTGTCCCGGCGCGGCAGGTGCCGGTGCATCCACTCGATCGAGTCGGCGTACACGTTGGGGGTGGCCATCTCGACGGTGGCCGGCAGGTTGATGATCAGCGGCCGGTCCGGGGTCGGGTCGATCACGTCGATCACCCGGGAGCAGACCTCCAGCGCGTACTCCAGCTCGGTGCCCGTGTACGACTCCGGCGAGTACTCGTAGAAGATCTCCGTGTCCGGGGTGTGGATCTCGGCGTACTTCTGGCAGAGCCGCGCCCCGGTGGTGGCGATGTCGGCGATGCCGTCCCGGTCCAGGCCGAAGACCACCCGCCGCTGAAGGGTGGAGGTCGAGTTGTAGAAGTGCACGATGGCCCGCTTCGCGCCGCGCAGCGACTCGAACGTCCGGTCGATCAGGTGCTCCCGGCACTGCGTGAGCACCTGGATGGTGACGTCGTCCGGGATCATGTCGTCTTCGATGAGCTGCCGGACGAAGTCGAAGTCGGTCTGGCTGGCCGACGGGAAGCCGACCTCGATCTCCTTGTAGCCCATCTGGACCAGCAGCTGGAACATCCGGCGCTTGCGCTCGGGCGACATCGGGTCGATCAGGGCCTGGTTGCCGTCGCGGAGATCCACGGCGCACCAGCGGGGGGCGGCCTCGACGGTGCGGGTGGGCCAGGTGCGGTCGGGCAGTTCGACCCGGAACTGCTCCCGGTACGGCTGGTAGCGGTGGTACGGCATCCGGCTCGGGCGTTGCCGGGCGATCGGATCGGTTTCAGCGTCGGTGACAGGTTGAGCCATCTCAGAGTGCTCCCTGGAACATGTGGCGTCAGCAGATCGGAAGGTGTCGGCGAGATGCCGGGCGACGGTGCGCGGCGGTGCCGAGAAGAAACTCGGATGTGCTGGACGGCGCGATGCGACTCCGCGACGAGGTGCCGGCCGGTCAGGCCTCGTCGCGGCGGCTAAGGAGGAGAAGCGCCTGCCACATGACCAGGTCACCCTACGTGATGGAACGGGGGGTGGAAAGGCAGGTCCGGACTATGGGACCGGGGTCATGGCCAGCTCTGCGGCCTCGGCACCCAGCCTCGGCGTCCGTTGCGCCCAGGCCACCGCGGGCACGATCGCCACCGCTACCAGCACGAAGATCGCTGCCGTCGGTAACCAACCCCACCCGCCGGTGGTCACCCCGAGCGCGGTCAGCCCCGCCGGCGCGATCAGGTACTGGACCTGCACGCCGAGTCCGAGCGCCCCCACGTACGCACCGCGCTGGTCGGCCGGCGGCAGGGTTGCGGTGAGCCCCCAGCTGCCCGCCGACTCGATCAGCTCGGCCAGGATCAGCAACATGGCGGCAGCCACCAGCACCACGACGGTCAGCAGGCCCCTGGTGACCCCGGAGATCGGCAGGACCAGGCAGAACAGGGCGATCAGCAGCCCGCCCCGGCGGGAGGCCCGGGCCGCGCCCGCCGCGGTGTCCGCGCCCCGGCTGACCCGCACCTGGAGCAGCACGATCAGGAGCGTGTTGAGCAGCACCAGCCCGGCGATCACCGTCTTCGGGGCGTCGGTGTGGGTGAGGATCCACAGCGGCATGACCGTCAGGTAGAGCACCCCGTGCGCGGTGAGCAGCCCGGACAGCAGGGACACCGCCATGAACGGCCGGTCCCGGAGCACGGCGAGCCGACTCATCGGCTGCACCGGTCGGGCCACCTGCGGCAGCCGGGGCAGTCGCCGCACGAAGAGGGCCGTCACGAGGAAGACCGTCGAGATGAACCAGACCATTCCCCGGTACGCGGTGATCGTGTCCACCGCCAGCACCAGGCCGCTGATCACCGCGCCGAGCCCGAAGCCGACGTTCAGCGACGAGCGCTGGTACGCCATCGCCGTGACCCGTTCGGCCGGCGGGAGCGCGTTGATCGAGTAGACCTGCCGGGCCACGCCGACAGCGGCGTCCACGGCGGCCAGCGCCACCACCACGGCGAGGAACCCCGCGAAGCCGCCCACGAACGGGTAGGTCGCGAACAGCGCCGCGTTGAGCACCAGCCCCACCACCCAGACCCGCTGCGGCCCGTACCGGTCGGTGAGCCCACCCAGCGGCACCGTGCCCAGCAGCGACACCCCCGCAGCGATGGACAGCCCCAACCCCACCTGGGCGGCGCTGAGCCCGAGCGCCCGGGTGAAGAAGACGGCGCTGCCGGCGTGGAACAGGCCGCTGCCGACGGCGTAGACCATGGCCTGCACGGCCAGGGCGCGGGTCAGCCCGGCCGGTGGTACGACGTCTCGGACGGCGGTGCGGATGGTCTCTCTGGTCCCCATGTTCGGGGAGTGAATCCGGTCCCCATCACCTCGGTCGAGTCTTTTAGGCTGGACCGAATCCTGCTCCTGGGGGGCGTGTGTCCGAGTTGCGGTTCAGCCTGGCCGACGTGGCGGGAGTACGGCTCGCCGTGTCACCGGCCAACGAGACGGTCATGAGCATGTGGGCGTTGGCCAACCCGGTCCGCTACGCGGTGCACCTGCCCTGGATCGACCGGGCCCGGGTGACGTTGCGTCGTCCCGAGGTGGCCGACCGGGTCCGACCTCTGGTGGGGTTGGCCGTGCCGGGTCGCTGGCTGCCCGACTTCCTCACCCCGGCGGCCCGACCGAACGTGGAGATGGCCGAGCAGCTCGACCAGATCGCCGCGACGCCGCCGGCCGTGGTGGTCCAGGACCTGCTGTCGACCACCTGGCAAAAACCGCTGAGCCCGTTCGGGCGGGCGCTGCTCGCCGACCCCGGCGGGCTGCTGCCGCAGGTCGTCGACGCGGTGCGGGTCTGGTATGACGAGGCGATCGCCCCGGACTGGCCGCGGATGCGGGCGCTGCTCGACGCCGACGTGGCGTACCGGGCCGCGCAGCTCGCCGAGAGCGGCGCCGGTCGGTTCTTCGAGCAGCTCCACCCGAGCCTGCGCTGGCACGGCGACCGGGTGATCAGCGACGACACGTTCGAGCGGGACTTCGACCTCCGCGGTCGTGGGCTGGCGCTGAACCCGACGGTGTTCACCGAGCAGCACGTGCTGTGGAACCTGCTGGAGGATTCGCTGCCGGTCGGCGCGTACCCGGTCCGTGCGGTCGGGACGCTCTGGGAGGCGACCGCGCCACCGCCCGGCGACCCACTGGCACGGGTGATCGGGCCGGGCCGGACCGCGCTGCTGCACCTGCTCGAGACGGCGCTGACCACCACCGACCTGGCCCGACTCACCGGGATGTCCGCCGGAAACGTCTCCCAGCACCTGGCCGCGCTGCACGGCGCCGGCCTGGTGTCCCGGTCCCGCGAGGGTCGGCACGTCCTCTACCGCAACACCGACGCCGCGGCGGTCCTCCTCCGGGCCAGCCGCGGCGGATGAGCCCGCTCAGCGCAGCAGCAGGTCGGCGACCGGACGGCGGCGACGCAGGCCGGTCTCCCGGGCCCGCAGCTCGGCCGGGAGGGCGAACGGGTCCCCGAGCCGGCCGACGGCGGCGACCACCAACGGGCGGACGCCGCCGGGCAGGTCGAGTTCGGTGGAGAGGCCGGCCCGGTCGAACCGGGTGAGCTGGTGCACGTGCAGCCCGAGCGCGGTGGCCTGCACTGTCAGGTGGGCGATCGCCTGGCCCAGGTCGTACGCGGCCCGCTCGGTGTCGAGGCCGGTGTGGGCGCCGACCACCAGGGTCGCTGCATGCCGGATCCAGATCTGGTCGTCGACCGGGAGGTTGATCAGGATCCGTTTCCAGGTCTCGTCGTCGCGGTGGCCGAGGGCGAACCGCCAGGGTTGCCCGTTCTCCGCCGACGGGGCCCAGCGGGCGGCCTCAAGTAGCGAGGCGGATTCCTCCGGGGCCAGGTCGGCGCTCGGGTCGAAGGCTCGCGGACTCCAGCGGTAGGCGAGCAGCGGGGTGAGGTCGGCCATACACCGGATCGTCCTGTATGGGTGATTCGCCCGTCAGGATGGGGTGACTAAATGTGGGCAAGAGCACCCGTAACGGGACGAAGATCAGGCCGTTCCCGCGCTCGGGCTCTCCGACGGGTCCGGGGTCGGCGGCGCTGCGGTGTCGAGCGGCTCCCGGTCGATCACCACCGGGCCGGCCAGCTGCACGGTGGCCGGTGCCGGGCCGGGTGCAGCGGCCAGCCGCAGCGTCCCGGCCCCGGTCCGGACGCCGGTCGGCGTGCCGTCCTGGTCGTAGCAGTAGATGCCCACATCCAGCGGGGCGTTGAGCGACGCCGAGGTGGAATCCACCGAGTAGCAGGTGCCGGTGAGACCCTCGGGCGCGTTGGCCGGGGCGACCGCCAACGGCGCGCGGCGGTCGGTGAGCACGTTCAGCCAGTCGGTGAGCAGGTGCTGGACCCGGGGGTCCGACCGGCGTGGGATCGCGTCGTCGCGATCACCCAGGCGTACGCAGCTCGCTGACTCACTGTGACCGGCCGACGGCAGGGCGCACTGGAACAGCCCGTCGGCCGTGCTGGCCATCGAGACGTCGGCGGTGCCACCCAGGGCACCCCCCGGCACATCCACCCGCCAGCTGCCGTCGTTCGCGCTGGTGAACACGATCGTGCGATCCGGTTTGCCCGCCTGGCTGTAGACGTACTGGGCCACCAGGTGACGGTCCTGAGCCGCCGCGGCCAGCGCGGCCAGCTCATCCCGTGCGGCCTCCACCTCGACCGGCCCCGGATCGACGGGCGGCGGAGCTGGAGGCTGCTCACTGGTGCAGGCGACCAGGAGGGGTGGCAGGGCGAGGACGAGCGGCCCGAGCACGCGGCCGGCCGAGCGGATGAGGACGGGCACCGGCCCATTCTGGTGGGTGCGGACGGTCGGTGGGTGCCGGCGCGTACCGGGCTCGTTCCGGCGTGTCGGACGGGGCGTCCCGGCGTACCCGTCCGACCTGGTGGGACCGGCCCGGCCGGTCCCGGCCGGGCCGGATGGTGGGATCACCTGACCCGGCTTCGTTGTCCGCCGGATACCCTCATGGGGTCTGACACGCGCCGCCGGCCCCGGTTCCGGCGGCGTCGGCACGCTCAGGGTCGCTGGGAGGGAGTGCACCGTCGTGGCACTCGTGGTGCAGAAGTACGGCGGGTCCTCCGTCGCCAACGCCGAGCGGATCAAGCGGGTGGCCGAGCGCATCGTCGCCGCCCGCAAGGCCGGCGACGACGTGGTGGTGGTGGTCTCCGCGATGGGCGACACCACCGACGAACTGCTCGACCTGGCCAACCAGGTCAGCCCGCTGCCGCCGGGTCGCGAGCTGGACATGCTGCTCACCGCCGGGGAGCGGATCTCCATGGCCCTGCTGGCCATGGCCATCCACAACCTGGGGTACGAAGCCCGCTCGTTCACCGGTTCGCAGGCCGGCGTGATCACCACCTCGGTGCACGGCCGCGCCCGGATCATCGACGTCACCCCCGGGCGGCTCAAGGGCGCGCTCGACGAGGGTTCGGTGGTCATCGTGGCCGGCTTCCAGGGCGTCTCGCAGGACACCAAGGACGTCACCACGCTGGGCCGCGGTGGTTCGGACACCACCGCCGTGGCGCTCGCCGCCGCCCTGCACGCCGACGTCTGCGAGATCTACACCGACGTGGACGGCATCTTCACCGCCGACCCGCGGATCGTGCCCAACGCCCGACACATCCAGCACATCACCTACGAGGAGATGTTGGAGCTGGCCGCGTGCGGCGCGAAGGTGCTGCACCTGCGTAGCGTGGAGTACGCCCGGCGGGCGGGGTTGCCGATCCACGTCCGTTCGTCATACTCGACCAACACCGGCACGATGGTCACCGGATCGATGGAGGACCTTTCCGTGGAGCAGGCACTGATCACCGGGGTCGCGCACGACCGCAGTGAGGCCAAGATCACGATCGTCGGGGTGCCCGACGAGCCGGGTGCCGCCGCGCGGATCTTCGACACCGTCGCCGGCGCCGAGATCAACATCGACATGATCGTGCAGAACGTCTCCACCGAGGGCACCGGTCGGACGGACATCTCGTTCACCCTGCCCAAGGCCGACGGCCCCACCGCGATGGCGGCGCTCAGCAAGATCCAGGAGCCGGTCAAGTTCAAGGGCCTGCTCTACGACGACCACGTCGGCAAGGTCTCGCTGATCGGCGCGGGCATGCGCTCGCACCCCGGCGTGGCGGCCGGCTTCTTCGCCGCGCTCGGCGCGGCCGGGGTCAACATCGAGATGATCTCCACCTCCGAGATCCGGGTCTCCGTGGTCTGCCGGGACACCGACCTCGACGCCGCCGTCCGCGCCATCCACGACGCGTTCGAGTTGGGCGGCGACACCGAAGCCGTGGTCTACGCGGGGACGGGTAGGTAGCGCCGATGACGGCGCTGCCCACCCTCGCCGTGGTCGGAGCGACAGGTGCCGTCGGCACCGTGATGTGTGAGCTGCTCACCGGGCGGCGCAACGTCTGGGGTGAGATCCGGCTGCTCGCCTCCGAGCGCTCCGTCGGGCGCCGGGTGCGCTGCCGGGGCGAGGAACTCGTCGTCCAGGCGCTGACCCCCGAGGCGTTCGACGGGGTCCAGGTGGCCATGTTCGACGTGCCCGACGAGGTCTCCGCCGAGTGGGCGCCGATCGCCGTCGCCCGGGGCGCGATCGCTGTCGACAACTCCGGCGCGTTCCGGATGGACCGCGACGTCCCGCTGGTCGTTCCGGAGATCAACCCCGAGCAGGTCCGCAACCGGCCGCGGGGCATCATCGCCAACGCCAACTGCACCACCCTCGCGATGATCGTCGCCGTCGCGCCGCTGCACCGGGAGTACGGCCTACGGGAGCTGGTGCTCGCCTCCTACCAGGCGGTCTCCGGAGCAGGTCAGTCCGGCGTCGACATCCTGCACGACCAGCTCACCAAGGTCGCCGGCGACCGGGCGCTCGGTTCGCGCACCGGCGACGTACGCCAGGCGGTCGGCGACGACCTGGGGCCGTTCCCGGCACCCATGGCGCTCAACGTGGTCCCCTGGGCCGGCTCCCCGGTGGACAGCGGCTGGTCATCGGAAGAGATGAAGATCCGCAACGAGTCGCGGAAGATCCTCGGCCTCCCCGACCTCAAGGTCTCCGCCACCTGCGTCCGGGTGCCGGTGGTCACCGCCCACTCGGTCGCTGTGCACGCGGTCTTCGCCACCGAGGTCGACGCCGAGGGCGCCCGTGAGGCGCTACGCAACGCACCCGGGGTGATCCTGGTCGACGACCCCGCGGCGGGGGAGTTCCCGATGCCGATCGACGCCGTCGGCACCGACCCGTCCTGGGTCGGCCGGATCCGCCGCGCCCTCGACGACCCCCGCGCCCTCGACTTCTTCGTCACCGGCGACAACCTTCGCAAGGGCGCGGCCCTCAACACCGCTCAGATCGCCGAACTCCTGGCCAAAGAACTCCGCACTCCCTGACCCCGCGCTGCGCTGCCCCCGCACCCCGCGCTCCCCGTACCTCCGCTGCGGCGATCTTGCAGTTTCTGTGCCGGCATAAGGGGCTAGGGCGACAAAACGACAACCGAAAGTGCAAGATCGGCGGGACGTGGGGACGTGGGGACGTGGGGACGTGGGGACCGGGGGGACCCGGGGGGCGGGGGGCGGGGGGACCGGGGGGCGTGGTTATGCGGCGGAGAGCAGGACGCCGTCTCGGCCTTGGCGTTTTACCGCGTAGAGGGCCTGGTCAGCTCTCTTGAGGGTGCGGTCGGGGGTTTCGCCGGGGCGGGGCAGTGCGACGCCCACGCTGATCGTGCGGCCGATGCGTCGGGCCGCCTCGGTAAGCCGTTCGGCGATGCGTACCGCCTCCTCCGGGCGGCTCACCTCGATCACCGCGACGAACTCGTCGCCGCCGATCCGGTACAACTCGTCGCCGTGCCGCAGCGCCCCCTCCAGCGCCCGGGCCAACCCGACCAGCACTCGGTCGCCGGCCTGGTGGCCGTACGTGTCGTTAACGGTCTTGAAGCCGTCCACGTCGATCGCCAGCAGGGCCGTACGCCCGGGGGTGGCCGCCGCGATCCGCTGCCCGAACGGGCCGGTGTGCCGCAACCCGGTCAACGGGTCGGAGCTGGCCTGCTCCCGCAGCCGGGCCAGCGTGCGCAGCCGGTCCACGTTCGTCCAGGCCTGCCCGGCGAGCAACTCCATCAGGCTGACAGTGGTCGGGTCCGGGCGCAGCGCGCGTTCGTCGGCGACCAGCAGTACCCCACCGGCGTCCGTCGGCCCGACCGGCACGGCGACCAGCGTGCGTACCCCCGCCCGGGTCAGCGGGCGGTAGTCCTCGGTCGGGGGATGCCCGGCCTCGCCCAGCGTGTACCCGGCGCCGTACCGGTGCGCCCGCTCGACCATCCGGTCCAGGGCGGCCGGACCCGCCGCGGCCAGCTCGGCGCGGATCCGGGTCTCCAGGTCGCTCGGCGTCGCCGGGGACGGGCCGAGCTGGCCGCCGATCAGCAGTAGTGCGGTGGAGAGGGTGGAGACCTCCCGGGCGGCGCGGGCCGCCACCCCCATCACCTCCCCCTCGGTCGGCGCGGAGGCGAGCGCCGCCGCGTGGCGAAGCAGCTTCTCGCTGCGACTCTCCGCAGGTGGGCCACCGAGGGCGGTGATCCGAGCGCCGAGCCCGTCGGCCAGCCGCTGCGCGGTCTCCCGCCACGGCTCCAGGTCGGTCGGCTCACTCCACTGCAGGTCGAGTACGCCGATCGCCCGGCCCGTCGGGTCCAGCACCGGTACGCACAGCTCGGCGGTCACATCCGGGCGGACCGGTAGGTAGTCCGGGTCGACGGTGACGTCCGGGACGACGGCGGGGGCGCCGCTCGCGTACACCCGGCCGACGATGCCGGTCCGCGCCGGCACTGTGGCGAAGACCTGCCAGGCCCCGGTCGCCGCGACGCAGCGCAGGCGGTCGTGGACCGCGAGCAGCACGGAGATGGTCGCCGGGGTGTGGCGGGACAGCGCGGTGACCGTCCACCGACACGCCTCCGGCGTGCTCGACGCCATCGGCAGGCGGACGGTGACGTCACGGATGACTCGCTGATGATCCACTCGCACGTCGTTCCAGGTAGGGGAGGGGCCCGGCCGACGCCGAACCGCTCGATCAAGCGTACTCACGCTGGCGGGGACGGCCGGGCTTCGTACACACGTGCTATCCACAGGCTGTGGACGCAGCCTGTGGACTCATACCCCCCGGGACGCCGCGCCTGCCGATAGCGTGGAGCCTCCCGGCACCGAGGAGGCGAGCCCATGCTCATCGCCCAGCTCAGTGACCCACACCTGACCAGCGGCCTGCTCGCCGCCGAACCGGCCGCCGGGTTGCACCGAGCGCTCGGCCGGGTGCTGGCGTTGCGACCCCGACCGGACTGCGTGGTGATCAGCGGCGATCTGGCCGACCACGGCCAGCCCGACGAGTACGCGGCGCTGCGCGAGGTGATCGGCCGCTTCCCGCTGCCGGTGCACCTGACCACCGGTAATCATGACGACCGGGAGTCCCTGCTCGACGCGTTCGGCGGCACACCCTGGCTCGGCGGCGGCTTCTCGGCCTATTACCACGTCGACCACGAGGCGGCGTCCGTCGTGGTGCTCGACTCGCTCGTCCCCGGTAGCGACGGTGGCCAACTCGGCGAGGAGCAGCTCGGCTGGCTCGACGGGGTGCTTGCCGGGCGGCCCGAGGTGCCCGCCGTGATCTTTCTGCACCACCCGCCGGTCGCGGTCGGCATCCCCGTCGCGGACTCCATCCGGCTCGCCGACGGTGACGCGCTCGCCGAGGTGATCGGCCGGCACCGGCACGTGGTGCGGGTCGGTGCCGGCCACCTGCACCGCCCGGTCACCACGGCGTACGCGGGCACGATACTCACCGTGGCGCCCAGCACGTGGAAGCAGAGCACGCTCACCATGAGCGCCGACGAGCAGATTGGTTGGGTCAACGAGCCCACCGCCTTCCTGCTGCACTCGGTCGAGGCAGGCGGATGCGTGACCCACACCGTGCAGGTGAGCCACTCCGCCGGGCAGACCTGCGGCTTCTGAGGATCATCGTGCTGGCCTGGTATGTCTCGTACGGCTCGAACATGCACGCCGCCCGGCTGGGCTGGTACATCGGTGGCGGCTGCCCACCCGGCGGAAAGCGGACGTACCCGGGCTGCCGCGACCGGCGTCCACCCAGCCGATCGACGCCCGTGTCGCTGCCCGGCGGCATTTACTTCGCCGGCGAGTCCGGTGCGTGGACCGGCGGCATGGCCTTCTACGACCCGCACCTGCCGGGCGAGGCCGCAGCCCGCGCCTACCTGGTCACCCTGGAGCAGTTCACCGACATCGCGGCCCAGGAGATGTACCGCCCGCCGGGCGACACGACCGAGCTGATCCCGGCGACCGGCGCGGCCATCGACGCCGCCGTCGCCAACGGACGGGCCACCCTCGGCCCGGGGCGGTACGAGACTCTGATCTGCCCGGGCAGCCGCGACGGCGTTCCGATGCTCACCTTCACGGCCCCCGAGAGGGCGTCAGCCGTGCCGTGCCGACCTCCCGCGCCGATCTACCTCGGCATGATCGCCCGAGGGCTGCGCGAGTCGCACGACTGGCCCGCCGAGCGGATCGCCACCTACCTGGCGGCCCGGCCCGGCGTGGCCGGCGCCTGGCCACCAGACGCCGTAGCTGCCCTGGTCGACAAGGCGCTGGCTGACGGCTGATCCGCCGGGCTGCGCCTCGGCAGCCACCGGTGCGGTCAACCGAGCAGGAACTCGCGCAGCGCAGGGGCCAGCGTCGTCGGCGGTACGTCGTGGTAACCGCCGTCGAGGCTCACGGACCGGCCGCCCGGCACGGCCTCGGCGGCCGCCCGGCTCGCGTCCCGCAGCCACTGTGGACTGCCGGTGCTGTCCACCCCGAGGGTCGGCGCGGTGATGGTCGCCAGCAGGTCGGCGGGGAGTCGCCCTCCGGCGGTGACGATCGAGTCGTACACCAGGGTGTGCGCTACCGCCGTCAGCCCACCCCACATCGGCTGCGAGCGCATCTCGGTGATCTGCTCGGCCGGCAGCCCCACCGAGGCGCTGAGGAAGGTCTCCACCGCGCCGTCCCGGTCGTCGGCGGCGATCAGCTCGATGAGCTGCGGAGTGATGTCCTTGCGGACGCCCACGTGCGGGCCGACCTGGAACGGTGGCTCGAACATGACCAACTTGGTCACCGGCAGGCCCTGTGCGGTGGCGAGGGCGGCCAGGACGGCACCGGAGGAGATGCCGTAGACCGCGGCGGAACCACCCGCCGCCGCGATCAGGGCGGCCAGGTCGTCGATCTCGCGGCCGACCTCGTACGGTGCGGTGTCGCCGCTGTAGCCCCGACCGCGACGGTCATAGCTGAAGGCGGTGAAATCCGGCGCCAGCGCCGCGCCCAAATCGCGGGTCGCGTTGCGATCGCTGAACGCGCCGCCGACGAGGACGACCGCCGGCCCGGCACCGGACCGCTCGAACGCGATGGGTGTGCCGTCGACCGATCGCACCTGCTCCGCCGCGGGTGTCGTTCCGCTCACGATGCCGCCCCCCACTCCTCGTTGGCTGTCCCGTCCTTTCTAGACCCTGGGTCCGACGTTGTCCGGCAGACCGCGTTGAACGATGATCGATAGCGGCCTCGGCGTACGCGCTGCTCCGATGCGCTGCCCGGGTCGACCGGTGGGCGTCCGGATGAGAGGCTGTCGGGGCGGGGGCCATGCGCAACCACCGTCATCCGCGACCCTTTCGACGGCGTCCGTCGGCGGCCCGGTCGACCCAGAGGCCAGGCACCGTACGCGCCGATTCTCACGAGGAGATCCATGTTCATACCCGGGATGCGTCGGGCCGCTGTCGGCCTGACCGCGCTCGCGGTGGCCGCTTTCGGCGCGGTCGCCACCAGCCCTGAGCAGGCCGACGCCGGGCCGAAGCCGGTCGACGTCACCCTGCTCGCCCTCAACGACTTCCACGGCAACCTCGAACCGCCGACCGGGTCCAGCGGCACCATCGCCGGGCAGACCGCGGGCGGCGTCGAATTCCTGGCCACCCACCTTGCCGAGCTGCGTGCCGCAGCCAAGAAGAAGAACACCATCACGGTCGCCGCCGGTGACCTGATCGGCGCGTCCCCGCTGCTCTCGGCCGCGTTTCACGACGAGCCGACCATCGAGGCGCTGAGCATGGCCGGGCTGGACTACGCCAGCGTCGGCAACCACGAGTTCGACGAAGGCGCCGCTGAGCTGCTGCGAATCCAGAACGGCGGCTGCCACCCGGTGGACGGTTGCGCCGACGGCACCCCGTACCGGGGGGCCGGCTTCCAGTACCTGTCCGCGAACGCCTTCAAGACCGCGACCGGCAAGCCGCTGATGGCGCCGTACGCGATCCACAAGGTGCAGGGCGTCAAGGTCGGCTTCATCGGGATGACCCTGGAGGGCACCCCGCAGATCGTCAGCCAGCAGGGCGTCGCCGGCCTCAGCTTCGCCGACGAGGCGGACACCGCCAACCGGTACGCGCGCGAGCTGCGCCGCAAGGGCGTACAGGCGATCGTCGTGCTGCTGCACGAGGGCGGCACCCAGGCGTCGACCGGCGGCATCAACGACTGCGTCGGGATGACCGGGCCCATCGTGGACATCACCAACCGGATGGACCCGTCGATCGACGTGGTGGTCAGCGGGCACACCCACCAGGCGTACAACTGCGACATCAACGGCAAGCTGGTCACCAGTGCCAGCTCGTTCGGTCGCCTGGTCACCGACATCGACCTCAAGATCGACCGTCGGAGCGGTGATGTGCTCTCCGCGTCCGCCAACAACGTCGTGGTCACCCGGGACGTCGCCAAGGACCCGAGGCAGACCGCGCTGATCGACCGGTACAAGACCGTGCTCGGCCCGGTCGCCGACCGTCAGGTCGGCGAGACCACCACCGCGATCACCAAGACCCAGGAAACCCTCTTCGGTACGGCCCTGGGCGAGTCACCACTGGGCAACCTGATCGCCGACGCGCAGCTCGCCGCCACCGACGACGAACAGAACGCGGTCGCCGCCTTCATGAACCCGGGCGGGGTCCGGGCCGACCTCGACGCCGGCCCGGTCACCTACGAAGAGGCGTTCACTGTGCAGCCGTTCGCCAACAACCTGGTGACACTGGACCTGACCGGCGCGCAGCTCTACTGCGTCCTGGAGCAGCAGTTCGTCACCGGTCGGACCCTGTACCCGTCGGCCACCGTGGGCTACGTGGTCGACCCGAACGGGACCACCGGCACGGTCGCCGACCCGTGCGCCGGCACCCGCGTGGTCCGGGGCAGTCTCACCATCGGCGGTACCGCCGTCGACACCGCTGCCACCTACCGGGTGACGGTGAACAACTTCCTGGCCGGCGGAGGCGACGGCTTCAGCGCCCTCACCGGCGGCACGAACCTGGTCACCGGCCAGATCGACCTGGACGCGTTCGTGGTCTACCTGACCGCCCAGTCGCCGGTCTCCGCGCCGACGCTGGACCGGATCCGCACCACCGCCGAGGTCCCCGCCGCCTGACGGCCGACCCGCGATCATCGGGCCCCGGAGCACCAGCTTCGGGGCCCGACCCGTCCCCGTGACCCCTCACCCGCGCCCGTGCCTGTCGGCGCCTGTTCGGGCAGGATCGCCGGGGTCAGGCCGGGGTGGGCGCGGGGGCGGGGGATGCCGGGGCGGTCGTCACGAGGCCGTCCTGCTCGGTGGTGAGCAGCCGGCGCAGGGAGAGCGCGACCAGTGAGGCGACCAGGCAGCCGCCTACCACCGTCGCCACCCAGACCATGCCGTTGGCGGCGCCGATGAGCGGGCCGGCGGTCACTGGGCCGATCACACCGCTGATTCCGAAGATCATCGAACTCATCGCGTTGTACCGGCCGCGCAGTTCGTCGGTGGCCAGCGCGTTGGTCAGTGCGGGCATCACCGGGGACAGCATCGTCTCGCCGAAACCGAAGATCGCCGAGCAGAGCACCACGCACAGGGCGGCCAGCACGGCGTTCTCAGCAGTGACCAGGCCGGCCGCGCCGAGGACCAGCCAGGCGGCGGCGAACACCGCTCCCACCACGGCCAACGCCCGGGTGCGGCTGCGCCCCTCGATCCGGCGGATGACCAGCAGTTGCGCGAGCACGATCATCACGGTGTTGGCCGCAAGGGCCCAGGCCACGACCCGGGGGTTCACCTCGGCCACCCGCACCGCGTACGCGGCGAAGCCCACCTCCACCTGCGCGTAGCCGCAGGTGGTGAGGATCAGCCCGAAGATCACCAGCCGCCGGAACGGGCGGTCACGGAGCACCGTCAGGTAGCCACCGGGCGACGGCTCGTCGACGCCCCGACGTTTGCCGAGTCGGTGGCCCACTCCGGGCAGGGTGAGCAGGATCAGCGCCGGCATCAGGTAGGTCACCGCGTCCAGCAGGTAGATCGCCTGGAAGGTGCCGGGCCGGGCGGTGTCGACGATCGCGCCGGACGTCATGCCACCGATGCCGATGCCGAGGTTGAGCAGGGCGAAGTTCAGCCCGAAGACACGTTGCCGCTCATCGTCGTCGGTCAACGACGCGAGGATGGTGTTCTGCCCCGACCAGATCGCCGAGCTGCCGATGGCGATCACCGTCATCACCAGCAGGGCCGAACCGGTCGAGTGGACCAGCGCGAGCGAGCCGGTGCCGATCGCCTCGATCACCAGGCAGGGCACCACCACCCGGCGGGCGCCGATCCGGTCGATCAGCGTCCCGCCCAGCGGCGACAGGGCCAGGGTGACCACGCCGTACCAGCCGATCACGAGCCCGGCCCGGGTGTCGGTGAGCCCGCGTACGTCGGTCAGGTAGATGAACAGGAACGGCAGGGTCAGACCCCGCCCGATCGCCGACAGCAGGGTGCCGATCAGGAGTCGACGAGCTTCCGGACGGCGGGGCAGGGCACGACGCAGCATGTCCGGCATTCTGTTCGGTGGGTCTGACGCCGCGCGAACCGTTTTGGCCACGGCTCGCGGTCACCGGGACCGGTGGGTGAGCAATTCCACGTCGATCCACTCGCTGTGGTCGAGGCCGGTTGGTGTCCGCCGGGTCTGCGATGCTGGCGCGATGACCGGCACCTGGCGACATCTGCCCGCTACCGCCCGCGCCATCGCGTTGACCGCTACGACGGCCGTCGCCGCCGCCCAGGCACGCGACGGTCAGGCCTACGACGAGGCGGTCGGCGGTCTCGCCGCGGACGAGCGTTCCGGCCTGGTGCTCGGCGCGGTGGTCCGGTTGCTGCTGGAGGAGAGCCATCCGGACGGGTTGACCGGCGACGACATCCGCCAGGTGTTGACCCGCTGCGTGCAGGAGTCGACGCGGTGGCGAACGGAAGTCGACCCGCACGTGGTGCTGGTCCTGCTGGCCGGCGCGCTGGGCGTGTACGACCCCGACGGCGACGAGTCACCGCCGGACGCGTCGGCGCTGGCCCGACACGCTCCGTTGCTGGTGGCCGACCTGTTGGCGGCGACCAGCGTGCCGTTGGACGACTACCTGGCCGCCGCGTTCGCGGAGATCGAACGCACCGAGCGGCAGGACTGACCGGCCGGCGCCACCTTGAACGGCGTGGCGCGGACGGGTGTCAGGCCGGGTCGACGGTCCGCCGCGCCACGACCTCCAGGTACTCCGCCGGGATGCGGACCGTGGCGTCGGTGGCGCGGTTGTGCGCGCGGACCAACTCCACCAGATCGGCGTGCAGGTCCGGTCGTCGTTCCTCGGGCAGCGCCTCGAACGCCTTCAACGTCGGCCCGTAGTTGACCCGGAAGAAGTCGGCGAACTCCTCCGGTGTGCCGAAACGGAAGACGAACTCCCGGCGTACCGCCCGCAGTTCACCCACGGCCGCGCCGAGCAGTTCGCGGACTCGGCCCTCGTCGCCCCACTCGACCGGCGGGCGCAGCCCTGCCGGTGGCGGCACATGCCGCCCCACCGTGCGGAACAGGTCGCCGATGAAGCCCTGCGGCGTCCACGACGCCAGCGCCACCGTGCCGCCGGGCCGGCAGACCCGGACCAGCTCCGCCGCCGCCCGCTCCTGGTCCGGCGCGAACATCACCCCGACGACGGAGAGCACCGCGTCGAAGGACCCGTCGGCGTACGCCAGGCGCTCCGCGTCGCCGGTCACGAACGTGACCGGGAGTCTTTCCGCAGCGGCGCGGGCCTGGCCGCGTTCCAGCAGGTCGGGTACGTAGTCGACGCCGGTCACGACGCAGCCGCAGCGGGCGGCGGCGATGGCGGCGTTGCCGGAGCCGGTCGCCACGTCGAGTACGCGGGCGCCGGCCGACAGGTCGGCCGCGGTCACCAGAAGTTCGGAGATCGGGTGGATGAGCGCGGCGACGGCGCCGTAGTCACCGCTGGCCCACGTCACCTGCTGGCGTGCCTTCACGGCGATGAGATCGGGTGCGATGGTCATCGGTGGTCCCCTCGGACGGTGTGGTGTGCCGCTGACGTTAGGGCTGGCTGCCCCCGAGGGGATCGGTAAAAACACCTATGTTGGCAGCTGAAGGCCGGTCGGGGGGTGTCAGCTAGGCGTCACCGGGTCGGCAGAGCCGTTACCGGTTGCTAAGAGTTGGTACTCGCTGTCGTTGAGACCCAGATCAGGAACACGATCGTTGCGACGACCCCGGTGACCGCGACCAGACCGGCCACCAGGGCCGCACGAGGCGAGTTGCGCCCGCGCAGCTCGAAGGCGGCAGTGATGGTGAACAGCAACGCGAACACTTCAAACCCGGCGAGCCCGAGCAGCCCGAGGAAGCTCAGCAGGCCCTCGACCATGTCGCGGCCAAGAAAGATCACCCGGGCGCTGTACGCCGCGCCCGCCCAACAGACAGTGGCCAGGCCCGCCAACACGTACACGGCCAGAAAGGAGACGGGGTGGCGCGACCGGCCTCCGGGGTTGCAGGGGGTCCCCCTGCGGGGCCGTTGGGAGGGATCCACGGTTGAGGCGTCTGAGGGTGAGTCATACGCGGACGCTAGCCACGCAGTCGTAGCACGGGGATCGGTCGACAGGGCTTGCCGGGGCAGACGAAAAGGCCAGGTGAGAGAAGATCTCACCTGGTCTTTTACCTCTGGTCGGGGTGGCCGGATTCGAACCGACGACCTCTTCGTCCCGAAGGAATTCCCGGGTTGGCCGACCAGCGCTGACATACGTGGATGAGCGCCCACTCGGTCCACTGGCGTCCGTACCCGAAGGACGCCGCGATGAAGCCGGGCTCGGCCCGTCGTTCGGAGGGCATGATCTAGAGAAGGCCGAGCTGACGCGCGAACTCCTGGTGAACCGAAACGAGTTCAGCAAGCCGGATGGGCTTGCGGGATACCGCCGAAAGATCCTTGCCCTCCCTGGTCCAAGGCGGCGGCAACGTGTGGATCCCCTGGTCCAGGGCGACGCTGGCCACCTCCCCTTCCCAGCCCGGCCACCGCAAGGTCTCATAGAACTTGGTCATAGCACCTGCGAGCATCGCCTCCAGCCAGTCGCCATACCCAAGCTCAAGATCCTGCCAAGTCAGGTCCTCCGGGCCGAAGTAATGCACCGTCGGCCTCGCGCCCGGCTCCGCCTGCAACCACGCGAACTGCCCGCCCATCACATCGAAAGCGACGACAAGACGACCAGCTTCCGGGACTATCTGGGCCGCCACATCCCGCAACCCGTCGTGCCCACCGCCGAGCACCCGAAGCCAACCGTGATCGATCACCAGCCCGCCGCTGTTGGCGACCACCGCCCCGAGCCACGACCTCGTCGTGATTTCCAGAGCCGCCAGGCATGCTCCCGCCCGCTGAGGATCGGCCGGCAGCACCTCCACCGGATACGGAGCTGCTGCCACCAGCGCCGAAATCTCGGACCACGCAGACCGTTCCACCCCCTCAGCCTCCCAGGAGGATCAACCCATGCGACTCTGAGGGCCTGCCGCAAACAAACAAGATCGTCTAGCCGGACGTGTCACACACGTCCCGAGACTGATCTGTCACGTACGTCCTGAGACCCGACATCGCCGGCAGCCCGGCTGTCCTCCGTCGGGTGAGGTGCGACAGTCGTCCGCCAGGTGATCTGCGACAGCCGAGAGCGCGGGTCGCGGCTGGATCAGTGTGCTCGACCAACGTCTGCGTTAGGTTACGTCGTTCAGTTTGTCGAGCGCGCCGTCGTGCTGGTCGTCGTATCGGTGCGGGCGCCTAGCACCCGGCTGGCCCGGACCACAGGAGGCGACATGTCCGACGAGATCAGGCTCAGCGCGGTCACCCTGGACTGCCCGGACGCCGTCGGCTTGGCGGAGTTCTACGCCAGCATCACCGGCGGAACCCTGACACACGCCGGGGACGGCTGGGCATGCGTGCTGAGCCCGGCCGGGCGAATCAACTTCCAGACTGTGCCCGGATACACGCCACCCGCCTGGCCCGACCCCACCTCGTCGATCATGATGCATCTCGACTTCATGGTCGTGGACCGAGACGCCGCCGAGGCCCGCGTGCTCGCTGCCGGAGCAACAAGGTACGCCTTCCAGCCCAACAGCGAACAGTGTTACGTCTACGCCGATCCGGCTGGCCACCCGTTTTGCCTGACCACCTGGGAGGCTTCGACTACACCAACTCAGCTCGGCTGATCGAGCCGCGCAGATGAAGGCCACGGTGCTGCTCACGGGCGGATCACCGCACTCCGTACCAGCCCCGAGATACCCCGCTCATCGCAGATCCGTGCGTTGGCCGCCCGTCATGTGATGAACAGGCTTCTGGACTGCCTCGGCGCCTTGGCTATTCCCGTCATCAGCGGGCTGTTGTTCTGGTCATAAACGAGGCGAACCAGAATGAGGGCGAGAAGCAGCCGGGCCACCGCCTGCACTGCGGGCTTCAACCTCGGGTTGCTGCATCATGTCCCGATCTTGGGAACCCAACGAGGAGGCCATGCCGGCGGCGGTAACATTCCACCACCTACACCAAGGTCGTTTCGTGCACATTCGTAGTACTTGTCGCGGCACTTCTCCATCTCCTGAATTGCCGGCCGCCACTGCTCGGCATCCGTCAACCGCCCTCGTGCGTACCAATCGAGACGGTGGACAGCTTGATGCCAATCACGTGCAGCACTAACAGTCTCCGGGCTGCCCAGTAGCAGCATCGATTCCCACCGCGCTCCACGATCGTCCTCCGCTGCGGCCAAGAGCGGGAGCCCTTCCTCCGGGGCCAGGTGGGCCGCGGAGTGGTCGAATCCTCGCGCTGCCGCGATGCGACATGACAGGTAGGCCCACCGCTTGACGGAGCCGCCATACTCGGCATACACCCGCATGCGGCTCTCGTCCCAGCGGACCCGCTGGCTGCGTCGCCATCGTGCTCGCTCTCCTGCGCTGCTAACGAGGTAAGACGCGAGGGCTCCCACAATCACGCCGACTAACGCTGGAAGCTGCTGGGCAAGAACAATCATTGACCATCCAAACCTGCCTCGAACCCGCAAGGGCCGACACGAACGGCACTCAAACTCTGCCGCCAACGATCGCAGAAGCGCGCAAGGGTGTGCTCGGCCTGCCCGGGTTGGTGGCTGGCGGGATGGCTCGCGCAACCATCCACGGACCGCAACGCGCCGACGGGGTTGCAACCATCTCGGAGCCCGAGCGCCCCCGGCCGGAGGCGCAGTAACCGCAACCCCGCCACCGGCCGCCAGTTCGCCGACGCGGCCGGCGTGCACTCCCCTACACACGCGGCCACCGAGGAACTGGTTACCCGCAACGCCGCAGCCCTGGTCAAGCTTCCACCGGTCCGACGACGCAAGGGCAGGGCCTGGACCAGCGACGAGGCGCTTCGCTTCCTGGAATCCGCGCGGGCCGATCGCGATCCGCTCTACGCCGCGTACGTGTCGATCCTGGTGCTCGGCCTGCGTAAGGGTGAGGTGCTCGGCCTCACCGAGGATGCCGTCGACCTGGCGGCGGGGGAGTTGTCGATCGGCTGGCAGTTGCAGCGGGTCGGCGGTCAACTGCTGCACCGGGAAACCAAGACGCAGACCTCCGGCGTACCTGCGCGACGCTGCTCGTCGACCTGGACGTGCATCCGCGCGCCATCATGCAGGTGCTCCGGCACGCCGAGGTGTCGGTGACGATGGAGATTTATTCGCAGGCGCCTCGGATGCCACCCGCGACGTACTCAAGCGCCTGGGGGAGAGCCTGCGGTGATCCGTTGCTGTACTTCACTGCTGTACAGAAACACCAGAGGGCACATCCATGGATCGGATGTGCCCTCTTACCTGGTCGGGGTGGCCGGATTCGAACCGACGACCTCTTCGTCCCGAACGAAGCGCGCTACCAAGCTGCGCCACACCCCGAGGCGTGCCGACAAATAGTAGCCCACCCGCCCCGATGGTCAAACTCGGTACCCCCGCCGCTCCGACCCTGCCCGGGGTGGCCAAGATCCGCACAACTTCCGGGATGTTGCTGCCTCACGCCGCGCCGAGGCAGCAACATCCCTGATGATGCGCGAATCTTGAAGCGGCCGGGCGGGCGGCAGCGCGACGAACCGGCGGTCAGCGGGGGATGAGGGTGAGGATGCTGGCTTCCGGAGGGCAGGCGAAGCGGATCGGGGCGGTCGGGTGGGTGCCGAGGCCGGCGGAGACGTGCAGCCAGGAGTCCGAGCCCGGCCACCGGTGCAGGCCGCGCGCCATCGAGCGCGGCAGGCCGCAGTTGGTCACCAGCGCCCCGAAGCCCGGTACGCAGACCTGACCACCGTGGGTGTGCCCGGCCAGCAGCAGCCCGAAGCCGTCCGCCGCCATCTGGTCGAGCACCCGTGGTTCGGGTGAGTGCGTGAGCGCGATGGAGAGGTCCGCCGACGACGACACCGCGCCGGCCACGGAGGGGTAGTCGTCCCGGTCGATGTGCGGGTCGTCGACGCCGACCAGGTCGAGCTGTCGGCCGCCAGCCTTCAGCGTGGTCCGGGCGTTGTTGAGGTCCGCCCAGCCGGCGCCGGTGAAGACCTGGCGCAGCTCCTCGTAGGGCAGGTCGACGCCTTCGGTGTACTCCCGGTCCGGCAGGAAGTAGGTGAAGGGGTTCTTCAACACCGGCCCGGTGTAGTCGTTCGAGCCGAACACGAACGCGCCGGGGTAGTCCAGCAGCGGTTGCAGGGCCCGCAGCACCCCGGGCACCGCGCCCGGGTGGGCCATGTTGTCGCCGGTCACCACCACCAGGTCGGGGTCGAGGGCGGCCAGTGACGCCACCCAGCGCTGCTTGCGTGCCTGGTCGGGCATCATGTGCAGGTCCGACAGGTGCAGCACGCGCAGCGGCTCCGCGTCGGCCGGGAGCACCGGCACGTCGTACCGCCGCAGGGTGAACATGTTGCGCTCGACGAGCGACGCGTACGCGAGGGTGGCCGCGCCGATCGTGGCGGTTCCGGCGGCGAGCCGGAATAGTGTGCGCTTTCGCATGGCGTTCAGGGTAGTTTGACCGTCCATGAGCACGCTGAAGGACCGCCTCACTGCCGACATGCGTTCCGCGCTCAAGGCGCGCGACGAGCTGACCACCTCCACGCTGCGGATGGCCCTGGCCGCCGTTGGCACCGCCGAGGTCGCCGGCAAGGCCAAGCGCGAGCTCACCGATGACGAGGTGCTCGCGGTGCTGACCAAGGAAGCCAAGAAGCGTCGGGAGGCGGCTACCGCCTTCGCCGACGCCGGCCGCGCCGAGCAGGCCGCGAAGGAGAGCGCCGAGGGTGAGGTGCTGGACCGCTACCTGCCCAAGCAGCTTTCGGAGGCCGAGCTGACCGAGCTGGTGTCGGGGGCGCTCGCTGCGGGCGGCTTCACCGGCAAGGCCCAGATGGGCCCGGCGATGAAGGCGGCCCAGGCCGCGGTGGCGGGCCAGGCCGAGGGTGGCCGGGTGGCCGCCGAGGTACGCCGACAGCTCGGTCTCTGACTCAGCGGGTCGGCGGCGCGGCAGGACGTCTCGCAGCCGCTCGCTGGTCCGGGCAGACGAAACGGGCGGGCACCCGAGGAGGGTGCCCGCCCGTTGTGTCCTACTGGTCGGCTCAGCCGTTTGGACGGCCGTTGCCGGGTCGTCCGGGTTGGTTGCCGGGTTGGCCGCCCGGCGTGCCGTTGGTGTTGCCCGGCGCGCCGCCGCCGCTGCTGACCTGGATGGTGACCACGCCACCCTTGATCGTGCGTCCGTCCGGGCTGGTGCCGGCCGCGTCGCCCGCCTTGCAGGAGGACGGCACCTTGGCGCTGGAGACGACCGGCTCGAAGCCGGCGCCCTTGAGCCGGGACTTCGCCTGATCCACCGAAACGCACTTCACGTCGGGGATGCTGCGCTGGTCACCCTCGGAGATCTTCTGGCCCGGCTCCTCGAACTTGATCCGCGGTTTGCCCTTCATGGCATCCCGCAGGGTCTCGTACACCGGAGGGTTGATGCCGTCCTTCTCCTTGTGCTTCATCTTGACGTTCGTCTGCGGCCAGTCCGGGTCGGCCATGATGCCAGCCACCGAGTACTGCTTGGTCATGGCGACCAGGGCGGCCGTCTTCTCCGAGTCGGTGGTGCCGGACTTACCGGCCACCGGCGCGTCGACGATGTTCTTCACGACGGCTGCCGTGCGGCTGCCACCGCACTTGCTGGTGCTGGAGTTGTCACCGACCGGGCAGCGGGCGGCGTCGACGGCGGCCCGGGCCACCTCCGTGCTGAACCGCTTCTCGCAGCGCGGGTTGGCGATGTCCAGCTTGTTGCCCTCCGGGTCCCGAATCTCCTGCACCGGGATCGGCTCGCAGTACTTGCCGTCCGCCGCGAGGGTCGCGTACGCGTTGGCCAGGTCGAGCGGCGTGGTGGAGGAGACGCCCAGGGTGAAGGCGCCCCACTGATGGGCGGCTTCCTTGGTCGCGGCGAACTTGGCGTCGTTGCTCGCCCGGAACTGGATTCCGGCCCGCCGGGCGGCGTCGACCACATTCTCCGCACCGACCTGCTGCTGGAGCGGGACGAAGTAGGTGTTGATCGACGCGCTGAAGGCGCTCCACATGTTCTGCACGCCGCCGGCCTTGAGGCCGGAGTTGGTCGGGCAGTAGAAGTGGGTGCCCTTGCAGGCCGCCGGGCTGCTGCTGTCGATGATGTATTCCGACTTGAACTGCTGCGGCGCGTTCATCGAGTAGCTGAGCGGGATGCCCTTCTCCAGCGCGGCGACGATGCTGAAGATCTTGAAGGTCGAGCCGGCCTGGTAGCCGGTGATGCCGTTGCCGCCGGTGAGCAGCGGGTTGACCGTCGCCGGGTAGTTGCCCCGGATCTTCTTCTTGCTTTTCGCGGGGTCGCTGGAGAGCTTGTTCTTCGGGTTCTTCGGGTCGTCGAGCTTGAACTGCCGGTTGACCGCGAGCGCCCGCACCCGGCCGGTGCCCGGTTCGACGACCGCGACCATTGCCGCTTCCTTGCTGTTCACGCTCTTGGCCTTACGGACCGCCTTGTCCGCGCCACGCTGTGCCTGGACGTCGATCGAGGTCACGACGGTGTAGCCGCCGCTCTTCAGTCGGCGCTCCCGGTCGTACGTGGTCGAGCCGAACGTCTCCTGCTCCATCCACCAGCGGTAGAAGTAGTCGCAGAAGAAGCCCCACTCGTTGACGTTGGCGGCGACGCAGCCGTTCGGAGTGCGCTTGTCCTTCACCACCAGCTTGGTCGCCTTGGCGGCGTCCGCCTCCTGCTGGGTGATGGCCTTGATGTCGACCATGTTCTGGATGACGTAGTTGCGCCGATCCAGCGCGAGCGGGTAACCGGCCTCGGTGGTCGGATCGTTCGTCGTCGGCGCCTTGACCATGCCGGCCAGCAACGCCGCTTCCTCGATCTTCAGCTTGCTCGGTGGCTTACCGAAGTAGACCTGGCTGGCGGCGTAGATGCCGTACGCGCCGTTGCCGAACGAGGCGAGGTTGAGGTAGCGGGTGAGGATTTCGTCCTTGGAGAATTCCTTGTCGACCTGGAGGGCCAGTCGCATCTCGCGCAGCTTGCGGGCGCTGGTGTCCTCGGTCGCCGCGACGACGTCCGCCGGGTGGGTGGCCGAGTAGGCGATGGCCAGCCGGACGTACTGCATGGTCAGCGTCGAGGCGCCCTGCCGACCGGAGCCCTCGCTCTGGTTGTTGACGAACGCGCGGGCGACACCGTTGATGTCGACGCCGTTGTGCTTGTAGAAGTCATGGTCCTCGGCCGCGATGATGGCCTTCTGCATGGCCGGCGAGATGTCGGCGAGCTTCACGTCGCGCCGGTTCTCGTCGTACATCGTTGCGAGCGGTGTCTTGCCGTCCGATGCCAGCAGGTAGCTGATCTGTGGCGCACGGGCCACCGTCAGCTCCGTGGGCAGGGCACCGAATGTCTCGGCGCCGGCCTTCGCGGCCAGGCCGGACATCGCTACCGCGGGGAAGGCCGCCGCAGCGACCACCACGCCGGCCAGTAGGCCACACACGGCTAGCGATGCGGCGTTGGTCAGCACATTGTGGTCACGTTTCCGCATCCAGGTCACCTCGACAGGGTACGCGAGTAGGGAACGAGGGGCGCTGGGGCGTTCTTTCCCCATTTCCTGCGTGCGCTGCCCTCGTTGTGCTAAACGCACGACCCCCGGTACTTGGTTGCGTGTGACCTGGCGTGAGTCTCCTCTGATTCGGTGAGGCGGCGCAGCGTTATCGCCGACCTCGGCGGGGTAACCGGCGGTCGAAGGCCCGGGAAGCCGGGACTGTCCGAAATGATGGATTTCGTCGACAACGTTGCGTAATCAGTCGACTACAGAGCATGATGGGGGCGGCGACAGCGCCACATGTCGTCCGCGCCGCCTTGGGGAAGGCAGGCCGGGCGATCGGGGGGAATTGCCGGCTGACGTGCATCGACGAGGTCGGTAGGTACTGCAAGGGGGGACGTGTACACATGGGCATGATCACTGACTGGCCGTCGCTGGCGGCATGTCAGAACGGGGACCCGGACGCGTTGTTCGTACAGGGCGCCGAACAGAACGTGGCGAAGCGGATCTGCCGGAGCTGCCCAGTTCGGTACGAGTGCCTGGCCGACGCGCTGGACAACCGGATCGAGTTCGGTGTGTGGGGCGGCATGACCGAACGCGAACGGCGGGCGCTCCTGCGTCGTCACCCGCAGGTGACGAGCTGGCGCAAGATGTTCGAGGCCGCGATGAAGAAGAACAGCAAGGACAAGGCCGGCAAGGACAAGATTCTCGTCAGCGCGGCCAACTGACGCCGGTCACGGCCGGCTGATCGCCGCGCCGATCGTCCGTAGCCCGTCGACGTCGTGCACGTCGGCGGGCTGCGCGGTAACCGAAACCGCCGGCACGGCCGGGAACGCCTCGGTGAAGCGCGCGGCGACCTGCTGCTCGCGTACCGCCTGGCGAGCCAACGCCGCGTGCGCCCGCAGCACGTCGGCGGTGGCCTCATGCCCACCCAGCTGGGTCAGCCGCTCGGCGGCGAGCCGGCTCTGCTCGGCGTCGAGCTCCGGAACCGCCGGGCGGTGTACCCGGTTGAGCACCAGGCCGGCCAGCGGCATCCGCTCGTCCCGCAGCCGGCCCGCGAAGTAGGCGGCCTCCCGGACCGCGTCCGGCTCCGGCGTCGCGACCAGCAGAAAGGCCGTCTCACGCGCCTGCAGGATGCGGTACGTCTGCTCGGCGCGCTGCCGGAAACCACCGAACATCGAGTCGAGAGCGGCCACGAAGCCGGACAGGTCGGTGAGCAGCTGCGCGCCGAGCACCTTCTGCACCACCTTCGAGAACATCCCGAACGAGGCGGTGACCAGGCTGAACATGCTCCGCCCGCCGGTGCGGGCCGGGGCCAGCAACAGGCGCAGCATCCGACCGTCGAGGAAACGGGAGAGCCGAGCCGGCGCGTCCAGGAAATCCAGTGCCGAGCGGGACGGTGGAGTGTCCACCACGATCAGGTCCCACTCGCCCCGGGCGTGCAGCTGGCCCAGCTTCTCCATCGCCATGTATTCCTGCGTGCCGGCGAAGGTCGAGCTCATCGCCTGGTAGAACGGGTTCGCGAAGATCTCCGCGGCCTTGGTCGGGTCGGTGTGCTGCAACACCACGTCGTCGAAGGTGCGCTTCATGTCCAGCATCATGGCGTGCAACTCGCCGCCGCTGCTCTCGACGTCGATCCCCTTGACCTGGCGAGGGGTGTTGTCCAGCTCGGTCAGGCCCAGCGACTGGGCCAGCCGGCGGGCCGGGTCGATGGTGAGCACCACAGTGCGCCGGCCGTGGTGCTCGGCGGCCCGCAGCGCCAGCGCCGCGGCCGTGGTCGTCTTTCCCACTCCGCCGGCACCGCAGCACACGACGATCCGCACGCCTGGGTCGGCGAGGATCTGGTCGACGTCCAGCTGCGGCGCCGCGTCTTCGGAAGGCACCAATCGAGCGTATCGGGCCGGTGGGTCCGCGCGCCCGTGCTGCGCTCAGGTGTGAGTCATTCGGCGCGGACGAGGGCCTGGGCCAGCGTCGCGAGCCCTGCCCGATCAACCCCGTCGGGCAGCAACGGCAGCTCGATCATCGGCAGCCCCAACTCCACCAGGTCCGCGCGGAGCGAATCTTCCAGTTCGCGCCGGATGAGCTGATCACGCGCCTCATCGTGCAACCCGGCCACGATGTCCCGATCGGCAGGCAACCCGGCGGCGACCAGCCCGCGCTTCAACTCCGCGGCGGTGACCGCCGCTCCGGCGGGCAGCGGCGGCCGGACCCCGTTGACGAGCACCTTCCCGACGCCGAAGCCGAGGGCGGTCAGGTCGGCGATCGCGTCGACCGTCTCCTGGATCGGCATCTCCTCCAGCAGCGTGACCACGTGCACCGCGGTCATCGGGGACCGCAGCAACGCGGCGACCCCCTCGCTCTGGGTCTTGATCGGGCCCACCTTGGCCAGCCGGGCGGTCTCCGCCGTCACGTTGAGGAACCGGCCGATCCGCCCGGTCGGCGGGGCGTCCAGCACCACCGCGTCGTACGCGCGCCGCTGCCCGGTGGTGCGGGTGGTGGCCTCCTTCACCTTGCCGGTGAGGAGGACGTCCCGCAGGCCGGGCGCGATGGTGGTGGCGAAGTCGATGGCACCGAGCTTGCGTAGTGCCCGGCCCGCCGCGCCCAGTTTGTAGAACATGTCCAGGTACTCGAGCAGCGCTTCCTCGGCGTCCACCGCGAGCGCGCGCACCTCACCGCCGTCCGGCGCGTCGGCCAGGTGCCGCTCCTCGTACGGCAGCGGCTCGATGCCGAACAACTGGGCGATGCCCTGCCGCCCCTCGACCTCGACCAGCAGGGTGCGCCGGCCGCCGGCGGCGAGCGCGAGGGCCAGCGCCGCCGCCACGCTGGTCTTACCGGTGCCACCCTTGCCGGTCACCACGTGGAGGCGGGCGGGCCACCCGGTACCGGCCGGGTCGATCGGACGCTCAGCTGCACACACCCGTCGAGCCTATCCAGGCTGGCCGGTCAGGCGACCTCGCAGACCCACCAACCTGTCTTCTGCACCACGGTGAAGCGCAACTCCTGGTCGGCCACCTTCTCGTCGGCGGTGGTCATGGTGAGTCGGGTGGAGACGGTGGCCCGTTCTCCGGTCTGGTTGTCCACCTTCGGCGTGGTCCACCGGAAGCGCGGGTTCTGGTAGGTGGAGGCGTACTTCTCCACCTCGGCAACCTTCGCAGCGATCTTGTCGTCGTCGCGGGAAGCGGCGCAGACGCGACCCGCCGCCTTTGTCGCGTCGCGATCCTTGTAGACCGCGGTGAGGAACTCGTCGACGGCGACCGCCGGCTCCTTGGCGCCCTCGCCGGTCTCGGCATCGCGCAGGGTCAGGAAGGCCACCACGCCACCCCCCACGCAGAGCACCATGATCACGACCAGGGCGATCGCCGCGATCAGCAGACCACGCTTCTTTTTCGGCTCGGCCGTGCCCTGGTAGGGCGGATAGGCCGGCGGGGCAGCGGGGATCGATGAGGGGTTCGGGGCACCCGGCTGCGTCGGTGCGGTGGCCGAGGTGGGGCCGCCAGGCCCTTCCGGCTGCCCGGCGCCGTTGGGCTGACCCGGGAAAGCCGGCTGGCTGGGGCCGCTCGGCTGCCCTGGGAAAGCCGGTGAGGTGGGGGCGGCGGAGAGTGCCGGCGGGGCGGGGGAGGCGGGCAGAGCGAGCTGCCCGGGCGGTGCAGCGGGGGTCGGCTGGCTGGGGATGGTGGGCGCGCCGGGCTGACCGGCGGGATCCGGGTGGGCCGGTGGGTGAGCGGGTGTGCCGGCCTGGTCGCCGCTGGGCGGGTGGGTCATGTCGTTCCCCCAGGGGTGCGGCGCCCGCCGCCACCCCTGGCGCCGAGCGTGATCGAGCGGGCGGCCGGGCGCTGCGCGACCGTCCGACCGGAAGGGTAGCGGTCGATGACCGGATCGGTGTCGCCCCTGCCCGTCGAGCGGCCCAGCGATCCGGTGAGCGGTACCCGCGTCGGTTTCGGTGTCGGGCCCCCGACCTGCGGTGTGTCGCATATGTGACTGTTGGTGGCCTCTTGTGCGCGTCCTGTTGATGGGACCGCGGCCACAGACCTACGTTCGTCCCGGTGCGGGGGTCGGAACGGACGAATGGGTCCGGGCCGGAGGCATGGTCCGAGAGGTACGACCGGAGGCAGTGCATGCGCGACGCGGACAACATCCCTCGCACCCAGTTCCCGACGAACGACCGGCCCCGCCGGCTCGGGTCCGTGGTCGACGCCGGCGGGCAGGTCACCAACCAGCCGATCAACGAACGGTCGTACCGCCGGATGCCGGAGCAGGCGGAGACGGCCCGGATGCCGAGCCAGCCCGCCGAGCGGGCCCGCGAGGACGACGAGCCGGGCTTCGTCATCCACCTGCCGATCCGGGTGCCGAATCTGGCGGCGGCGACAGTGCTGGCCGGTCGGGTCGCGGTGTCCCTGGGTTTCCTGCCCGAGTTGGACGCCGGCGAGACCACCGTCTCCAACGCCGACGATCAGAACAACCGGCACCGGGTCTTCTGTGACCTGCTGCTGCCCGACCGGTCCCGCTGCCCCCAGGGGTACGAGCACGAAGGGCGCTGCGGGGAGCTGCCGGCCGCGACGGAGCAGCGTCCCGTACCTCGCCCTGCCAGCGGACCGTAGGCTGTCCCTCGAACAATTCCGCACCGAGAGGGAGCCCTTCAGCGATGCAGAAGTGGGAATACTCCACGGTCCCGCTGCTGGTCCACGCGACCAAGCAGATCCTCGACAACTGGGGCGAGGACGGGTGGGAGCTCGTCGCCGTGGTCCCCGGCCCGAATCCGGACCAGCTGGTCGCCTACCTGAAGCGGCCGAAGGCGTGAGCAACGGTCCGCACGCGAAGCTCGCCGAGCTGGGTCTCGAACTGCCCGACGTCGTGCCGCCGGTGGCCAGCTACGTCCCGGCCGTGCAGTCCGGGCAGCACGTGTACGTTTCCGGCCAGTTGCCGATGGCCGAGGGCAAGTTGCTGGCGACCGGCAAGGTCGGCGCCGGGATCTCCGCCGAGCAGGCGAAGGATCTGGCCCAGCGGTGCGCGCTCAACGCGCTGGCCGCTGTCGACTCGCTGGTCGGCCTGGAGAACGTGGTGAAGGTGGTCAAGGTGACCGGGTTCGTGGCCTCCGCGCCCGGCTTCACCGGTCAGCCCGCTGTGATCAACGGTGCCTCGGATCTCTTCGGCACCGTCTTCGGGGAGGCTGGCCGGCACGCGCGCAGCGCGGTGGGCGTGGCCGAGTTGCCCCTGGACGCCCCGGTGGAGATCGAGCTGATCGTCGAGGTCGCCTGACGCGTCCCCATCGTCCCCGCGATCTTGCACTTTCTGCCCGGACGAAAGCCCTGAACCGGGATGAATCAGGGGCCGCAAGTGCAAGATCGTGGGGTGTGGCGGGCGGGGTCGTACGATCGCAGCCATGAGCGGGCACGTGACGGGGGCGGTGGCGGCGCTTGCCGACGAGTTGCCCCGCTGGGTTTCACTGCTGCGTGCGCCGAACCCGGGGCCGATGACCCTCGACGGCACCAACACCTGGGTGCTGCGCGCCCCGGCGGCCGAGTCCGGCATCGTGGTCGACCCGGGGCCGGCGGACGAGGGGCACCTGACCCGGATCGCCGAGCACGGCCCGGTCGGGCTGATCCTGATCACCCACGGCCACCCCGACCACACCGAGGGCGCGGCCCGGCTGAGTGAGCTGCTCGGCGGCGTGCACGTGCTCGCCGTCGACCCGGCGCACACCATCGGCGGCGAGCCGCTGACCGAGCCCGGCGAGCACTTCGGCGGCTTCGGTCTGCACATCAGTCTGTTGCAGACGCCAGGGCACACCGCCGACTCGGTCTGCTTCCTGGTCGAGCACGGCGACGAGCGGGTGGTGCTCACCGGTGACACCATCCTCGGCCGGGGCACCACAGTGGTCGCCCATCCTGACGGTCACCTCGGTGACTACCTGAGCAGCCTGGAGTTGCTGTCCGCGTACCGGGGGATCCCGGCGCTGCCTGGACACGGCCCGGCGCTGGCCGACTGCGCCGCCGCCGCCGACTTCTACCTCGCCCACCGTCGGGCCCGGCTCGACCAGGTCCGGGCGGCGGTCGCCGCCGGCGCCCACACCCCCGCCGACGTGGTGGCGACGGTCTACGCGGACGTGGACCGCTCACTCTGGTGGGCGGCGGAATGGTCGGTCCGTGCCCAGCTGGAATATCTGGGCGTCGACACCGGGGAATCCGCGCCCGGGGTCAGTGGGTTGGAGCACATGTGACCTGCCCCGTGTGTGGAACCGTTGCCGTTCCCGGCGCGCGGTTCTGCCACAACTGTGGTGCCGCGCTGCCGGCCGCCGCCACGTTGCCGGCGGCCGAGCGCCGGGTGGTCACCGTGCTCTTCGGCGACCTCTCCGAGTTCACCTCCTGGTCGGAGGATCTCGACCCGGAACGCGTCGGCGCGGTCACCGACCGGGTGCTCGCCGCCCTCGCCGGTGCGGTGAAGACGTTCGGCGGGCACGTCGACAAGCTGACCGGTGACGGCATCATGGCGGTCTTCGGCGCCCCGGTGGCGCACGAGGACGACGCCGAACGTGCCGTCCGGGCCGCCCTTTCCATGCAACGGGCCGTCCGCCGGGTGCTCGACGACGAGCGGGGCGGCGGCGCGCCGCTCGGGCTGCGGGTCGGGCTGAACACCGGCGACGTCATCGCGGGCATCCAGGCCGCCATCGAGTACACGGTCATCGGCGACACGGTGAACACCGCTGCCCGGCTCGCCGACGCCGCCGCCGTCGGGGCCGTCTACGCCGGTGGGCGCACCGCTGCGGCCACCAGGCACGTCTCCTCCTGGCGGGCGCTGCGCCCGCTGCGGCTCAAGGGCAAGCGTGAGCCGGTCGAGGCGTACGAGCTGCTGGGTCTGCTGGACGCGCCGGGCACCCGCTCGGGGCTTGGCGACGAGGCGCCGTACGTCGGCCGGGAGACGGAGATCGGTCGGGTCGCCGGCCGGCTCGCCGAGGTGATCGACCAGGGCGACCCACGGGTGCTGCTGATGACCGCCGAGGCGGGCATCGGCAAGTCCCGGTTCGCCGCCGAGGTGGAGCGCCTTGCCGCCGGGTACGACGTCGGTGCCGGCCGGTACGCGGCGCACACCGGGGCCCGGGTGCTCTCGGTGCGCTGTGCCGCGTTCGGGGAGCGGCGACGGCTCGCGCCCCTGGCAGATCTGGTGCGAGCCGCCGTCGGTCTGCCCAGCGACGCATCCACCGCGCTGACCCGCCCGGCGGTCGAGGAGCGGCTGCGCCGGCTCGGGCAGCGGCTCGCCCGCTCCGGTGCGGAGACGCCGCCGATCGCCACGGAGCAGCTGCTGGCCCTGCTCGGCTACGCCGAACTCCCGCCGCACGGTGGCAGCGACAGCGGCGAGTGGGGCGGATCGGGCACTCCGGCCGCGGACGCCGAGGTGGTGCCGAACGCGGTCGCCGACCTGCTCAGTGGGCTCGCCTCGGAGGCGCCGCTGGTGATCGTGGTGGACGACCTGCACGACGCCACCGCCGAGACGATCAGTGCCCTCGGGTTGACCTTGTCCAGGCTCACCGGCCCGGTGCTGGTGCTGCTGCTCGGCCGCCCCGAGTTGGTGCGTACCGCTGGCGCGCTGACCCGGGTCGCGGACGCCGAGGTGCACTCGCTGCCGCCGCTGCGCGGTGCCGACGCGGCCCGGCTGCTCACGAGTTACCTCGGCGGCGGCAAGCTGCCGCAGGCCGACACCGACCGGTTGCTCGCCACCGCGCAGGGCAATCCGTTCTACCTGGCTGAGCTGGTCACCCTGCTCATCGAACGGGGCGCGCTCACCACCGAATCAGTGCGCGGTGCCGCCTCGACGCGAGGTGCCGCTGTGGATCGGTCCGGCTCCGGCGAGCGGGAGCAGGGCGGGTCGACCGGCTGGCGGCTGGTGCCGGGTTCGCTGGGCAGTCGGCTGCTCTCCCGGGACCTCGCCGCCGTGCTCGCGGCTCGGATCGACGCGTTGCCGCCGGACGCCCGGTCGGTGCTGCGCGACGCGGCGGTCACCGGTGACACGGTGCCGACCGGCGCGCTGGAGGCGATGCGGGAGCAACGCGGCGGTCGCGACGGTCGGCCGTCGGCAGTGGTCGCGGTCGAGCTCGACCGGGCGGTCGAGGAGTTGCTGCAACGCCGCATGCTGCACCGCTCGCGTGCCGGCTACTCGTTCGCCACACCGCTCATGCGGGAGGCCGCGTACGCCGGGGTGAGTAAGGCCGAGTTGGCCGAGCGGCACGCGGCGCTGGCCCGCTGGGCGGCGCCGGCGGACGAGACCACGGCAAGCACGGTGGGAGGGTTCACCGACGAGGCCCGGGACGACTTCGTGGCGACGCACGTCGAGCGGGCCGCCACGCTCGCCGACGCGGTGAAGCTGCGCCCGGACGCGCCGGCCCGGGCGGTGGTTCCGCTCGGCGTCGCCGCGCTCGGCCGGGCTGCCCGCCGGTCGCTCTCCGCCGGTGAGCCGGCAATGGCAGTCGAGTACGCAGAGCGCGCCACCGAACTGGCCCGCGACGGGGTGCCGGCAGCCGATCGGGTGGTGCACGCGCGGGCGTTGCTCCAGATCGGCCGGGTCGCCGACGCGTTGGCGTACGCCGAGAAGATCGCCGCGAACGCGGGGGACGAGGCCACCCGGGTCAGCGCCCTGCTGTTGGCGGGGCAGGCCCAGGAGACCCTCGGCGATCAGGGTCGGGCGGTGACCGCCTGGCAGGAGGCGTTGCAGGTCGCCACCGAGGGTCGGCTGCCCACGCAGCGCGCCACGGCGATGCGCCGGCTCGGCATGGCCGACTTCGTGGCCGGGCGGCTGAGTCAGGCGAGCAGCCGGTTGGCTGCCGCGTACCAGGTCAGCCTCGGTGCGCAGGACCGACGCGGGCAGGCGTGGTCCCTACAGAACCTGGCCTGGGTGACCACCACCCGGGGTGACTTCGCCGGGACCGACGCGGTGCTCGGCCGCGCTGCCCGACTCTTCGCCGAGCTGAAGGACCCGTACGGGCGGGCCTGGCTGCGTGGCACCACGGCGTTCGCCCGGCTGCTCGCCGGCCGACTGCGCGAGGCGTGTCGGATGGCGCAGGTGTTCCTGCCGTTCGGCGAGCGGGTCGGTGAGGCGTGGGCGGTGGGCACGCTGCGTGCGGTGGCGGCGTTCGCCACGGCCGAGCTGGGTGACCTGGCCGAGGCGGACCGGGAGGCCCGGCGGGCGTACCGGGAGTTCGCCGCCGCGTCCGACGACTGGGGGCGCGGGTTCGCCCTGGTGGTCCGGGCGGTGGTGGCGCGCGGCCTGGGCGAGCCGGAGCACGCGGCGGACCTGCTCACCGACGCCCTGGCGTACGCGGAGCGCACCTCGCATCCGCTGCTCACCGGGATGGCCGGCACACTGCGCGGCTTCGTCGCGTTGGACATGGGCGACTGCGAGACCGCCGAGCGGGTGGCCCGCGCGGTGCTGACCGCCGTGGAGCCGCACAACCCGCAGGCCCCGGCGCAGGTGGCGCCCCGGGTGTTGCTGGCGACGGCCCGTCTCGCCGCCGGCGACTCGGCGACCGCGGTCGGGCTGCTCGCCCCGGTGGCCACGGCCGCTGCGAACGCACCCTCGCTGCTCTTCTCCCGCCGCCAGACGATGGCTCAGTACGCGGCGGCGCTGCTCGCCCACGGTCAGCGGGAGCAGGCGTTGGACTGGGCCCGCCGGGCGGTCACCGCGCCGGCCGAGGACGTGCGCAGCCAGGTGATCGCGGCGAGTGTGCTGGCCGAGGCGTTGGCCGCCTGCGGTCGCCCGGCGGAGGCGGTGTCCTGCGCGCAGGAGGCGGTCCGCCTGGCGTACGCCACCGAGCAGCGCAGCGAACGAGCCGCAGCCGACGCCCTCCACGCCCGCCTGACCGCCCTGGTCTGACCCACCCCCGGGAATGTGCAGGTTCTGCCGGTTCTGGGGATGTGGTGGTCGGGGGGAGCGGCTAGCGTGTCACCACCGCGTACGGGTCCACAGTGGGGACCGTCGCCGTGCCTGGGGAGGCCGTTCATGAAGCTGCCGCGATCCATCGCGGGCTGGACCATCGCGGTCTTCGGCGTGTTGGCGCTGGTGATGGGCGCGGTTGGGCTGCTCTGGCCGGAGGCGCAGCTGCGCATGCTCGGGTTCGAGGTGCCGGCGACGCGGTCCGTCGGTGACCACACCGGGACGTTCCTGCTGGCGTCCTCGATGGCGGCCTTCAACATGGGCGTCTACTACCTGCTCGCCACGGTGACCGAGTGGCGGGTGTTCTACGGGTTCACAGTGGTCTTCCGGCTGGTCACGTTCACCGTGTTCACCATCGCGGTGCTGGCCGACATCGCTCCCGACCGGTTCTTCGGGGTGGCGGCGTGGGAAGGGCTGGGCGCCGTGGCCACCGCCATCGGTCTGCGTCTGGACGCCCGGCGGGGCATCCCGGCCGGCGGGGTCGGATCGTCCGAGGGTGCCGGGACGACTGCGGTCGCCGAGGAGGGTACCGGTCCCGCCGGTGCGGCTCCGGCGGACGCGGTGCGCTGAGCCATCGGTCGGGTTGGGTATTTTCGAGCGGTGACCGACACCCCGACGGGCGGCCTGCCAGTGCCGATCGTGCCCGGCCTGACTGATTTGCGGGTCTTTGCCCGGGGCGGGTACGCGACCGTCTACCAGGCCACCCAGATCTCCGTGGATCGCGAGGTCGCCGTCAAGGTGGAGAACCGGACGCTGGACAGCGAGCGCGATCAGGCCCGCTTCCTGCGCGAGGCGCGGGCGGCCGGCCGGATGTCGTCCCACCCGCACGTGGTGGACCTCTTCGACGTGGGGGTCACAGTCGACCAGCACCCCTACCTGATCATGGAGCTCTGCGACGGCTCGTACGCCGAACGGATGCGCACCTCGCCGCTCGGCCCGGTGGAGGCCCGCGACCTCGGCATCAAGATCGCGGACGCGCTGGCCCACTCGCACGCCGCCGGGGTGCTGCACCGGGACGTGAAACCGGCGAACATCCTCTACTCGCACTTCAACTCGGCGGTGCTCGCCGACTTCGGGCTCGCCGTCCTCGCCGAGCACCGGGACGCCTCGGTCACCCTGGAGGTGCTCACCCCGGCGTACGCACCGCCGGAGATGTTCAGCCACAGCCCGCCGTCACCGGCCGTCGACGTGTACGCGCTCTGCGCCACCCTCTACGCCGTGATGCACGGCCGGCCGCCGCGCTGGCAGTCCGAGCGCAACCCGAGCCTGGTCACCGTGCTGGAGATGTTCAACCAACCGCTCCCCGCCCTGCCCGGGGTGCCGGACGAGCTGATCGACGTGCTGCGCGTCGGCATGGCCAACGATCCGGGCGAGCGTCCCTCCGCCCTGGAGTTGCACGACCTGCTCACCAACCTGCCACTCGGCTCGCCGGCGGCACCGGTCAGCGGCGCTCCGGTCAGCGGTGCCGCGACGCTCTCCGGCCCGCACGCGGCCAGCCAACCGGTGCCCCGAACGCCCGTCGAGGACACTCAGCGAAGCGACCCCGCCGGTCGACGGTGGCGGCGCTGGCTCTTCGGCGGCGCCGGGGTGCTCGCGCTCGCCGCCTCCGCGACCGCCGGGGCATGGGTCGCCGACCGGGCGCCACCACCCGCCCCGTACCCGTCGGCCACCCAGATCGCCGCACCGGCGACCGGGCCGTTGCCCGGCTGCGCGACCGGCACCGGTGCGCCCACCGCCCTGCCCGAGGGTGCCCGGTGCCTGCCCGAGCTGGAGTGCTTCGGCCCGATGCGGATCAGGGGCAGCCGCGCCGAGGCGGCTCGGCTGTCCTGCGCCGGCCGACACACCTGGGAGACGTACGCCGAGGGCATCCTGCCGGTGTCGCTGGTCGGCGCCGACTACGACGAGGTGGCCGCCGCTGAGCCGGTGCGGCAGGTGTGCAGCGCCAGGACGTTCCGGTTGACCACCGGGATCGCCGAGGCGACCGGCTGGCACCTGGAGGTGCTACCGCCGATCGACGGCAGCATCGACCGGGCCTACCGGTGTCTGGCGGGGCGCGGCGTGGACGCGCTCACCGCACCCACGCTCACCGGCCGCTGAGCCCGTCCGACCCGCGTCGGCGGTCACGCACCGCACGCAACGCGTCCCGGGGGTCCAGGGCGTCGAGGGTGTCCGCGTCGATCCCGTACGGCATCAGCTCGGGCGGCCCGAGGGCTGCCGACCGGTCCGCCGGCTCCGGATCGTCGACCTGACGGGCGGCGGAGACCGCCACCCCGGCGATCATGGTCATTAGCACGCAGAGTAGCGCGAGAACCACGCCGAGGAGGTCCTGTCGGCGCCACACCACCAGCATGACCAGCGGCGCAAGGGCTCCCAGCGCCGCGAGCACCGCCACCGTGCGCGCATCGGGTCTGGACAATCGGCTCACCCGTCCAGCATGTCGCCACGAGGCCGGCTGTCAACCGCGCAGCCGACCGCCGCGCCGATCGACGTCGATCCGAGCGACCCACTCGACATGGTTCACCGCACCCACACGGATTCGACAAGAACGGCTACTCTCGGTGTTCCGCAGGCCCTTTCGGTAGCGAGGTCGCCCATGAACTCAGGCAGTTCGCAGTCTCGGCTCCGCTCGATCGCGTCGACACTGGCGGTCGCTCTCACTCTCGTGCTCGCCGCCGCGGCCGGTTGCGACAGCCGGAAGGAACCGGACCTGCCTTCCGTGCAGGAGAAGATGCGCGAGACGCACATCTACGGCCAGTCGAAGCTCCGCATCGGTGTCGCCACGAACGAGCCGCTGATGGGTGAGCTGCGAAACGGCCAGCACGTCGGGTTCGACGTCGAGATCGCCCGGTACGTCGCGGCCTCCCTCGGCTACGAGGGAGACCAGCGGCTGGAGTTCGTGTCGGTCGCCACCGAGGACCGCATCCCGTCGCTGCAAGGTGGCACCGTCGACCTGGTGGTGTCCAGCTTCTCCATGACGGAGGAGCGTAAGAAGCTGATCAGCTTCGCCGGGCCGTACTTCGTCACCACGCAGGAGGTGATGGTGCCGGTTCGACTCAAGGACAAGGTCCGCACCATTGAGGATCTGCGCGACCCGGCCTACAAGGTCTGCACCAGCGGCGGCTCCACCACCGAGGCCGAGTTGGAGAAGCACCAGGTAAAGACGTTCGTGGTCAAGGACGTCGGCGACTGCGTCGACGGCATCCGGAAGGGCCGGTACGACGCGGTCAGCTCCGACGAGTCGATCCTTGCCGGTTTCCTGGCCAGCTTCCCCAAGGAGTTCGAAATCGTGGACATGCCGTTCGGCACCAGCGAGTTGCTGGGCATCGGCGTGCCGATCGGTGACCCCGCGCTGCGCGACCTGGTCGCGTTCTTCCTGCAGAAGAGCTACGAGCAGGGCCGCGACGGAGATGCGAGCCCCTGGCAGACCGCGTACAACCGGACCCTGGGCCCCTGGCTGAAGGCCGAGAAGCGCCAGCCACAGCCGCTGGAGGTGCCGAAGCTCGTCGACTTCGACGACAAGGCGCCCGCGAAGTGAGCGCGGCACCGACCGCCACCAGCGGCGACGGGCCGGTCCCGCCGCCCCGCACGTCAGTGCCCGCCGCCGACTCGCCAACAATCGACGGTACGGCGGCTGCGTCGCCGGCCGATGATCGTCCAGCGGCTGGTGCACGAGGTGACGTTGCCTGGCCGGCCGCAGTGCCGGTCGGCGAACCGGCCGATCCGGTCGTCGCTGAAGTCGAGCCGGGGCGGGTCCGCTGGGATCCGGCCGAGCGGCGCGCCCGCGCCAGCCAGTCGTTCTGGACCGCCGCGGTGGGCGTACCCGCGATCTTCTCGGTGCTCCGCCTCGGTGTGGAGGCCGGCGGGGAGCTCCAGACCACGCTGCTGCTGGTGGCCAACGTCGGGCCGGTCAACCTGCTCGCCGGCTTCCTGACCACGGCGGCCCGACTGCTCTCCACCGGGCTGGTCGCCGTCTTCGCGCTCGGCGCAGTGCTGGCCGTCAGCGCGGATCGACTTCCGCCGGGCACCCGTCGCCGCCCGCTCTTCGCCCGCTGGGCCGACATCACCCCGGCCTGGGTGGTGCTGGCCAGCTTCCTGCTCGCCCTGATCACCTGGCCGTTGCTCTATCTGCCGTTGCTGTTGCCGGCGTTCGTGGCCGCGTTCCAACTGCGCCCGGCGCGGCTGCACGAGCGGGTGGTGCCTCGACTGCTGCTGATCGGCGCGCTGCTCGCCGGGTACGGCTGGCTGATGCTGCCGACGATGCGCGACGCGATGCGGCAGGGCGACGAGTGGCTGGTGCTGGCGCTCATCGTGGTGCCCCCGCTGCTGGCGCTCTTCGTCGCGGGGCCGCTGCCGGGCATGGTGATCCGGCCGCTGGCGTCGGTGACCGAGGTGGCGGTGCTGGCCACTCTGATCTGGGCCGCGGTGCCGGTGATCACCACACCGGTGTTGCCGCTGACCGTCACCACGGTGGGCCCGGAGAGCGGTCCCACCGAAGACGTACGCGGGCACGTGGTCACCACCGACGACGTCAACATGGTGATCCTTCAAGAACGGGGCGGCGTCCGGTACGTCCCGGTCGGTCTGGTCCGCGCCCAGGTGCTCTGCCCGAGCGAGGAGGAACTGCCCCGCCACCAACTGCGCATTCACGACTTCCACGTCGAGGACTCGCTGTTGGAAGGCATGGGTCGTCGGGTCCGCCCGGTCCACCGCATCGACGCCGCCTGCCGTACCCCAGCCTGACGGCTCCACCGGCGTCGGCCCGTGCGTGATCGACTCGGCTTTCAGGAAGTCGGGGCATCACCGACGCTCGGACACCGCGAGTTCAAGAAAACCGAGTCGATCATGCAGCGCCGGGCGCGGGCGCACGGCCACGGCCACGGCACGCTCGCGCAGCGCGTGGCGACGTCAGTACGACTTGTCCTGACCGAGGACGTGTTGGGCCACGAAGTTGAGGATCATCTCGCGACTGACCGGGGCGATCCGGCCGGCCCGGACGGCGCCGAGCAGGGTCGCCACCCCGTACTCGGTGGTCATGCCGGCCCCGCCGAGCACCTGCACGGCGGTGTCCACGGCGAGCGCGGCGGCCTCTCCGGCCGCGTACTTGGCCATGTTGCCGGACACCCCGGCCTCCAGGTCGCGGCCGGTGTCGTACAGGGTGGCCGCCTTCTGGATCATGAGGCGGGCCAGCTCCACCTGCACCGCCGCGTGTGCCAACGGATGCGACACCCCCTGGTGCGAGCCGATGCTCCGACCACCCCAGACCTTGCGGGTGGCGGTGTACTCACTGGCCCGCTCGATGGCGTACCGGCCGGTGCCGGCGCCCATCGCGGCCACCGTGATCCGCTCCGGGTTGAGCCCGGCGAAGAGCGCCGGCAGCCCGGCTTCCAGCGACTCACCGAGCAGCGCGTCGGCGGACACCCGCACGTCGTCCAGGTAGAGCAGGAACTGGTTCTCCGGGGACACGATCTCCATGTCCAGCTTCGACCGGGTCAGCCCGGCCGCGTCGGTCGGCACCAGGAACAGCGCCGGCTTCAACTTCTGCGGAGATGCATCCGCTGAACCGGCTGGGCCGTCATCGACGGCGACACGGGCCACCACCAGCACGTGACCGGCCTCGTCGACGCCGGAGATGTAGCACTTGCGGCCGTTGAGCAGCCAGCCGTCGCCGTCGCGGCGAGCCACAGTGCCGAGTCGGTGGAAGTTGGAACCGGCCTCCGGCTCGGTGATCGCGAAAACGATCTTCTGGGAGCCGTCGGCGAGGCCCGGCAGGTGCCGCTTGCGCTGTTCCTCGGTGCCGTGCCGACTGAGCACTGTCGCCGCGATGGCGGGGGAGACCACCAGCAGCAGCAGCGGGCAACCCGCCGCCGCCAACTCCTCGCAGACGATGGCCAGCTCGGTGATGCCACCGCCCCCGCCGCCGTACTCGGTGGGGATGTTGACCCCCAGGTAGCCGAGCCGTCCGGCCTCCGCCCACAGTTCGGTGGTGTGTTCGCCGGCCCTCGCCTTCTCGACGAAGTAGGAGTGACCGTACCGGCGGCCCAACGCCCGCACGGCGTCGCGCAGCTGGTCCTGCTCGGGGGTGAGGTCGAAGGTCATCGGGGGTCCTTTTCGTCGACAACGGCCAACACGGCGCCCGTCTGCACCTGACCGCCGGTCGGCACCGGCAGCTCGGCGACCACGCCGTCGATCGGGGCGAGCACGGGATGTTCCAGCTTCATCGCTTCCAGCGTGAGCAGCGGATCGCCGGCCGCGACCCGCTGGCCGACCTGGACGTGCACCCGGGTCACCACGCCGGGCAGCGGCGCGAGCAGCGACCCGGCCGCCACCGCTGCGGTGGGCAGCGGGAGACGCGGCAGCTCGGCCAGACTCGCCGCCCCGTCCGGGCCGTCCACGAAGACAGCCGACCCCACCCGGTGTACGCGGTACGCGCGCCGAACCCCGTCGACGTCGAGCACCACCCGGTCCGGGGTGGCCTCGACCAGCGCCACGGTGGATGCCGTCGGCCGCTCGGCGGACTCCTCGGCCGCCGACATGCTGGACCAGTCGGCGAGCCGGCCGGTCCGGTCCAACCGGTAGCGGACCTCGATCTCGTCGCCGTCGGGCCCGACGAAGCGGGTGGTCTGGGGAACGGCGGGCACGTTGCGCCAACCGGAGGGGAGCCCGGGAAGCACCGGTGCGGTCGCCCGCCGTTGGGCGGCCGCGGCCAGTGCCGCGGCGAGGGCGGTGATCGGCAGCCGGTCGGCGGGGAGCAGCGGGGCGAAGACCTCCGGGTGTCGGTCCAGGAAACCCGTGTCGATCTCCACGGCGGCGAACGCGGGGCTGCGCAACACCCGGACCAGCAGGTCCCGGTTGGTGGTCACCCCGTGCAACTCGGCCCGGGCCAGCGCGCTGGCCAACAGCCGGGTCGCCTCCGCGCGGGTACGACCCCAGGCGATCAGCTTCGCGAGCATCGAGTCGTAGTGCACCCCGACCACCGAACCGGCCACCACACCGGAGTCGAGCCGCAGACCCGGCCCGGCCAGCCCACCGAACTCGGCCGTCACCGAGCCGACGCCGAACCGGTGCAGGGTCCCGGTGGCCGGTCGCCAACCCGCCGCCGCGTCCTCGGCGCAGAGGCGTACCTCGACCGCGTGCCCGGTGCCCGCCGGCAGGGCCGCCGGCAGCGGCTCACCCTCGGCGACGAGCAGTTGCAACCCCACCAGGTCCAGCCCGGTGCACAACTCGGTGACCGGATGCTCCACCTGAAGTCGGGTGTTCATCTCCAGGAAGAAGAACTCACCGCCCGGGGCGAGCAGAAACTCCACAGTGCCCGCGCCCAGGTAGTCGACCGCGCGTCCGGCGGCCACCGCCGCCTCGTGCAACGCCGTCCGCACCCGCTCCGGAACGACCGCCGGCGCCTCCTCGACGATCTTCTGGTGCCGGCGCTGGATCGAGCACTCCCGGTCACCGAGGACCACCACTCGACCGTGGGCGTCACCGAAGATCTGCACCTCGACGTGCCGGCCGCGTTCGACGTACCGCTCGATGAAGACAGTGCCGTCGCCGAACGCGGCGGCCGCCTCGCGGCGCGCGGAGGCGACGGCCTCGGCCAGTTCGTCGGCGGTCCGGACGATCCGCATGCCCCGGCCACCACCGCCGGCGGACGCCTTCACCAGCACCGGGAAGTCCGTGATCCCGTCGGTGTCGGTCCAACTCGGCAGCATCGGCACGCCCGCCTCGGCGAGCAGCGCCTTCGCCGCCAGCTTGTCGCCCATCGCGGCGATCACAGTGGCCGGCGGCCCGACCCAGGTCAGACCGGCGTCGGTCACCGCCGCAGCGAACTCGGCGTTCTCGGCGAGGAACCCGTAGCCGGGATGGACGGCGTCCGCGCCGCTGCGCCGGGCCGCGTCCAGGATCAGGTCGACCCGCAGGTACGTCTCGGCCGGCGTGGCACCGGGCAACCGGACGGCCTGGTCGGCCTCGGCCACGAACGGCGCGTCGGCGTCCGCGTCCGAGTGCACGGCGACCGTCTCCACGCCCATCGCGCGGCAGGTGGCGAAGACCCGGCGGGCGATCTCGCCCCGGTTGGCCACGAGCAGTCTGTTGATCATGAGTGGCCCCTCTACATCCGGAAGACGCCGAACCCGTCGGCGCCCTTCACCGGTCCGTTGTGGATCGCCGAGAGGCAGAGCCCGAGGACGGTCCGGGTGTCCCGGGGGTCGATCACCCCGTCGTCGTAGAGCCGGCCGGAGAGGAAGAGCGCGCCGGACTGCGACTCGATCTGCTGCTCGACCATCAATCGCATCGCCGCGTCGGAGTCCTCGTCGTAGTCGCGCCCCCGTGCGGCAGCCGCCTGTCGGGCCACGATCGACAGCACCCCCGCGAGCTGAGCCGGGCCCATCACCGCCGACTTGGCGTTCGGCCAGGTGAACAGGAACCTCGGCTCGTACGCCCGGCCGCACATGCCGTAGTTGCCGGCGCCGTAGGAGGCGCCCAGGTTCACCGTCAGGTGCGGCACCGTCGAGTTCGACACCGCGTTGATCATCAGGGCGCCGTGCTTGATGATGCCGCGCTGCTCGTACTCGGTGCCCACCATGTAGCCGGTGGTGTTCTGCAAGAAGATCAACGGGGTGTCCGAGGCGTTCGCGAGCTGGATGAACTGGGCCGCCTTCTGCGCCTCCGCGCTGAACAGCACCCCGCGGGCGTTCGCCAGCACCCCCACCGGATACCCGTGCAACTCGCCCCAACCGGTGACCAGCGCGTCCCCGTACGCCGGCTTGAACTCGTCGAAGTCGCTGCCGTCCAGGATCCGGGCCAGCACCTCCCGGGGGTCGAACGGCACCTTCAGGTCGGCGCTGGTGATGCCGAGCAACTCCTCCGGGTCGTACTTTGGTAGCTGCGGCACCGCCGTACGCGGCGACGGGCCCTGCTTGCGCCAGTTCAACCGGCGGACGCACTGCCGGGCCAGCCGGATGCCGTCCCGCTCGTCGGCGGCCAGGTAGTCGGCGAGCCCGGACGTGCCCGCGTGCATCGCCGCGCCACCCAGCGACTCGTCGTCGGTGACCTCACCGGTCGCCATCTTCACCAGCGGCGGACCGGCCAGGTAGACCTGCGACCGGTCCCGAATCATGATCACGTGGTCGGACATCCCCGGCACGTACGCGCCACCGGCCGTGGCGTTGCCGAAGACCACGCTGACCGTGGGGATGCCGGCCGCCGAGAGCCGGGTGAGGTCACGGAACACCCGACCACCGGGAATGAAGATCTCCGCCTGGGTGGGCAGGTCCGCCCCGGCCGACTCCACCAGATTGACCATGGGCAGCCGGTTGGCCAGGGCGATCTCGCCGGCCCGCCGGGTCTTCGCCAGCGACCACGGGTTCACCGCGCCGCCGCGTACCGTCGGGTCGTTGGCGACGATCAGGCACTCCACGCCCTCGACCACCCCGATGCCGGTGACCACGCTGGCCCCGACCGGGAAGTCCGAGCCGTACGCGGCGACCGGCGACAACTCCAGGAACGGGCTGTCGGCGTCCACCAGCAGCTCGATCCGCTCCCGGGGGAGCAGCTTGCCGCGCGCGTGGTGCCGGGTCACGTACTTCTCGCCACCGCCCGCCCGGGCCTGGTCCAGCGCGGCGTCCAACTCGGTCAACCGCTCCAGCAACGCCTCCCGGTTCGCCAGGTACGAGGGCGCGGACGGGTCGACCGCGCTGTGCAGGGTGGTCATAGGCCCATGCCTTTCGCGATGATCTCGTTCATGATCTCGGTGGTGCCGCCGCCGATGCCGAGGATCCGCGCGTCGCGGTAGTGCCGCTCCACCTCGGCGTCGCGCAGGTAACCGAACCCCCCGTGCAGCTGCAACGCCTGGTCGACGACGTGGTCGCAGGCGGCCACCGCCACGTTCTTCGCCATCGCCACCTCGGTCACCACCGGCTCGCCGGCCGCCACCCGACCCGCGACCCCGTGCACGTACGACCGGGCCGCCTCGGCCCGGGTGTGCATCTCGGCCAATCGGTGCCGGATGAGCTGCCGGCTGGCCAGCGGACGCCCGAAGGTCTCCCGGTCCCGACACCAGCGCACCGCCAACTCGACGCAGCGCTGCGCTGTCGCGTACGCCTGGGTCGCCAACGACAGCCGCTCCGCCGCGAAATGCTGCATGATCGCCAGGAAGCCGGTGTTCTCCGCGCCGATCCGGTTGGCGACCGGCACCCGCACGTCCGCGAAGGACAGTTCGGCGGTGTCCGAGCAGTGCCAGCCCAGCTTCTCCAACCGACGTCCCACTGTGAACCCGGGCGACTCCTTGTCGATGACCAGCAGGGTGAGTTCACCGCTGCCGGGGAAGTCGGTACACACCGCCGTGGTCACGAAGTCGGCCCGGTGCCCGCTGGTGATGTACGTCTTCGACCCGTTCACCACGTAGTGGTCGCCGTCGCGGCGGGCGGTCGTGCGGATGCCGGCCACGTCCGAACCGCCGTCCGGCTCGGTGATGGCCAGCGCGCCGATCATCGTGCCGGACAGCGTGGGCCGCACGTACCGCTCGATCAGGCTGTCGTCGCCCGGGGACGAGACGCCACCGAGCCGACCGCCCAGCGAGCCACCGGTGCGGGCACCGGCCGCCGCGACCATGTGCGGCAACGCGATCCCGTGCGTGAACAGGGCCGCCACCAGCCCGGACGAGCCGCCGGAGCGGATCAGCTCCTCGGTCACGATGATCGAGTCCAGCAGGTCACCGCCGCTGCCACCGACCGACTCCGGGAAGCCGATGCCGAGCAGGCCGAGCTTCGCGGCGGTCGCGTGCAGCGCTCGGGGCACCTCACCGGCCCGCTCCCAGTCGTCCAGGTGCGGCAACACCTCCCGGGTCACGAACGCCCGGGTCAGCTCGCGTAGTTGCCGGCGCTCCGGGGTGTCCACGATGCTCATCGGGACGCCCCCGTCGGTAGGTCGGCCGGCAGGTCGACGATCCGGGCGCGCAGCAGCTCGCCGAGCGCCTTGGCCTGCGGGTCGAACCGGGTGGACGCGGCCACCCCGGCGCCGAGCAGGCCCTCGATCACGAAGTTGACAGCACGCAGGTTGGACAACTCGTAACGCCGCACCGACAGCGGCGCGGTCTCCGGCACCAGCTCGGCCAGCCGTTCGACTGTCAACCAGGCCCGCAACCAGGCGTACCCGGCGTCGGAACGCGCCCAGACACCGAGGTTGGCGTCTCCGCCCTTGTCCCCGGAGCGTGCGCCGACCACCTCGCCGAGCGCCCCGCGTCGGGTCGGGCCGTCGGCCGCCGCGTCGCCACCCGGGGCCGACTCGTCCTGCGAGCTGGGGGCGGTGCGGATCGGCGGGACGATCGGCACCCGCTCGCCACCGGGTAGCACCGCGACGTGCGCCACCGCGTCCTGCGGCGCCGCGTCGGCGGTGAAGACGCCGTACGGTGTCGCGTCACCGGGCACTGTGGTCAGCGTGCATCCCGGGTACGAGGCCAGGGCCAACTCCACCGCGGCGGCCGAGAACGCCCGCCCGGCCCGCGCCCTGTCGCCGTCGCGCAGGTGTACGTGCAGCAGGGCGCTGGCCGCCTCGGTGTCGGCGGCGTCCGGGTGGTCGGTCCGGGCCAGCGTGAACTCCAGCCCGTCCTTGCCCACCGCCTCCTCGACCTGCCCCCGGACCAGGGCTGCCTTCGCCTCGACGTCCAGCCCGCAGAGGACGAACGTCATCGAATTGCGAAAGCCGCCGAGGTTGTTGACGCCCACCTTGAGCGTGGTCGGTGGCGGCGTGCCCCGTACGCCGGAGACCCGGACCCGGTCCGCCCCGTCGGGGTGCAGCGTCACCGTGTCCAGTCGGGTGACCACGTCCGGCCCGAGGTACGACGGTCCGCCGATCTCGTAGAGCAGTTGGGCGGTGACCGTCTCCACGGTGACCGCGCCGCCGGTGCCCGGATGCTTGGTGAGCACCGATGAGCCGTCGGGGTGCACCTCGACGATCGGGAACCCGGGCCGGTGACCGCCGTCGGGCAGCTCGGTGAAGAAGCTGAAGTTACCGCCGGTGACCTGCGCACCGCACTCGACGAGGTGCCCCGCGACGGTGGCACCGGCCAGCTCGTCGAGGTCGTCGCGGCCCCACCCGTACCGGGCGATGGCCGGGCCGACCACCAGCGACGCGTCGGTGACCCGGCCGGTGACCACCACGTCCGCGCCGGCGTCGAGGCAGGCGGCGATCCCGAACGCGCCGAGATAGGCGTTCGCGCTCAACGCGTCCGGTCGCTGGATCGTGTCGCCGTCGACGTACCCGACCTGGGTCGGCAGGCCGAGCCGGTCGGCGAGCTTCTCGATGGCGGCGGCCAGGCCGGCCGGGTTCAACCCGCCGGCGTTGGTCACGATCCGCACCCCTCGGTCGAGGGCGGTGCCGAGGCAGGTCTCCAGTTGCCGCAGGAACGTCTTCGCATAGCCCAGGTCGGGGTCGCGCATACGGTCCCGGGCAAGGATCAGCATGGTCAACTCAGCGAGGTAGTCGCCGGTCAGCACGTCCAGCTCACCGCCGTCGAGCATCTCCCGCCAGGCGGTGAACCGGTCGCCGTAGAAGCCGGAGGCGTTGCCGATGCGGATCATGCCCGTACCCCGATCCCGCCGGCCGGCTGCCGGCCGTCACCCGGCGGCCCGGCGAAGGCCTGCGCCACGTCGAGCCACTCGTCGGCGACCGACCCGGTGGCGACCAGAGCGAGGTCCGCGCGGTGTCGGCGCTGGGTGACCAGCAGACAGAAGTCCCGGGCCGGCCCGGTGACCCGGTCGGCGGCGTCCGCCGGACCCCAGCTCCAGGCCTCTCCGCCCGGCCCGACCAGCTCGACCCGGACCGGCGCCGTCGGTGCCTCCCGGCCGTGCGCGGCGAAGCCGTGCCCGAGGGTACGCACGCCCAGGTGCGCCACGTGCCGGAGTCGGTCGCTGTCGGGGCGGACCACGTCGAGGGCGTCGGCCACGTCCGCGCCGTGCGCCCAGGTCTCCATGATCCGGGCGGTGGCCATCGAGGTGGCCGACATCCGCGTGCCGTACCAGGGCAGTCTGCCGCCCGCCGGAACGGCGGCCAGTGCGTCGACGAGCGCGGTGCGCCCGGCCCGCCAGCGGGCGAGCAGCTCGGCCGGCGGGGCGAGGAATTCCTCGGCGCCGACGTCGACGAGTCGGGTCACGTCCGGCGCGGCGGTGACCGTCGCGTAGAACGCCTCGGGATCGGTCGCGGCCAACAGCGCGACGTGGTCGGTCCAGGCGAGGTGGGCGATCTGATGCCCGATGCTCCAGCCCGGCGCGGGGGTCGGCCTCGCCCAGTCGGCCACGGGCAGAGGCGCCACCAGGGCGTCCAGTTGGGCGGACTCGTCGGCCAGGTCCGTGAGCAGGTCGCTGAGGTCGACCATGGTGCCTCCGGTCGGTGGTGGCCGGTGCGGCCGGCGGTCAGGGCGTGAGCAGGGTGACGAGCTGGCGCTTCCAGGTGGTCAACAGGGCGGCCCGGCGGGCGGAGTCGTCGCTGAGCAGGTTGGCCACCCCGAGCCCACGGAGCAGATCGAGCGTGGCCTGCACCGCTTCGCGGACACCGGGCCGACGCTCGTCGACACCGAGCAGGGCGACGGTGAGCCGGTGCATCTCCCGCCCGACCGTCGCCTCCAGCGGCACCAGGGCGTCCCGCAGCTCCCGATCGGTGCGGGCGGCGACCCAGAGCTCAAGCGCGGCCACGAACAGCGGCCCGGTGAACGCCACGGCGAGCAGGTCGACGACCCGGTCCAACCGCTGCGGGCCAGCCGGCAGCGCCTCGGCCTCGCTGCGCAACTCGTCGGCCCGGCGCTCGGCCAGATGGGCCACAGCGGCCGTCACCAGCGCCGCCTTCGTCGGGTAGTGGTGCAGTTGCGCCCCACGCGACACACCGGCCCGCGCCGCGACGACGGTGGTCGTGGTGCCGGACCAGCCGTGCTCGATCAGGCAGTCGACGGTCGCCTCCAGCAGCCGGGCCTGGGTGGCGCGGCTGCGTTCCTGCTGAGGGACACGTGTCGATGCGGTGGGCACGGAGACAGCCTGGTGCCTACGAAACAAACAGTCAAGACTGACTTTTTTCGAGCCGCAGGCGCGCGCAGGGCTCCCCGGCTCCCGGCTCCCCGGCCCGATCATGCAGATGTGGTGGTTGACAAAAGCCGTTCCATTGCTCGTAACGGGCACCACAACTCCATGATCCACCGCTGATTGGTCCGCTGCCGGGCGTAGGGCTCAGCGGCCGTCGCGGGGGCCGAAGACGGTCAGCGCGTCGGCGTCGCTGTGCTGGGAGCGCAGGTACTCGTTGGCCCAGGCGGCGGCGTCGGGGAAGGTCGACTCCGCCGCCACGCGGGCGCAGGCCGCGTCCACGTCGAAGGCGGTGCGGCGCAGTTGGACGCCCGGCCCGAGCAGCGCCCACCACGCGCCCGCGCCCCCGTACGGCATGCCGACGCTGCCCGGGTTGACTACCAGACGCCGGTCGACCAGCCGGGTGAAGGGCATGTGCGTGTGGCCGCAGACCACCGTGGAAACGTCGGCGGGGAGACCGTCGAAAACCTCCGCCCAGCGCGCCATCCGGGAGTCGACGAGCACGACCTCCTCGTCATCGCGGGGCGTGGCGTGGCAGAACAGCGTCGGCCCGAGGCCGTCGATCTCCAGCGTCGCCGTCGCCGGCAGCGCGGCGAGCCGGGCCACCTGGTCGTCGCGTAGCCGCCCGGCGGCCCAGTTCGACACCTCGATCGACGCCGGCCGGCCGACCCGGGCCTCGACGAGCTCGCGGTCGGCATTGCCGCCGACCCAGCACACCTGGTCGCCGAGGCCTGCGAGCACGTCCAGCACCTCGACCGGTTGCGGGCCGGCGGCGATGTCGCCGGTGAGCACGATCAGATCGGCGGCGGCGACGTCCGGCTCGGCCAGCACGGCCTCCAGTGCCGGCAGGACGCCATGGATGTCGGAGAGCACGGCAACACGATTCACCATGGCCCCACCCTCACCGCCGGCACCGCCGGAAGGCCAGCGATTCTGCGTCAGGCAGACGGCAAACGTCCCCGCCCACCGTCGGTGACGGCAGGCGGGGACGTCGGGTGCTGCTCAGACGCGGGCGCGGCGGGCCAGACGCTCCGGGTCCAGGATGATGATGCTCTTGCCGTCCAACCGCAGCCAGCCGCGCGAGGCGAAGTCGGCGAGTGCCTTGTTGACGGTCTCCCGGGAGGCGCCGACGAGCTGGGCGATCTCCTCCTGGGTGAGGTCGTGGGTCACCCGCAGAACGCCGCCGTCGCGGGTGCCGAAGCGGCCCGCCATCTGGAGCAGGTTCTTGGCGACCCGGCCCGGCACGTCCGTGAAGATCAGGTCGGCGAGCGAGTCGTTGGTCCGGCGCAGCCGCCGGGCGAGCACCCGGAGCAACTGCTCGGCGATCTCCGGGCGGTTGTTGAGCCACGGCCGCAGCGCCTGCTTACGCAGCCGCACCAGCCGGGTGTCGGTCACCGCGGTGGCGGTCGCCGTACGCGGACCCGGGTCGAAGAGCGACAGCTCACCGACCATGTCCGACGGCCCCATCACCGCGATGAGGTTCTGCCGGCCGTCCGCTGCGCGGCGACCAACCTTGATCTTCCCGGACAGCAGGATGTAGAGGCTGTCACCGGGCTCGCCCTCATTGAAGACGATCTCGCCCTTGCGGACCTCGATCGTCTCCATCTCCTTGGCAAGCGCCTCGGCAGCTTCCGGGTCAACACCCTGGAAGATCCCGCTGCGGGCCAGTACCTCGTCCATTGCGCACCTCCGGTTGCGCGTGCCGTCCGTCGGCCGGGGCCGCCGTCCGCTGATCCCCTCGCGCGCCGCCAAGTCTAGGCGCACGTGAGCATGAATCAGAGGTCGCCCCTGGAATCTTGATCGGTGGGCGTAATCTGCCCGACGTGCTGAGCGAGCCGACTCTGACCAGCCGCGCCGAGGACGGGCGGCATGTCCCGCTGCTCGTCTGGCGCGCGGACGTGCCCCTACGGGCCGTCAGCAGTGCCCCGCTGGGCGGTGGCATCGGGGTCCGGCGGTGGGTGTTGAACGCGACCGTCCCGATGTCGTACGACCGGGATGACCCCGCGGCCCACCTGGCCTCGCTCGCCGCCGAGCTGGCCCTCGACGGACCCGGCGTCGGTCTGCTGACCGGCGTCGATGTGACAGAGGTGGTCGCGCGAACCGACGCCGGGGTGCGGGCCTGGGCGACGGTCGGGCTCGGCACGCCGGTGCCCGCTGCCGCGCCGACGCCGGCCGCGCTGGCCCCACACGTCGGCACTGTCAACATCGTGGTGTACGTGCCGGCCCGGCTCGCCGACTCGGCGCTGGTGAATGCGGTGGCCACCGCGACCGAGGCGAAGACCCAGGCGATCACCGAGCTGGGGGTGTCGGGGACCGGTACGCCCACCGACGCGGTCACCGTGCTCTGCCCGGTGGACGGGCCGGAGGCCGCGTACGGCGGGCCGCGCTCCACCTGGGGCGCCCCGCTGGCCCGAGCGGTGCACGCGGCGGTGCTCGCCGGCGGTTCGCGGCCGGTCGTGCCGTGGTCCGAGCAGCTCAGGGGCGCAAAGTCCAACCGATCGGCTGTCGTCGGCGCGTTTAACGACCGGTAGGGTCGCGGGCGATGTACGCTCCCGCACCCCTCGCGTCCCGCCCGCGCCGCCGCGTCGCCCTCGGCCTCGCCGCGCTGCTGGCCGCCCTCCTCGTGGCCGGCTGTGCCGACCCCGGTGGTGAGGCACCCGTCTGGCAGCCAGGCGCGGGAGGCGGTGGCACCGGCGCGCCGGTCTCCACGACCGGCCCGAAGGCCACCGGGCCCGCATCGGCCGGTCAGGGTGGCGCGATCTCGCTCTCCGCCACCGGCGACATCATCATGGGCAACGCGCCCAGTCGGCTGCCCGCCGCCGGCGGTAAGGGCTTCTTCAACTCGGTCACCGAGGCGCTCAAGGCAGACCTGGTGATGGGCAACCTGGAGGAGCCGCTGACGGTCGACACCGGCACCGGCAAGTGCGGGGCGAACTCCACCCGCTGCTTCCAGTTCCGCGCTCCGCCGGAGTACGCCGCGCACCTGCGTGACGCCGGCTTCGACGTGCTCAACCAGGCCAACAACCATGGGTACGACTACGGGCCCAAGGGCTACGAGAACACCCAGAAGGCGCTGAAGAAGTACGACCTGGAGCACACCGGCGCGCCGAACGAGATCACCGTGGTCGACGTCAAGGGCGTCAAGGTCGCCGTCGCCGGCTTCTCGTCGTACGTCTGGTCCAACAGCCTCGTCGACATCGACAAGGCGAAGGCGGTGGTCGCCAAGGCCGCCACCATGGCCGACCTGGTCGTGGTGCAGGTGCACATGGGTGGCGAGGGCGTCGACAAGACCCGGGTGAAGCCCGGCACGGAGATGTTCCTGGGCGAAAACCGGGGCGACCCGGTGAAGTTCTCGCACGCCATGATCGACGCTGGCGCCGACCTGATCGTCGGGCACGGCCCGCACGTGCTGCGCGGGATGGAGTTCTACCAGGGGCGCCTGATCGCGTACAGCCTGGGCAACTTCGCCGGCGGCGGCAACTCGCTGAGCAACGACGGCCGCCTCGGCTGGGGCGGGGTACTGAAGGTGTCGCTCAAGCCGGACGGCAGTTGGGCCGGCGGCTCGTTCACCTCCACGTACATGAACTCCGCCGGCAAGCCGACGATGGACCCGGACGACCGGGGCCTGGGCCTGGTCACCGAGTTGAGCCCCGCCGACTTTCCGAAGGGCGGCGCTCGCCTCGACGGGCAGGGGAAGATCTCGCCGCCGACCGGCGGCTGACCCGACGAGGAGCGTCCGGGGTGCGACGTAGGCTGACCGTCGTGACCAGTAGCCCTCCCGGTGCCAGCGAGACCGATCTCGGGCGCAAACGCCGTGCCCGCAAGATCGGCCGGGTGCTGGCCGAGACGCATCCCGACGCGCATTGTGAGCTGGACCACTCCAACGCTCTGGAGTTGGCCGTCGCCACGATCCTGTCCGCGCAGTGCACGGACAAGAAGGTCAACGAGGTCACCCCGAAGCTCTTCGCCCGCTATCCGAGCGCTGCCGCGTACGCCGGCGCCGACCGGGGCGAGATGGAGGAGCTGATCCGGCCCACCGGCTTCTACCGCAACAAGACCGACTCACTGCTCAAGCTCGGTCAGGCCCTCCTCGACCGGTACGACGGCGCGGTCCCGGGCCGGCTCGTCGACCTGGTGACGCTCCCCGGCATCGGCCGCAAGACCGCCAACGTGATCCTGGGCAACGCCTTCGACGTCCCGGGCATCACCGTCGACACGCATTTCCAGCGACTGGTCCACCGGTGGCGGCTGACCACCGAGACCGATCCGGTCAAGATCGAGCACGCGATCGGCGCGCTGTACGACAAGCGCGACTGGACCATGCTCTCGCACCGGATCATCTTCCACGGGCGACGGGTCTGCCACGCCCGCAAGCCGGCCTGCGGCGCCTGCACGCTCGCGAAGCTCTGCCCTTCGTACGGCACCGGCCCGACCGAGCCGGCGGCCGCCGCCAAGCTGCTCAAGGGCCCTCGGGCGCGTGACCTCGCGGTGGCTGCCGGGGTCGACCCGGAGTTGGTGCCGGCGCAGGCGATCACGGCGGAGGTGCCGTGAACCGCCGCCGCCTCGCCCTCGCCGTCCTGCCGCTGCTGCTGGCCGTCACCGGTTGCACCAGCGGCACGGCCAACGACGAGCCAGCCCCCCGGCCGGCCGCCGAGCGACCTTCCCCGTTCCGGGACTGCGCCACGCTGAGCACGGCGCCCACGACCACGTCGCCCAACTCCGGCACGGCGACTTCCGCAACGGCGATTCCGGCGTCGCCCGGAACGTCCGGCACGACGGCGCGCGCCGCTGGCGGGTCGGCGCTGCCGGAGCTGACGCTCTCCTGCTTCACCGGCGGTGCCCCCGTCGTGCTGCGGGAGGTGGCCGGGCCGGCGGTGATCAACGTGTGGGCTTCCTGGTGCCCGCCGTGCCGCAAGGAGCTGCCCGCCTTCCAACGCCTCAGCGAGCGGGCCGCCGGTCAGCTCCAGGTGGTCGGGGTCAACAGTCGGGACAGCCGGGGCGGCGCCCAGTCCATCGGTGAGGACTTCGGCGTCCGGTTCCCGATCCTGGTGGACCAGGGCGAGGCGCTACAGCGCGAGCTGAAGCGCAACGCCATTCCGCTGACCCTCTTCGTCGACGCCGACGGTCAGGTCCGGCACATCGACGCCAGCGGCGCTCTCGACGACACCAAGCTCGCCAAGCTGGTCCGCCAGCACCTCGGCCTGGCGGTGCCGGCGTGACCCGTCGGCCCCCCGAGTGGATCGAGCCGTTGCTGACCCGGCTGGGCACCGCCCGCGCCGAGGACTTCACCCGGCTGACCACGCCGGCCGAGGGTGGTCGGGAGAGCGCGGTGCTGGTGCTGCTCGGCGAGCAGCCCGGCGCGGGTCCCGACGTGCTGGTCCTGCAACGCGCCGCCACCCTGCGCAACCACGCCGGCCAGCCCGCCTTTCCCGGGGGTGCGGCCGACCCGGAGGACGCCGACGTCCGCGCCACCGCCCTGCGCGAGGCGAACGAGGAGGTGGGCCTCGACCCGTCCAGCGTGACAGTGCTGGCCGAGCTGCCGAAACTGTGGATCCCGGTCAGCGACTTCGTGGTCACGCCGGTGCTGGCCTGGTGGCACGACCCGCACCCGGTGCACCCCCGGGAGCCGGCCGAGGTGGCACACGTCGCCCGCCTGCCGGTCAGCGAGCTGGTCGATCCGGCCAACCGACTGCGGGTCCGGCACCCGAGCGGCTGGATCGGGCCGGCGTTCTCGGCGCGCGGGATGCTCGTCTGGGGCTTCACCGCCGGGGTGCTCGCCACCCTGCTCGAGATGGGCGGCTGGGCCCGTCCCTGGTCGCGCGGGCGGGTGGTGGAGCTTCCGCCGACCGGGGCGACACCAGCCCCGTCCGCCGGCACCGACGACGCCGACGAGAACGCCCTGCGCTGACCGCACGGTCACCATCCGCAAGCGATGGTCATCCGGTGGGCACACTGCCCGTACGCTTGACCCGTGTCCGTCGTGGATCTCGTCCTGCTGCTGCTCATGCTCGTGTTCGCGATCAGCGGATACCGCCAGGGTTTCGTCATCGGCGTCACGTCGTTGTCCGGCTTCTTTCTGGGTCTGCTGCTGGGTCTCCAGCTGGGGCCGCTGTTCGCCAGACAGTTCGTGGACGCCGGCACCCGTGTGCTGATCTCGCTGGTGGCCATCTTCGGGCTGGCGGTGGTCGGGCAGGCACTCGCCGGTTGGCTCGGCTCGCACCTGCGCAAGACGATCACCAGCGACGTGGGCAAACGGGCCGACGACGTCGGTGGGGCGCTCGTCTCGCTGTTCGCGGTGCTCCTGCTCGCCTGGCTGGTCGCGGTGCCGCTCGGCTCGTCCTCGGTGCCCTGGCTCGCCGCCTCGGTCCGCAACAGCGCGTTGATCACGGTGGTCAACCAGGTCCTGCCGGAGCAGGCCCACCAGCTGTCCACGGCGCTGGAAGACACCGTCGACACCGACGGGTTTCCGGACGTCTTCGGTGACCTCGCGCCCACCCGGGCCCGGCAGGTCGACCCGCCGGACCCGGCACTGGCCGGCTCGCAGGTGGTGGTCAGCGGTCAGCAGTCGGTCGTCAAGGTGCTCGGCTCCGCGCCCAGCTGCTCACGCCGGATCGAGGGTTCCGGCTTCGTCTACGCGGACGACCGGGTGATGACCAACGCGCACGTCGTGGCCGGCACCCGCTCGGTGGCGGTGGAGCTGGGCGGCGAGCGGTACGACGGCAAGGTGGTGGTCTACGACCCGAACCGGGATCTCGCGGTGCTGCTCGTGCCCGGGCTGCCCGGGCCGTCCCTGCGGTTCGCCGCCGGCAACGCGGGCAGCGGTTCCGACGCCATAGTGCTCGGCTTCCCGCTCGACGGCCCGTACAACGCGCAGTCGGCGCGGGTCCGGGACGTCGACCGGATCAAGGGCCCGGACATCTACTCGTCCAGCGAGGTGACCCGGGAGATCTACACGATCCGGGCGCTGGTGCGCAGCGGCAACTCGGGCGGTCCGCTGCTCTCCGCCAACGGCCTGGTGCTCGGAGTGATCTTCGCGGCGGCGTCCGACGACCCGAACACCGGCTTCGCCGTCACGGCGGCCGAGGCCCGCCCGGTGGCGTTGGCCGGTGCCGAACGCAACCGGCAGGTCGCCACCGGCGAGTGCACCTGAGCGTCGCTGCCGGGCCTGCTCAGCCCTGAGCAGGCAGGGCGCGACGGCCAACGGTCGGTAGCTTCGCCCGCCCCCACCGCAGCCCCCGGTCCAGCACGGCACGGGCCATGATCGCGACGCACGTGCCGCCATTGACGAAGGACGCCACCACGTCGCTCGGGTGGTGCATTCCCCGGTACATCCGGGTCATCGCCACGCCCAGCGGCACCATCAGCAGCAGCGTCCACCAGGCGACCTTCGCGCCGGTGCTCCGTGCCCGCAGCGCCAGCAGCACGGCGATGCCGACGTAGAGCGCCACCGCCGCCGAGGTGTGCCCGGACGGAAAACTCGACGTGGGTGGCGAGACGTCCATGTGCTCCACCGCCGGCCGCTGACGGTCGATCGCCAGCGTGGTCAGCAGGAACACCAGTGCCTGGGCGGTCACCGCCGCGCACAGGAACAGCGGCTCGCGCCAGCGCTTCAGCCAGAGCCGCAGCGCCAACGCCACCAGCACGGTGACCACGACGATCATCTGGGTGCTGGCCAGCGTGCTGAACACCAGCGAGACGTTGTTCCAGTCGCCGGTGCGGTCGGCGGCCAGCTCCCGGTTCACCGCGTCCTCCACAGTGAACGGCCAGGTCCGGGCGAACACCCGGGTGACCAGCACCCCGAGCAGCACCATGAGCCCGAGCAGGAGGGACACCGGCAGCAGCACCCGCCGGACGATCTGGACCACGGTCTGGGACATGGGTCGGCCAGTACCCGGCCGACCTCGTCCTCACTCCTCAGGCCGCTCCCGGCTGCCGCTCGACCTCGGGAGCGACGCCGTCGCGGGTCGGCCGGACCGGCCGAAGACCGGTGTGTGCCCGCCAACTGGTGAACGCGGCGGTGGTAGCCGCGACCACTGCCACACCGAGCAACCATCCACCCACCACGTCGCTGGTGAAGTGCACGCCCAGCGCCACCCTGCTCAGCCCGGTCACCACTGTGAGCAGGACCGCCGCCACCCAGAGCGCCACCCGCGCCGCCCCCCGGCCGGCGTACGACAGGAGCACCAGCAGCAGCACCCCGGCGGCCAGGGTGGCGTTCAGCGCGTGCCCGGAGGGGAACGAGTAGCCGGCGGCCCGGGCCACCGGGTCCAGCAACTCCGGCCGGTCCCGGCCGACCAGCAACTTGAGCAGCGGACCGATCAAGCCGCCGACGACCATGGTGGTGGCCGCCCAGAGGGCCAGCCGGCGGGCTCCCCGGCGCAGCAGCCAGACCACCAGGAGCAGTGCGACGGCGCGCAGTGGCATCGGTGCGAACACCTCTGTCCAGACCCGCATCAGCACGACCCAGGCCGGGTGATCCTGGGCGTAGCCGTGCAGCGCGTCGGTGACCGCCGTGTCCAGCCGGTGCAGCGGTGCCCAGGCGCCGAGCACCAGCAGTGTGAGCAGCGCGAACGGCACCAGCACCAGGAACGCCGCCGTCGCGGCGAGAGTGAGCCGCAGACCCAACGCATGGTCGGGGTCGAATCGGCGGTGCCGCCAGGACGGCTGACCGGTGGGGGCGAGGGTGGGCGGCCGGTGCGTACTCATGGGTCCGTTCTACCCGGCCGGGCAGCCGGTCAGGCCTGCCGGTCGGTCGCGATCAACGGGTCCGCTGACGCAGTCGGCGCACCATCAGTGCCGCACCGCCGACCAGAGCGACGAGGAGCACGACAGTGGTCCACAGCTGCTCCGGTGCGGAGGTGTCCTGACCGCCCGCCGCCCGAGCCGTCCAGCGGCTCTGCTGACCGGATGCGGCAAGACCGAGTGGATCGCTACCGGCACCGGCCACCGGACCGTCGTCGGCCGAGCCGGGCGCCGGACCGAAACCGGTCACGCCCGGCGACGTCTGGTCGTCCAGCGGGTTGGCGGTCACCGGCGGCACCTGAGCGCTCAACGCAGCCACCGGGTCGACCACCCCGTACCCGAAGCGGTCGTCCCGACCGGTCGGGCCCACGTCCCGGGCGGTTGCCAACAACCGGTTGACCACCTCACCCGCGGGCATCTGCGGATAGCGGGAGCGGACCAGCGCGGCGGTCGCCGCCACCAGTGGCGCGGCGAAGCTGGTGCCCTGCACCCGCCAGTACCCGCCGGGCGGCTTGGCGCCGACCAGCCCGCTGGCGGGAGCGGTGAGCACCGTCGCCCGGCCGGTGATCGAACCGGACCACAGGTTGTCGCTGCTGCGTTCCAGACCGGACACGGCGATCACACCCGGCTCACGAGCCGGATACCAGACCTTGGAGCTGGTGGAGGTGGCCAGGTTGCCGGTGCAGGCGACCACGACCACGTCCCGCACGAACGCGTAGTCCAGGGCGGCGGCCAGGGCCGGGCTGTCGCCGCTGCCGCCCAGCGACAGGTTGATCACGCGGGCGCCGTTGTCGACCGCCCAGCGGACCCCCTGGGCGACGATCAGCGCGTCGTCGTAACGGTTCTCCTCGTCCAGCACACGGACCGGCAGGATCCGGGCGTCCGGTGCCAGGCCGACGACACCCCGCTTGTCGTCGTTGCGCCCGGCGATCAGGCCGGCGACCGTGGTGCCGTGACCCACCGGATCCGGGCCCGGCGCACCACCGGGGCCAACCAGGTCCTTGCCGGGCAGCACCTGGCCGACCAGGTCGGGGTGGTTGCCGTCCACCCCGGAGTCGACCACCGCCACTGTCACACCCCGGCCGGTCGAGGTGCGCCACGCCGTCTCGGCCTGCAACTCGTCGAGCTGCCACTGCTCGTCGCGGACCTGATCGGTGCGGGCGACGGCGTCACCGGGGGCGAATGCCATCGGCGCGCCGGCGAGCTGTCCACCGTTCGTGGGCGCGGCGACCGGCACGGCTGCCGCGGTCGGGGCCACGACGGCAAGCGCCGCGGCCACGCCGAGCAGCGCCCGGCCGGTCGCTCGTCGGGCCGCTGACGGACCGCTGTACCGCACCCCAGTCACATCCTCAGCCATCCATCCCGACGGAACCATGACGATCGGAGATTACCGGTTTCCCCACCCGTCACGGGAAGAACCGGCGAGTCAGGTCATTGCGGCGGCAGTTGTGCCAACTGAACGAGGCGCACGCCCTCCCGCCGGGTGACCAGCCGACCACGCCCCGGCGGCAGCGGTCCGGGTCGCACCGGCCCGACGAGTGCACCCTCCTCGGGGCTGCCCGCCATCACCAGGCCGGCCGTGGACAGCTCCCGCAGGCGCTGCACGATCGGTTCGTACTGGGCCCGGCTCGCCCCACCGGACCGGCGTGCCAACACCAGGTGCAGACCGATGTCCCGGGCGTGCGGCAGGTGCTCCTCCAGTGCGCGCAACGGGTTCGCAGGCCCCGCCGCCACCAGGTCGTAGTCGTCCACCAGCACGAACAGTTCCGGCCCGGACCACCAGGACCGGTCCCGCAACTGCTGCGGGGTGACCTCCGGCCCGGGAGCCCGCCGCTCCAGGTAACCGGCGGCCGACTCGACCAGGTCGGCGGTGTGTGCCGCCGCGGTGCCGTACCCGATCAGGTGCGGCGTCTCGATGGCACCGAGCAGGCTGCGCCGGTAGTCGACGAGGATCACCCGGGCCTGCTCGGGAGTGAACCGGGTGATGATCGACGTGGCCAGCGCGCGCAGGAACGACGACTTGCCGCACTCCGAGTCCCCGAAGACCACGAAGTGCGGCTCGGTTGCGAAGTCGAGCAACACCGGGCGCAGGTCCGCCTCCGCGATCCCGATCGGCAGCCGCAGCCCGGTCGTCGAGGTGAGGTCCAGATCGGCGTACGGCAGCACCGGCGGGAGCAGCCGCACCCGGGGCGCCGGAGCACCCGCCCACCCGTCGGCGGCCCTCTTGACCAGGTCGGCGGTGTCTCCGCCGGCGGTACCGAGCTGGGGCAGCGCGGTGAGGAAGTGCAGGCCCTCCGCTGTCACCCCTCGGCCGGAGCGCTCCGGCACGTTGGCGGCCGCACGCCGGGCCACCAACGAGTCGGCCGGATCACCGAGGCGCAGCTCCAGCCGGGAGCCGAACAGGTCCCGGATCGCCGGGCGGAAATCCAGCCAGCGCAGCCCGGTGGCGACCACGTGCAGCCCGTACGACAGACCCCGGGTGGCCAGGTCGGTGACGAGTGGCTCCAGGTCGTCGTACTCGCCGCGGATGGTGGTCCACCCGTCGATCACCAGGAACACGTCGCCGTACGGGTCGGTACCCGGCTGCCCGGCCGTCCCCGCTGCCGCTCGACGCTGCCGGTACGCGGCCATCGACTCCACGCCCAGCTCGGCGAAGCGGCGTTCCCGGTCGACCAGCAGGGTGGTCATCTCGCCGACGGTGCGTCGTACGGCGGTCGGGTCGGCGCGGCCGGTCACCCCTCCGACGTGCGGAAGGTCGCGCAGCGCGGCCAACCCGCCGCCGCCGAAGTCGAGGCAGTAGACCTGCACCTCGGCCGGTGTGTGGGTGAGCGCCAGCGCGCAGATCAGCGTGCGCAGGGCGGTGGACTTGCCGCTCTGCGGCGCACCGACCACCGCGACGTGCCCGGCAGCGCCGTCCAGCGCCAGCCAGAGCAGGTCCCGGCGCTGCTCCAATGGTTTGTCCACCACCGCCATCGGCACGCCGAGTGCCCCGTGCAGCTCCGGGTTGCCCACTGTCAGCCCGCGTTTCGGGTGCACCTCGACCGGACCGAGCAGCTCGTCCAGGGCCGGCGGCTGGCCGAGCGGCGGGAGCCAGACCTGGTGCGCCGGCGGGCCCTGCCCGACGAGCCGGTCCACCAGAAGGTCGAGCAGCGTCCTGGTGCCCTCCTCCTCCGCCACGACGGGCACGACCGGGGCCGCCGGCTCGGGCACCGGTACGACGTGGGTGGTGAAGGTGAGCAGCCGCGCGCCCCCCTCGGCGGCGACGCCGCCCGGCGCGGCCCGACGGCGGACGGCACCCGAGACGTACGCGGCCTTGAACCGGGCCAGCGGGTCGGTGCCGGCACGCAGGTAGCCGTGGCCCGGTGAGCGGGGCAGCTCGTGCGCGTCCGCCACGCCGAGCACCGTCCGGGACTCCAGTGCCGAGAAGGTGCGCAACCCGATCCGGTACGAAAGGTGGGTGTCCAACCCGCGGAGCCGACCCTCCTCCAGGCGCTGGCTGGCGAGCAGCAGGTGCACGCCGAGCGACCGGCCCAGCCGGCCGATCTGCACGAACAGGTCGATGAAGTCGGGCTTGGCGGAGAGCAGCTCCGAGAATTCGTCGCAGATCAGCAGCAACGACGGCAGCGGGGCGAGGGGGCTGCCGGCCGCCCTGGCCCGCTCGTAGTCGCGCACGCTGGCGAAGTTGCCGGCCCGCCGCAGCAACTCCTGGCGGCGGACCAACTCCCCGTTGATAGCGTCCACCATGCGATCGACCAGGGGCAACGCGTCGGCCAGGTTGGTGATCACGGCCGCGGTGTGCGGCAGCCGGTCGAACGACGTGAAGGTGGCGCCACCCTTGAAGTCGACGAGCACGAAGTTGAGCTGCTCGGAGCTGTGCGTGGCGGCGAGCCCCAGCACCAGCGTGCGGAGCAGCTCGGACTTGCCGGAGCCGGTCGCCCCGATGAGCAGGCCGTGCGGGCCCATGCCGTCCTGGGCGGACTCCTTGAGGTCCAGCTCGATGGCGCCGCCGTCCGCGCCCACCCCGATGGGCACCCGCAACCGGTCCCGTGCCGAGCGCGGCAACCAGCCCTGTTCCGCCGTGAAGCTCTCGGGGTCACCGAGGCCGAGCAGCTCGGGGAGGCCCAGGTCGGCCTGGAACGGGGCGTCCGGCCCGCGGGCCGCGCCGGCGAGCCGCAGCGGCGCCAACCGTCGGGCGACCGCCTCGGCGTCGGCCAGGTCCAACTGGTCGGCGGTGCCCACCTCGGCGTGCCCGTCGGTCGACCGCGAGTGCAGCCGTCGGCCGTGCAACTCCAGCAGCAGCGCGTACCGGTCCAGCAGTCGGGGCGGCGGGGTGTCCAGGTCCAGCACGGTGACCGCGTCGATGCCGCCGTCGCCGGTCAGGTCACTGGCACCGGTCAGGTCGCCGCCGTCGAGGACCACCACCACGTGTGGGCCGTCGGTGGCCGGGCCGGCCGGGCTGAACCGGGACCGGGTGGCCAGCACGTCGGCCAGCAGCGACTCCAACTCGGCGGCCGAGCTGGTGACCAGGCGTACCGGGCCGAGCGCGTCGGTGCGGCCGGGATGGTGGGCGTGCGGGAGCCACTTCACCCACTCCCAGCACGCGCGGCGCTCCGGCCCGGCGCACACCGCGACGAGCAGCTCGTCGGGGGCGTGGAAGACCGCCAGCTGGGTCAGCACCGCCCGGACCAGCGCCTGTGTCGCCGGGTCACCGGTGGGTGGCCCGCCGGTGGTCGGGGTGGTCGCCCGGCCGCGGCCGGCGGATCGTACGTGCACCCGGGCGAAGCTGCGCAGCGAAAGCGCCACCGGCAGGTCCGGCACCACGGAGTACGCGTCCAGGAAGCGGCGTAGCGCGCCGGCGGTCATCGGCTCGAGCTCCTCCAGCGGCCGGGTGACCGGTGGGACCAGTGGGGTGGCCAGTGTCTGCGGCCCGACGGCGACCCGCACCACAGCGAAATCGGGGTCGACGGGGCGCCGCTCCCAGACCCGGTGGCTGTCCACCGTCGACCAGAGCCGGCCCGGATCCGGGTGCCGGTAGTAGAGCCCGGCCCGTTGCTGGCCCGCGGTCCGCCGGACCCGCCGCCGCAGCGTGGCCAGGTGGCGCAGGTACTCCCTGCGGGCGGCCATCATCTCGGACTTCTTGGGGGTGCCGGAGGCGCTGCCCCAGGACGTCACAAGCATCGCCAACGAGGAGAGCCCGAACATGCCGCCCACCACGTACGAGTAGGCCCCGCCGCCCCGGCCGAACATCATCGCCATCGCCACCGTGCCGCCGAGCATGGGTAGCAGCATGAGCAGCTGCTGCCACCGCCCGCCGGTCACCACAGGGATCTCCGGCGGTGCGTCGACCGACAGCTCACCGGCGGGAATCTCCGGCGCTGGTCGGCGCGGCGGGCGCTTGATGACGACTGTGGACACTCGGCCTCCTGACAGCGCTGGGTAACCCGAGCCTGGCTCATGGTAGGTAAAGTCCTGTCGTCCGCGCAGCCTCCGATCCCCCTCGATATGGAGACCAGTCGATGACAACCGGGCTGGCACGCGTCACCATCAGCGCGCCGCAACGACGGGTGGACGTCGCCCTGCCGGAGCAGGTGCCCCTGGCTGAGCTGCTGCCCGACGTGCTCCGGCACGCCGGTGTCGGGCTGGCCGACGACGGCGAGCAGCACGGCGGTTGGGTGCTCCGCCGCACCGACGGGGCGTTGCTGGTGACCGCACAGGCGCTGCTGCCGCAGGGGGTGCGCGACGGTGAGGTGCTGCACCTCGTGCCGGCCCGCGCGCACTGGCCCGAGTTGGAGTACGACGACGTCATCGAGGCGATCGCCGATGGTGCTCGCCGCCGGGGCGGCGCCTGGTCTCCCACAGCCACCCGGGCAGCCGGTCTGGCCGGTGCCGCCGTGCCGCTCGCGGTCGGGCTGCTCGCGTTGCTCGCCGGTGGCCCGACGCACCGGACCGGCTGGCTGGTGGCCGTCGCGGTGGCGCTGGTGCTGACAGTGGCCGGCACTGTCGCCTCCCGCGCCAACGGCGACGGCGTCGCCGGGGCGACGCTCGGCGGCTACGCGCTGCCCTACGCGTTCACTGCCGGTGCCCTGGCCGTCGGCTCCGGCGACCCGGTCGGGCCGTTCGGGCCGGCCCGCTGGGTGGGCGCTCCCGAACTGCTGGGCGGCTCGGTCGCGCTGCTGCTGGCGGCGCTGATCGGTCTCCTCGGGGTGGCCAGTTGGCTGCGGGTCTTCGTGGCCGGTGTCACGGTCGGCCTGATCGGCGCGGGGGCCGCACTCGGTGGGCTGCTGATGACCACGGCCGGTACGGCGGCCGTGCTGCTCAGCGCACTGGTCTTCGCCGTCGGCGTGATACCACTGCTGGCCATCCGGCTGGGCAAGCTGCCCCTGCCGCCGATCACCCTGCCGGCCGCCACCTCCGCGGAGGAGCCGGAGCGGGTGCGGGATCTGCCGGACCGGGGCCGGGTGCACGCTGCGGTGATCCGCACCGAGGAGATGCTCACCGGGATGCTGATCGGCCACGCGCTGCTGGTGGTGGCCACCGCGGTCGTACTCGTGGTCGCCGGTGGCACGGCCGGTCGGGTGCTGGTGGCGGTCACCTCGGCCGTGCTGCTGCTGCGGTCGCGACTGTTCGTGGCGCTGCGACACCGGGTGCCGACGGTGCTCGCCGGGCTGGCCGGCTACGCGGCGCTGGGTGTCGTGCTGGTCGGTCGGGCAGACGAGACCGGGCGGTTGGTGCTGGTCCTGGGCGGGGCGGCCCTGGCCCTGGTGGCGGTCGCCAGCGGCACCGGGTACGCCCGCCGGCCGGTCTCGCCGTACCTCGGGAGGATCGCGGACCTCACCGACACGGCCCTGGTGGTCGCCGTGGTGCCGATCGCCTGCGCGGTGCTCGACCTGTACGACCGGGCCCGAGGGCTGCTCGGTTGAGCGGCCCTCGGGCCCGGTGCGTCAGGGTCGATCAGTGCATGGATTCGCCGCGCGCCTCGGCGTCCCTGGCCCGCTGGTAGGAGGCATGGATCTCGGCCTCGGCCTCGGTGCGGCCGACCCAGGTCGCGCCCTCCACCGACTTGCCGGGCTCCAGGTCCTTGTAGACCTCGAAGAAGTGCTGGATCTCCAGCCGGTCGAACTCGCCGAGGTGGTGGATGTCGCGCAGGTGCTCCTGGCGAGGATCCTCGTAGGGCACGCAGAGGACCTTGTCGTCCCCGCCCTTCTCGTCGGTCATCCGGAACATGCCGATGGTGCGGCAGCGGATCAGACAGCCCGGGAAGGTCGGCTCGGGGACCAGCACCAGCGCGTCCAGCGGGTCACCGTCCTCGCCCAGAGTGCCCTCGATGAACCCGTAGTCGGCCGGGTACTGGGTGGAGGTGAAGAGGGTGCGGTCCAGCCTGATGCGGCCGGTCTTGTGGTCCACCTCGTACTTGTTCCGGTGACCTTTGGGGATCTCAACCGTCACGTCGAAATCCATCTGCACGCTCCCTCGTCTGCCCACGCTGGCTAACGGAACCAATGGCGGCCCTCCGGACAGGTGAATGCCCACCCGCCGACTCCGGCCGCCGCATAGTCTTCGGACCGAAGTAGTGTCACCCAAGCCGATTTTCGCTGGGGGAGGAGGGGGTCGTGGGGAGGGAAGATTCACACTACCGCCCGGACGGGGGCTCCGCGCACGGTACCGGACGATCCGGCTCCGGCAGTGCCAAGGGGCGGGTCCCGGTGCCGGAGGCGCACCTCCCACGGGCTCCCGAAACACCGGCCCCGGCACCGGAGACGGTGCCCGAGCGACCCCCGCCGCTGCCCTGGCGCCCGCCGGCCGGGCCGGCGTCGCCCGCTCCGAACGGGGGGCACTTCCCGGTAGCAGGCGGTGAGCAACCGGTGAGCGGCCCGCCACGCGGCAGTGCCACGGTCCCGGTCAGCCCTGCGCCGGTCAGCCCGTCGTTCGGTCCCGGGCCGACCGGCTCCGGCGGGGTTCCCCCGGTGGGCCCGCCGATCTCCGCGTTGCCGGCACCCGCCGACGCCGCGCCCGCGCCCGCACCCGCCGCGCCGCGCCGCCGGAGGCGGCTGCCGGTGGTGCTGGCCGCCGCGCTCCTGCTGGTGCTCGCCAGTGTCGGAGTCGTGATCACCCGTCCCGGCCCGGTCGCCGGGTGGCTGGGCGACGACGCCGGGTCCGGGCCGAACGCGGTCGGCGTGACTCCGGAACCCGCCCCGTCGGACGTGCTGGGCGGCCCGGATGCGAACGCCCCGGTGCCCACCCCGGACGGGGTTCGGGCCGTGCTCGACCCACTGGTCGGCGTCGCCGCCCTGGGCGACCGGGTGAACGTCTCGGTCGCCGACGTGATCACCGGTCAGACGCTGTTCGCCAAGGGGGCGGACGACGGCACCGTGCCCGCCTCGGTGACGAAGCTGGCGACCGCTGTGACAGTGCTGGCGGCCCGGGGGCCGGGCTACCGGATTCCCACTCGTGTCGTGGCCGGCGCGAAGGCCGGCGAGGTGGTGATCGTCGGGGGCGGCGACCCGACCCTCGCGATCAACAAGAAGGGCTACTACCCGGGTGCGGCGCGCCTCGACGACCTGGCCGCCCAGGTGCGTACCGCGCTCGGCGGTACGCCCCCGACCAGTGTCACCGTCGACGGTTCGGTCTACTCCGGCCCGGTCTACGGCCCTGGCTGGGACGACGACATCCCCACCGGCGGTTCGGGCGGCGCGGTGACCGCGTTGATGACCGACGGCGCGCGTACCGACCCGGGCGTCGAGCACGGGTCCGCCCAGCGGTTCACCGAGCCGGACCTGTCCGCCGGCAAGGCGTTCGCCCGGTTGCTCGGGGTGCCGACCGACTCCGTGAAGCGGGGCGCGGCCCCGCCTCAGGCGGCGGCCGGTGCCAGCCCGGCACCGGGTACCGAACTGGGCGTGGTGCAGTCTCCGCCGCTGATCCGGCTGGTCGACATCATGATCAGCGAGAGCGACAACCTGGTGGCCGAGGCGCTCGCCCGGCAGGTCGCGATGGCCCGTGGTCAGCCCGCCTCGTTCGACGGCGGCTCCGCGGCGATGGACGCCGAGGTGGCGGAGCTGGGCCTGCCCGCCGACGAGATCAGCGTCTCCGACGGCAGCGGCCTGTCCCGGCTCAACCGGATCAGCCCGTCGCTGCTGACCGATCTGATCCGCTTGGCCGCCAGTCCGGACCATCCGGAGCTGGCCGGCGTCTTCGGTGGCCTGCCGGTGGGCGGTTGGTCCGGGACCCTGAACGAGCGCTACCGCAACACCGCGGGCACCGCCGCAGGCGCGGGCAGCGTCCGGGCCAAGACCGGCACCCTGACCGGCGTGCACTCCGTCGCGGGCCTGGTCACCACCGCCGATGGTCGGCTGCTGACCTTTGCGGTGCTCACCGACAAGGTGCCGGGTGACCGGGACACCGCCCAGCCGGCACTGGACCGGATCGCCGCCGCGTTGGCCGGCTGCGGCTGCGGCTGACCGTCGCCGGTTCGGGGGGCGACGCGATCACCATCGGCGTCGATCGAGGGCGCGAGCCCGGGCCGGGGTGTCGCGGCGCGGGTACGGTGGGTTCATGGCGCAGTTCGTGGACTGGGATCTGGCCGCCGCCACGGCGGGGGCGTTGAGCAAGTCTGGCCCCCGCGTGTCGTACGCGGAGGCCACCGACGTGGTCGGTGACCTGCGTCGGCTGACCGACGAGGCGGCCGGGCACGTGGCCGACTACACGGGGTTGCGGGCGCAGGTGGCGCATCCGCCGGTCCGGGTGGTCGATCGCCGCGACTGGGCCGCGACCAACATCGCCGGTCTCCGCGAGGTGATCACACCGCTGGTGAGTCGGCTCTCCGGCGACAAGCAACCGGGCGCGTTGACCGAGGCGATCGGATCCCGGCTCACTGGGGTGCAGGCCGGGACGGTGCTGGCCTACCTCTCGGGCCGGGTGCTCGGCCAGTACGAGGTCTTCTCGGCCGACCCGGGCCAGCTGCTGCTGGTCGCACCGAACATCGTCGAGGTGGAGCGCAAGCTCGGCGCCGACCCTCGGGATTTCCGGCTCTGGGTGTGTCTGCACGAGGTCACCCACCGCACCCAGTTCACGGCGGTGCCGTGGATGCGGGCCTATTTTCTCAGTGAGGTGCAGGCGTTCGTCGACGCCTCGTCCAGCGGAAGTGAGCACCTGGTCGAGCGGTTGCGGCGCGGGGTGGCCACGTTGTCCGACGCGGTCCGTGATCCGGAGAGCCGCACCAGCGTGCTGGACATCGTGCAGACCCCGGCACAGCGGGCCGTACTGGACCGGCTCACCGCGTTGATGACCCTGCTGGAGGGGCACGCCGAGTTCGTGATGGACGGCGTGGGCCCGCAGGTGATCCCGAGCGTGGAGCGGATCCGGGCGTCGTTCAACCGACGCCGGGAGGCGGGCAACCCGCTGGAGAAGGCGATTCGCCGGCTGCTCGGGGTGGACGTCAAGATGCGCCAGTACGCCGAGGGACGCAAGTTCGTGCACGGGGTGGTGGAACGCGTCGGCATGGACGGGTTCAACTCGATCTTCAACTCGCCGCTGACCCTGCCTCGACTGTCGGAGTTGGGTGACCCGGACGCCTGGGTCGCCCGGGTGCACGGCCCGGCCGGCACCATCCCGGCCGCTGGCTGACCACCCGCCGGTGGCCGCGCTCGCTCCGCCGGTGGCCGCGATCCGGGTGGCGGTCCGCCGCGCCCTGACCGGTCTGCCGTCCGGCGGTCCGGTGCTGGTCGCCTGCTCCGGTGGTGCCGACTCGCTCGCGCTCGCGGCGGCCACCGTCTTCGTGGCGCCGCGGCTGGGCCGCGCCGCGGCGCTCGTCACCGTCGACCACGGCTTGCAGGACGGCTCCGCGGAGCGCGCCGAGGCGGTGGCCACCTGGGGGCGAGGGGTCGGTTTCGCGTCGGCGACTGTGGTCCGGGTGGAAGTGGCCGGGCGTCCGGGCGGGCCGGAGGCGGCCGCCCGCGAGGCCCGCTACCAGGCGCTGACCGAGGCGGCCCGGCAGCAGAACGCCGTAGCGGTGCTCACCGGGCACACCCGTGACGACCAGGCGGAGACGGTGCTGCTCGCGCTCGCCCGGGGCGCCGGCCCACGAGGGCTGGCCGGGATGCCCGCCCGGCGCGATCTGGGCGGGGTGCCACTGCTGCGACCGCTGCTGGAGATCGGTCGGGAGCAGACGCGCGGCGCCTGCGCCGTGCTCGGGCTGAGCCCGTGGCAGGACCCGCACAACAGCGACCCGTCGTACGCCCGGTCGAGGGTGCGGGGCGACCTGCTGCCGGCGCTGGTGCGGGCGCTCGGGCCGGGCGTGGTGGACAACCTGGCGCGGACCGCCCGGCTGGTGGCCGCCGACAACGCCGCACTCGACGAGTTGTCGGGGACGGCGCTGGCGGCGGCCCGGTGCCCCGACGGAGGGCTGTCAGTGCCGGCGCTGCTCGGCCTGGTTCCCGCCGTCCGCGGCCGGGTGCTGCACTCCTGGGCCCGCGAGTTGGGCGCGCTGCCCGGTGCCCTGTCGCACCGGCACGTCGCCGCCCTGGACGCCCTGGTGACCGATTGGCACGGTCAGGGCCCGGCCGACCTGCCCGGCGGCGTCCGGGTGCTGCGCCGCGACGGCCGGCTGGCATCGGTGCGCCCCGCCTGACCTGCGGCCGGTCTCAGCCGCTGTGCGCCCGGTCCCGGAAGGTGGTCCGGTAGCTGTGCGGGGTGGCACCGACCCGGCGACTGAAGTGGTGACGCAACGCTGCCGCGTCGCCGAAGCCGGACTGGTCGGCCACCGCCTCCACGCTCAACGGGGTCTCCTCCAGCAGCCGCCGGGCGAGCAGCACCCGCTGGTTGGTGAGCCAGTCGTGCGGGGTGGTGCCGGTCTCGGCGCGGAACCGGCGGGCGAACGTGCGGGGTGCCATGCCGGCGCGGGCGGCCAACTCCTCGACGGTGATCGTCCGGTCCAGGTGGCCCATCAGCCACTCCAGCACCGGTTCGAGGGTGGGTGCCTCGGGCGCCTTAGGGATGGGCGCCTCGACGTACTGGGACTGACCGCCGTCGCGGTGCGGCGGGACCACCATCCGCCGGGCCAGCCGGGTCGCGGTGGCCGAGCCGTGCTCCTGGCGGATCAGGTGCAGGCACGCGTCGATGCCGGCTGCCGTGCCGGCGCTGGTGAGCAGCCGACCGTCCTGGACGTAGAGCGAGTTGCACCGCACCCGGGCGCGCGGGTGCCGGCGTTGCAGCTCGTCCACGTATCGCCAGTGGGTGGTGCACTCGCGGTCGTCGAGCAGCCCGGCCTCGCCGAGCAGGAAGGCTCCGGAGCAGACGCTGAACAGGTGCGCTCCGCGGGCGTCGGCCCGGCGGAGCGCGTCGAGCACCGGGCCGGGGACTGTGGTGCCCTGGCTGTGCGCGGGGATGGCCACCAGGTCGGCCTCGTCGACCGGGCCGAGGTCGGCGTGTGGGGTGAGGTGGAAGCCGGACGAGGTACGCACGGGGGCGCCGTCCGGGCTGCACACCTGGAAGCGGTAGGCGGGGAAACCGTCGGCTGTCCGGTCGGTGCCGAACACCTCGGCGAGCACGCCGAGCTCGAAGGGGGCGACCTGGTCGAGGGCGAGGACGGCAACGGACCGCAGCATGTGACGAGGGTAACCCGACAGGTGGCAGTAAATCGATGACCAATGGCATTCCTGCCACTGTCCGGTTGCTTCGTGAGGTCACACACTGGTCTCAGTCCGGTGCGCACCGGCGGCGAAACCCACAGCAATCATGCGAAAGCGAGCGCCGCCATGGAGTTCCTGTTCATCCTCCTGTTCCTCGTCCTCCTCGCCGCCGCCTCGGCGGCCGGCCTCACCGCCGACAGCCACGATTCGGCCGACTGGAAGCCGAGCGACGATGGCCGCCGCTGGCGGTCACGCACCAACTGATGTGATTAGCGTTATTTGCGCAGAAAATCCTCGGCGGGACCGCGCCAAAAGGTGCGGCCCCGCCGACGGAGGCCATCCGACGTACGGCAGGCTAGGAGTCATGGCTGACGGCTCCTGGTACGACGCCGACATCGACCACGTGATCATCTCGGAGGCGCAGATCCGCGAGAAGACGGCGGAGCTGGCCAAGCAGGTCTCCGCCGACTACGCCCACGTGGGCGACGGGCTGCTGCTGGTGTGCGTACTCAAGGGTGCGGTGATGTTCATGGCGGACTTCGCCCGGGCGCTGGGCCGCAACGGTCCGCCGGCGGAGCTCGACTTCATGGCCATCTCGTCCTACGGCCAGGGCACCACCTCCTCCGGGGTGGTCCGAATCCTCAAGGATCTGGACCGGGACATCGCCGGTCGGCACGTGGTCGTCGTCGAGGACATCGTCGACTCCGGGCTCACGCTCTCCTGGCTGCTGCGCTACCTCGAGTCGCGCTCGGCGGCCAGCGTCGAGGTGGTCGCCCTGTTCCGCAAGCCGGACGCGGTGAAGGTGCCGGTCCCGGTGAAGTACGTCGGCTTCGACATCCCCACCGAGTTCGTGGTCGGGTACGGTCTCGACTTCGCTGAGCGCTACCGGGAGCTGCCGTACGTCGGGGTGCTCAAGCCCGAGGTCTACGCCCGCTCCTGACGCCGGGCCCGACCCGTCGCGACGGGCCGCCGGTCGACATGAGCCCGAATTGCATCGGTATCCATCAAGCCGACGTTCAGCGCGCTCTCAGCTGATGCGGTTACCGTGTAGCACGGTGGCCCGGAGGTTCCTCCGCGCTCGACCCTCTCGATCGCGTGACCGGGCGCTCGGGTGGCCGAGCCGGACTCCCCGCCACGCCGGCTTCCACCCGGACTCGCCGTACGTTGGCTGCGGGGCTGGTGGGCCTGCCCACGGTGCGTGTCGTCGATGTCGGAGGCGCGCAGAGTGCGGGGGCTCGCAGGTTCGCTGTCGGCGTACACGGTCTTTTGATGGTGCACGACTGCGGGGCTCGCAAGCTCACTCCTCGCGTACACGGTGTACCGTCGAATGACCGCGGCGCGGTAGTTTTCGCGCCTCGGGGTCGAGGCCGGCCCGCACGGCGGCTCCGGCCGCCGCTCAACGCGGCGACACCATCAGACGGTCAGGACGTCGATCAGGAGGATGCGGGCGCTCCGGCGCTCGACAACAGTATGGAACGTACGCGTTTCTTCCGCCGACCGGTGGTCTGGATCATCCTGGTCATCCTCGGCGCCGTTGTGCTCAGTCAGCTGTTCACCAGTGGTCCCAGCTACCACCGCGTGGACACTTCCGTTGCGCTCGATCAACTGCACACCGCCAAGATCAACAAGGTGGTCTTCCAGGACAAGGAGCAGACGCTCCAGCTGGACCTGGCCCAGAAGACCAAGTTCGGTAAGATCGAGACCAACAAGATCGAGGCCCAGTTCCCGTACCAGGCTGGCGACCAGATCTGGAACGAGGTGCTGGACGCCAAGGCGAACAACCGGGTCACCGGCCCGGCCGACGCCAAGGTCTCCTCGGACAGCATCTGGGTGAGCCTGCTGGTCAACCTGCTGCCGATCGCGCTGCTCGTGCTCCTGCTGCTGTTCTTCATGTCGCAGATGCAGGGCGGCGGCTCCCGGGTGCTCAACTTCGGCAAGTCCAAGGCCAAGATGATCACCAAGGACACTCCCAAGACGACCTTCGCGGACGTCGCGGGTGCCGAGGAGGCCGTCGAAGAGCTGTACGAGATCAAGGACTTCCTGCAGAACCCGGCCAAGTATCAGGCCCTGGGTGCCAAGATCCCGAAGGGCGTGCTGCTGTTCGGCCCGCCCGGCACCGGCAAGACGCTGCTGGCCCGCGCGGTCGCCGGCGAGGCCGGGGTGCCCTTCTACTCCATCTCCGGCTCCGACTTCGTGGAGATGTTCGTCGGCGTCGGCGCCAGCCGGGTCCGTGACCTGTTCGAGCAGGCCAAGACGAACGCCCCGGCGATCGTCTTCGTCGACGAGATCGACGCCGTCGGCCGGCACCGTGGCGCCGGCATGGGCGGCGGCCACGACGAGCGGGAGCAGACGCTCAACCAGCTGCTCGTCGAGATGGACGGCTTCGACACCAAGGGCGGGGTCATCCTGATCGCGGCCACCAACCGGCCGGACATCCTCGACCCGGCGCTGCTGCGCCCGGGCCGGTTCGACCGGCAGATCCCGGTGGACGCCCCCGACATGGAGGGCCGTAAGGCCATCCTGCGGGTGCACGCCAAGGGCAAGCCGTTCACGCCCGACGTCGACCTCGACGCGGTGGCCCGTCGTACGCCGGGCTTCAGCGGCGCCGACCTGGCCAACGTGATCAACGAGTCGGCCCTGCTCACCGCTCGCAAGGAGCAGCGGGCGATCACCAACGACTCGCTGGAAGAGTCGATCGACCGGGTGGTCGCCGGTCCGCAGCGGCGGACCCGGGTGATGAGCGACCAGGAAAAGAAGATCACCGCGTACCACGAGGGTGGTCACGCTCTGGTCGCCTGGGCGCTGCCGCACGCCGCGCCGGTGCACAAGGTGACGATCCTGTCCCGTGGCCGCTCGCTGGGCCACACCCTGGTGCTTCCGACCGAAGACAAGTACACCCAGACCCGCGCCGAAATGATCGACACCCTGGCGTACGCGCTGGGCGGTCGCGCCGCCGAGGAGCTGGTCTTCCACGAGCCGACCACCGGCGCCGGCAACGACATCGAGAAGGCCACTCAACTGGCCCGCGCGATGATCACGCAGTACGGCATGAGCTCCAAGCTCGGCGCGATCAAGTACGGCACCAGCGGGGACGAGCCGTTCCTCGGCCGCAACATGGGCCACGAGCGGGACTACTCGGACTCGGTCGCCGCCGAGATCGACGGCGAGATGCGGGCACTGGTCGAGCTGGCGCACGACGAGGCCTGGGAGATCCTGGTGGAATACCGGGACGTCCTGGACAACATCGTGCTGGAGCTGATGGAGAAGGAAACCCTCTCCACGGCCGACATGGCGCGGATCTGCTCCCGGGTGGTCAAGCGCCCGCCGCTGGCGCCGTACAACGGCTTCGGCAAGCGTCAGCCCTCCACCGAGCCGCCCGTGCTCACCCCTGCGGAGAAGGACAAGCTCAAGGCGCAGGCCCAGGCCGACGGCGCGCAGGCGTCGGTCGGTGGCGTGGCGCCGTCCAACAACTCGGACGGCACGCACTGAGCAACGACCCGACGGCCAGCTCCCCACACCGGGAGCTGGCCGTCTCCGCGACCGAACCCGACGGCGACGACGAGCTGGACTACGTGGCCGCGCGACTGATCAGCGGCAAACTGACCGGCCGCCCCGTCGAGGACGCGGTCGACCTCGGCCGGATCGAGAAGGCCGTCCGCGAGATCCTGATCGCGGTCGGCGAGGACCCGGACCGCGACGGACTCCAGCAAACCCCGGCCCGGGTCGCCCGTGCGTACGCCGAACTCTTCGCCGGCCTGCGGGTCGACCCGGCGCAGGTGCTCAGCACCACCTTCGAGGCCAACCACGAAGAGCTGGTCATCGTCCGGGACATCGACGTGATGAGCCTCTGTGAGCACCACCTGCTGCCCTTCCGGGGCAGCGCGCACATCGGCTACATCCCGGGCCCCGATGGGCGGATCACCGGCCTGTCCAAGCTGGCCCGACTCGTCGAGGTCTTCGCCCGTCGGCCGCAGGTGCAGGAACGGCTCACGTCGCAGGTCGCCGACCTTCTGATGAGCAAACTCGCACCACGCGGCGTCGTCGTAGTGCTCGAATGTGAACACATGTGCATGGCGATGCGCGGCATCCAGAAATCCGGTGCCAAGACCATCACGTCGGCCGTACGCGGCATCCTGCAGACGGACTCCAAGTCGCGGGCCGAGGCGATGGCGCTGATCATCCCCCGCTGACACCCCGACGCACCACAGCCGGCCGATGCGTTTCCCACCCGCCCGGCAGTGTTGCGGCCGGGCGGCTTTCCGGCCCGGCGGGTCAGCCAGCGAGCAGCGCCAACAGCAGGCCGGCCGTGGCCAGCACCGCCGGCACCAGGCACACCAACACGCCGAAGCGCACCGTACGGTCCAGCCGCTCGGTGGGGCTGGCCCGGAACAACCGCCCAATGCCGATCCAACCGGCGACGAACGCGACCGCCGGCATCGGCAGCCCGCAGATCAACGCCGCCACGGTGGCCGGCCCCACCCCCGTCGCCGCCAGAACCACCACCTGGATCAGCGGCACCAACAGCGCGAACGGCCCGTACACCAGGAGGTTGCGCGCCCGCGCGGGCCAGGACCCCGGCCGGAACCGGCGGCGCGCGGCCAGCGCCGCGTCCGCCGCCTCCGCCCAGCCACCCGCGGCCCGCAGCGCCGCCAAGACGGCCGCCGGGCCACCCGCCATCGACCGGGCCGCCTCGGTCAGCTCCGGCGGCGACGGCACCAGGGAGATCGCCGGTACGCCCAACTCGCGCAGCCGTTCCTGCTGACTCGCCAGCCCGGTACGGACCACCGTCAACTCCTCCCGGGCGGCCTCCGCCGACCGGGCCTGCTCACCGGCGGCGGCAGCCGCGCCCCGGCGTACCCCGTCCAGCTGGCGGGCGGCCGCAAGATACTCCGTCCAGGCCGTGCTGGGAGCGACCGCCCGCGGCGTTGCGTCCCCGGTCACCGCAGCTGCCCGCTGCCGCCCTGGGCCGGTCACCGTCGCGATCGGATCCACCTCGACACCCTCCACGCGCGCCACCTGATCAGCCGGCCTCGTCGGCGAACGGCACCAGGACGGTGCCCCGCTCGTCCGGGCCGTCCCAGAGCACCGCCCGGTCGGGGCGCACCTGCCACTCGACCGGCCGACCGAAGACCGCGGTGAGCTGCGCGACCGGCACGTCCAGCACGGCCACCGCCGCCAGCTTGTCGACCTCGCCCGCCGGCTCGAACAACGCGGCGAACGGCGGCACCGCACGCCACCAGCCCAGCAGATGCCGCCCCGCCGGCGGCCCGTCCCGTAGGAGCGACCGAAGCCGGTCCACCGGCAGCTCCCGAGGACCTGGCCGGTCCAGCCCGAAGACCACCAGGTACCTCGGCAGGTCGTCGGCCGCGTCCGCGAGCAGCGTCGGCAGATCCACCAACTCGGCCGAATGCCGGGTCGCCAGATCGGCCGTCAACGCCTCCGCCAGGGCCCGGGCGCCCGGATCCGGTGCCGTCACCAGGAAGCGGGCACTGCCCGGTGCGTGGTGAGCCGACGTGCTCCGCGCCGCCGTCGCCAACAGGCCGCCCGCCGCGGTGCCCGACCCCAACACCGCGAGGTTGCGCCCGGCCGCCGGCCCCAACGGCACGGCGACCGTCGAGCGGGCCACGTCCACCGCCCGGCCCAGCAGAGCGGCCGGCCCGTGTGCCTGCCCCGCCAGGGCCGCCCGGTGGCGCGGATCGTTGCCCAGCAGCGGCCGGGCGTAACCCGCGAAGACCACCGGCGGCACCGACCCGGCCGGTCGGGCCGCCCACAACTCGTGCCGCAGCTTCTCCACGACCTCCGGATGATCCTGCGGGTCCGGGTGACGGATCAACCGTTCGTGACCCCGGATCGCACCCCGTGGGCCGCCGAGCCCGCCGGCCGTGTTCACCACCGCGCTGCCCACCGGCAGACCGGCCGCCGAGTCGTTCGTCGGCTCCAACACTGGGCTGCCACCCGGCAGCGCCACCCGTACCGGAAACTGCCCGAGCACCGAATCCCGATGCCCAGCATCCGCGCGCGCACTCAGCCCCAACTCGCCCGCGCCCGCCAGGACCAGGTGCACCCCGTACGCCCGACCCGCCCGGGCCAGCCCGTCCAACTGGGCGGCCACCTCGGCGGCCAGCCGGTCCCGCTCGGCGAAGAGCAGCGGCACATTGTCCACCACACAGACGATTCGGGGCAGCGGCTGGTGCTGACGCAGCTCCGCGAAACGTTGCCCCCCGGCCCGAGCGCCCGCCTCCGTGCGGCGCTGCACCTCGGCCGTCAACTCGTCCAGCAGATCCCGGACGTACTCCCGGTCGGCGGCCATCGCGGCCGCGCGCACCTGCGGAACCCACGACCGGTCCCGCTCAGTCTGCAAGAACTCCACGAAGGACTCGCCGTCGCCGAGATCCGCCAGGTAGAACGCCAGGTCGTCCGGGCCGTACCGGGCGGCCAGGCCGAGCAGCGCGGTGGTCAGGAACGCCGCCCGGCCCGCTGCGGAACGGCCACTCACCAGCCAGTGCGGGGTCAACTCGGTGAAGCCCAGCGGCACCGACCGGCCCCCGGCATCGCCGACGGTAGTGGTCAGCCCCTCGGCCGAGTCCGACTCCCACAGTCGCCCGCCCGTCGGCGGCAGCAGCGCACCCAACGCCAACCGGGAACCCGCCTCCACCTGCTCGGCGAGCCGCCGACAGACCGCGTCGACCAGCTCTGCCGGCGGGTCCGACTCGACGAAGACCGGCGAGTTCAGACCGCCCGGCGAATCGGCGCCCGGCCCGGCGAACGAGGCCCCCGGCGGATCGCCGAGCAGCGCGTACGCATTCCGCAGCACCAGCGAAGTGGTGTGCGGCAGCGGTGCCCGGGCCGAGTACGGGCCGGCGGGCGGCCAACCCGCCACCACCAGGTGCAGCCCAGCGGCCGGCCCCTGCTCGGCCAACGTCTCGATGCGCGCCAGATCGGTCGGGCCGGTCGACTCCGGCAGGGCGGCGACCACCAGCAACAGCGTCCGATCGTGACGGCGTCGCCCACTCGCCCCCGGCGTCACCCACTGCTCCGCCTCGGTCAGCACCGCGCGCAGACCAGCCACGTCCACCGCCGGCGGCGGCAACAGGCCAGCATCCGCGAGTGCCCCGAACGGCGTCAGCACAGCTCCGGTGGCATCCACCGCGCGAATCAGCAGGGCACCCGCCGGTGCCGCACCCAACAACCGCAGAAGTACGGCCCGGAGCAACCCCGCAACCCGCGGCTCCCGCGCGTCAGCGTCCACGCTGAGGTGACCGGTGCCGACAAGCGGCACCAACGCGGGGAAACGAGCGTCGTCCAACGGCGCCGCAGTACCGACCCGAACGAACGGCGGCGGACCATCACCGGCCGGCGAGCCCACCGTGAGCGAGTCCAGTGCCGCGCCCGACCAGCCCGGCGCCAGCAGGGCCGCAGCCGTCCGTAACCGGTCGGCCACCTCGTACTGGCGGCGCTGATCGGCCGGAGCCGGCCGCGTCTCGTCCAGGATCCCGGCAGCCGCGGTCGCGACGGCAGCCGCCCGACGGTGCAGGGCTGCGGCGCGGTTCGTGCGAGCCTTCGGACCGGCCACCGCGTCCACCCCCTCTACCCGAGGTTGGCAACCCCTCCCCGAGCAGAGACGGTATCCCAGCCGACGGTCCTCCTCCGGGAGGTGCCTCGGCGCTGCGCCGGTGTTGTCGTGGATCTCACCGGTGGGGAGGGGTCCGTCACGATCCGCTGGATCTGAGGCATTGGCTCCGGGGCGTCCAGCCGATAACTTCAGGAGGTGGAATCAGTGCAGCCCCCCGCCGGTTCCCAGGTCTCCCGCGTACCGGCCCAGCGGACACCGTCGGAGCAGCTGCCGCCCGCCCCGGCAACACCGGCACCGCAGCCGCCCCGCCGCCGGATGCGGACGGTGCTCACTGTCGTCGCTGGCGTGCTCGCCCTGCTCTGCCTCGGCGGAGTCGCAACGGCCTACGTGTGGTACACCCGCGCCTCGACGCCGGACCGCAGCACGCCGGACGTCGCGGTCATCAATTACCTTCAGGCGACGCTCGTCTCCCGCGAACCGAACCGAGCGAATTTGTTCACCTGCGAAGGTGCTGTCCCCTCGGTCGATGAGTTCGCTGCGGACGTTGCCGGACGGGAGCAGGAACTGGGCGTCTCTTTTTCGATCAATATCGAAGACGTCGTCGTTACTGAGACTGTCGGCACCGATGCCACCGTTATCGCTGTCATTCGGCGGAGCGCCGCAATTGACGGAGTTCATCAGAGCTTGGCGGACACGTGGCAGTTCGATTTGAATAACCGGGACGGATGGCGTGTATGTGCTGGCACCAGGATTAGTTGACTCTCATTCAATCCACAACAAATGGACTGGCACTTCCAGGGTGGTTGGTGACTGGCCGCGCCAGGCCCAGCGGTACCACTCCACCTCGGGCGTGATTCGCACGCAGATGTCTCCTTCGGAACCCGAGTAGGTTTCGGTGACCGCTCGAAGGTCGCGGTGCTCCAGGCCGCCCTCGACGTGCACCACCCGCCGACCGGTGACCGCGTCCGCTTCGAAGACCGGTGTGGGGGTCCGGTGTGCCGGGCCGTCCAGCGAGACCAACCGGATACCGCTGTCACGTGCGGCGTCCACCTCCGGTCGGCTGCCGACGGTCTCCACCCAGACCCGTTCCAGCGGCACCAGCGGCGCGAACACTTCGACCTGGTCTGCTTCGGCCCGGTACCACTCGTGCTCGGGGATCACCGGCACGTAGGTTCGGGCGCTCTGCACCACCCGGTCGTCCGCGCGCAGGTCGCCCCGCCAACCCATCCCGGGCAGCCCGACCAGCACCCGTTGCCCCCGTAACTCCACCCGCTCGGTCGCGGGAACGATGGCCAGGGGTCGGGGCGGCTGCGGTGCCCAGTCGGGCTGGTCGGCGAACGGATCGGGCAATGGTCCGGTCATGACCGCAATGGCCTCACTCAGCGGCGCGCAGCGGAGCGCCCCGCTCGCGCATGAACGGGACCGGATTCACCGCGCCGGACGCGTTGCGGTTGTTCTGCAGGTGCACCTCGAAATGCAGGTGCGGGCCGGAGGAGTTACCACTGCTGCCGACCTTGCCGATCACCTGACCGGCCGTCACGATCTGATCCTTCTTGACGAAGGGCTGAACCACCATGTGGCAGTACCGCGTGATGTAGCCACCGGCGTGCAGCAGGTCGACGAACCAACCGCAGCCCCCCTTGCCGGGGAAGCCGTCAACGTTGCAGTCCTGTCGGCCGCGGTGATCCTCGTCGCAGGTCGAAACCAGCACCCGACCGGTCGCTGCCGCGCGGATCTCGGTGCCCTTGGCCGCGCCGATGTCGACTCCGTTGTGGCTGGGTCGGCTGGCGGTGCGGAAACCGGAGCCGACTCCACCGGGGATCGGCGCGGTCCAGCCGGAGGCAGCGATCTGACCGCGTTCGGCCGCGTTGCACACCGCCTTGCCGTTGATCTCGACGGTGCGGGCCGCACCGCCGGCCAGCGCGTCCACTATCCGGCTGGCTACCTCTTCGTGCTTGGCGTACGCGTCCGGGTATGCGCTGACCTGCACCCGCTGCGCGACCGCGGTGAGCGGTCGGCGTTGCCAACTCTCCACCTTGACGAGCTTCTCGTAGAACTTGCGAGCCGCGTACGCGGGGTTCAACCGCTGGGCGACCGTGCCCCACCCAGGCCGCTGCTGGAACAGGCCCAGCGAGTCGTGGTCCGCGCCAACACCTTCGTGTGGCAGGGCCAGGGACTCGGGTACGCCGCTGTTCGCCAGGTTGCGTAGGGCGGACTCCTGCATCGCGGTGGCGAGGGCGACCACCCAACCTCGCGAGGGCACACCCATGTCTTGGCCGACCTTGATGATGATCGCGGCATTCCGGACCTGGGTGTCGCCGTACTGGGCGAATCGCGGCAGCTTGCCCGCGATGTTCACCGCTCGGACCGGCCCGCACTCCATGCCTGCCATGGTGTCGCCGTTCTCGGCGTCGTCGCCTCCGAGTCCGGTGAGGAAGAACGCCGCGGTGCCGCCGGTGCAGCAGAGCAGAAACAGCATTCCGGTGAGCACCGCGGCGACCACACCGAGCCGGAGGGGACCGCGGCGGAGTTTGGCGCTACCAACGTCGCTCATGGCCGCTCCCAGTCCAGAACGTCGACCAGCCAACCATCATCGGAGGTGACCAGCTCCAACCGGAGCCCGCCGGCATCAAGGGGAAGCAGCAACTCGACGAACGTCTCGGTCCGCTCTCGCATGGTTGGCGGACCGGTTACCTTCTCGGCCGGCACGCTCTCGGGCTCGGCGCCGGTCAACTTGTCCCTGAGCGCCGGCGTGGAAAGTGGCCGTAGACCAGCCTGCCACTCTTCGGTGGTCATTCCGGGACGGCCCAGCCAGGCCTTGGCGAAGCGGTCGGCCGTCTGTTCGGGCGTGCGGGCGCCGGGCGACGTCACGGGTGTCGGCGGGGTCGCGCTGTCGAGCAGACCGTCGTCGCCGGCCGTCGGGTCCACGGTGATGATCGGCCCATTCGGACGGCTACTCAACCCATCGGCTGAATCGCCCGGGTTGGAGATCAGCCTGGCCGCCCCGAGCACACCGACGACCACCACCCCGATCGCGAGCGCAACGCCCAGTCGGGAGCGCAGCGCCCGGGTGAAGAGGAATTCCAACGCCCGTCGCATCACCGTCACCTCGCCTCTGAGCGCACCCGAGGTCCGGTGCGATCCGGCGCTCGCTCGGTGGAGCCCGGGCGGTAGACCACGAACGACGGGTTCTCAGCCGGAACGTCCGGCTCGGTCCAGGTTGCTGGCTGTCGGCGTCGGGGTTGCGGGGCGGTTGGGCGGCTCCGACCTCTGCCCTCCTCCGCCGGCGCCTCGTCGGGTCGCTCTCGACCGTCGGGGCGCACCGTGTCCGCGCGCCGGCCCTCGGCCGCCGCAGCGGTCGGCACCGGAGCCGGGTCCTCCCGCCGCGCCTCGGGACGTAGCCGGGTCTGCGTTGCGTCGGGCGACCGTCGACGTCCGCCCACCGGCTCGGCGGTGCCGCCCGGCTCGGCTACGTCCAGCCGTGCGGCGGTACGCATGTCGCGGAAGAACCGGCGGTGCCAGGACCCAGCCGAACTGACCGCTTCGCTGCTGTCCTTGCCGCCGAGTTGCGTGATCCGCCGGTACGGCCGCAGCAACAGCCATCCGACCACCCCGCAGAGCCACACCAGCACCACCTGAAGCCAGCCCGGCATGGTGGGGGTACTCATGATCAGGTCGACGGCGAACAGGTAGATGGCGGCCCCGGTGCCGAAGATGGCGATGTTGAACAGCGCGGCGACCACGGCGTTCGCCAACCGCCGCAGACCGGCGCTGGCCGGCCGCAGTAGACCGACGGTGCCCAGGATGGGTGCTGCGATCACCGCCCACCGGAAGATCAGGAAACCCAGCAGGACCAGTAGCGACGCGGTCAGGTCGAACATTGCAAAGAGTAGGGCCGCGAGCACGGCGATGAACCCTGCGCCAACCCGGTCCATATCGCGTACACCTTGGAGGTATTCATACGCCTCTGGATCTTCGGCCTTAATCTGCTGCGCCACCCGGGCCCACTGCTGCTGCTTGGCCTTGATCGTCGCGTCTCGGGCCGCCGAGCTGGCGCGCATCGACTTGGCCTCACCCCACGTCAAAGATTTTGCATCGTAGAGTGCGGGGCCGTATTTGAGCGCGGTCTCGCTCTCTGCTGAACCTAGTACGCCGCGGAGCCAGTTCCGGTAGAGCATTGTCTCGGTAGCGGTGTCGCTGGCTCGGACGGCAGGGGCTCGTAGGTCCTTGCAGCGATCAGGATCGATGCATCGCCCTGGGTCCGGCTCCTTCGCCTGCGGCCCAACGGCGTCATGCACGACTCCGAGACTGGTGACAAGGGCGCCGTCGGCGATGTTCGCTGACTTGACCGGCCAAGCGGCTAATGCCGTGACCGCGACCATCACCAGCAGTGCCCAGCCCGCAGTGGTCATCGCGTTGCTCATGTCTGACTGGCGGGACCGCCAAAGTAGGTAAAGTCCCACCACACACAGGGTGACGATGCCGAAGACGCTGAACACCTTCTGGTACACGGCCTTGGTCGCCTGTTCGACAAGCGGGTCAGCCCATCCCCACATGGAACCGGGGTCCCAGGCGCGTTCTCTGAGCGCATTTGATGCGCCGATGATCGCTGTGGCGGCCATGAACTCACCATTGGCAATCGTCGTGGTGAACTTGTAGTCCGGATGAAGCACGCTTGAGGCGCAGCCACCGTCGATGTCATAGGTGTTATAGCTGTAGCCACCGTAGCCATAGAGGCTGTACCGACCAGCTACTCCATTTGCGGCCTCGGTCGGGGGCGCGGCGGCGAACCAACCGGCGAGCCCGGAGTCCGGCGTACCCGGTGTCGGTGCGTTGCGGCAAGTGACCTGGTCGTCGGCGACCGCTTCTAGCTTCCTCACGCAGGTGCGGAAGTCGGCTTGCCATTCCGCGGTCGTGCAGAGGTCGGCGCGGGCCTGGGCGGTGGGCGGTGCGGCGGCTGCGGCCTCCGCGCCGATCAGCGGCCAGGTGAGGGTGGCCCCGGCCAGTACGCCAAGGGCGAGCAGGAACGACACGGTCCTTGCCCAGGCCCTAGCCATGTCACGCCTCCAGATCCGGCAGGGGGATGCTCGGCAGGACTCCGGCAGCCGCGGCGATCGCGGCGGGCGTCGTGTCGAGGTGGTCCAGCAGCCCTTCGACGTACGAGACGTCGACTCGGACCTTCTGCACCCGGCCGTCGACGTCGCGCATCACGAACTCGCGGAAGCCGAGCCGGCTGGACGAGCTGGTGTCGGCGGCGGAGAGTGAGGCCAGGGTGGCCTCGTACCCGTCGTTGACCGGCACCCGCAGCAGCCGTAGCGCTTCGGAGGCGATCTCGGCGTCCTCGGCGATGCGGCCGACGAAGACGGTGGAGACGAGGTTCTGCACGTCGAGGCCGAGGATGTCACGGGGGTTCTGGGAGGCGACCAGTGCGGCCAGGTTCCACTTGCGGGAGTCGCGGGCGAGCCGGACCAGGAAGGAGCGCCCGGACCGCCAGCCTTCCATGAAGTGCGCCTCGTCGAGGCCGACGAGTTTGCGGGATGACATCGATCCGCCGTAGCAGCGCCGGACGGCGAGCCGGTGCGCGGTGTGCAGCATCGGCAGGGCCAGTGCTTCCTCGGCCGACCAGTACTCGCGTTCGATCTTGAGGTCGGGCAACCGTAGCCCGGCCATGGTGATCACGGTGAGTGCCGCGTCGGCACCGAGCAGCCCTTCCGGCGGTCGGCCGAAGAAGAGCATGGCCAGTGGCATCTCGGCGGTGTCCAGCAGGAGGTTGGCCAGTTCCTTGCCGGCGTCGTCGTCGAGCCGCCCGAGGCAGCTCACCACGTCGTCCAGGGTGGAGGTCTCCTCGGCGGGGACCTGGCGGACGGCGTGCCGGAAGAGGGTGGCGGTCGACGCCTCCCTGGCCACCTGCGGCGGGACGAGCATCATGCAGATGTCCTGGACCAGCATTCGCCGCTCGGCTCGGGCGTTGGAGACCGCGATCTCGAACTCCCGGTCACCGGCGGCCCCGCTGCCGAACTCTGAGCGCAGCGGCGTCGGGATGAGCGAGTAGGGCGCCAGGGTGCCGTGCTCCGAGCCGGTCAGGTTCAACACCCGGGAGTACGGCCGCAGCTCGGGCATCGCGCAGAGGCGGGCCAACGGGCCGGACGGGTCGAGCAGGGTCACCTGGACACCTCGGCGGGCGGCCAGGTAGCCCAGGGCGCCGAGCAGGGTCGACTTGCCACCGCCCGGTTCGGCGACGAAGACCGCGAGCCCGGAGCGTTCCCGGACCTCCATGGGGAAGTGCAGATCGAGGAAGACCGGGCGGCGGCAGGTGCCGGCGGTTCGGCCGATCAGGTCGCCCCGCCGGTCGCCCACGTTGGATGCGGCCTGGGGGAGCGCGGCGGCGAGCAACGGCACCGGCATGCGACGCACGTAGCCGGTGTTGGCGATCGGTTCGCCGGGGATGAACTCGCGGGCCAGCCAGTCCTGGTTCTTCGGGTGCTGCAGCGAGACGCGCAGCTCCCGGGAGTAGAGCTGGATGAGACGGCGGGCCCGCTCCAGGCATTCCTCCCTGGTGCGGCCGCCGACCGCGATCCGGTGCCAGCCGTGCGCACGGGCCGAGTCCACCGGCAGGCCGGTGGTCATCTCGTCGCCGATCACCAGGGCGCGCTTGGCCAGTCGCTCCAGCTCCGGGGGCGCGTCGATGCCGTGTTCGGCGTAGTCGAGCTGTTGCGAGCGGATCATCCGCAGCCGGTGTTCGAGATTGCGGAAGGAGTCGCCGGAGCCGAGGATGTCGACCCGGGTGGAGATTTCCATCGGCCAGGGCAGCCGCTCGTGGAAGTGCAGCCAGGGCTCGTGTCGTTCCGGGATCTCCAGAGGCTCCATCCGGCCGACCGCGAGCACGGCCACGTGCCGCTCCTCGCCGGTCATCCGGTTGACCAGCTTGACCGTCGAGCCGTACGGGGTGCGGTAGCGCTCTACCTGCTCGGTCATGGCGAGCAGGTCGCCGCGCTCCCAGCGCCCGTCGGTGACGGGGGAGAGGGTGCTCGGCGGCGACATGCACAGCGCCACCGAGCGGTAGAGCAGCCATTCCAGCTCCTGGGCGGTGACCCGCCGGCCGCGCATGCCGAACGCCCCGAGCACCTCGTCGAACTGTTCCACGGTGCGGCCCAGCTTGCGGCGTTCCCCATCGGCGGTGCCCCGGCCGAAGGTGCGCAGCAGCCGCTCGGTGAGCGAGTCGCCGAGGGAACGCCGGGCGAAGGTGACACCCAGGTAGGTCTGGCCCTCGGCGTGGTTGACCGCCATCAGGTGGCGTTGGGCGGCGACCAGGTGGTCGGCCCAGCCGGTGGTGCCGGGGACGTCGGGCAGCGGCGCCGAAGTGTGCGTGTCGATCGTGCGCGCCCACTCGTCGGCGGGGAACGGCCGGGTGGTGCGGCGCAGATGCAGGCGGAAGCCGGCCAGGCCGGCGTACTGCTCGGAGATCGCCGACAGCAGCGCCTCGCGCTCGGCGTCCGGCCGGAACGCCCAGCGGACCTCGGGCAGCCAGTACCAGGCGGTGACGGTGTTCGGCGTGAACGTGAGGTGGCCGGCGATCTCGGTGATGGCCAGTTCGACCGACGGATCCCGATCCCCGAATTTGATCTTTGGAGCGCGAACCCGGGTCGGCTTGATCGGTCGGTCCGGTCGGCTCGCCGTGCGCTGTCGGGGTGCGGCGATCTCCTTGCCGGTGCTCCTGGGCCGATCCGAGTCGGTGGCCCGGCGCGGCGCGGGTTCGAGAGCTGGCCGATCCGCAGCCGTGATCATTGCCGGTTGCTCCGAGGGGGCCGTGGACCGGCTGGCGGCGGCCGTCGGCTGGGATGGCGCTTGAGCCGCCGGTCGGGTCGGCGACGCCGCTGTGGGGCGGCCGCCCGGCACGGTGTTGGCGGGTCGGCGGACGGAACCGGTGGTCGCCGTCGGCGACCCGCCGCCGGTGGAAGGATCGGGCTCGTCCGGCGGACGCAGCATCGGCCGTCGATCGCCGGCCTGGTGCGGCACCCGGGACTCGCTGGCCGGGTGGCCGCCTCCGTGCCGTGGCTCGACGGGTCGGCCGCCGTTGCCGGACGGGTCGGCCGGCGTCCACGGTGGCTCGAACTCGGGAACCGCGCGGGCTGGTGCCGGGCTGGCGGTGGATGGCGGCTGATGTGGGATCGCCGGCTGCTCCCGGGTGCTCGGGCCGGCGGTGACGGCCCGTGGCGAGGCGGGGGGTCGTCCCCCGCCGCCGAAGAGGTCCAGGAAGGGGGAATCGATGTCGGCGTTCTCGCCCGCCGACACGGCGGTCGGCTCGGCCGGTGGCGTCCGGCGGGGAACCGGTCGGGGTGCCTGGAACACGCCGACGGCACCGTGGCCGGGCGACGTCACCAGCGCGGGGTCGGGGGCAACCTCGTCCTCGTCCTCGGTGTAGTCGAATGAGTGCGAACGGTGACCGACCGGTGCGCCCGGGCGGCCAGCCGGGGAGCCCGGCGTGGAGGAGCGGCTCATGCGATCGCCTCGGCGACCGTCGGCAGACCCATGCCCGCGTCCTGCGACGGACCGTTCGACGTACGTCCGGTCATGCCAGCTCCTCCCGAATCCTGATCCGGCTGCCGACCAGGCGCGGATCGCGCTGCTCGACCGCCGGCTCCCGGGTGCGTCGCCAGTCGGTCAGCGCGGTGCGGATGACCACCCGCGCCGGCCGATCGGGGTCGACGTGCCGGAAGATGAACGACGTGGTCACGATGGCGAGCGCGATCTCCCAGGCTGGGAAGAGCTCGACCGTCAACGTGAACAGCCAGTGGATGAACATGTAGAGGGGGACCAGCAGCATGAAGAGCCCGTACTGGGCGTAGGGCAGGTGGACCGGAAGGGTGTAACCGGGCGGCCCGAGGTAGACCAGGCGGGCCCGGTAGATGTCGTCGTCGGTGCGCAGCCGCATCTGGTGAACGCGCCTATTCGAAGATCAGGTCGATCAGGTAATCGCCGACGAAGAAGAGTGTTGCCGCGCCAGCGATGAAGGCGAGCCCGACGATGGCGATCGCGGAGCTGGTCAGCACCTTGGAGATCTCGCCTCGGCTGGCACGGCCGATGAAGATGACGCCCAGGACGGCGAGCAGGATCGGCGCGATCTTGCTGGCGAAGAAGGTGACGACACTGTTGGTGTCGATCCCCTTCGGTGCCGGCTCCGCGAGTGGAGTCGACGCCAGGGTGGAGAGCGCGTGGGCGACGCCGGACGACGCCGTCTCCATGAGCTCGAAGGCGATCACTGGAACCTCCCCATAGCGCGGCCGGCGGTGCCGCGGCGGTGCAATAGGCAAGCCTGGCGGGAAATGTGCCCACAGGGCGCAGCGTTCTCGACCCTGTGTTCGTTACTCACCACGGAGAGTGGCGAGGTTTGGGCGGTTTTCCCCCGCTTCGGCCCTCCCTCCAAGCTTCGCCATCTCGATGCTGGCCAATTCCAAAGCGTACGGGCCGCCCCGGATTGCGACAAGCCGCGAAGGGGCTCCCCGATGCTGCCCGGATGACCGATCGTACACCTGTTCTAACGAGCACGTCAGGAAGGGTTGCCCCGGGTCGGAGGGCGTCGCCACCACGACCGGTACCGTCTAGTCGTGACCGATCTGGTGCGGGCTTCGGGCCCGGTGGTGATGGGCGTCCTCAACGTCACACCGGACTCCTTCTCCGACGGCGGACGGTACGCCGACCTGGACGCCGCCGTCGGACACGGCGTCCGTCTGCGCGATGCCGGTGCGCACCTGGTCGACATCGGTGGCGAGTCGACCCGTCCGGGCGCCGAGCGGATCGACGCCGCGACCGAGGCCGAGCGGGTGTTGCCGGTCATCCGCGAGCTGACCGCCGCCGGTGTGGCGGTCAGCGTCGACACCACCCGCGCGCGGGTCGCGGAGGCCGCCCTGGCCGCCGGCGCGGCGGTGGTCAACGACGTCTCCGGTGGCCTGGCCGACCCGGACATGGCCCGGGTGGTCCGCGACGCGCACTGCCCCTGGGTGCTGATGCACTGGCGTGGGCACTCCCGTGCCATGCGCGAGCTGGCCACCTACACCGACGTGGTGGTCGACGTCCGGGCCGAGTTGGCCCAACGGATCGACACGGCGCTGGCCGCCGGGGTGGCCGCCGACCGCCTCATCGTCGACCCCGGGCTCGGCTTCGCCAAGACGGCCGCGCACAACTGGGAACTCAGCGCCCGTCTGCCGGAGTTGCTGGATCTCGGCTACCCGCTGCTCTTCGGGGCGAGCCGCAAGTCGTACCTCGGTGGGTTGCTGGCCGGCGCGGACGGCACGCCACGACCGACCGCCCAGCGGGAGGCGGCCACCGTGGCCACCAGCGTGCTGGCGGTCGCCGCGGGCGCCTGGGGCGTACGCGTGCACGACGTGCAGGCCACCGCCGACGCGCTCGCCGTCTGGGCGGCGACCGGCAGCCCTCGCCTGGCCGTGCCGCCGCACGACAGCAAGCGAACGCAAGACGATCACGAGCATGGGGTACGGCGATGACGACGGACCGGATCCAGCTGACCGGGCTGCGGGCGCGCGGCCGGCACGGGGTGTACGACTTCGAACGCGCACAGGGGCAGGACTTCGTGGTCGACGCCGTCCTGGAGCTGGACCTCGGCCCGGCCGCGGCCAGCGACGACGTCACCGCGACCGTGCACTACGGCGAGCTGGCCGAGCGCCTGGTCGCGGTGGTGACCGGCGAGCCGGTCAACCTGATCGAGACCCTGGCGGACCGGCTCCTCGCGGTCTGCCTGGCAGACGTTCGGGTCGACGCCGCGACGATCACCGTGCACAAGCCGGAGGCCCCGGTGCCGCACACCTTCACCGACGTGGCCGTCACCATGACCCGGACGCGTACCCGGTGACCCGGGCGGTCCTCTCACTCGGCAGCAACCTGGGCGACCGCCTGGAGCACCTGCGCACGGCCGTCGCCACCCTCGGCGACGCGGTGCTCGTGCTCTCCGGGGTGTACGAGACTCCACCGTGGGGCGACACCGATCAGCCCCCGTACCTCAACGCGGTGGTGCTCGTGCAGGACGAGAGCGCGACCCCGCGCGACTGGCTGGAGCGGGCCCGCGACGCGGAGCGAGCGGCCGGCCGGGTCCGAGACCCGCAGCGGCGGTTCGGGCCGCGCACCCTCGACGTGGACGTGATCGCGGTCTGGGGCGACGACGACGAGCCGGTGCTCAGCGACGAGGAGGAGCTGACCCTGCCGCACCCCCGGGCGCACCTGCGCGCCTTCGTGCTGCGTCCGTGGATCGACATCCAGCCGTACGGTCGGCTGCCCGGTCACGGCTGGCTGACGGACCTGCTGACCACCGGCCCCGCGGCCGACGAGGCGTTGGAACTGCGTCCCCGGCCGGAGTTGGCGTTAGAGTCGACGGCATGACCGAGCGGAACCGGCCGGCATGACGCAGGCGAAGCCCCCACCCCGCGGGTCGGGCCCGGACGGGTCGCGGATGGGCCCCACCCGGATCTCGACCCTGGTCGTGGCCGGCCTGGCTGCGGCGGCGGTGGCCTGGCTGCTGATCAGCACCCTCTACTACAGCGGCATTCCCCGCCTGCCCTGGCTGCCGGTGGTGACGCTGGCCGGGCTCGCCGTGCTGGAGGCGTACGCCGCGATCAACACCCGGGGCCGGATCGAGCGCAAGCCGGGTCGGGACCCGGTCAACCCGCTGTTGGTCGCCCGTTTCGTGGTGCTGGCCAAGGCGTCGGCACTGGCCGCCGCGATCTTCGCGGGCTTCTACGGGGGGCTCACCGGCTGGCTCTTCGTGGAGACCACCCGTGCGGCCCTGGATGATCGACCGGCCGCCAGCGGGGGCCTGCTCGCCTCGCTGGCACTGGTCGGCGCCGCGCTCTGGTTGGAGCGCTCCTGCCGGGTGCCGGAACGCCCGGACGACGAGCGCGAGCAGGACCCTTGGGAGAGCCGCCCCGGCCAGCGCTGAGCAGGGGGTTACGCCCGGCTGCGGGCGCGGGTACGGTGCCTGCGATCGGAGAGCAAGGGCCGCCCAGGGTCCGTCCGTGCGCCGGACTGGGGACGGTCGGCCACTGGGGAGGCGGCGTCATGGGGTACGAAGAAGCGGGCCGGGACCGGTCGGCCGAACCCGCGTCTGGGGTGCCGGCCGCCGTACTGGAGAACGTCTTCGACGACCCAACCCACGGTGAGCCCGGCCGGGATCGGATCGGCGTACACCTGGGGTGGGAGCTGTTGCTGCTGGCCGGGCTGGCCGCCGTGAGCTGGCTGCTCTGGCGGGAGGATCCGGCCGCGGTGCGCGACGGCAATCTGCGCACGCTGTTGATCGACGCGGTCGGGCTGGGTCTGCTCGCCCTGGCCGCCGGGCTGAGTCTGCGGACGGCCGCGCCGAACCTGGCCGTCGGCCCGATCGCGGTGGCGGCCGCCCTGCACTACGCCGAGCAGGGTGATCGGGGCCTGCCGGCGTCGCTCGGCCCGGCCGTGGCGGTCGCCTCGGTGGGCGGGCTGGCGCTGGCGCTGGCCGTGGTGGTGCTGCACGTGCCGGGCTGGGCCGCCAGCCTGGCCGGTGCCGCCGCCGTGGTGGTGTACATCGAACGCCGTTCGGCGCCCGTGCTGGTGCAGGGCGACTACGACCCCACCAGCAGCGCCGGTTACCTCTTCGCCGGCTTCGCCGCGGTGGCCGTCCTGGGTGGCCTGTTCGGCGCGATCCGGGCGATCCGCCGGCTCGTCGGCCGGTACCGGCCGATCACCGACCCGGCCCGTCGGCGGGGCGCGGTGGCCGCCGTGGTGACCGCCGTCGCGTTGGTCGTCTCCACGGTGCTGGCCGCTCTTGCCGGCATGCTGCTCGCCGCCAACGACCCCGGGCCGGTCGAGCCCACCTCGGGGCTGGACTGGACGGTCCTGGCCATCGGCGTGGCCCTGCTCGCCGGCACCAGCGCGTACGGCCGCCGGGGCGGCGTGTTCGGCACGCTGCTGGCGGTCGGCCTGGTCACCGTCTTCCAGGTGTACGCGCCGGAGCGCGGCTGGACGCTGAGCAACTGGGCGGTCGGTGGGGCCGCGCTCGGCGTCGGGTTGCTGGCCACCCGGCTGGTCGAGACGCTCGGGCGACCCCGACCGGGCAGCCCCGACCGACCCGAGCCGGTAAGCGACGGCACGATCAGCTCGGGCTGGGCCACGCCGCAGCCGCAGTCCGTCGACAACTGGCCTCCCACGCTGCCGACCCAGGCCGCGCCCCAACCGATCGACCCCTGGCGGGATCCGCGGTGGGAGGACGGCCCGCGACGGTGGGACACCGACGAGCGGTGAGCCGCGTCGCGTCCGTCGAGCCGGAGCTGATCTCGACCGTTAGGCTCGGCGACATGACCGACTCACCTGCCGCCACCCCGGGCGGAACCTCGTTCGAGGAGCTTGACGCGCTGTCCACCGAGGAGCTGCGGGAGCGGGCGTTCGCCCGGGCCCGGGAGCATCGGGACGTGGGCTTCTACTGGTCGGTGCTGCGCCACCTGCCGAACGCGGACGAGGCCACGGTGCTGGACGGCGCCCCGAACTCGATCGGCCCGACGATCGACGAGGCCAACGCGCTGTGGCGGGAGTTGACCGGTCACGGCTACGAGGAGTCGGCGCCGCTGCTGCGGGCCGCCTTCATCGACTACCTGATGAAGCACTGAGCCGCTCGGGGCAGCCCAGGTCCGCCCGAGCCACCGGTTCGGGGCCTGGGCGGATCGCGTCGCTCGTCCACCGTTCCGGCCCGGTCAGCCGCTACGGCACGGCCGCCGGCACCGGCGCGCTCGCCGTGTTGCTGCTGGTCGGGATCTGCGGCAGTCCGGCGTACACCGGCTGGGCCGCCACCCTGACCGACCCGGAGTCGGGCGGCGCGTTCTACGCGCGCCTGCTCGCCTGGCCGGCCTGGCGGCTCGACGCGGACGGGCAGGCCGGCGGGTTGTTCGCCGCCGACGTGCGAGCTGTGCTGCTGGTGGTCCTCGCGGTGGCCCTGCTCTACCTGCTGCCCGCCGCCCAGGTGGCCCGGGTGCCCGGCCCGGTCAGCCAGTTCTTCTCCGGCTGGGCCGCGTACGTGCTGGCCGGAGGGCTCGCCGCCGTGCTGGCGGCGCTGCTCGGCCCGGCACCGTCACTGCTGGGCGCACTACAGGACGCCAGCACCGGTGCCGGTTACGGCTTCCTCACCGGGTGGATCATCGGCATCGCCAGCCTCGGTGGTCGCGCCTGACCCGACCGAGCAGGCCGAGGACCCCGCCGAGGCGGGGTCAGCTGGTCGGGCGGCCGAGGTCGAGGAGGCGCTGTCGGCTGAGCGCGCCCACCGGCCGGCCGGCGTCGGTCACGAGGAGTCGGTCCCGGCCCGAGGTGAGCAGGACCGCCAACGCGTCGTACGCGGAGCCGTCCACAGCGACGGTGGGCAGGTCCGGTGCGGCGTCCTCGGGCACCGGCTCCAGCGCCTCCCGGTCGAGCGGGGTGACCGCCAACCGGCGGATGCCCCGGTCGGCGCCGACGAACTCGCGTACGAACGCAGTGGCGGGTGCGCCGAGCAGTGCGGCCGGGGTGTCGTACTGCTCCAGGTGACCGCCCTCGGAGAGGACCGCGATCCGGTCACCGAGTCGGACGGCCTCGTCGAGGTCGTGGGTGACCAGCACGATCGTCTTGCGCACCTCGGCCTGGAGGCGCAGGAACTCCTCCTGGAGGCGGGCCCGGACGATCGGGTCGACTGCCGAGAACGGCTCGTCCATCAACAGCACCACCGGGTCGGCGGCGAGCGCCCGGGCCACCCCGACCCGCTGCCGCTGGCCACCCGACAGCTCGTGCGGGTAGCGACCGCCGAACTCCGTCGGGTCCAGCCCGACCAGGTCGAGCAGCTCGTCGACCCGGGTCCGGGTCTGGTCCTTGGGCCAGCGGAGCAGGCCCGGCACGGTGGCCACGTTGGCCCGCACGGTCTGGTGTGGAAAGAGACCGACGTTCTGGATCACGTACCCGATTCGACGGCGCAGTCGCACCGGGTCGACGTTCGTGACGTCTTCGTCGCCGAGCGTGATGCGACCGGCGGTCGGCTCGATCAGGCGATTGATCATCCGCAGCACTGTCGACTTGCCGCAGCCGGACGGACCGATCAGCACCACCAGCTCGCCGGCCCGGACATCCAGGCTGAGGTCCCGGACAGCTTCGGTGCCGTTCGGGTAGCGCTTCTGGATGCCGTGCAGCGCGATCGACGCCGCGCGAGGGGACTGGGCCACGCTGGCAGCCTCCGGGGTAACGTCCACGTATGTCCTTCCGCCTGAGCTACCGGGCCGACCCGGGTAACCCCTGGTTCTCCTGGCAGTACGTGCGGGACAACTCTGACACGATCCTCGCCGCGGTGCGCGAACACGCCTCCCTCACCGGCCGAGCGGTGTTGATCGCGGTGCTGATCGCCCTGCCCTTGTCCGTGCTGGCGTACTGGGTGCGTCCGCTCGCCGGTCCGATCCTCGCCGTCAGCGGGGTGGTCTACACCATCCCGTCGTTGGCGCTCTTCGCGTTCATCGCCCCCTACCTGGGCACCGGGGCGACCACGGTGCTGGTCGGGCTGGTCCTCTACGCGCTGCTGCTGATCGTGCGCAACGTGGTGGCCGGTCTCAACCAGGTGCCCGCGGAGGTTCGCGAGGCCGCCGAGGGCATGGGTTACGGCCGGTGGAGGCGGCTGTTCCGGATCGACCTGCCGCTGGCGCTGCCGGGCATCGTGACCGGCGTACGACTGGCGACCGTCTCGACGGTGGCGTTGGTCACGGTCGGGGTGCTGGTCGGGCACGGCGGGCTCGGGCAGTTGATCTTCGCGGGCTTCCAGAACAACCTCTACAAGGCCGAGATCATGACGGCCGCACTGCTTTGCGTGGCGCTCGCGGTCGTGCTCGACCTGTTGCTCATCCTGGTTGCCCGACTGGTGACTCCCTGGTCCACCCGGAGGGCACGGTGACCGGCGCGGCGAACCCGATCGGGCAGGCGATCACCTGGATCAACGACCCACTGAACTGGACCAACCCCGGCGGCATGCTGGACCGGCTCGGTGAGCACCTGACGATCTCCGCCCTGGCGGTGGCGCTCGGCTGCCTGGTGGCCTGGCCGCTCGGGCTCTGGTTGGGGCACCTCGGTCGAGGTGGCGGCCTCGTGGTGCTGATCTCCAACGCCACCCTGGCCATCCCCACCCTGGCGCTGCTGACCATCCTCCCGGTCGTCTTCGCCAGCGGTTTCGGGAAGACACCGGTGGTGGTGGCACTGGCTGTCTTCGCCGTGCCGCCGCTGCTGGCCAACGCGTACACCGGGGTTCGGCAGGTGGACCCGGAGGCCCGCGACGCGGCCCGGGGGATGGGCCTGTCGAGCGCACAGCTGCTGCGCCGGGTGGAGTTGCCGCTCGCGGTGCCCTATCTGGCGGCCGGCTTCCGCACCGCGGCGGTCCAGGTGATCGCGACCGCGGCGCTGGCGTCCTTCGTCAACGGCGGCGGCCTGGGCCAGATCATCCGGACCGGCTTCGGTATCGGTATCGCGGCCGGCGGCGGGCAGATCGTCGCCGGCGGTGTGCTGGTGGCCGGGCTCGCGCTGCTGGCCGAGGTGGTCCTCGGCGGCGTCGAACGGCTGGTCACCCCCAAGCCGTTGCGGCGCGGGCGGCAGCGCCTCAGGCGGCCCCGGGCCGCCGACGCCACCGGGAGCGCCTGATCCGTCTGGGTGAACCCGCGACGAGCTGGCGACCCACGCCCGTCAAATCCGTGACGATGGGGTGACGAAGTCCATCCCAAGTTGTCGGTCGGTTCCGGAGCATGTTGGGTGGACATTCGCGGGCGGCCGACAGTCAGGATCGCCCGTCGGACACGCGGCCGGCCCGGGACGGGTCGCGCCGGGACACGGAAGGCGGGCACATGCGCGCACGTACACGTCTGGCGATCGGGGCGATCAGCGCCGTCGCCGGAGCGGCACTCCTCACCGGCTGCGGTGACGCCGGTTCGTCCGGCACCGACGCACCCCAGACGAGCGCCTCCGGCGCCGGGTGCGCCCCGGTCGCCGGCCAGCAGCTCATCGCTCTACAGGACGACAAGAAGCTCCAGAATTCCGACAACGTCATTCCCGCCGTCAACAGCAAGGCGGCCAACCCGCAGCTGATCGCCGCACTGGACAAGGTCTCCGCCGCGCTCGACACCCCGAAGCTGATCCAGCTCAACAAGGCCGTCAACGAGGACCGCAAGACCCCCAAGGTGGCGGCCGAGGAGTTCGCCAGCGCGAACAACCTCACCGCGGGCATCGCCAAGGGCCCGGGCGGCGACATCACGGTGGGCGCCGGCAACTTCGCCGAGAGTCAGATCCTGGGCGAGCTGTACCGGATCGTGCTCACCGCCGCCGGCTACCAGGTCAAGGTGCAGCAGATTGGCAACCGGGAGCTCTACGCGCCGGCCCTGGAGAAGGGCGAGATCCAGGTCGTCCCGGAGTACGCGGCGACCATGGCCGAGTTCCTCAACACCAAGGCCAACGGCCAGAACGCGCAGCCGGTCTCCTCGCCGGACATCAACACGACGGTGACCGCGCTCAAGGCCGAGGGCGACAAGGCAGGCCTCACCTTCGGCACCCCGGCCGCCGCACAGGACCAGAACGCCTTCGCGGTGACCCAGGCCTTCGCCGACAAGTACGGCGTGCGGACCCTCTCCGAGTTGGCGGCGAAGTGCTCCGGCAGCGCGACCGTGCTGGGTGGCCCGCCGGAGTGCGAGCAGCGTCCGTTCTGCAAGCCGGGCCTGGAGAAGACCTACGGGCTGTCGGTCGGCAAGTTCTCCTCACTGGACCAGGGTGGACCGCTGACCAAGAGCGGTCTGCGCGACGGTTCGATCAGCGTGGGTCTGATCTTCTCCTCGGATGGCGCCTTCGCCACCAGCTGAGCCTTTTCCGCACGTGCTGAAGACGCCCCCGCCTCCGACCGGCGGGGGCGTCCGCGCGTCCCGAGGACCCCGTTCCCTCCGGTGGATATCGTGGGTAGGCTGCACATCCATGCCAGCCCCGGCCACCTCTGACGTCCGGCGTCAACCACCGCTGCTGACCATGCTCTTCTGGGCGGGCGTCGCTCTCGCGCCGGTGGCGGCGCTGATCCTGCTGGTGGCCGACGGCAACGGCCCGCTGCGTTTCGCCGCGGTGCTCGCCATCCTCGCGGTGGTGCTGATCGGCCTCTCCATCGCGTTGCGGCCCGACGGGGAGGGCGCCTCGGCGCGGACCGACGAGTTGCTGGACGAGATCGAGGAGCTGCGTCGGGAGTTGCGCAGCGAGATCGTGGCCGCCGCCCAGCGCGGTAACCAGGCGCTCGATCAGGCGCAACGGGCCCAGGAGGGGATCGCCGCGGTGCGCCGCCGTCTCGACGCCAGCGGTGCTGCCCTCGCCGGTGCCGCCCCCGCCGTCGAGCCGGCAGGCGCAGGCGCCGGGCGAGCGCGGGTGGCAGCCGTCGAGCCGCCGGTGGACGACACGCCGGTGGCCCGTAACCGGGGCGACGCGCCGGCCGGCCGCGCCCGGGTGTCCGGCCCCGACGACGCGCCCCGGTGGGGGCGCCCCGAGCACCCGGACGACGACGAGCCGGCGTACGCCCGGGAGGCCCCGGAGCCGCCGGCCACCGCCGGGATGTACGGCGGGGAACGGCCGGCCGCCACCGCGTACGGCTCAGCTCGCCCCCGGGAGCACGACCGCCCCGAGGCGGCGCACCGGCCGGGTGGCGTGGTCCGACACACCGAGACCGTGCACGTCACCACCCGGCACACAGTGGTGGACGGCGGCCCGGCCGAGCCTGCCGGGCGCTACGGCGGTGCTGGGTACGCCGGTCAGTGGACCCCACCCGCGCAGGAGTGGACCCGGGGCGGCGACGCCGATCAGCCCCCTCGCCCGTCGGGCCGGGCGAGGAGCGAGCCGGAGCAGCACCCCAGGGCCGGGTACGGCGACGAGCCGGGCTGGACGGGCCGCCGCGACGAGCCGGAGTGGACGGATCGGCGCGACGCGTACGCCCAGCCCGACGAGCCCTCTCCGGCGGCCCGGTCACACCGCACCCCGGAGAGGGCGGCGGCGGAATCCTGGGACAGCCCGGACGATCGGGGCTGGTCGGAGCAGCGCGACCGGGCGGGCGCCCTGGCACCGCAGCCCGGGCCGCCGCTGCGGGCCGACGACACCGGCGAGTACTGGTCGCAGCTGCGGGCCGGTGACCGGTGGGCCGCCGTCCGCGACGACGAGAACGGTCGCGAGTTGCGGGTCGGCGAACGTCGGGCCGAGGTGCACGCCGACGCCACCGGCACCGAGTACCGGGTGGCCGACCGCTGGGCCGCCGCCCGCTACGAGGATCCGCGCCGTCACGAGGACGCCGCCCGCTACGAGGACGCCGGCCGGTATGAAGAACCGCGCCGCCACGACGGTGGTCGGCGGGCCGAGCCGGGAAGGCCCGCGCTGCCGGTCGGCGGTGTGCCGGTGCCGGACGAGTGGCGCCCACCGCGCCAACGCGGCCACCAGGCGGAACCCGTGCCGGAACGGACCGGGCGGCGGCGGGTCGACGAGCGCTACGGCTACCCGCCGCAGGACGACGTGCCGCGTGCCGGCGGCGCGCCACCCACCGACCGCTGGCGGTGACCGGTCAGGCGGCTCGGGTCACTTGTCGATGTCGCCGACCACGAAGAACATCGAGCCGAGGATCGCGATCAGATCAGGGACCAGGCAGCCGGGGAGCAGGGTGGCCAACGCCTGCACGTTCGCGTACGAGGCGGTGCGCAGCTTCAACCGCCACGGCGTCTTCTCGCCCCGGGACACCAGGTAGTAGCCGTTGATGCCGAGCGGGTTCTCCGTCCAGGCGTACGTGTGCCCCTCCGGCGCCTTGAGCACCTTCGGCAGCCGGGTGTTGATCGGCCCGGTCAGCCGGTCCACCCGGTCGAGGCACTGCTCGGCAATGTCCAGTGACGCGTACACCTGATCGAGCAGCACCTCGAAACGGGCGTGGCAGTCGCCGGCGGTCTTGGTGACCACCGGCACGTCCAGCTCGTCGTAGGCCAGGTAGGGGTCGTCGCGGCGCAGGTCCAGGTCGAGCCCCGAGGCCCGGGCCACCGGGCCGGACGCGCCGAACGCGGCGGCGTCCGCGGCGGACAGCACGCCCACGCCGACGGTGCGGGCCAGGAAGATCTCGTTACGCCGGATCAGGTGGTCCAGGTCGGGCAACCGGCGGCGTACCTCGCCGATCGCCGCCCGGGCCCGCCCGGTCCACCCGTACGGCACCTCTTCCTTGAGGCCACCCACCCGGTTGAACATGTAGTGGATCCGGCCGCCGGAGACCTCCTCCATCACCGCCTGGATGGTCTCGCGTTCCCGGAAGGCGTAGAAGATCGGCGTGATCGCCCCGATCTCCAACGGGTACGAGCCGAGGAACATCAGGTGGTTGAGCACCCGGTTCAGCTCCGCGAGGGCCATCCGCAGCCAGGTGGCCCGCTCCGGCACCTCCATGCCCATCAGGCGTTCGACCGCGAGCACCACACCCAGCTCGTTGGAAAACGCCGAGAGCCAGTCGTGCCGGTTGGCCAGCACGATGATCTGCCGGTAGTCGCGTACCTCGAAGAGCTTCTCCGCGCCCCGGTGCATGTAACCGACGATCGGTTCGCAGGCGACCACCCGCTCGCCGTCGAGCACCAGCTTCAACCGCAGCACACCATGGGTGGAGGGGTGCTGCGGGCCGATGTTCAGCACCATGTCGGTGCCGAGCTGCTGATCACCGGTGCCGGCGATCAGCCCGGCCCCGGTGCCGACGGTCAGTTCACGGAGGTCCCCGGCGTCGGTGGTCATGCCCGTCATCGTGCCACGGCCGGCCCGAGCGGGATGCCGACCGGCTGGCGCAACCACCAGTGCCCGCCGAGCCCGGCCGGGTCGGTCAGCTCGGCCACCGCCGACGCGGCGGCCAGCGCCCGCAGGTAGCCGACCGGGTCGGTGCCGGCCAGGCTGAGCGGCGGTCGCCCGCCGTCGGCCCCGAGCGCCCGCAGCGCCTCCCGCTGCAAAACCAGGGAGTACGCGCACCGGGCGACCGCCGCACCAGCGGAGGCGACCGAGTCCATGGCCACGTGCGCGGTGACATCACTCGACCCGTCGGGCACCGGAGGCACCTGCCGCCCACCCCGGTACCCGGTCAACGTCCCGTCCACGGGCCGGTCCTTCTTCAGGTGCCCGTAGTCGACTGCCACCGCCAGCCCTCGACTGATCTTCCTTACCGCGTGCGTCCAGGCTTCGTCCCTGGTCCGTCCGATCTCGGCTCGGTGGTTGCTGTGGGGGGTTTCCGGGCAGCCCGGCTGGCTCCGGGCGGTCAGGCTTGATCCCTCCGCCGGCCGGGCTGCCCGGAAACCCGACTCGCTTCCGCTTGTCGCGTCCGTCCAGGTCACTACCGGAGTCGGGCCACTGTCTGTGCTGGGCGAGGCTTGGGGGCTGGGCCACCACTTCGTGAGCCAGTCGAGATCAGCAGGGCTGACCAGCTCACCAAGCGTCTCAGCGCCGCTCCCGGGATCGACCAGCACATATCGCCAGCCGTCTTCGGTGTGCACCGCCAGGTCCAGCGGCACGTTGTCCAACCACTCGGTAGCTATCAACACTCCGTTGATCTGATCTGGGATCTCGGGTGTCCAGTTGATCTCTTCGGGCAGGTTCTCCGGGCGGTCGGCGTACTCGACTGCTGTGAAGCGCACGCGCTCCGCGAGCGACGGTCGGACCGTGCCGGACGACGGCTCATTCCGCAAGGAACGGACGGAGGTCGTGGGAGTCAGGGTTTCCGGGGAGCCCGCCCGCGGAGGGATCAAGCCTGACCGCCCGGAGCGGGTGGGCTCCCCGGAAACCCCCACCGCGCCCTCGACGGACGCCCGCAGAGCGCGGAGCAGTTCTCCTCGACCCGCGCCCACGTCGACCACGTCAAGTCGCGAGGGGTGGCCGAGGGCGGCGTCCACCTCCGTGACAAGGCGCAGCAGGGCGGTGGCGAAGGCCGGGGACGCGTGCACGCTGGTGCGGAAGTGGTCGGCCGGTCCGGTGCCGGCGACGAAGAAGCCGCCCGGCCCGTAGAGGGCGCTGGCCATGGCGTCCCGCCACAAGATCGACATCAGTGCGTTCCGCGTCGCGTGTGGGTCACCGTGCCGACCCTACGGTCAGCGAGTACGAGGCGACTCGTGATCCCCGCACGCGCAGTCCAACCCGGCGATCTTGCACTTGCTGTCCCGACGGAAGGGACATTCCACGCATTTCGGCGACCCGAACTGCAATATCGGCGGGGCGTGGGCTGGCGTGCGGACGGGGCGTTGCGGCGGTGGTGAAGGTTTTCACACATGCTTGTCCGGGTTCGGTAGGCCGGGCGCATACTTGCGACGACCGGTACCCCTTCTCGAGGACTGGATCGTCGTCATGAGCGCACCGTTGCGCCCGCGTCCGGCCGGCCCACCCGGGCCCCCCGCCTCGTGGGATAGCGCCGTTCCCGGCGCCCGCGCCACCTCCCGTCTGCTCACCGTCGGTGTCGTTGGCGCCGGTCGGGTCGGCGCCGTGCTGGGCGCCGTGCTCGCCGCCGCCGGGCACCGGGTGGTCGCCGTCTCCGGCAGCTCCGGAGCCAGCCGCGCCCGCCTCGCCCTGCTGTTGCCCGAGGTGCCCCGCCGCCCGGTCGCCACCGTGGCCCACGCCGCCGCCGACCTGCTGCTGCTCGCGGTACCGGACGACAGACTGGCCGGTGTGGTGACCGATCTCGCGGAGCAGGGCGCGCTGCATCCGGGCCAGATCGTCGCGCACACCTCGGGAGCGCACGGCCTGGCCGTGCTGGAGCCGGCCGTCGCGGTCGGCGCCCGGCCGCTCGCACTGCACCCCGCGATGACCTTCACCGGTACGCCGGACGACTTGGCCCGGCTGGACGGCATCTCGTACGGGGTGACCGCCCCGGCGGAGTTGCGCCCGCTGGCTGCCCGGCTGGTCGCCGACCTCGGTGGCGTACCCGAGTGGGTGGCCGAGTCGGATCGTCCGCTCTACCACGCCGCGCTGGCCCACGGCGCGAACCACCTCGTGACGCTGGTCAACGAGGCGACCGACCGGTTGCGGGACGCCGGGGTGTCCCGGCCGGAGAAGGTGCTCGCCCCGCTGCTGCGGGCCGCCCTGGAGAACGCGCTGCGGCTCGGCGACGACGCGTTGACCGGCCCGGTCTCCCGCGGCGACGCGGGCACCGTGCAGCGGCACCTGGCCCGGTTGGCGGCCACCGCACCGGAGTCCGTCCCCGCGTACCTGGCGCTGGCCCGTCGTACCGCCGACCGGGCGATCGCCGCCGGCCGACTGCGGCCGGTGGACGCACAGTCGCTGCTCGGCGTGCTGGCCGACAGCGGTCGGGAGGTGGCCGCATGACCCAGGTGGTGCACACGCGCGCCGAGTTGGCCGAGGCCCGGGCCGGGCTGAAAGGCACGGTCGGGGTGGTGATGACCATGGGCGCGCTGCACTCCGGGCACGAGACGCTGCTGCGCGCGGCCCGGGAACAGGCCGATCACGTGCTGGTTACGGTCTTCGTGAACCCGTTGCAGTTCGGGCCGAACGAGGACTTCGACCGCTACCCGCGCACCCTCGACGCCGACCTTGAGGTGTGCCGGCGGGCGGGCGCCGATCTGGTCTTCGCCCCGTCGGTGGCCGACATGTACCCGGACGGTCAGCCCCAGGTCCGCCTCGATCCGGGCCCGCTCGGCGCCGAGCTGGAGGGGGCGAGCCGCCCCGGCTTCTTCCACGGTGTGCTCACAGTGGTGCTGAAGCTGCTCCAGCTCACCCAGCCGGACCTGGCGTTCTTCGGCGAGAAGGACTACCAGCAGCTCACCCTGGTCCGGCGGATGACCCGTGACCTGGACGTGCCGGTCGAGGTGGTCGGCGTGCCGACCGTCCGGGAGCCGGACGGGCTCGCCCTCTCCAGCCGCAACCGTTACCTGAGCGAGCCGGAGCGGGCCGCCGCGCTGAGTCTGTCCGCCGCGCTGCGGGCCGGCGCGCGAGCCGCCGACGACGGCTTGGACGCAGGGGCGGTGCTGACCGCCGCGCACGCCGCGTTCGGCGCCGGTACGCTCGGTGCCCGCCTCGACTACCTGGTGCTCACCGATCCCGAGTTGGAACCGGGGCCGGTGGCCGGGCCGGCTCGGCTGGTGATCGCCGCCTGGGTGGGCGCCACCCGGTTGATCGACAACGCGGCGATCCATCTCGCCCCGCGTCCCTGACCCGGGCGTACCACCCTCCACCGATACCGCGAAAGGCCACTCCGATGTTGCGGACCATGCTCAAGTCGAAGATTCACCGAGCCACGGTGACCCAGGCCGATCTGCACTACGTCGGTTCGGTGACTGTGGACGAGGATCTGCTCGACGCCGCCGACCTGCTCCCCGGCGAGCAGGTGGCGATCGTGGACATCACCAATGGCGCCCGGCTGGAGACGTACGTGATCCCGGGCGAGCGGGGCAGCGGCGTGATCGGCATCAACGGCGCCGCCGCACACCTGGTGCACCCCGGCGACCTGGTCATCCTGATCTCGTACGGGCAGATGGACGACGCCGAGGCCCGGACCTACCGGCCACGGGTCGTGCACGTCGATGCCGACAACCGGGTGATCGAGTTGGGAGCCGACCCGGCGGCGGCGGCACCCGGCACGGCCGGGAACCCGGTGCCCAGCCCGTTGGCCGTGTCCGGAGTCTGATCCCGCGTACCGCGATTCCGGTCTGTCACCAGAAGGTCATTTCCGGTTACCCTGGGCGCGCTGGCGGAAGCCGGTCGGTGGCTGGGGGAGGCCGCGATGAGCCGTGCCAGGACGACCCTGTTCGCTGCTGCCGTGACGGCAGTGCTGCTGGTGGGCTGTGCCGGGTCCGGCGGCCTGGACGGTGATCTGACCGACGACTGGGCGGCGTTGCCGGCACCGTCGGCGTTCACCCCGGCCGCCGGTGTGTGTCACGCCGCCGACTTCACCGATCTGGTCAGCCTGGCCAGCTATGAGCCGGTGGACTGCGCCGGGCCGCACCGCCTGGAGACCGTGCACGTCGGGGCTTTCCCGGCCGAGCGGACGGCCGCTCCGGCGGGTGGTTCGGCCGAGCTGCGGAGCGCGTTCGCCGAGTGCGACACCCGGGCGACCGGCTACGTGGGTGACGACTGGCGGTCCGGCCGGCTGCGGCTGTCCGTGGCGCTGCCCAACGGGCCGGGGTGGGCGGCCGGTTCCCGGTGGTTCCGCTGCGACCTCACCGAGCTCACCACTGTCGAGGCGGCGGCCACTGTGGTGGTCCGGTCGGGCAGTCTGCGGGACGCGTTGAAGGGGCCCACCGGGCTGCGCCTCGGTTGCCAGCAGACTCGCGGTGGCGCCGGCCGGGGTGTGCAGACGTTGACCCCGGTGGAGTGTGGCAAACCGCACGACGCCGAGTTCGTCGGGGTGTGGCGCGCACCGGACCTGGCGTACCCGACCCGGGACGCCGACTGGCTGCCGCTCTACACGGGCTGTCGCAGCGTCCTGGCCCGGTACGCGGGCGTACCGGACGACGCCAAGCTGCGCTTCCGCAGCGGTGTGGTGGTCCGTCCGCCAGGGGCGGGGCGCTGGAAGGTCGGGGATCGGGGCGTCCGCTGCTATCTGTGGCTCAGCGACCGTACGGTGACGGCTTCGCTGAAGGGCGCGGGCCAGGCTGGTCTACCGGTCCGGACGAAGTGACCACGGCCCGACGGTCGGCGCGGCGCGGCGCGCGCCGGACGGGGTCGCCCAAAACACTCGTCCCGCCCCCGCCGCCCCGGGCGAGGACGGTTCGGGTTGACTGGGGGGATGGACCTCCCGACCGTCGACCTGCCTACCCTGCCCGCGCTGCTGGCCGCGCCCGCGCCCGGCTGGGTGGAGACCACCGACGTGATCGTGGTGGGCTCCGGCGTGGCCGGGTTGACCGCGGCGCTGCACCTGCGTGAGGCCGGTCTGCACGTCACGGTGGTCACCAAGGTCAACATTGACGACGGCTCGACCCGGTGGGCGCAGGGCGGCATCGCCGCCGTGCTCGACCCGGCCGACACCCCGGCGGCGCATGCCCGGGACACCGAGGTCGCCGGGGTCGGGCTGTGCGACCCGGCGGCGGTCCGGGTGCTGGTCGAGGAGGGCCCGACCCGGCTCCGTGAGCTGATCCGGATCGGCGCCGAGTTCGATCGTCACCCGGACGGCTCGCTGATGTTGACCCGCGAGGGCGGGCACCGGGCGGACCGGATCGTGCACGCTGGCGGCGACGCCACCGGCGCGGAGGTGCAGCGAGCCCTGCACGCCGCGGTGCAGCGCGACCCGTGGATCCGGCTGGTCGAGCACGCCCTCGTGCTGGATCTCCTGCGCGCGCCCGGCGACGGCCCGGACGGGCTCGGCCCGGCCTGCGGGATCACCCTGCACGTGTTGGGTGAGGGCAGCGAGGACGGCGTCGGCGCGCTGCTGGCCCGTGCCGTGGTGCTCGCCACCGGCGGCATGGGGCAGATCTTCTCGGCCACCACCAACCCGGCGGTTTCCACCGGGGACGGGGTGGCGTTGGCGCTGCGGGCCGGCGCGGCGGTGACCGACGTGGAGTTCGTCCAGTTCCACCCGACCGCACTGATCACCCCGGCCGGCGCGGGGGTGCCCGGGGCGGGGCACGCGCAGCAGCCGCTGGTCTCGGAGGCGTTGCGCGGCGAGGGCGCGTACCTGGTGGACGCGGACGGTAAGAGGTTCATGCTGGGTCAGCACGAGTTGGCCGAGCTGGCACCTCGGGACGTGGTGGCCAAGGGCATCCACCGGGTGCTGCTGGCCACCGGCGCGGACCACGTCTTCCTCGACGCACGGCACCTGGGCGGCGACTTCCTGGCCGGTCGGTTCCCCACCATCGTGGCGTCCTGCCTGGCGATCGGCGTGGACCCGGCGACCGATCTGATCCCGGTGGCGCCGGCCGCCCATTATGCCTCCGGCGGGGTCCGCACCGATCTGCGCGGCCGTACCTCCATCCCGGGCCTGTACGCCTGCGGCGAGGTGGCCTGCACGGGCGTGCACGGCGCGAACCGGCTGGCCAGCAACTCGCTGCTGGAGGGTCTGGTCTTCTCCCGACGGATCGCCGAGGACATCGCTGCCGGCCTGCCCGAGCAGGCCCAGCCGGCGGACACCGGCGCCTGGCGTGGCGGTTCGGGCTGGGTGCTGCCGGCCGAGGTGACGCCGACCCTGCAACGGGCGATGACCCGGGGGGCCGGGGTGCTGCGATCCGCGGCGACGCTGGCCGGGACGGCCGCGACGTTGACCGAGCTGGGCGTTGCCCGGGGCCGACCGCGGACCGCCGACTGGGAGGCGACGAACCTGCTCACCGTGGCATCGACGCTGGTTGCCGCCGCGTACGCCCGTGGTGAGACCCGGGGCTGCCACTGGCGGGAGGACTTCCCGACGGCCGACGAACGGTGGCTGGGCCACCTGGTCGGTGCGGTCGGGGCGCAGGGCCGGGTGACGCAGCAATGGGAGGACAAATCATGATCGAGTCGACGCAGGCGGCGTTGCGGGCGGCTGGGCTGGACGCGGCGTTGGTGCGGCAGGTGATCGAGGGCGCGCTGGTCGAGGATCTGGGCCCGGATTTCCTGGACGTCACAAGCGTGGCCACCATTCCGGCGGAGCAGACCGACACCGCCGACCTGGTGGCCCGCGCGGACGGGGTGTTGGCCGGGATGGCGGTGGCCGCCGCCGTGTTCGAGCTGGTGGGCGAGGTGACTGGCTTCGGTCGTACCGTCGAGGTGTCGGTGCTGGCCCGCGACGGCGAGCGGGTGGCCCGCGGTGACGTGCTGGCGACGGTGACCGGTCCGACCCGGCTGCTGCTGACCGCCGAGCGGACGGCGCTCAACCTGCTCTGCCGGATGTCCGGGGTGGCCACCCACACCCGCGCCTGGGCGGACGCGCTGGCCGGCACGAAGGCGATGGTGCTGGACACCCGCAAGACGACGCCGGGCCTGCGGGCGCTGGAGAAGTACGCGGTGCGGGCCGGCGGTGGCACCAACAAGCGGATGGGCCTCTACGACGTGGCCATGATCAAGGACAACCACAAGCTGGCGGCCGGGAGCATCACTGCGGCCTACCGGCGGGTCCGGGAGGCGTTCCCGGAGGTGCCGGTGCAGGTCGAGGTGACCGGAGTCGACGAGGCGGTGGAGGCGGTGGAGGCCGGGGCGGACTTCCTGCTCTGCGACAACATGACGCCGGAGGTGCTGGCCGAGGCGGTGGCCGCTGTGGGTGACCGGGCGGAGCTGGAGGCGACCGGCGGGCTGACCCTGGAGGTGGCCGGCCGGTACGCGGCAACCGGCGTGGACTTCCTCTCGGTGGGCGCGTTGACCCACTCGTCGCCGATCCTGGACATCGCGCTGGACCTGCGCATCGAGTAGTTGTCTAGGCTGCGTGCGTGCTGCTCTGCATCGACATCGGAAACACCAACACCGTGCTGGCGACCTTCGACGGCGACAAGCTGGTGCACTCCTGGCGGATCAAGACCGATGCCCGCTCGACGGCGGATGAGCTGGGCCTGATGTTCCGGGGTCTGCTCGCCGGGGACAACGTCGAGATCACCGGTGTGGCCGCCTGTTCCACGGTGCCGGCCGCGCTGCGGTCGTTGCGCACCATGCTCAGTCGTTACTACGCCGACCTGCCGAGCGTCGTGGTCGAGCCGGGCGTGCGGACCGGGGTGCAGTTGGCGATCGACAACCCGAAGGAGGTCGGCGCCGACCGGGTGGTGAACACTCTGGCCGCGTACACCCTCTACGGCGGTCCGTCGATCGTCGTGGACTTCGGCACCACCACCAACTTCGACGTGATCAGCGAGCGCGGTGAGTTCCTCGGCGGCGCGTTCGCCCCGGGCATCGAGATCTCCTTCGACGCGCTGGCCGCCCGGGCCGCGCAGCTACGCAAGGTCGAGGCCACCAAGCCCCGCTCGGTGATCGGCAAGAACACCGTGGAGTGCCTCCAGGCCGGCCTGTACTTCGGCTTCGCCGGGCAGGTGGACCGGATCGTCGAGCGGATGACCGAGGAGTTGGGCGAGGTGCGGGCGGTGATCGCCACCGGCGGCCTCGCCTCCCTGGTGATGAACGAATGTCGCAGCATCACCCACCACGAGCCGATGATCACGCTGATCGGTCTGCGGATGGTCTACGAGCGCAACCGGTGAGGGCGCCCGGAAACCTTGTCGGCGTCAGCGCCGCCGGGCGCGCAGCACCAGCGTCCGGTACGGCAGCTCGATGATGTCCCGGCCGGCCAGTGCGGGGTGGGTGGTCAGGAGTTCGCTCAGTTCCCGCTCGACCCGCCGCCGATCGTCGGTGGAGGCGGTGAGCCAGTACGAGCGGGTGCGGACCATGCCGAGCAGTTCGTCCGGCGTGAGCGTGGTGCGGTGCGTGAACTCGCGTCTTTCGACGGCGTCGAACGCGGGGCCGAAGTCGGGGCGCTCGCCGAAGATCTGGCTGGTCGACTTGTCCCCGAAGTGGGCGATGCGACCCAGGTCGGCCACCCAGTCGACGCTGGCGTCCCGGATGTTCCAGATCGGGGCGAAGGTGCCGCCTGGACGAAGCACCCGGGCGATCTCGGTGTGCGCTTGCTCCCGGTCGAACCAGTGGTACGCCGTCCCGACCAGCACCGCGTCCACCGCCGAGTCGGGCAGTGACATGGCCTCGGCGCTGCCCGCCAGCGCCGTCGTGCCCGGGGTGCTGGCGGCGAGTTGCGCCCGCATCCCCGGATCGGGCTCGACCGGTACGACAGCGTGGCCCAGGGCCAGCACAGCGCGGGTCAGGATGCCGGTGCCCGCTGCGAGGTCGACCACCCGGGCTTCGCTCAGCCCGTCGAGTGCCCAACGGACCGCAGCGGCGGGATAACGTGGTCGAAACCGGTCGTAATCACTCGCGGCGGCACCGAACGACAGGGCGTGAGTGTGATCGACCATGACGGGCAGGTTATCCCGTAACGGCCTCCGGACCGCTTGAGTACGCTCGGGCCTGACCCCCTGTATCTCCGTGACGAGGAAGCGTGCCGTGATCGAGCAGAACCCCGTGCCAGTGGACCCCGCCGATGACCTTCCCGAGCAGATGAAGGTCCGCCGGGAGAAGCGGGACCGGATGCTCGCCGAGGGCGTCGAGCCCTACCCGGTCGGCTTTCCCCGCACCACCACCCTGGCGCAGGTCCGGGCGGGCTACGCCGACCTTCCCACCGACACCGCGACCGGCGACCAGGTCGCGGTCACCGGTCGGGTGATCTTCGTACGCAACACGGGCAAGCTCTGCTTCGCGACCCTGCGGGACGGCGACGGCACCGAGTTGCAGGCGATGCTCTCCCTGGACCGGGTCGGGCCGGAGCGGCTGGAGGCGTGGAAGCGCCTCGTCGACCTCGGCGACCACGTCGGCGTCACCGGTGAGGTGATCACCAGCCGTCGGGGTGAGCTGTCGGTGTTGGCCGAGCAATGGGAGATGACCGCCAAGGCGCTGCGACCGTTGCCGGTGGCCCACAAGCCCCTCTCCGAGGAGGCGCGCGTCCGGCAGCGTTACGTCGACCTGATCGTCCGGCCGCAGGCACGGGAGATGGTGCGCACCCGGGCGGCCGCGGTACGCAGTCTGCGCGATTCACTGCACGGGCAGGGTTTCATCGAGGTGGAAACGCCGATGTTGCAACTGCTGCACGGCGGCGCGGCAGCCCGACCGTTCGTGACCCACAGCAATGCGTTGAACACCGATCTGTATCTGCGAATCGCTCCGGAACTGTTTCTCAAGCGCGCTGTGGTCGGCGGCGTCGATCGCGTCTTCGAGATCAACCGCAACTTCCGTAATGAGGGTGTCGACTCTTCGCACTCGCCGGAGTTCGCGATGCTGGAGACGTACCAGGCGTACGGCGACTACGACACGATGGCCGAGTTGACCCGCAATCTCGTGCAACAGGCGGCGATCGCGGTGAGCGGCTCGACGGTGGTGACCCACGCCGACGGGCGCGAGTTCGACCTGGGCGGCGAGTGGCGGTCCGTGACGTTGTTCGGTGTTCTTTCCGAAGCGCTGGGCGAGGAGGTCACGGTCCGCACCGAACGCACCCGCCTGGTGGAGTACGCGGACAAGGTCGGATTGGCCGTGGACCCGAAGTGGGGCCCGGGCAAGCTGGCCGAGGAGTTGTTCGAGGAACTGGTCGTTCCCGGTCTGGAGGCGCCCACCTTCGTACGGGACTACCCGGAGGAGACCAGCCCGCTCACCCGGGCCCACCGCAGCGAGCCGGGGCTGGCCGAGAAGTGGGACCTCTACGTGCTCGGCTTCGAGCTGGGCACCGCGTACTCCGAGCTGGTCGACCCGATCGTGCAGCGGGAACGGCTGGTCGCCCAGGCGCAGTTGGCCGCCCGTGGCGACGACGAGGCGATGCGTCTCGACGAGGACTTTCTTCGGGCGATGGAGTATGGAATGCCGCCGGCCGGCGGTATGGGAATGGGAATCGACCGGCTCTTGATGGCCCTGACCGGCCTCGGAATTCGGGAAACGATCCTCTTCCCGTTGGTCCGCCAGGAGTAGTCCCGTCCGGGCGTACGCCGAGCCGTAACCGGATCCTATTGACGCGACGAGCGGCGCACGGGTTATTGTGCTCTCGTTAGCAGGAGCACCCTGCTCGAAAGGAATGTGGGACGTGGCCAAGCAGATCATTCACAAGCTGGTCGATGACCTGGACGGCGGGGACGCGGACGAGACCGTCAAGTTCGCCCTCGACGGCGTTCAGTACGAGATCGACCTGTCGAGCGCCAACGCCGCGAAATTGCGCGATGCATTTGCGTCGTACGTGGGCGCCGGCACCAAGGTCGGCCGGGGCGGTGTCGTGATCGGTGGGCGGGCTGCCCGCGGTCGGGGCGGCGCGACCGCCGATCGGGAACAGAACAAGGCAATCCGGGAGTGGGCCAAGAAGGCCGGCAAGGACATCTCGGACCGGGGTCGTATCCCGCAGGAGATCGTGGACGAGTTCCACGCGAAGCGCTGATCCGTCAGCAGCTTGGTGGCCAGCCGCCACCGCAGGCGACACCGACGCCGGGCCGGAGGAGTTCTCCGGGCCGGCGTCGCCGTATCCGGCGGCGTTCGCCGTGCCCGTTCGGGGCCGGGAAGCATTCCGGGCCCCCCGGCGTTGTCCACAACCAGTGGAACAGCTGTCCACAGCCTGTGGACAACCTCCTTCAGGGGCCCGGCGCGGCGCTCGTCGCGACCGCCCGGTCCGCCCTCCGGGCCTCCCGGAGCGCTTCCGGACCCCGGATCGGGCTTCCGTCGAGCCAGTCGGATTTCGCTCTGCGCGTAGCGACAGGGCTACCGGAACACCTCCTGAGCGCGGACGGTTGTTCAAAACGACGTGCAACCGACCCAGAGCAGAGACACACGACCTCAGCTGAGTCGGTCAGCGACGATAGAGTAAGGAGGCACGGACGCCCGTCCTGGACGTTCGTGCACCGGCCCCGCCAAGATCTTGACCATCAAGGCGCACGGCACGTGAGGAGCACGAGGGCATGTTCGAGCGGTTCACCGACCGAGCGCGACGGGTTGTCGTCCTGGCCCAAGAAGAGGCCCGGATGCTCAACCACAACTACATCGGTACGGAACACATCCTGCTGGGCCTGATCCACGAAGGTGAAGGCGTCGCGGCAAAGGCCCTGGAGAGCCTCGGCATCTCCCTGGAGGGCGTCCGCCAGCAGGTCGAGGAGATCATCGGCCAGGGCCAGCAGGCGCCGAGCGGGCACATCCCGTTCACGCCGCGGGCCAAGAAGGTGCTGGAGCTGTCGCTGCGCGAGGCGCTGCAGCTCGGCCACAACTACATCGGCACTGAGCACATCCTGCTCGGGCTGATCCGTGAGGGCGAGGGCGTCGCCGCCCAGGTGCTGGTCAAGCTCGGCGCCGACCTCAACCGGGTCCGCCAGCAGGTGATCCAGCTGCTCTCCGGCTACCAGGGCAAGGAGCCTGCCGCGGCGGGCGCCGCGCCGGGTGAGGCCGCGCCGTCGACCAGCCTGGTGCTGGACCAGTTCGGCCGCAACCTGACTCAGGCCGCCCGCGAGGGCAAGCTCGACCCGGTCATCGGGCGCGAGAAGGAAATCGAGCGGGTCATGCAGGTGCTCTCCCGCCGTACCAAGAACAACCCGGTCCTGATCGGTGAGCCCGGCGTCGGCAAGACCGCCGTGGTGGAGGGCCTGTCCCAGAAGATCATCAAGGGCGAGGTGCCCGAGACCCTCAAGGACAAGCAGCTCTACACGCTCGACCTGGGCGCACTCGTCGCCGGCTCCCGCTACCGCGGTGACTTCGAGGAGCGCCTCAAGAAGGTGCTCAAGGAGATCCGCACCCGCGGCGACATCATCCTGTTCATCGACGAGATCCACACCCTGGTGGGTGCGGGTGCCGCCGAGGGCGCGATCGACGCCGCCAGCATCCTCAAGCCGATGTTGGCCCGTGGTGAGCTGCAGACCATCGGTGCCACCACGCTCGACGAGTACCGCAAGCACCTGGAGAAGGACGCCGCTCTCGAGCGCCGCTTCCAGCCGATCCAGGTGGGTGAGCCGTCGCTGGCCCACACCATCGAGATCCTCAAGGGCCTGCGGGACCGCTACGAGGCTCACCACCGCGTCTCGATCACGGATGCCGCTCTCGTGGCTGCCGCGACCCTGGCCGACCGGTACATCTCCGACCGCTTCCTCCCGGACAAGGCGATCGACCTGATCGACGAGGCCGGTGCCCGGATGCGGATCCGTCGGATGACCGCGCCGCCAGACCTGCGTGACTTCGACGAGCGCATCGCCCAGGTGCGTCGTGACAAGGAGTCGGCGATCGACGCGCAGGACTTCGAGCGCGCCGCCCAGCTGCGCGACAAGGAGAAGCAGCTCCTCGGTCAGAAGGCTCAGCGGGAGAAGGAGTGGAAGGCCGGTGACCTGGACGTCGTCAGCGAGGTTGACGACGAGCAGATCGCCGAGGTGCTCGGCAACTGGACCGGCATCCCGGTCTACAAGCTGACCGAGGAGGAGACCTCGCGCCTGCTGCGCATGGAGGACGAGCTGCACAAGCGCGTCATCGGCCAGGAGGACGCGGTAAAGGCGGTCTCGAAGGCGATCCGGCGTACCCGGGCCGGCCTGAAGGACCCGAAGCGCCCGTCGGGCTCGTTCATCTTCGCCGGCCCGTCCGGTGTCGGTAAGACCGAGCTGTCCAAGGCGCTCGCCGAGTTCCTCTTCGGCAGCGAGGACTCCCTCATCCAGCTGGACATGTCCGAGTTCCACGACCGTTACACGGTCTCCCGGCTGGTGGGTGCCCCTCCCGGCTACGTCGGCTACGACGAGGGCGGGCAGCTGACCGAGAAGGTGCGGCGTCGGCCGTTCTCGGTGGTCCTCTTCGACGAGATCGAGAAGGCCCACCCGGACGTGTTCAACACGCTCCTGCAGATCCTCGAAGACGGTCGGCTCACCGACGGTCAGGGTCGGATCGTGGACTTCAAGAACACGGTCATCATCCTGACCACCAACCTGGGCACCCGTGACGTCGCCAAGGCGGTGTCGCTGGGCTTCCAGCAGTCGGAGGACTCCGAGTCCAACTACGACCGGATGAAGCAGAAGGTCAACGACGAGCTCAAGCAGCACTTCCGGCCTGAGTTCCTCAACCGGATCGACGACACCATCGTCTTCCACCAGCTGCGCCAGACCGAGATCCTCTCGATCGTGGACATCATGATCCAGCGGATCGAGGGTCAGCTGCGGAACAAGGACATGGGTCTGGAGCTGACCGACAACGCCAAGAAGTACCTGGCCGCGAAGGGCTTCGACCCGGTGCTCGGTGCCCGTCCGCTTCGTCGCACGATCCAGCGCGACATCGAGGACAACCTCTCCGAGCGGATCCTGTTCAACGAGCTGACCCCGGGTCAGATCGTCGTGGTGGACTGCGAGGGCGACCCGGACGACATCGACAAGTCCAAGCTCGTCTTCCGGGGCTCGGACAAGCCGGTCGAGGTTCCGGACGCCGTCCCGGCCGATCTCGGTGGCACTGCCGCTGGCACCGCCGCCGCAGGCGTGGACGAGTAACACAACCAGCAAGGGGCGGGGCCCCGGTGGCGCAAGCCACCGGGGCCCCGCCTTCTGCGTCCCCCGCACATCACCCCGCCGCCCCCGCTCGTGCCCTCCCGGCCGGCCTTTGCGTCGCACTTGCCCGACGGCCGGCCTTCGAGGGCTGCGTCCGGGCGTTCGGCGTGGGGCCGGCGTGCGGGGTGGGCGGGTCAGGTGGTGAGGTCCGCGGTTGGCAGGGACGGGCCGTCACCGACCAGGCGGAAGGAGTCGGTGCCGGCGGGTTCGACCAGCCCGTCCTGCACCAGCCCGGCGAGGGCGCGGGCGCGTTGCACGTCGTCGGTCCAGACCTGATCCAACCGCTGGTGTGGGACCGGCCCGGTGCTGTCCCGGAGCACTCCGAGCAACAGACCGCGGACCTGTCGGTCGGTGCCCGCGTACCGCTGGGGTCGGCGGGTCGGCCCGGCCGGCGCCTCCTGGCCGGACGCCCGCCAGGCGCAGACCGACTCGACGGGGCAGGCGGTGCAGCGCGGTGACCGGGCTGTGCAGATCACCGCGCCCAGTTCCATGAACGCGGCGCTGGCCAGTGCCGCTGCGGCCGGTTCGGTCGGAAGCAGTTCTTCGGTGGCGACGAGGTCCGCTGGTCGGGTGACGGGCCCGGCGTCCGGTTCGCCGGCGACCGCCCGGCACACGACCCGGCGTACGTTGGTGTCGACGACCGGGTGCCGCTGCCCGTACGCGAAGGCGGCCACCGCCCGAGCGGTGTACGTGCCGACGCCGGGCAGTGCGAGCAGTTGCTCCAGCCGGTCCGGCACCTGGCCGCCGTGCCGGTCGACGATCGCGACAGCGCATTCGCGCAGGCGAACCGCCCGACGGGGGTAGCCGAGGCGTCCCCACATCCGGATCGCCTCGGCTGGGGTGTCCGCCGCCAACGCGGCCGGCTCCGGCCAGCGGGCCAGCCACGCCCGCCAGGCCGGCACCACCCGCACCACGGGTGTCTGCTGGAGCATGACCTCGCTGACCAGGATGGCCCACGGGGTGACGCCGGGCTCGCGCCACGGCAGGTCACGGGCGTGCTGCTGGAACCACCGGCTGACCAGGGAGGCGAAGTCGGGTTGAGTCATGGCGTCGTCGATGATGTCACGCCCGGCGTTCCCGTTGGGTGGGCGGCGCGGACGGGGTGCCACGTCCTCGTTCGGCGGACGGGGGAGAATGCGCACATGAACGAGCTCGCGATCACCGTCATCGGTCGGGACCGGCCGGGCATCGTGGCCGACGTCGCGGAGGTGCTGGCCCGACTGGGCGCGAACCTCACCGACAGCACGATGACGCGGCTGCGGGGGCATTTCGCGATGACCCTCATCTGCACCGGCCCGGCAGCCGCCGAGGTCGAGGCCGCACTGGCGTCGCTGGCCGCCGAGGGCCAACTGCTGGCGACGGTACGCGCGGTCACCCCGGACGGTGATGTTCCTCCGACTGGTGAGCCGTACGTGATGGCGGTGCACGGTTCGGACCGGATGGGCATCGTCGCGGCGATGACGCGGGTGCTGGTGGACGCCGGGGGGAATGTCACTGACCTGAGTACCCGGTTGACCGGTGCGCTCTACGTGGTCCTGGCGGAGGTCGAGTTGCCGGCCGGTGTGGCGGACACTCTGCTCGACCGGCTGCACCGGACGGCTGCCGAGCTGGGCGTGGAGGTCACCCTCCGGCCAGCGGACCCGGACCTGTTGTGACCGGCGGGGAGCGCGGGCCGGAGGTCGGCCTGGGTGACTGGACACCAGAGTCGCTGGACGTGCCGGGCGAGGTGCGGGCGGTGGTGTCCGCCCCGCATCCGGTGCTGAGTCGGGCCGCGGACGAGGTCGACCCCACGGCAAAGGAGACGGTCCAACTCGCGGCCGACCTGATAGCCACGATGAAGGTCTCGCCGGGCTGCGTCGGGTTGGCCGCGCCGCAGGTCGGGGTGGGCGCTCGGGTCTTCGCCGTCGACGTGACCGGGCACCCGAAGGCGGTGACGGTGCACGGCACCTTCGTGTTGTGCAACGTGCGCGTGGTCGAGGCGACGCGGTGGAAGCCGGGCCGGGAGGGCTGCATGTCGGTGCCGGACCTGACCGGGGACGTGAAGCGGGCAAGCCGGCTGGTGGTGGAGGGTGACCTGCCGGGCAGCGGCGCGCCGGTCCGGCTGGTGACCGACGGCTTCGAGGCTCGGGCGTTGCAGCACGAGATCGACCACTGCGCGGGGCTACTTTTCCTGGACCGGGTGGCCGGTGCGCACGCGGTCTATCAGCGCAAGGTCTACCTGTGACAGGTGATCCGACTGTCCTCAGTGGAGGGTCGGGCCTACCCCTCGAATCGGTTCCGGCGCGTCGCGCCGCACTGCCGGGTACGGCGCCGCTACGGTGGAGGGCATCATGCGTCTGACGGTCGGCCCCCTGCCACCCGCCGTGTACTGGCGGCGTCGCGCCGTCGTACTCGGAGCGGGGTTCCTGTTCCTGATTGTCCTGCTCTACTCCTGTACCGGTTCGGGTCGTTCCGGCGACAAGGAGCCGAAGGCGGGTGGTTCGCCGTCGGCGACGTCCGCCGCGACGTCTGGTCCCGCTGGGCCGGTGCTGACGCCACAGACCGGCGGTCCGTCGTCGTCCGCGTCCGCTGATTCGGGTGCGACGAGTCCGAGCCCGGCGATCACCAGCAACACACCGCCGTTGGGCGCGGCGGCCGGTTCGGAGGACGACGGCACCTGCACCGACGGGGAGATCAGCGTGGTCTCGTCGGCGAGCCCGACCTCGGTGCAGCGGGGGGCGGTGGTCGAGCTGCAACTGAGGATCAAGAACACGTCGGACCGGACGTGCAGCCGCAACGTCGGCGCCGACCTCCAGGAGATCTTCATCAAGTCCGGGGCCGAGAAGGTCTGGTCGTCGGACACCTGCGGCAAGGTCGAGGGCTCGGACGTGCAGTCGTTCACGCCGAACTTCGAGCGCTCCTACCAGGTGCCGTGGAACGGGCGGGACACCAGCCGCTGTGACGGCGCGCTGGCCGCCGGGCCGTTCCCGCCGGTCGGGTCGTACCAGGTGTTCGCTCGGGTCGGCACGAAGCTCAGCGACCCGGTGAAGCTCACCGTCACCGGCTGAGCCGGGTCAGACGTAGCGTTCCAGGATGGATGCCTCGGCGAGCCGGGACAGCCCTTCACGGACGCCGCGGGCCCGGGCGTCACCGACCCCTTCGACGGCCTGCAGGTCCTCCACTGTCGCGCCGAGCAGACGCTGGAGGCTGCCGAAGTGCAGCACCAGGCGGTCGACCACCGCCACCGGCAGCCGGGGCACCTTGGCCAGCAGTCGGAAGCCGCGCGGGCTGACCGCGGCGTCGAGCGCGTCGGACGCGGCCGGATAGCCGATCGCCTTGGCCACCGACACCAGGTCGATCAGCTCGGTGGCACCGAGCAGGTCCAGCTCGACGAGGGCCTCGTCCAGCGTGCGCGACTTACGGCCGACGGGGAGGTAGTCCCGGATGACCAGCGTCCGGTCGGCGTCCACGCCGGCCATCAGCTCGTCGAGTTGCAGGGCGAGCAGGCGGCCGTCGGTGCCCAGCTCCACCACGTAGCCGGCGATCTCGTCGGCGATCCGGCGAACCATCTCCAGTCGCTGCACCACGGCCACCGCGTCCCGCACGGTGACCAGATCCTCGATCTCCAGGGCGGAGAGCGTGCCGGAGACCTCGTCCAGCCGGAGCTTGTAGCGCTCCAGGGTGGCGAGCGCCTGGTTGGCGCGGGAGAGGATGGCCGCCGAGTCGTCGAGCACGTGCCGTTGGCCGTTGACGTAGAGGCTGATGATGCGCATGGACTGGCTAACCGAAATGACCGGATAGCCGGTCTGGCGGGCCACCCGCTCGGCCGTGCGGTGCCGGGTGCCGGACTCTTCGGTCGGGATGGACGGGTCGGGCATCAGGTGCACCGCCGCCCGGACGATCCTGGTGCCGTCGCTGGAGAGCACCACAGCGCCGTCCATCTTGCACAGCTCGCGCACCCGGGTCGCGGAGAACTCCACGTCCAGTGGGAAGCCGCCGGTGCAGAGGCCCTCGACCACCTTGTCGTAGCCGAGCACGATGAGCGCGCCCGTGCGACCCCGCAGGATGCGCTCCAGACCGTCGCGCAGGGCGGTGCCCGGGGCCATCAGGGCGAGATTGGCCCGCAGCGGATCTCCGGCGCTCCCGGCGGCTCCCGCAGTCACGCTCACGCTGATCGGGCGGGCGGGCGAGCCCACGGCGCCGGTGCGGGCCTGGGGCGGCGCGCCGGCTGGCTTGGTGGTATCGCGGTCGATCGGCACGGGCACAGTCTACGGACTGTCGTGCGGTGGGTGCTGTCGTGGTTACTGTGACGTGTCACGATGCCGTCCTTTCCACCGTTTCCCGCTTGCGACGTGCTGTCCGGTTTCGCCGCCCTCGTCGGCACGGTGGGTCATTCGGCGGACGCGCGGGCAGCATGGTGCAGCGCCGAACGGACGTCGGTGACCTCGGTCACCCGCATCTGCTCGGGGCCCACGCCGGTGCTGGCCGGGCCGCAGCCGGGCGGCACCAGGGCCACCTTGAACCCCAGTCGGGCGGCCTCGGCCAGCCGGCGCGGCACCGCCCCGACCCGGCGCACCTCGCCGGTCAGCCCCACCTCACCGATCGCCACCAGGTGCGGCGCGATCGCCAGGTTGAGGCCGCCGGAGGCGACCGCCAGCGCCACCGCCAGGTCGGCGGCCGGCTCCACCACCCGGATCCCGCCCACGGTGGCGGCGAAGACCTCCCGGTCGTGCAGGGTCAGCCGCTCGGTGCGCCGTTGCAGCACGGCCAGCACCATCGCGAGTCGCGCCGAGTCGAGGCCGGAGACGGTGCGTCGGGGAGAGCCCGCCACAGTCGCGCCGATCAGCGCCTGCACCTCGGTGACCAGGGCCCGCCGCCCCTCCATTGCCACCGTCACGCAGGTGCCCGGGACCGGCTCCGCGTAGCGGGTCAGGAACAGCCCGGACGGGTCGGCCAGGCTGCTGATGCCGCCCTCGTGCATCTCGAAGCAGCCGACCTCGTCGGCCGCGCCGAACCTGTTCTTCACGCCGCGCACCAGGCGCAGCGACGAGTGCTTGTCGCCCTCGAAGTGCAGCACCACGTCGACCAGGTGCTCCAGCACCCGAGGCCCGGCCACCTGGCCGTCCTTGGTGACGTGCCCGACCAGCACTGTCGCGATGCCCCGCTCCTTGGCGACCGAGACCAGCGCGGCGGTGACCGCGCGGACCTGGGTCACCCCACCGGGCACCCCCTCGGTGCCGGTGGTCGAGATGGTCTGCACCGAGTCGAGCACCAGCAGGCCCGGCTTGACCGCGTCGAGGTGACCGAGCACCGAGGCGAGGTCGCTCTCCGCAGCGAGGTAGAGCTGCTCGTGCAGGGTGCCCATACGCTCGGCGCGCAGGCGCACCTGACTCACCGATTCTTCGCCGCTGACCACCAGCGACGGGCTGCCGGCGCCGACCGCCCACTGCTGGGCCACATCCAGCAGGAGGGTCGACTTGCCCACGCCGGGCTCGCCGGCGAGCAACACCACGGCACCGGGCACCAGGCCGCCGCCGAGCACCCGGTCGAGCTCGCTAACCCCGGTGGGACGCGCGCGGGCCGGAGCGGCGCTGATGGTGGCGATCGGTCGGGCCGGCTCGGACGGCATCCGGGAGCTGACCACCCGACCGGAGACGGTCGGGCCGGTCACCGTGTTCTCGACGACCGCCCCCCACTCGCCGCACTCCGGGCAGCGCCCCACCCATTTGGGCGGCTGGTGCCCGCAGGCGTCGCACTGGTAGGCCGGACGCGGTTCGCGGGCGGCGGACCGACCACGGGCGGCACCGGCCGTGCCGCCACGCGGAGGGGTCGATCGGGAGGTGGTCACATCAGGACGCTAGCCCTCGCGTACGACGAAAACACCCCGGCGTGGTGGTCACCACGCCGGGGCGTTTGTCGATGTGCGGGTCGGGTCACTCGTGGGTCGTGCCGCCCTCGTTGCCCTCGTAGCCACCCTCGCGCTCGATGATCGGCGACGGAGGGGCCGCCGGGGTGAGCGGCACCGCGACCGGCGCCTGCCCGGTGACCGTGTTGCCGTTGCCGAAGTCGAAGGTCACGACGACGTTCTGGCCCGAGCGCAGGGCCTCGGTCAGGCCGATCAACCGGAGCTGCGAGGTGGCCTCCGAGTTGAGCTGAAGGTAGCTCAGCGGAGCCAGCTCGATCCGGGCCGGCTGACCCGGCGCGGCAGCGCTGGCCGAGCCCGACGCCCGCGCCGACTCCGGCGCGGACGGGGTGGCCGAGGACGACCCGGTCTCCGAGGGCGTCACCGACGGGCTCGGCGAACCGGACGTCGAATTCGACGGGCTGGCCGAACCGGACGGCGACGGGCTCATGGAGGCGGACTCCGAGGCGGAGGGCGACGGGCTCGCCGAGCCGCCGCTGATCACCACCTCGCGGGCGCTCTCGGTGGTGACGGTGACCGTCACCGTCTCCTTGGAGTCGTTGTAGATCACGGCGTTGAGCGGGGCATCCTCGCCGGCCCGGTAACCCTCGATGCCGGGGTAGTCCACCAGCAGGCCACGCACGGCGAAGGAACCATTGTTGGTGGTGAGGTCGACGCCCTGGACCGACGCCTCCTTGGTGGCCGTCTCGGCGATCTGACCGGTGCCGCATCCGGAGGCCAGCAGGCCGGCCGCCGCAATCCCGGACAGCAACAGGGCCGCCCGCCGGGATCCCCTGATCGAGCGCGTCACGTCGGTCCTCCTCGTCACAATCCCCACCCGGGCCGTACGCCGGGCACGGTGGCCATACCCGCGCAGACCGCGCTCCAGGGTAGTTGGGACTGATCGAGGCCCGCACGCGGACCCGGCAATGCCACCTGCCCGGGTGGCGTTCACACCACCCGACCGCTCGCCACCAGCAGAACCACGTCGATCAGGGCCACCAGCATCACCGCCCGGAAGGCCGCCACCGGCCGCCGACCGGCCCGGATCGCCGAGCGCCCGGCGTACCAGCTCAGCGGCGGCACCACGGCGGCCGTGCCGACCGCCGCCCAGCCGATCGCCGACGGCGGCCCGGGTGGTCCGAGGACCAGCGTCGCGGTCGCCGCGAGGAGGAGACCCGCCGCGGCCACCCGGCTGCCGGCGGCACCCAGCCGGTGGGGCAGGCCGCGCACGCCGGTGCGGGCGTCGTCGGCCAGGTCGGGCAGCACGTTGGCGAAGTGCGCCCCGGCGCCCAGGCAGGCCGCCGCCGCCACCAGCCAGACCGGCGGGGCCGGCTGACCGCTCAGCGCCAGCACCACGAAGGCGGGCAGCGCGCCGAACGACACGGCGTAGGGCAGCACCGAGAACGCGGTGGCCTTGAGCGGCCAGTCGTAGAGCAGGGCGGAGACCAGGGCGAGCGTCAGCCAGAACGCCGCCACCGGGTTCGTGGTCAGCGCCAGCAGCGGGCAGGCCACCGCGGCCGCCGCGGCGGCCGCGGCCGTGACGCGTCGACCGACCGCGCCACTGGCGACCGGCTTGTCGGTACGCCCCACAGTGGCGTCCCGCTCGGCGTCCAGCGCGTCGTTGGTCCAGCCGACGGCGAGCTGGCTGGCCAGCACGGCGAGCACCACCGACACGATTCCGGCCGGCCGGTGGCCCACTCCCCAGGCCAGCAGACCGGCCACCGTGGTCACCGCCGCGGCCGGTTCCGGATGGCTCGCTCTGACCAGCCCTAACACCCTCGACGACATAAGGGAAGTCTGGTCGTTACCGAGCAGTCGTGCCACGCTCGGTTCCATGCGAGACGTGGCTGCGGCCGGGGCGTCCACCGGCCCGAGGGTGCTGCCGCGAAACGATCCGCGTCAGTACGACGATCTGGCCGGTGAGTGGTGGCGGCCGGATGGCGCGTTCGCGATGCTGCACTGGCTGGCGGAGGCCCGTGCCGCGCTGGTGCCGCCGGCCACCCATCCGGGCGCGTTGCTCGTCGATCTGGGTTGCGGTGCCGGCCTGCTCGCGCCACATCTGGCCGGCAAGGGCTACCGCCACGTCGGGGTGGATCTGACCCGCTCGGCGCTCGTCCAGGCGGCCGAGCACGGGGTGCGTGTGGTCCAGGGTGATGCCACAGCGGTGCCGCTGCCCGACGGCTGCGCCGACGTGGTCTCCGCGGGTGAGCTGCTGGAGCACGTGCCGGCCTGGCCGCGCGCGGTGGCCGAGGCGTGTCGGCTGCTGCGCCCCGGTGGCGTGCTGGTGCTGGACACCCTGAACGACACGGCGCTGGCCCGGCTCGTCGCGGTCCGGATCGCCGAGCGGCTGCCGACGGTGCCTCGCGGCATCCATGACCCACTGTTGTTCGTGGACGACCGGGCGCTGGTGGCCGAGTGCGCCCGGCACGGCGTCGACCTGCGGCTGCGGGGCATCCGTCCGCAGGTCGGCGGCATGCTCGCCTGGCTGCTGCGCCGGGCTCGCGCGAGCCGAACGGCCCCTGCGGTGCCCGCCGGCCGCGCGCCGCGCATCGTGCCGACCCGGTCCACCGCCGTGCTCTACCAGGGCCGGGGGGTCCGCAAAGGATAGTCGGGCCGTGGCGGGGGTATGGAACGCCATAGGAGGGGACGAAATGACGGTGCACGCGCTTGAGGCAGCACGCCGGTTGGCGCCACGGTTCGCCGCGCGGGCGGCCGAGCATGACCGGGACGGTTCCTTCCCCGTGGACGACTTCGCCGACCTGCGGGAGGCCGGCCTGTTCGGGCTGATGGTGCCCCGGGCGCTCGGCGGCCTGGGAGCCACCTTCGCCGAGTACACCGCGGTGGCCACTGAGCTTGCCCGGGGCAACGGTGCGACAGCCCTGGTGTTCAACATGCACGCCTCGGTGACCGGCGCACTGGGCGCGGTCACCGAGGAGTTGGCCGAGGCGCTGGGCGTACCGGACGAGGCGCTGGCCGCCCGCGACCGGCTGCTCAGCGCGGCGGCGCAGGGCTCCTGGTACGCGGTCGCGATGAGCGAGCGTGGCGCGGGCGCCCGGCTGTCCCAGCTGACCACGGCGTACGAGCCGACCGACGGGGGCTGGCATCTCAAGGGCAGCAAGACGTTCTGCTCCGGCGCCGGGCACGCGGACGGCTACCTGGTGGCGGCGCGCAGCGTGGCCGACCAGTCGGTGGTCTCCCAGTTCCTGGTGCCGGCCGGCGACGGGCTGACCGTGGAGCCGACCTGGGACTCGCTCGGCATGCGCGCCACCTCCTCCCACGACCTGCACCTGGACGCCACAGTGCCCGCCGACCGGCTGCTCGGTGGGGTGGAGGGGCTTGCGCTGGTCGTCGCCCAACTGATGCCGCACTGGTTGGTGGCCAGCTATGCCGCCGTCTACGTGGGGGTCGCCCGTGCGGCGATCGACGCGGCGGCCGAGCACCTCAACGCCCGCAACCTGGCCGGCCTGCCGGCCGTGCGGGCCCGGCTGGGTCGGGCGGACGCGGCGACGGCCGCCGCGCAGTTGGTGGTGGCCGAGGCGGCCCGCCGGGTGGACGAGGCGCCTGGTGACGAGGAGACCAACCGCTGGGTGTGGCGGGCGAAGCTGCTCGCCGGGACCACGGCCGCCGAGGTGGCGGCGTCGGTCCTGGAGGCGGCGGGCACCTCGGCGACCCGCCGTGGACATCCGCTGGAGCGGCTCTACCGCGACGCCCGCTGCGGCTCGCTGCACCCGGCCACGTCTGATGTCTGCGCCGACTGGCTCGGCATCGCCGCACTGGGCGGCGACCCGGATCGTGACGGATCGGCACCGCGTTGGTGAGCCCGCCGCACCGGGCTCGCACGGAAGAACGACCAGCCGAGGTGGCTGGTGGGACGGCCAGGGGGAGGACAGCATCTGACGAGAGGTGGGGATCGTGTTCGTACCAGTGATCGCGGGGCTCGGGACAGCGCAGCCGCCGTCCGCTTCGCAGGACGAGTTGTGGGAGGGCTTCTTCTCCCGGCACTTCTCCGGCACCACCCGGTCGTTGGCCCAGCGAATCTTCGCCAACTCGGGGGTGACCCGGCGACAGGCCGCTGTCAATCCGCTGCTGGAGGACGTCTCGGACTGGCCGACCGAGCGCCGGATGCGCCGCTACCAGGTGGAGGCGCTGCCGCTGGGCAAGGAGGCGGTGGGTCGGGCGTTGACCGCGGCCGGGCTGAGCGCCGGCGACATCGGGCTGTTCATCGTCTGCTCCTGCACCGGGTACGCCACCCCGGGGCTGGACATCCTGCTCGCCCGGGACCTGGGCATGGCCGCGGACACCCAGCGGATGTTCATCGGCCACATGGGCTGTTACGCGGCCTTGCCGGGGCTCGGCGCGGCGAGTGACTTCGTCACCGCCCGGGGGCGACCGGCGCTGCTGCTCTGCGCGGAGCTGACCAGCCTGCACATCCAGCCGTCCAGCGCCCGGGTGGACACGCAGCAGATCGTCTCCCACGCGCTCTTCTCGGACGCCGCGGTCGCCGCCGTGGTGGTGCCGGGCGGCCCGGGGTACGCGTTGCGCGAGGTCACAGCCGTCACCGACACCTCGACCGCCGACCACATGACCTGGGACGTCACCGACGCCGGGTTCCGGATGGGGTTGTCGCCGAAGGTGCCGCAGGTGCTGTCGAGGCACGTCCGCGGGCTGGTCGACGACCTGTTGGCCCGGCACGGCGTCACCAGCTCGGAGGTGGACGGTTGGGCGGTGCACCCGGGCGGGCCGCGGATCCTCAACGTGGTGGAGCGGGAACTGACGCTGCCCCCGCTGGGGCTGGCGGCGTCCCGGGCGACGTTGGACGAGCACGGCAACTGCTCGTCGCCGACAGTGCTGCTGATCCTGGACCGGTTGGGTCGGGCGACACCGGCAGCTCGGCGCATCGTCATGCTGGCCTTCGGCCCCGGCCTCACCCTGTACGCCGCCCTGCTCGATCGACAAGACTGAACCTCGTCGGCCCGGCCGGTACGCTCGGGGGGTGGATGCGACGGCGGACGACCGGCTGCGCTCGGTGGTGCTGTTTGGCGCGGCGGTGGCCGTCCTGGTCGTCGGCGGCTGGTGGTGGCGTGCCGCCGCACCCGCGTCGACTGCCGGGACGGCTGTCCCCTCGGCGGCGGCGGTGCCATCGGTCGGGCCGAGCGTCAGCACCCCACTGGAACGTCTCCTCGCGGCTGAGCAGCCCGATGAGCGGTTGACGGTGCGGATGGACCCCAACACCGGCGAGGTCCTCCGGGTGCGAAGCGGCCCGCTGGCGGTGATCGACCCAGCGACGGGCTCGATCACCGACATCGAGGGCGATCCCGGGGTGCTCTTCTCCGCGGGTGACCTGCCTCCGTTCAAAGAGACGATCTGGCGGGAGCAGCGGGCCCTCGCCCCTGGCCAGGAAGTGACCCGGCAGGCCAGCAACCACGGTGCGCGCTACCTGCTCCAGTACCGGTGCACCCGCCCCGGCACGATGGTCGTGACGAGCACCGGGGCCGGAATCGTCGGCCGGCCGCGGATCGACTGCGACGGCATGATCGCCAATGCCGAGGTGCTGCCCGGTGGCGGGCCGTTCCAGGTGTCGCTGTCGGCCGTCGACCGGCCCATCGACATTGAGGCGCAGCTCGTCGCCCTGCCCCCTCGCTAGTAGGGCCGCTCAGGCGGCCAGGGCCCTCAGGTCGCTCCGGTAGGACTCGATCGTGCCCAGCTCGGGTAGCACCCGGGTCACTGTGCCGGCCCGGTCGACCAGCAGGGCGGTCGCGGCGCCGGGGCGGGCCGGCTGGCCCAGGAACGAACGCAGGCCTCCGGCGGGGTCGGCCAGGGCGCGAGCCTGCCGCTTGACGGTGGGCCCGGCCGGGACCGCCTTCCCCCCGGTGACGGTGACCACGGAGACGCCGGCGGGTGCGGCCGCCAGGGCGTCGGTGACCCGGTCCGGGCAGGGGCAGCCGTCCAACAAGATGATCATGGCGGGCAGCAGGCCGCGCAGTGGCACGGGTGCGTCGTCCGCGTCGACCAGGTCCAGTGCGGGCAGCGGCTGACCGGCGAGGGTCGCGGGCGGGGAGTAGGGAGCCGGGGTCGGCCGGTCGGTGCCGCGGTTGGCGCGGGGCCAGGTGACCGCGACCAGGCCGGCCAACGTGGTGAGGACCGCCACCAGCAGGACCACCAGCGGCAGGCCCAGGGCCCGGTAACCGCCCGGGAGGTTACCGGCCGGGCGCAGCTCACGGCGAACCTGAGCGGCCTCGGCGGCCAGCGCGGAGGCGTCGTCGGGAACCACCACGCGGCCCCATTCGGGCGGAAGGCCGGGCAGGCCGTCGGCTGGCCCGTGACCCTCTGCGTCCGGCTTGCCCATCGGACCTCCTGGAAGCGTCTCGAGAGCGGAGTGCGGCTCGGTCTCCAGGGTCGCGCACCAGGTGCTCCTGCCGCTACATCTGGGCGCGGTCCTGCTGGCCGGGCTACCATGGGAGGAGCGCATAGCCCTTGATCTCGACGTTCTGTTCACCCGTACCGGGCAGTCATTTCCGCGTTACGGAGCGTGTTCGAACCATCGGTTTGACCGCCTGTCAAGCTGAAGCAAGACCTCTCACAGGGCCCCTGAGCTGCGCCAACGGTCAGGACATCGGTGAGACATCGGTGCCTGAGCGTGTTACCCTAGACACAGCGAAAGGGGTTTCGAACCTATGGTTTTCAGTGTCGGCGAGACCGTTGTTTACCCCCACCACGGGGCCGCACTCATCGAGGCAATCGAGACTCGGGTCATCAAGGGCGAGCCTAAGCAATACCTCGTCCTGAGGGTCGCGCAGGGTGACCTGACGGTCCGGGTGCCGGCCGAGAACGCCGAGATCGTGGGCGTCCGCGAGGTGGTCGGCGAAGAGGGCCTCGGGAAGGTCTTCGACGTTCTGCGGGCTCCGCACACCGAGGAGCCGACCAACTGGTCGCGGCGTTACAAGGCCAATCTGGAAAAGCTGGCTTCCGGCAACCCGCTGAAGGTCGCCGAGGTCGTGCGTGACCTGTGGCGCCGGGAGCGGGAGCGGGGCCTCTCTGCGGGCGAGAAGCGGATGCTCGCCAAGGCCCGCGACATTCTCGTCGGCGAGGTCGCGCTGGCCGAGAAGAGCACCAAGGACGAGGCGGAGACGCTGCTCGACAAGGTCCTCACCGAGGCCTAGTCCGCACAGCATCGTCGTACCCACTTTGTAGTGAAGAAACCACCGAGGACCGCGACGTGACCGCGCAGCTCAATCCGCGCGGTGACGTCGCGGTCCTCGTGCCTGCGGCGGGTGCCGGCGTACGCCTCGGGCCCGGCCGACCCAAGGCGCTGCGCCTGCTCGCCGGTGAGCCGCTGCTGGTGCACGCCGTGCGTCGACTGGCCGCCGCTCCGTCGGTGCACACCATCGTGGTGGCCGCGCCGGCCGCCGAGGTGCAGGCCGTCCGCGAGCTGTTGGCCTCGGTCGCCCCGGTGATCGTGGTGCCCGGCGGTGCCGAACGGCAGGCGTCGGTGGCCGCCGCGCTGGCTGCGGTCCCCGCCGGCCCGACCATCGTCCTGGTGCACGATGCCGCCCGGGCGCTCACCCCACCTGATCTGGTCGAATCCGTCGCGGCGGCGGTGCGTGGCGGGCGTGACGCGGTGATCCCGGTCCTACCGGTCGTCGACACGATCAAGGAAGTCGGTGCCGACGAGGTGGTGCTCGGCACCGTCGACCGTTCCGCCTTGCGCGCGGTGCAGACCCCGCAGGGTTTCCGTCGGGCCGTGCTCAGCGCCGCCCACGCCGCCGCCGGTGACTCCCTCACCGACGACGCCGGGCTGGTCGAGAAGCAGGGCATCGCGGTGAGCTGCGTGCCCGGCTCGGAGTACGCAGTGAAAATCACCCGACCGTTCGACCTGGCTCTGGCCGAGCATCTGCTTGCCGCTACCGGTTGACGCGTACCCTCTGATCATGATCGTTCCCCGGGTGGCCATCGGCACCGACGTGCACGCGTTCGAGCCGGGCCGGCCCTGCTGGGTGGCCGGGCTGCTCTGGCCCGATCAGGACGGCCTCGCCGGGCACTCGGACGCCGACGTGGCCGCGCACGCCGCCTGCAACGCGCTGCTCTCCGCCGCCGGTCTCGGTGATCTCGGTTCCGCCTTCGGGGTGGGCCAGCCGGAGTGGGCCGGCGCGTCCGGAGTGGCTCTGCTGACCGAGACGGCCCGTCGGGTGCGCGCCGCCGGCCTGGAGATCGGCAACGTGTCCGTGCAGGTCATCGGCAACCGCCCCAAGATCGGCCGGCGCCGCGCGGAGGCGCAGGAGGTCCTCTCCGCAGCGGTCGGCGCTCCGGTCACGGTCTCGGCGGCGACCACCGACGGGCTCGGCTTCGCCGGCCGCGAGGAAGGGTTGGCCGGGGTTGCGGTGGCCCTGGTGTACGACGCGCCGGCCGCCTAAGCTCGCCGCGATGTCCAGCGACCCCGCTCCCGACCAGTCCGCCGCCGACGGCTACGTCCAGCGGGCCCAACTCCTCGCCGAACTCGGCCGCTACGACGAGGCGGCCGGGGAGCTGGCCTACGGGTTGGCCCTCCAGCCGGATGACGTCGACGCGCTCACCATGCTGGCCCGGGTGCACCTGGCCGCCGGCCGCCCGGCCGAGGCGCTCACCGCCGCCGACACGGCCGTAGCCGCTGCACCGGAGGCCCTGCCGCCACTGGTCGCCAGGGGCATGGCCCTGGCCGACCTGGAGCGCTACAGCGAGTCGGCGGCCACCGCCGATCGGATCCTCGCCCTCGGCCCGGCCGACGCGTACGCCCAGCGGAGCGCGGCGGCCATCCTTGCCGGCGCTCGCAACGGTCAGCCGGCGCTGAACGCGGCCTGGCGCGGTGTCGAGTTGGCCCCGCAGGAGCCGCAGGCGCACCTGGTGCTCAGCCTGGTCGCCGCCCGCCTGGACCTGTTCGACCTGGCCGAGCGGGCCTACCGGGAGGCGCTGCGGCTCGACCCGCGGATCGGCGAGGCCGGCCACGACGTGGGTGTCATGCGGCTGGAGCAGCGCCGTTGGTCGGAGGCGTTGGAACACGTCGCGGAGGCGGTGACGGTCAGCCCGAGCCGGACCGACTCGCCACGGACCCTCGCCTACGGGCTGCACCGCCTGGTGCTCTACGGCGCGGGCTGGTCGCTGGTGGCGGCGGTGCTGGTCGCGTTCGCGGCGTCGGCGGGTGACGGGTTCTCCCGCGTCCTGGCGGTGCTCGCCGCCCTGACCGGCGGGATCATCGTCTGGCAGCTCGCGGCTCGGCTGCCCGGGCTGACCCGGACCGTCCTGCCCGCCCTGCTGCACTCGGACCGCGCGATGGCCCTGGCCATCTACGCCGTGGCCGCCGCGCCACTGCTGCTGCTGGTGTACGCCATGGTCGGCTCCCCGTGGCCCCTGGTGCTGGCCATCGCCACCACGGCGGTAGCCGAGTTCGCCGTCTTCACCAGAACCGCCATCCGCTGACCCAGCCCTGGCTGCACCACAAGAGCTTTCCTAGCGTCGCCCAGCTCGACCAGGTCAGGGGTTTCGCCGGAGCCCGACCCGCGCAGGGATCAAGCCTGACCGCCCGGAGCGAGGCGGGCTCCGGCGAAACCCCAAGGGCGACTAGACAGAACGCGCCCAGGTCCAGGCGTACCCCTCGTCTTCGCAGGCGCTGGCGGCGTCGCAGAGATCCAGTGGGCGGAAGGTGTCGACCATGACGGCCAGCTCGTCGAAGTGGTCCGCGCCGATGGAACGCTCGGCGGCACCCGGCTGGGGGCCGTGGGTGAAACCGGACGGGTGCAGGGAGATCGAGCCCTGCTCGATGCCGGAGCCGCGCCGCGCCTCGTAGTTTCCCCCGGTGTAGAAGAGCATCTCGTCGGAGTCGACGTTGTGGTGGTTGTACGGCACCGGAATCGACTGCGGGTGGTAGTCGACCTTGCGCGGCACGAACGAGCAGATGACGAAGTTGGGCCCCTGGAAGGTTTGGTGCACCGGCGGGGGCTGGTGGATGCGGCCGGTGATCGGCTCGAAGTCGTGGATGGAGAACGCCCACGGGTAAAGGTGCCCGTCCCAGCCGACCACGTCGAACGGGTGGTGGGCGTAGACGTAGCGGGTCCAGCCGCGCCGGTGCCGGACCAGCACCTCTACCTCCTCGCCGTCGACGAGCAGCGGGGCGTCGGGACCGCGGACGTCCCGCTCGCAGTACGGCGAGTGCTCCAGGAACTGGCCGCGTACGGAGAGGTAGCGCTTGGGCGGGCCGATGTGCCCGGACGCCTCGACGGCGAGCAGCCGGACGGGCTGGTCGCCGGTGGGCACCAGCCGGTGAATGGTCGAGGTGGGGATGACGACGTAGTCGCCGGCGACCGCGTCCAACACCCCGAACGGGGACTCGACCCGCAGGGTGCCCGACTCGACGTAGAGGCAGTGGTCGCCGGTGGCGTCGCGGAACAGCGGTGAGGGTCGGTCGGCGAGGACGTACCCGATCCGTACGTCGTCGTTGGCGAGCAGGTACTGCCGGCCGAGGATGGGGTCGGAGCCGCCGGTGTCCAGTTTGTGGGTGCGCAGGTGGCGGGGCTTGAGCGGCAGGTTCGGCGCCCGGGTGAACGCGGGCGGGGTGAACTCGTCGGCGGCCAGGATCGCGGTGGGCGCATGCCGGTGGTAGAGCAGGGACGAGTCGGAGGAGAAGCCCTCCTGGCCCATCAGCTCCTCGGCGTAGAGGCTGCCGTCGGGCTGCCGGAACTGGGTGTGGCGCTTGCGCGGCACCTCGCCGACGTTGCGGTAATACGGCATCTCGCCTCCCGATATGTCCCGTTCACCGGCCGAAGGCGTCCGATAATCGGACGCTGTTGTCCGTTCCTCGTAGCGTCCCGTACATTCTTGTTCCGTGTCAACGCAGCTGCCCGCACTCCTGGAGGGCCTGGTCGACGACGCCGCCGTCTTCCCGCCGGGCAGCGCCGCGCTGCCCGACGCCCTGGCCGCCCACCGCCAGCACCGCGCCGCCTGGTACGCCGACCTGGTCGGCCCACTGCTGATCCCCGCGTCGGACGTGGCCGCCGGTGAGCTGAGCGGTCTCGTCGACCCGGGCGAGGGCCTGGTGGTCGGCGTGATCGGTGACACCGGGATCGGGAACCTGCCGTTCGCGCTGTCGTTTCTCGCCCCGGACGGCGTCACCGCACGTCAGGTCGAGGTGGCGGTCGCCAAGCGCGGCGAGGACCCGCTGCCCGGTATCGCCGAGTTGCTGCGGCTGACCGACGAGCTACCGGGCGTGGAGGCCGTCTACGCCGAGCTGCCGCTGACCTTCGGGCTGATGGGCGCACTGGACGCGCTCGTCGCGGCGCGGGCCGACGGGGTGCCGATCGCGGCCAAGTTCCGCACCGGGGGCCTGGCCGCCGAACTCTTCCCCACCCCGACCGAGCTGGCCGCGGTGATCTGCGCCTGCCGGGACCGGGGCCTGCCGTTCAAGCTCACCGCCGGGCTGCACCAGGCGATCCGACACCTGGACCCGGAGACCGGGTTCACCCACCACGGCTACGCCAACGTGCTGGCCGCGACCCTGGCCGCCTCCGACGGTGACGGTGTGCGCTCCGTCGCCGAGCTGCTGACCGTGGTCGACCCGCGCCCCCTGGTGGAGCGGACGACGGCACGGCTGGAGGGGCCTCGCCCCCTGTGGGTGGGCTTCGGCTCGTGCAGCATTCTGGAACCACTGACCGATCTGATCCGGCTTGGGCTGGTGAACGGGGGCTACGACGCATGACCTGGGTGACCGGCGCCGACGGTTCGCCGTACGGGGTGACGAACCTGCCGTACGGGGTGTTCCGGCAGAACGGGGGTCAGTCGCGGATCGGCGTACGGATCGGGTCCTGGGTCTTCGACCTCGCGGCGGCCGAGGCCGCCGAGCTGGTGCTGGCCGCCGGCACGCTGTGCCGGCCCGTGCTCAACGACTTCATGGCGCTGGGTCGTCCGCAGTGGACGGCGGTACGGCAGCGGCTCACCGAGCTGCTGACCGACCCGGCGTACCGGGACGCGGTGGAGCCGCTGCTGGTGCCCCTCGCCGACGTGGAACTGCTGCTTCCCATCGAGGTGGCCGACTACGTCGACTTCTACTCATCCGTTCACCACGCGTCGAACGTCGGGCAGATCTTCCGCCCCGGCCAGCCGCCGCTGCTGCCCAACTGGAAGCACCTGCCGATCGGCTACCACGGGCGGGCTGGCACCGTGGTCGTCTCCGGCACGCCGGTGACCCGGCCGACCGGGCAGCGGGCCTCCGCCGAGGGCCCGGTCACCGGCCCATCGGTACGCCTCGACATCGAGGCCGAGGTCGGCTTCGTGGTGGGCGTACCCAGCGCATTGGGCGATCGGGTTTCCGTGGACGACTTCGCCGAGCACGTCTTCGGGGTGGTGCTGGTCAACGACTGGTCGGCCCGGGACATCCAGGCCTGGGAGTACCAGCCGCTCGGCCCGTTCCTCGGCAAGTCGTTCGCCACCTCGGTCTCGGCCTGGGTGACGCCGCTGGACGCCCTCGCCGACGCCTTTGTGCCGGCCCCCGACCAGGATCCGCCGGTGGTGGACTACCTGCGGGACGTGCCGCACCTGGGCCTGGACCTGCGCCTGGCGGTCGAGTGGAACGGCGAACAGGTCAGCGAGCCCCCGTTCGCCACCATGTACTGGACCCCCGCCCAGCAGTTGGCGCACCTCACCGTCAACGGTGCTTCGCTGCGCACCGGTGACCTGTACGCCTCCGGGACCGTCTCCGGCCCGGACCGGGGACAGGTCGGCTCCTTCCTGGAACTGACCTGGGGCGGGGCCGAGCCGGTCACTGTGGGCGGCGAGAGCCGCACCTTCCTCGACGACGGCGACACGGTGACCATCACCGCCACCGCGCCCGGTCCGGACGGCACCACCATCGCCCTCGGTGAGGTGTCCGGCACTGTTCGTCCGGCCCGCTGAGCGGGCACCCACCATCCGTCTCGTGCACGGGACCCGTGATCGCACCGGCTGTGCGATCACCGGCCCTGGTTGATCCGTTGATCGTCCGGATTCCGTTGCTGCACCGCGCAATCCGAGCCGGGCTCTGCCCGGCCGCCAGCGGTGGGCATCCCGACGCACACGGAGGTAACGACGATGCACGATCTTGCAGGCGCGGTCTGGCGTACCAGCAGCCGCTCGAACGACCAGGGGCTCTGCGTGGAAGTGGCGGACAACCTGGTCGATGTCCATGGTCTGGTCGGGGTCCGCGACTCCAAGGACCAGGCCGGTCCCACACTCGCGGTCAGCCCGCCGGGGTGGACAGCGTTCATCGGCGCGATTCGGGCCGGTCGCTTCGAGCGCTGACCGGCGCTTCGGCACCGGTCCTCGACGATCGGTGCCGAAGCGCTCGCCGAATCGGACAGCGTGGCCTCCGGGGTGGTGGAAATTCCGCTCCGGGGGCCCCGCCCGGCCCTCACTCCGCGTACCGTCGGGGACACGGGAGGGGTGTCATGTCGACGGTGGCGATTACCGGAATCATCGAGGCGCACGCTGTCGACGTCTGGCGTCTGCTGACCGACCTGCCCGGCCGAGCCGCACGGTTGACCGCAGCCGGTCCGATCGAAGTGCTCACCCCGGGTTCGTTCGGGCCGGGCACCTCCTGGCGCGAGGCACGGGTCCAGCCCGGCGGCGACACGTTGACCGAGGAGTTCCTGGTGGTCGAGGCGCTCGCACCGCAGCGACTGGTGCTCTGCTCCTCCGGCGCCGGCGCCGACTACCGGATCACCTGGAGCCTGCGGCCGGTTCGCCGCCGCCGTCGGGGTTGCACGGCGATCACCGTCACCCACGAGGCGGTGCCGACCGACCCGTACGGCCGGGTGGTGGCGCTGCTGCTCGGCGGGCTGGCCGCGCGGGCGGTCGAGGCGGCGCTCTGGCGTGATCTCACCGACCTGGCCGTCGCGGCCGGTGCCATCGGCTCCGTCGAAGCAGCCTGAGCACCGGCCGGTCAGCTCCGCCGCCGCCTCTACGCGTGGCCACCGCTACCTGCGCGGGGTCCGGCCGGTTCCGCTGGGTAGGGTGCCGGGCGGAGGTGCGGCATGGGGATCCCGAGGGGCCGACGGCGGCTCGCGATGGCGGTCGCGGCGCTGCTCGCGACCGTGGCCGTCGCGGTCATCGGTTACCGGGTGCTCGCGCCGGCCGAGGTGAGCACGGTGGCCCGAGCCGAGTATCCGGCCGCGGCCCGACCGGCTGCCGGAGTGATCGGTCGGCTGCCGGTCGCCCCGTTGATCGTCGACGGGAGACTGCGGGTGTACGCCGCACACCGCCAGGTCTACGCCGACCGGCCGGTCGACGGGCGGTACCGGACCAGCCCGTACTGGTCGTACCGGCGCTGGCCGGCGGAGCTGACTGGAGTGGTGGCGAGCGGCAGCACCGTGGTCAGCCGTTGGTCGGACGGTCGGCTTGTCGCGCTCGACGCGTCCACCGGTCGGGTGCGGTGGCGGGCTGACGGCCCGGCTCCCGCGCGGAGCACGGCGGTGGTCCGGCGCACCGGCGCGGCCACGGTCTGGAACCCGAGCGGGCTCTTCCTCGCCAACCGCGCGGGCGGCCGTACGGTGCTGACGGTCACCGGGGACAGGCAGGCGAGCGGGGTGGAGATGTCCAGCGGTCGGGAGCTGTGGCGGACCGACCTGCCGGGCCGTTGCCGCAGCGACATCGGCACCACAGCGAGCGGGCAGTTGATCGGCCTGGACGCCTGCGCCGGGCCGGCAACGATCGAGTTCCGGGACCCCGTGACGGGCCTGGTCAGCGAGCGCTGGCGACCGCCGGGTGGCCCGAACAATCTGGTCGTCACCCCGCTCGGATGTCGTACCGGCCGGTCGGAATGCCTGGCCCTGCGGACGGCCGGCCCGGGCGACGCCGGTGGTCGCGGTTGGCTGCTGGACAGTGGCGAGCCGCTGGCCGCGCCCGCGTTGGACCCGGCCGGTGTCGCGGTGGTCGGCGAACAGGCCGTCGGCGTCGTCGACGGGACGGCGGTGGGCCGGTCGACACGTTCGGGTGCCGAAGTGTGGCGCAACGCCGGCCTGGGCCCTGCGCGGGTGCTCGCCACCCAGCCCGGCCGGGTGCATCTGCTGACCGAGACGAACGACCTGGTGACGCTCGACCCGGCGACCGGCCGTCTGCTCTCCCGCTGCACGTTGAACGTCGGCTCGGACGGCACGGGCTGGGCGCCCGGAGCGGTCTGGGCCGAGGCGGGCTACGTCGCTGTGGAACGGCTGCGCGAGCCGGTCGATCCGGACGGCGACGACCAGCGCTACTACCTGACCGCGGAGGCGGTGATCCTGGCCGCCACCTGATCGGGGCACCCGACCCTGAAACTTTCGCCAGGCCTGACCGGTAATAGGTAGTTTTTTCACGGTTCAGGTTTCCGGTGGAAGGGTCGACGCGTGGGCGACAGGGCAGCCAGATGGTGGATTGGCGGCGTGCTCGCCGCCACCGCGGGACTCGTGCTCACAGCACCGACGCTCGTGTCGGGCGAGACGCCGGCGACGGCGTTCCCCACCGTGCGGGTCGCGCCCTCGGGCGGCATGCGTGTCACCTTCGAGGTGGTGCCGGTCTCGCCGTCCGTCACCCCGCCCACGCCCCAACCCACCCGGCACCCGCACACGCCGACTCCGGGTCATGGTGGAAGGCTGCCCGTCACCGGCGGTTCGGACGGGTCGGTGCTACTCCTCGTCGCTGTGGGCTCGACGCTCGTGGCCATCGGTTGGCTGGCCGCACGCCGCCGGCGACCGAGGTGAGGCGAACCGCCGCGACCTGAGCTGCCCCAGTATTCGACAAAACGGACAAACGACTATATTCTCTCCGTCGTGCGTCCGATTGTCGTCCCGCTCAGCCTGCTTCTCGCACTCGGGGGAGCCCTGCCTGTCGAGGCAGCGCCCACTACCCGCACCGTCGAACTTGCCCTGACTGTGGGCGTCGACATCACCGTGCCGGCCGCCGTCAACCTCGGCGCCGGATTCGTCGGTGGTGTGCTGACCGGGCAGTTGGGCACAGTGGAGGTGCGTGACCAGCGGGGTCAGGTGAACCCCAACCTCTGGGTCGCCACCGTGAGCGCGACGGTCTTCATCACCGGAGGTGGCGGCACCAACCGGACCATCTCGAACGGGCAGGTCTCGTACTGGTCCGGACCGGTGGTCAACAGCAGCGGCGGCGGCACCCTCGTGCCGGGGCAGCCGACCGCCGCGCAGGCGGTCACCCTGAACGTGGCCCGGGAGGCGTTCCGTAAGACCGCCGGCAACGGCAACAACCGGGTGTCGTGGATTCCGACGATCCGCATCGCCGTTCCGTCCACTGTGGTGGCGGGCACGTACACCGGGACTATCACCCACTCTGTCGCCTAATGAGTGATTCGTCCGTTATTTCAGGTTTCGGGGTAACCCTGGTCCGTAACGTCACCCACATGAGGAAGCCACTTCTTACCCTGTTGGTCGCCGGGGCCGCAGTGCTCGCTCTGGCGGCGCCTGCCGCGGCGGCGCCGTCCGGCGACACCATCGTCACCTTCACCGTCTCGACCGCCAACCTGGACATCTCGGTGCCCCCGTCGATCAACCTGGGCGCGGCCTTCGCCGGGAGCACCATCCAGGGGCAACTTGGCAACGTCACCGTCACCGACAGCCGGTCGGCGCTCAGTGCCACCTGGACCGCCACGGTCACCAGCACCGCGTTCACCACCGGTGGTGGCACCGGCACGGAGACCATCCTGCCGAACCTGGTGGAGTACTGGTCCGGCCCGGCGATCTCCACGACCGGTACGGGCACCTTCGTCCCGGGGCAGCTGACGTCCGCCGACGCCGTCGTCCTGAACCTGCCCCGAGTGGCGTTCAGCAAGACCTCCGGCAGCGGCAACAACTCCGCGACGTGGAACCCGACCCTCCGCATCACGATCCCGGCCAGCGCGGTCGGCGGCACCTACACGGGGGTGATCACCCATTCGGTGGCATGACGCATGTCGTACCCTCGCCCTGGCGGTGACCCTCGTGGTCGCCGCCGGGGCGGCGGCCCTGCCCGCAACGGCGGCCAACGCGCGCTCCTACCCGGGCGCGGCGCCCGAGGATCCGTCCCTGGTGGAGGCGGACGTGCCGGGCCTGGACCGGGGAGACGGGTCGCCCAAGCCTTCGGCCAGCCCGGAGGGAGTGCCGGCCGCGGTCGGCGTCCGGCTGCTCGACGCCCCGGTCAATCGGCGTGACGACACCCGCGCGCACAAGTACATCGTCGACCACGTGCATCCCGGCACCACCATTCGGCGACGCATCGTGGTGGAGAACGTCTCGCCGGTGAAGCGTCTCGTCGACGTCTACCCGGCGGCGGCGGACGTGACCGAGAAGGGCTTCGTGCTCGCGCCCGACCGGACCCAGAACGAACTCAGCAGTTGGATCGAGGTCGACAAGACGCAGGTCAAGCTGGGTTCGGACGACGAGGCGACCGTCTGGGTCACCATCCGGGTGCCGAAGAAGGCCGAGGCCGGCGAGCGGTACGCGGTGGTGTGGGCCCAGTCCACCAGCGGCAACGACCGGATGGTGGAGCAGATCGCGCGGGCCGGTATCCGGGTCTACCTGTCGGTCGGGCCCGGCGGTGAACCGCCCTCCGGATTCGAGGTGGGCCCGCTCAGCGGCGGTCGGGAAGCGGACGGCACCCCGTTCGTCACGACCGAGGTACGCAACACCGGCCAACGCGCGCTCGACCTGGCCGGCGAACTGCGGCTCACCGACGGGCCGAGCGGACTCGCGGCCGGTCCGCTGCGGGCCGAGGCCAGGACACTGCCGCTCGCAGGGCGGACGACCATACGGGTCAAGCTGGACCGGCAGTTGCCCGACGGCCCGTGGAAGGCCCGGCTGGATCTGGCCAGCGGCTGGACGAAGCGGACGGCCACCGGCTCGGTCGACTTCGGCAAGGCCCCGGCCCCGGCCACGGCCACGGCGAAGAAGTTCGACGCCGGGGCACTGGTGCTCGGCTCGGGTGTGGCCGGCTCACTGCTGATCCTGCTGCTGTTCGGGGTGTACACCCACCGGCGACGGTTCCGGCAACCGGTGACCGGCTGAGACGCCCGGGGCCGGTCCGTAGGGGTTGACGGACCGGCCCCGGCACCACACGTCTCAGGCGAGCGCCGCCTCCGCGGCGGCCAGGAACGCGTCGTTCTCGGCCGGGGTGCCGATGGTGACCCGGACCCCGTCCCCGGCGAAGGGCCGCACGATCACCCCGCGCGCCTCGCACGCCTTGCCGAATGCCACCGCCCGCTCGCCCAGCGGCAGCCAGACGAAATTGGCCTGGCTCGTCGGCACCTCGGGCACGAACTTGCGCAGCGCCTCGGTGACCCGGTCCCGCTCGGCGACGACCAGGGCGCAGCGGCGCTCCATCTCCGCCACCTGGGTCAGCGCGGCGAGCGCTCCCGCCTGGGCTGCCGTGCTGCTGGAGAACGGGGTCGCCACCTTACGAATGGCGGCCGCCACCACCGGCTGGGCAACCAGCCAGCCCATTCGCAGCCCGGCGAGCCCCCACGCCTTCGACAGCGTCCGCAACACCGCCACGTTCGGCCGGTCCAGGTAGTCGAGACCGTCCGGCACCTCCGGGTCGGTGACGAACTCCCGGTACGCCTCGTCGATCACCACCAGCACGTCGTCCGGGACCGCGTCGAGGAACCGGTCCAGCTCGGCCCGGCGCACCGCCGTACCGGTGGGGTTGTTCGGGTTGCAGACGAAGATCACCCGGGTCCGGTCGGTCACCGCCGCGGCCATCGCCGCCAGGTCGTGCCCGTGCCCGGCGTCGTTGGGCACCCGCACGCTTGTCGCGCCGCTGGTCGCCACGATGATCGGGTACGCCTCGAACGACCGCCACGCGTAGAGCACCTCGTCACCGGGCAGGCAGGTCGCCCGCACCAGGTGCTCGGCGAGCGCCACCGAACCGCAGCCGGTGGCGATCCGGTCGGCGTCCACCCCGTACCGCTGGGCCAGCGCGTCGCGCAGCGCGACCACACCCATGTCCGGGTAGCGGTGCGAGGTGGTGATCGCCTCGGTGACCGCCTCCACCACGCCGGGCAGCGGCCCGTACGGCACCTCGTTGCTGGCCAGCTTGATGGCCTCCGGCAGGCCCAACTCGCGGGCCAGGTCGGCGGGGCTGCGCCCCGGCACGTAGCTGGGCAGCGCGTCCAGGTCGAGGCGGGTCAGCCGCAGCGCCGGCTGGTGACGTCCGGAGTCGGTCATGGGGTGTCTCCCGGGGGCTGGTTGCTGTCGTTCGAGGGGGCGGAATCGGTGCGGTGGGGGACCTCGACGACCACCGTCTGCGCGCGCTTGTCGTGCAGCGCCTGGCGCAGGGGGTGGTCGAAGAGGGGGGAGAGAGCGTCGACCAGTTGCAGCACCAGGCCGAGCCCGGCGCAGTACCAGAGCAGAGTCGGCAGGCCCAGCGTGCTCCACCGGCTCAGCGCCCGGCGGACGCCCAGCGGCTGGTCGGCGGCCATCGGCACCGCCCGGATCCGCATCACCCGCTTGCCGACGGTCTGCCCGCCGGAGGCCATTGTCGGCACCTCGTACGCCAGCCAGAGCGCGGTGGCGATCAGCAGGATCGCCACCAGCAGAGAATTGGCCTGCTCACTGGGGATCGGCAGGCCGTCGGCGGAGGTGTCGCCGCGCGCCGCGCGCCGGAAGACCTCCTGCCAGTACGGCGCCCACTCCTGCGCCCAGCGCCAGACGAACCAGCCGTTGACAACCACGTTCAGTGCGAAGACAAGGCCGAAGTCGATCAGCCGGGCGACCAACCTACGGCCGTAGCCGGCCAGCCTGAAGCCGTGCGGTAGCGGCTCGGGCGGTCGTCCGGGCCAGCCGGGGTGACCGGCCGGCGGCGCCCAGCCGGGAGGGGCACCCGGCGGGGTCCAGCCCGGCGGACCCCAGCCGGGAGGACCAGCCTGCGGTCCCCAGCCCGGGCCGTGGCCCGGTTGCGGGCCGTACCCGGGGGGTGGGCCCTGCTGCGGTGACCAGGGCGGCGCGCCGGTCGCCGAGTCGGGGGTCGTCGACGCCGCGGGCGCGGCCGGGGTGACCGGCGCGGGCGGTGGCTCGGGCGGCGGCGGGCCGTCCGGCGGGGTCGCGTCGACGGGAATGGGCGCACCGAGCCAGCCCTCGCCGTCCCAGTAACGCCGGGTCTCGGTGTCGGCGGGGTCGACGTACCAACCAGGTTGAACGCTCACGCCGCCACCAGTCCGCTTCGCTCGCTCACGGGGACACCTTAACGACGACTGCTCGCGCGAACTCGGCATGGCGGTACTGCGGGGCGTACCCCTGGCGGTTTGGTCCGGGCTGCGGCGCGACGCCACCGGCGGTGGGTCGGGGCCCACCGACCGGCGGCGTCGGGTACGACGGAGGTTGCGTCACACTGGCAAGTGTTACAGGTTGCCGCGGGCTTCCTGCTCCCGCTCGATCGCCTGGAAGAGCGCCTTGAAGTTGCCCTTGCCGAAGCCCAGCGAGCCGTGCCGCTCGATCAGCTCGAAGAAGACCGTGGGGCGGTCCTGCACCGGCTTGGTGAAGATCTGGAGCAGGTAGCCGTCCTCGTCCCGGTCGACCAGGATCTTGCGGGCCTTCAGCTCCTCGATCGGCACCCGCACCTTGCCAATCCGCTCGCGCAGCTCCGGGTCGTCGTAGTACGAGTCGGGGGTGTCCAGGAAGTCCACGCCGGCGGCGCGCATCGCGTCGACGCTGGCCAGGATGTCGTTGGTGGCGACAGCGATGTGCTGCGCGCCCGGACCCTGGTAGAACTCCAGGTACTCGTCGATCTGGGACTTCTTGCGGGCGATCGCCGGCTCGTTGAGCGGGAACTTCACCTTGCGGGTGCCGTTCGCCACGACCTTGCTCATCAGCGCCGAGTAGTCGGTGGCGATGTCGTCGCCGACGAACTCCGCCATGTTGGAGAAGCCCATCACCCGCTTGTAGAACTCGACCCACTCGTCCATCCGGCCCAGCTCCACGTTGCCGACCACGTGGTCGACGGCCTGGAAAAAGCGCTTCGGCTGGATGCCGGCGTCGATCATCGGCTGCCGGTCCACGATCGGACCGCGGGCCACGAAGCCGGGCAGGAACGGGCCGGTGTAGCGCGACCGGTCGACAAGCGTGTGCCGGGTGTCGCCGTACGCGGCGATGGCGGCCATCCGGACGGTGCCGTGCTCGTCGGTCACCTCGTGCGGCTCGACGACGCTGGCGGCGCCCTGCGCGATGGCGTGCGCGTACGCGGCGTCCACGTTCGGGACCTCCAGCGCGATGTCGCTGATCCCGTCGCTGTGCCGGGCCACGTGCTCGGCGCCCTCGGCGTCCGGGCGCACCGCGCCGGTCAGCACGAACCGGGCCGAGCCGCTGGTCAGCACGTACTGGGCGTGGTCCCGGTAGCCCTGCTCCGGGCCGCGGTACGCCACGCAGGTCATGCCGAAGGCGGTGGAGTAGTAGTGCGCGGCCTGCTTGGCGTTGCCGACCAGGAAGTGCACGTGGTCGAGGCCCCGGACCGGGAACGGGTCGTGGCTGATGTCGTGGTCGACAGCGCCGACGAGCCGGTCGACGTCGACGTCCTCGGTCGACTGGGGTCGGTCGATCGCCTGGGTCATGGTGGGCTCCCTCGCGTACCGGCCGGCCTTGTGGGCCGCCGTGGTCGGTTCTTGTGGCGAGGATCGCTGCCCCGGCGCCGAGTGGGCAACTGTTAGCAGAAATGCTGGTCAGGTTGCGCATTCGGTATGGTCTTCACTCATGAACGGTGAGCAGAATGTACAGCTCGACGCGCTCGACGTGCGCTTGATCGAACTGCTCGCCGAGGAGCCGCGGATCGGGGTGCTGGAGTGCTCCCGGCGGCTCGGGGTGGCCCGGGGCACCGTGCAGGCGAGGCTGGACAAGCTCGTCGAGCGGCGGGTCATCGTGGGCTTCGGCCCCGAGATCGCGCCGGCCGCGATCGGGTTCGGGGTGACCAGCTTCGTCACCCTGGAGATCAGTCAGCGGCACGGCCACGACCCGGTCACCGCGCACCTCGCCGCCATCCCCGAGGTGCTGGAGGCGCACACCATCACCGGCTCCAGCGACCTGCTCTGCCGGATCGTGGCCCGTTCCAACACCGACCTGCAACGGGTCATCGACCAGATCGTCTCGTCCGCCGGCATCACCCGCGCCTCGACGATCATCGCGCTGGCCGAGCAGATCCCCTACCGCACGCTTCCGCTGGTGCGCAGCGCTGTTCGGGCCGAGGGAAGGGCTCTGTAACACCTCCGGGCGCAGAAAGCGCGGCGACACGGCGGCGCGGGCGTACGGAAGATCCGTGATCGTGGCTACGGTGTGCGGGTGGCGAAGGGGAGCGTGCGCGGTGGGCTGCTGCTCGGCCTCGCCGTGGTCGTCGCGCTCGCCGCCACCGGCGTGTGGAATCCGTTCCCCGGCCTGTGGGACTGGGTGGACCGCAGCGAACCCATCTCCGAGCCCGACGTGGTCTGGCAGCAACGGGTCGGCGGCACTCCGCGCAGCGTGACCATCGCCGGCGACGCCGTCGTGGTCGAGCAGCGCACCCGGGTCGAGGCTCGCAGCCTGGCCACCGGCGCCCAGCTCTGGGAGCGCAAGGCGGACTGGGCGGCGGTCGCCGGCGGCGACCGCGACCCGGTCGTGGCCGTGGGCAAGCTCCTGGTCAAGGGGTACGAGCTGCTCGACCCGACGACCGGGGTGACCCGGCGGCGTGACGATGACGCGGTTGCCGTCTGGACGTACCGCAACCTGCTCCTCGACGCCAGGTGCACGGACGCCACCGACTGCACCCTCAGCGCCTGGGACCCGCGCGGCACCACGCCACTCTGGACGGCGTTCCTGCCCGGGGTGCACAGCGGCCTGCTCGCCGACAATCCGGGTCTGCGCGGCACCCGCCGGCTCACCGCCACCCGGATCGACGACGGCGTGGCCGGGGCGGAGGCCGCGCCACCGCTGCTCGGCTTCCCGGTCGACGGTCGGGTCCACGTGGTCGACACCGCCACCGGCCGGGTGTTGCAGAACGTCGAGCCCGGCCGGGAGGAGCGGCTCTCCGTGGTGGGCGGCCGGCTGCTGCGGATCGCCGCCCGCTCCCAGGACGGCACCTGTTACTTCGCCATCTCCGCCCGGGACTCGGCGACCGGGCAGGAGGCCTGGCAGCGGGCGGGCATCAACCTGCGCACCGCCGACTCCGCCGGCTGCGTGCAACGTGAGGACCCGCAGGGTGCGCGGAACGTGCTGATCGGCGTCGCCCCGGACGGCCGCGAGGCGGTCATCGACGGGTACGACGGACGGCTGCTCTGTGTCGGTGAGCCGGGCACCAGGTTGATCGCGGTGGACGACCGTTCGGCGGTGTTCCGGGCCGCCGACAAGCGCTCGGTGGTCGCCCGTGAGCTGGGCACGGAGAAGGTGCTCTGGACGCGACAGGCCAGCGGCAAGGCTGGAGCCGCACTCACCCCGTACGCGGCTGTGGTGGCCGACGAGAAGCCGTCCCGGCTGGCGGCACTGGACCCGCGCACCGGCCGGGAGTTGGCCGCCCTGCGCACCTCGGCGAACGTCCTCGCCGTCGGGTCGCAGGGGATGATCATCGGCGAAGGGCGGGAGATCGGGTACGTCCGCTTCGGCGCGTCCGGAAGCTCGCCCGCCCGACCGCCCGGCGATGGTGGGAATCCCGGGCCGGGCGGCCCCGGCCCCGGCCCCGGCGGGCCGAACAACGGCGACTGCGGGCCGAAGGGGGAACTCTGCCCCGACCCGGGCGGTGGCAAGGACGGTTGAGCGGGCGGTTCCCCCGATGATCCGGATGGCGGCCGGGCCCGGCACGCCTGGTGGATGAGAGCGGCGTCCCAGCACCCGCCCGGCGGGTGGGAGTGATCGACCGGTCTGCCCTAGGCTTGCCGCTCATGAGCAGTGCCGCCGCATTCTCGTACGCCCCTCTGCTGCCGACCGGTCCGGACCAGACGGACTATCGCCTGGTCACCGACGAGGGCGTGGACGTCGTACACGGCCCGGGAGGTCGTCGGTTCCTCACCGTGGAGCCGGCCGCGCTCACCGCGCTGACCGCCGAGGCGATGCACGACATCGCGCACTTCCTGCGCCCCGCGCACCTGGCGCAGCTCCGGGCGATCATCGATGATCCGGCCGCCTCGCCGAACGACCGGTTCGTCGCGCTGGACCTGCTGCGCAACGCCAACATCGCCGCCGGCGGTGTCCTGCCCATGTGCCAGGACACCGGCACCGCCATCGTGATGGGCAAACGCGGTCGGCACGTGCTGACCGACGGTGCCGACGCGGAGGCCATCTCCCGGGGCGTCTACCAGGCGTACACCAAGCTCAATCTGCGCTACTCCCAGCTCGCCCCGCTGACCATGTGGGACGAACGGAACACCGGCAGCAACCTGCCCGCCCAGGTGGACCTGTACGCCGAGGACCCGGACGGGCACCCCGACGCGTACAAGTTCCTGTTCATGGCCAAGGGCGGTGGCTCGGCCAACAAGTCGTACCTCTACCAGGAGACGAAGGCGCTGCTCAATCCAACCCGGATGATGCAGTTCCTGGAGGAGAAGCTGCGGCTGATCGGCACCGCCGCCTGCCCGCCGTACCACCTGGCCATCGTCATCGGCGGCACCTCCGCCGAGTACGCGCTGAAGACCGCGAAGTACGCCAGCGCCAAGTATCTTGACGCGCTGCCGACCGCGGGTTCGATGAGTGCGCACGGCTTCCGTGACCTGGAGTTGGAGGCGGAGGTGCTGGAGCTGACCCGCAACTTCGGCATCGGCGCGCAGTTCGGTGGGCGGTACTTCTGCCACGACGTACGGGTGGTCCGGTTGCCCCGGCACGGTGCGTCATGCCCGGTGGCGATCGCCGTCTCCTGCTCGGCGGACCGTCAGGCCGTCGCCAAGATCACTCCGTCGGGCGTGTGGCTGGAGCGGCTCGAAACCGACCCGGCGCGGTTCCTGCCCGACATCACCGACGAATCTCTCGACGCCGAGCTGGTCGTCCGGGTCGACCTGAACCGGCCGATGGACGAGATCCGCGCCGAGCTGTCGAAGTACCCGGTGAAGACGCGCCTCTCGCTCTCCGGGCCGCTCGTGGTCGCCCGGGACATCGCGCACGCCAAGATCGCCGAGCGGTTGGACGCCGGTGAGCCGATGCCGCAGTACCTGCGCGACCACGCGGTCTACTACGCCGGCCCGGCGAAGACCCCCGAGGGGTACGCGTCCGGCTCGTTCGGCCCGACCACCGCCGGCCGGATGGACGCCTATGTGGAGAAGTTCCAGGCCGCCGGCGGCTCGCAGGTGATGCTGGCCAAGGGCAACAGGTCGGGTCAGGTGACCCGCTCCTGCCAGCAGCACGGCGGCTTCTACCTCGGCTCGATCGGCGGCCCCGCGGCCCGCCTCGCCCAGGACTGCATCAAGCACGTCGAGGTGCTCGAATACGCGGAGCTGGGCATGGAGGCGGTCTGGAAGATCGAGGTGGAGGACTTCCCCGCCTTCATCGTGGTCGACGACAAGGGCAACGACTTCTTCGCCGAGGTCACCAAGCCGGTGCTCACCGTCGGCCGTCGCTGACCCGACAGGTACGCCAACGGGCGCCGGGCGAACTCGCCCGGCGCCCGTTCTGTCGCCCGTGCTCTGCCGACATCGGTACGCCCGCCCCCTGGGGTGGGACGGGCGCACCGCCCCCGTCGGATGCCGTCACCGACAACTCGGAATGAGTGTGCGGCGCACCGCTGTCGATCCGCTCTCAGATCACTATCGCCTGACCGAGGCAGTCTGTTACCGCCGGACTACGCTGCTGGAAGTTGCACCACTGACGCGGGAGAGCAGATGCGGTTCGGGATCCTGGGGCCCCTGCGGGTGGGCGGTGGCGAGTCCACTGTCACCGCCGGGCGCGACCGGATCGTGCTCGCCATGCTCTTGTTGCGGACCGGCCGGCTCGTGCCGGTCGACGAGCTGGTCGACGCGGTGTGGGAGGACCGCCCGCCGGCCACCGCCCGGGCGCAGTTGCAGACCTGCGTGTCACGGTTGCGCCGCCGCTTCACCGAACTCGCGCTGGCACCGGACCTCATCGTCACCGACCCGGCGGGGTACGGGGTGCGTACGGCACCGACCGACCTGGACGCCGAGGTCTTCACCCGGGGCGTGGAGGCGGCCCGAGCCGCCGCGACGGCCGGTCGCCTGGTCGACGCGCGTGCCGAATTCCGCGCCGCCTTGGCGTTGTGGCGCGGGCCGGCGCTGGGTGGAATCCCGAGCCGGAGCGTCCGCCGCCGTGCACAGGCACTCGACGAGCAGCGTCTCACCGCGCTGGAGGAGTGCGTCGACGTCGAGCTGCGCCTCGGGCGGGCCGCCGAGCTGATCGGCGAACTCGCCGAGGCCCTCGACCAGCACCCGGTGCGGGAGCGGCTGCGCGGACAACTGATGCTGGCACTGTCCGCGGTCGGGCGGCAGGCCGACGCGCTCGCGGTCTACCGAGAGGGTCGGCGGACCTACGCCGACGAGCTTGGCATCGAGCCGGGTGCCGAGTTGCAGGAGCTGCACCAGCGGGTGCTCGCCGGTGACCTGGCCCTGGCCGGTCGGGAGGTGCAGCCGACCGCTCCGGTCCGCTCGCTGCCCCGGGCGATCGGCGACTTCACCGGCCGGCAGCAGACGATGGCCCGCCTGATCAAGGAGGTGGAGGCCGGGGCCCGGATCCAGCTCATCGACGGCATGGCTGGCAGCGGCAAGACCACCCTTGCGGTGCATCTCGCCACCGCTCTCGCAGACGACTACCCGGACGCCCAGCTCTACATCGACCTGCACGGGCACAGCGAGCGCACTCCGTTGACGCCGGCCGCGGCGGTGGCCACGCTGCTGCGGCAGCTCGGTGTGCCCGCCGAGAGGGTGCCGACGAGCCAGGACGACCGGTTGGCGCTCTGGCGTAGCGAGCTTGCCGGTCGGCGGGCCCTGCTGGTGCTCGACAACGCGGCGACCGCCGACCAGGTGACGCCGCTGCTGCCCAACGGCTCGCACTGCCTGATCCTGATCACCAGCCGCCGCCGGCTGGTGGGAGTGGATGAGGGCCGACCGTCGTCGCTGCCCGTGCTCGACAGCGACGAGGCGGTCGAGTTGCTCGGGCGGGTCGTCGGCGTGGGCCGGGTGGCGGCGGAGCCGGAGGCGGCCACCGAGGTCGTCCGACGCTGCGGACACCTGCCACTGGCCATCCGGCTGGCCGGTGCCCGGCTGGCACACCGACCCCGTTGGCGCATCGCCGACCTGGCCGAGCGGCTGAGCACCCGGCCGGATCCATTGGCCGAGTTCGAAGCCGGCGAACGGTCCGTCGGTCGGGCCTTCGCCCTGTCGTACGCCCAGGTGTCGCCGGTGGCGCAGCGCGCGTTCCGGTTGCTGGGCCTGCACCCGGGAGTACGGTTCGACAACTCGGTCACCGCCGTACTGGCCGAGCTGTCCCTACCCGAGGCCCAGGACCTGCTGGACGAGTTGGTCGACGCGCACCTGGTGGAGGAGGCGGAGCCGGGCCGGTACCGGTTGCACGACCTGGTCCGGGAGTACGCGCGGACGCTGGTGGCCGAGCCGGAACGGACGGTCGAGCGACGGGGCGGCATCGAGCGTCTGCTCGATCACCACCTCCACGTCGCCACGGCGATCGCCCGCGAGAGGGAACTCTCCGCCCTCCGCTCGCTGATCGTGGTGGGGGAGCCGCTCCGTCCTGACCTGGTCATGCTCGTCGCCGAGCAGGGTCGAGCCTGGCTCGACGAGAACCTGGCCGCCTGGGCAGCCCTGGTCCGATTGGCGGAGACCGAGGGTTTTCTCCGCTACTGCTGGCAGTTGGCGAGAGCCTGCTGGCACGCCCAGTTCGAGGGCGGTCGCCTGGATGAACTGATTGAGACACACAGCATCGGCCTGCGTGCCGCCGAGGAGTTGGGTGACGACAGGGCGGTGGGGATGATGCTCAACTATCTCGCCTCGGCCCATTACCGGCTGGGTGATTTCCCCACGGCGATCCGGGTGATGGAGAGGTCACTCGACATCTTCCGCCGCCTGGGTCTGCAATACGAATACCGCAACACCCTGGGCAACCTGGGCACCGCGTACGCGGCCAACTTTCAGTTCCGCCGGGCTCGCGAGTCCTACGACGCTGCTCGGGCGCTGGCGACGCGGATGGGCGACACGACGGCGCTGGCGAACGAACTCAACAACCTGACGATCACCCTGCTGCTCTGGGGACGGCACGACGAGGCGCTGCGCACCGCTCGGCGGCACCTAGGGATCGCCCGCGAGGTGGGCGACACGCGGCGGCTCGGCAACGCCCTCGGGCACCTCGGGATGGTCCGGCATCGGATGGGCGACGTGGTGCCGGCCGCACGGTTGTTGCGGGTGGCGCTGCGCTTCAAGCGCCAGATGGGCGCCCGGTTCGGTGAGGGTGAGGTGCTCAACGAGATCGGGATGATGGAACGGGAGGCCGGCCGTCCGGAAGAGGCCGCTGATCTGCATCGTGCAGCGCTGGTCGCGATGACCGAGGCGGGGGATCGCATCGGCCAGTGCGGCTCGCGGAATCTGCTGGCCCGAGCCATCCTGGATCAGGGGGACGTGAGCAGCGCGCTCGACCTGCATCGTCGGGTACTCGTCGACGCCACCGGGCTGGGCTCCCTACACGAGCAGGGTCGGGCGTTGGAGGGCATCGCCCGCTGTTTGCTGGCGACCGACCCGGCGGGGGCGCGGGTGCACCTGACCCGGGCGCTGGCGCTGTTCCGGCAGATCGAGTCGCCGGACCAGCACGAGGTGGAACGGCTGCTCACCGAGTTGGGCTGACGGATCATCTGCGAGTCGGCCACGGGCGCGGCAGGATGGTACGCGTGACGACTCCAGAGGCGACCGGTTACCGCATCGAACGCGACTCGATGGGCGAGGTGGAGGTGCCCGCCGAGGCGCTGTGGCGGGCGCAGACCCAGCGCGCGGTGCAGAATTTCCCGATTTCCGGCCGGGGCCTCGAACCGGCCCAGATCAAGGCCCTCGCCCAGATCAAGGGCGCTGCGGCCGAGGTCAACGGCGAGCTGGGCGTGATCGACGCCAACGTGGCCGCCGCGATCGCCGCTGCCGCCGCGCACGTGGCCGACGGTGGTTACGACGACCAGTTCCCGGTGGACGTGTTCCAGACCGGCTCCGGCACCTCGTCGAACATGAACACCAACGAGGTGATCGCGACCCTGGCCAGCCGGGAGCTGGGCTCCCCGGTGCACCCGAACGACCACGTCAACGCCTCCCAGTCGAGCAACGACGTCTTCCCGTCCTCGATCCACCTGGCGGCCACCCAGTTCATCGTCGAAGACCTGCTGCCGTCGCTGGCCCATCTGGCGTCGGCGTTGGAAGCCAAGGCCGCCGAGTTCGAGACGGTGGTCAAGGCCGGGCGTACCCACCTGATGGACGCCACCCCGGTCACCCTCGGCCAGGAATTCGGCGGCTACGCCGCCCAGGTCCGCTACGGGATCGAACGGCTGGAGGGCGCGCTGCCCCGACTGGCCGAGCTGCCGCTGGGCGGCACCGCCGTCGGCACCGGGATCAACACTCCGCTCGGCTTCGCCGCCGCCGTGATCGGCAAGCTGCGCGAGTCGACCGGGTTGCCGCTGAGCGAGGCGCGTAACCACTTCGAGGCGCAGGGCGCGCGGGACGCGCTGGTGGAAACCTCGGGGCAACTGCGGACCGTGGCGATCGGCCTCTACAAGGTCGCCAACGACATCCGCTGGATGGGCTCCGGCCCCCGCGCCGGTCTGCGCGAACTGCGTATCCCGGACCTCCAGCCCGGCTCGTCGATCATGCCCGGCAAGGTCAACCCGGTGGTCGCCGAGGCGATGCGGCAGGTCTGCGCCCAGGTGATCGGCAACGACGCGACCGTCGGGTTCGCCGGCTCGCAGGGCGACTTCGAGCTGAACGTGATGCTCCCGGTGATGGGCCGCAACCTGCTGGAGTCGATCCGGCTGCTCTCCGCGGTGAGCCGGCTCTTCGCCGACCGACTGGTGGTCGGCCTGGTCGCGGACGCCGAGGTCTGCCTGGCGTACGCCGAGGGCTCACCGTCGATCGTCACCCCACTCAACCGCTACCTGGGGTACGACGAGGCCGCGTCGATCGCCAAGGAGGCGTTGGCCAAGCAGACCTCCATCCGCGAGGTGGTCATCTCCCGGGGCCACGTCGACTCCGGCAAGCTCACCGAGACCCAGCTGGACGAGACGTTGGACCTGCTCCGGATGACCCACCCCTGACCGCGGCTCGCCTGCTCTGGTCAGGGTAGGTGCCGTGGTCTCGCCCAGCCGAGGAAGCGGGTGAAGAGCGCGGCGGGGTCGGGGCCGTCGTGTGGGTTGAGTCGGTACAGGTCGGCAGCGGCCTCGTGCAGGGCCATGCACAGGTAGATGCTCAACCCGATGCGGTCGTGCGCGTACTCCTGGCGCAGGGCGAGTCGGGCGACCGGGCACGGCCAGGGCGCGGCGCACACCCGGCAGAGCCAGAGCGGTCGCAGCGGCAGGTGCGGTCGACGTGGTGTCGTCGCGCTGCCGTCCGGGGCGATCCGGGACATGCTGTGGCCTTTCGTTGACCGGGCTGCGCCGACCTGCGACGCGGCTGCAGGGCTGCCCCGACCTGCGCCAAGATCGCGCTCGATCCTGGACGGCGCCGATCTTGCAGTTTCTGCTGTCGACATGGGGGATATGCCCCTTGCGTCGGGGCAGAAGTTGCAAGATCGCGGAGCAGGGTCAGGTCGGGCTTGGCGATCATGGAGTGGTGGTGCCCGGTTTGGCCCTTGGCGGGCGCTTTGTGGCCCACCGCAACTCCATGATCGGCGAGGCGGTGCCGGGTGACGAACAGCCGTTCCGCCCAACGCGGCGGCGTTGTCCTGGATGTAACGGCTGCCGCTTTGGACCTGACTCGTTTGTGGCATCGCCTCCGCTTGTCCTGGTTGGTGCACTCCGGCCGTGGCTTGCTCCGGTTGTGGCTGTCTGGGAGGTGGGACCGCCCGGCACGGGGGAGCGGGCGGTCCCCTGCGGCGCCGGCAGATCCCGGGGGACGGGGAGCGGCGCCGCTTCACAGTCTGCTGATCAGGCGACTACGGTCGGAAGGGTTTGGCCGCGTCGTCATAGGCGCCCTGTTCTGGGTGTCACCGCCGCTGGCGGCCGGCTGGAGATGATCGTCGGCGGGGTGGAGGGTGGGCACGGCATGGCCGATGGACAGATGACGGCGGCGGCGTTCCTGATCGCGGAGCTGCGGCGGGCGCGGGCTCGGCGCGGCTGGAGCCAGGACGAGCTGGCCAAGGCGGTCAACTACTCGGCGTCGATGGTCAGCGCCGTCGAGCTGGGGCAGCAGCCGCCCACCGCCAAGTACCTGGAACTCGTCGACCGCGCCCTGGAAACCGGCGGCCTCTTCGGCCGGATGTCCACCGAACTGGTCAGCCTGGACAAGGCTCAGGTCTGGCTGCGCGGCTGGCGTGCGATCCTCGCGGAGGCGCGGGCGCTGCGATGGTTCGACCCGCTGCATGTCCCTGGGCTACTGCAGACCGAAGGCTATGCCCGTGCCATCTTCGAGTCGGACCGACTACTCGATGCCGATGAGGTCGAGCGTCGGCTGACGGACCGGATGGATAGTCAGCGGGTTCTCTACGGGGATCGCCCGCCGCACGTAGTCGCGGTGCTCGACGAGTCGGTGCTGAGGCGACGCGTCGGCGGCCGAAAGGTCATGTGCGAGCAGTCTCTGCACCTGGCGCGCTTGGCGACCGAGCATCCGCGGGTTCAGCTCCATGTGGTGCCTCGTTCGGCCGAGGAGTATCCCGGCCTGAACGGGCCATTCATCCTCGCCACCGTGGCCGACCATAGCGATCTTGCCTACCTTGGTGGCCAGATCGGCGGCCAAGAACTCGACCGGCCTGCGGATCTGTTGCGTCTACAACGGACCTGGGAAGCTACCCTCGGGCAGGCGTTGCCACCGCAGGAGTCGATCGAGTTGCTGAGGGAAGTGGCAGAGTCGTGGAGTTGACCCGAGCCCGGTGGCGTAAGAGCAGCCGGAGTGGTTCCAACGACCAGTGCGTCGAGGTGGCGACGAATCTTGGGGACGTGGTCGGGGTGCGAGACAGCAAGGACTCGGACGGGCCCGTGCTCGTTGTCGACGCGTACTCCTGGCGGCTCTTCGTGGTCGCGCCCCCGCGCTGACCCGACCGCCTCGCCCGCGACGGCGGTCGGGTTTCCGCGCAGCCGGCCTTGATAAACGGCTCGACGGGGCCCTGAGCAGGACGGATGATCCGGGCCATGGGTGACGATGGCGCGGGTGTGCCGGCGGGGACCGAGCGGCTGCGGTTGCGGCGGCTGACCATGGCCGACGTGGACGCGCTGGTCGAGTTGGACAGCGACCCCGAGGTGATGCGTTTCCTCACCGGTGGCGTTGCGACCCCGCTGGCGACCGTGCGCGACGAGCAGTTGCCGAGGCTGCTGGCCCAGTACGACAGGTATCCCGGGCTGGGCCGGTGGGCGGCGCACGATCGGCAGTCCGGCGAGTTCCTGGGTTGGTTCGCGCTGGACCCGTCGGAGAACGGTATTGAGGCCGAGTTGGGCTACCGGCTGCGCCGCTCGACGTGGGGGCGAGGGCTGGCCACCGAGGGGTCTCGGGCGCTGGTTCGGTACGCCTTCGACACCGTCGGGGTGCGTCGGGTCTGGGCCGAGACGATGGCTGTCAACGAACGCTCCCGGCGGGTGATGGTGAAGGCCGGGCTGCACTACGTGCGGACCTTCCACCTCAAGTGGGACGATCCGATCCCGGGCACCGAGCAGGGCGAGGTGGAGTACGAGGTGCGGGCGGAGGAGTGGGCGACAGTCGGTCAGGAACGGCCGGCGGCCCGGCGGGCGCGGTAGGCGGTCACCGCGGCGCGGTTGCCGCAGCCGGCCTCGCAGAACCGCCGGGACCGGTTGCGGGACAGGTCGACGACGACGTTGTCGCAGTCCGGGTATTCGCAGATCCGCAGCCGGCTCAGCTCGCCGGTACGGACCAGGTCGGCCATCGCCATGGCCGCTTCGACCGCGATCCGGGTGGCCAGCGGCGCGTCGCGGGGAACGGCGTGCAGGTGGTACGGCTCGTCGTCGTGCTCGATGAGCTGGGGCAGCGCCTTGTGTTCCAGCAGCAGGCCGTTGACCACCGCGACGATCTCGGGTGGTTCGGCGTACCAGATACGGCGCAGTTGGGGCCGCAGCTCCCGGACGGCGCGCAGCTCGGCCTCGGTGTGCTCGTGCCGGCCGCTGTAGGAGTAGCGGACGAAGAACGCGTCCAGCGCCGCGATGTCGGGCAACAACTCACCGTCCCGACCCGCGGTGTTGACCAGCGCCGCGGCGGCGATCAGCGAGCACTCGGTGTCATGAGCGAATAGCAACTTGACTCCTGTCACGGCTTCCGCCTAGCGTCATCAGTACAAGGATAGTTTGCTCATGACACGGTGCCCATCCCGAGGAGCGCGACATGCACTCACGATCTGCTGCCGGCCTCGGGTTGGCGCTGCTCGCCGCAGTCACCTTCGCCACCTCCGGAACCTTCGCCCGTTCGCTCATCGAGGCCGGCTGGTCAGCCGAGTCCGCGGTGATCGCCCGCGTCGGCGTGGCCGCCCTGGTGCTGGCGATCCCCGCCGTGCTGTCGCTGCGCGGCAAATGGGACGTGCTGCGGAGCAACGCCACCGCCATCGGGCTGTTCGGGCTCCTCGGGGTGGGGCTGGCGCAGGTGTGCTTCTTCAACGCCGTGCGCTACCTGCCGGTCGGTGTCGCGCTGCTGCTGGAATACCTGGGCATCATCCTCGTCGTGGCCTGGATGTGGCTGCGGCACGGGCAGCCGCCCCGCCGACTCACCATCGCCGGGTCGGTGGCCGCGCTGGCCGGGCTGGCGTTCGTGCTCGACCTCGCCGGCACCGCCGACTTCCACCCGGTGGGCGTGCTCTGGGGGCTGGGCGCGGCGTTCGGCCTGGCCGGATACTTCGTGCTCGCCGGCCGGGTCGACCCCCGGTTGCCCTCGGTCGCCATGGCCAGCGGCGGAATGGCCGTCGGCGCCGCCATGCTGCTCCTCATCGGGCTGACCGGGCTGCTGCCGCTGCACGCCACCTTCGGCGAGGTCACCTTCGCCGGGCAGCCCACCAGCTGGTTGGTGCCCATTGCCGGGCTGTCGCTGGTGGCCGCCGTCATCGCGTACCTCGCCGGCATCGCCGGCACCCGGATCCTCGGGCCCCGCCTGTCGTCGTTCATCGGGCTGACCGAGGTGCTCTTCGCGGTGCTGATCGCCTGGCTGTTCCTGAACGAGCTGCCCACCGGCTGGCAGTTGTTCGGCGGTGCGCTGATCGTCGCCGGCGTCGCCCTGGTACGCCTCGACGAGCTGCGCGGATCACCCTCGACGCCCGCGCCGGTCACGCCCGAGCCCGAGCCGGCGCTGGACGGTCGGTGAGGTTTGGCGGTCGGTGAGTTCTGCGGGCGGTGAGAGGGTGGGTGTTGTGCTGACCACTGTGGTGTTCGACGCTGACGAGACGCTGTTGGACCTGCGTCCAGCCGTCACCGGCGGGCTGGTGGCGGTCCTTGACGAGATGCGGCGACGCACAACTGCGGCGGCCGGGGTGACGCTCGCCGAACTGGAGTCGGACTGGGGCGCGGTCTTCGGCGAGCTGAAGGCCGCCCCGGTGGCGGAGATCCGGCGCGCCGCACTGGCACGGTCGCTGGCCCGCGCCGCGCTGGCCCACCACCTGGACGAGATCGCGGACCTCTTCTTCGCCCAGCGCTTCGCTCTCACCCGACCGTTTCCGGACGTACCACCGGCGCTGGCCACGCTGCGCGGCCGGTACACGCTGGGTTTCGCCACCAACGGCAACAGCCGCGCCGAACGGTGCGGGCTCGCCGGCGAGTTCGCCTTCGAGCTGTACGCGCACGAGAACGGCCTGCCCAAGAAGCCGGCCCCGGAGTTCTACGCTGCGGTGGTCGCGGCGGCCGGGGTGCCAGCCGGGCAGATCGTGTACGTCGGCGACTCGTGGGAGCACGACGTGGTGGCGCCTCGGCGGGCCGGCCTGCGATCGGTGTGGCTGAACCGGCTCGGCCTGCCTCGCCCTCTCGGATGCCCACCCGACGCCGAAGTTTCCAGCATGGCCGACCTGCCGGCCGCGCTGGCGAATCTGGGTGTCCACGCGGTAGGTGTGTAGGCCGAGGCGGCCGGTGCGGGTGTCTGTGCGGCCTGTGTCTGTGCGGCCTGTGTCTGTGCGGCCTGTGTCTGTGCGGCCGGGGTGCGGCTCGAACTGGCGGGATTCACGGCCATAACGGGCGCTCAACTGGCGTAATCCGGATCGTTGTTGTGTGATGGCTGCCACGTCCCTCAACGAGAGGATCCGATGTGGTGAGCAAGCGCTTCACCGCCCGTACGGTCGCGACCGCGGCTGTGCTGGCACTTACGGCTACGGGGTTGGGTGTGCCGGCCAACGCCGCGCCGAGCAACTCCAGGACCTTCACCGTCGTCGCCGAGGATGGCGTCGCCACCGACACGGCCGTCGCCGCGATCCGGGCAGCTGGCGGCACGGTGGTGTCCCGGTCCGATGAGGTCGGCATGTTCCAGGTCAGCAGCGACCGGGCCGACTTCGCGTCCCGGGCGACCGCCGCGCCGACGCTGATCGGCGCCGCCGAGCAGAAGGCCATCGGCCGCAAGCCGAAGCTGGACCGGGTCGAGCAGGAGCACCTGCTGGCCGCTGCCGGTGCTCGTGCCGGTGCTGCCGGTGCTGCCAGGAAGGGCGCCAAGCTCGATCCGCTCGATGACAAGCTGTGGGGCCTGGAGATGATCCGGGCCGACAAGGCCCGCAAGATCGAGCCGGGCGACCGTCGGGTGACCGTCGGCGTACTGGACACCGGCGTCGACGCCAGCAACCCGGACATCGCGCCGAACTTCAACTGGTCGCTGTCGCGCAACTTCGCGCCCGACCTGACCGATGTGGACGGCCCCTGCGAGGTGCCGAGCTGCCTCGACCCGGTCGGCACCGACGACGGCGGGCACGGCACCCACGTGGCCGGCACCATCGGCGCCGCGGCCAACGGCTTCGGTCTCTCCGGCGTCGCCCCGAACGTCTCGCTGGTCGAGCTCAAGGGTGGCCAGGACTCCGGCTACTTCTTCCTCGACCCGGTGGTCAACGCCCTGGTCTACGCCGGCCGGTCCGGGATCGACGTGGTCAACATGTCGTTCTATGTCGACCCGTGGCTCTACAACTGCACCGCCAACCCGGCCGACTCGCCCGAGGACCAGGCCGAGCAACGGGCCATCATCAAGGCGATGAAGCGCGCGCTGATCTTCGCGCACAACAAGGGCGTGACCCTCGTCGGTGCGCTCGGCAACAACAACGAGGACCTGGGTGCACCCCGCACCGACGTCACCAGCCCCGACTACGGCGCCGCCCCGTATGACCGCCCGATCGACAACGAGAGCTGCTGGGACCTCCCCACCGAGGGCCCGCACGTGATCGGTGTGTCGTCGGTCGGCCCGTCCGGCAAGAAGTCGGACTTCTCCAACTACGGCACCGAGCAGATCTCGGTCGCCGCGCCGGGCGGTTGGTTCCGGGACGGTTTCGGCACCGACACCCACCGCACCCCGGCCAACATGATCCTCTCCACGTACCCGCTGAAGGTGCTCCAGGAGGAGCCGATCTCGGCGACCATCCCCGACCCACGGGTGGACGCCGATGGCAACATCGACCCCCGGATCGCCAACGAGGTCTTCAAGCAGTGCAAAACCAACGGTGAGTGCGGCTACTACACGTACCTCCAGGGCACCTCGATGGCGTCCCCGCACGCCGCCGGTGTCGCCGCGCTGATCGTCAGCCGGCACGGCAAGGCGCAGGGTCGGACTGGCTTCGGGATGTCGCCGGACCAGGTCGAGCAGCACCTCTACCGCACGGCCGCCGAGCACGCGTGCCCGGAGCCGCGCCTCCAGCAGTACCGCAACGAGGGCCGGGACGAGACCTACGACGCGTACTGCGCCGGGGGGGTCAACTTCAACGGCTTCTACGGCTACGGGATCGTCGACGCCTACGCGGCGGTGAAGACCCCGCTCAAGCCGAACGCCCGCCCGTAGCGCACATCGCACTGCGGTGGCCCAACCGCCACCGTCCTCCGGGGCCCGGTCGACACCTCGTCGACCGGGCCCCGGCTCGTCCGGGCCTGTTGTCACCGGCCGTCGTCCGGTACCAGTCATGATCGACTCGGTTTCCTTGAAAGCGCGGTGTTGGTGTCTGAAGGATGGCGCGGTTTCCAGGAACCCGAGTTGATCCTGGTCATCTGGACGATCCCTGCCGCCAGCCGCGGCTGACCAGCGCGTCGCGCACCTCTCGGAGCACCGACGGGAACTCGCCGTGCAGCCGGCGGCTGGTCACGTGCAGGACCAGCCAACCCGCGGCGACCAGCTGATTCAGCCGACGGCGGTCGCGGTGCAGCTGCTCTACGTCGGAGTGCCACTTCCCGTCGTACTCCACCGCTACCCGATATCGCGGCCAGGCCAGATCGGGGTGCAGAACAATGCCGGTGGGCAGGCGTACCGGATGTTGAACCGCTGGGCGCGGCAGCCCACCCAACACCAACCGCACACGTAGCTCTGACTCCGGCGGAGACTCGGCTCCGCCGTCGGCCAGGTCGAACACCCAGCGTGCTCGGCGCGCACCCGGCCGGTCAGCATTGTGAGCAGCCATGGCGGCCAAGGTCTCGCGATCGGCCAGCCCTTGCCCGAGCAGCGAGTCGACGATGGCGACCGCCCGGACCGGGTCGAGCCAGACAGCCGTCTCCCACGCGGCCCGGCCGGGGTCGGATCGGGGGATTGGGAGGTCTTGCCCCGTGGGCCTGGGCGGGCTGGCCGCCGCCCACCCATCGCCTCGGCCAGCCACCACCATGCCCCCTGCTCCGACGGACACCGTGGCCGGGCGGGACAGGCGCCGTGCTGGGCGTGGTGACATTCCGCCGGTAGGTGGGCGGTCCACTCCCGTAGGTCGCGCTGCATCATGTGGAGTTCCAGCGCTCGACGGTCGTCCTGTGTCCGGCGGTCGGATTGCGGCCGACTGATGTCCTCGGGTCGGCGGACGGCTCGCGTTCGGTGGCCGGCCTGATGGTCGTCGTGTGGATGGCGCGGCCAGCTCGAGGGTCTCGCTCGCCGTGATCGGGGTGATGGCGTTGACGTGCACGCGGAGGCCACGCTGTGGGCCGATCCGCAGCGGTCGGGGCACGAGGACGTGCACATCGTCGGTAAAGCTCGCGGCGTGTTGGACGCCGTGCAGGTAGGCGGCCGACGGGCCGCCTACCACCACGCCGGGCGGTAGCCGGAGGAGGGCGGCGCGACACGCGAGGGCGTGATCACGGTCCAGCCGCGAGTCGGCGTAGATGTCGTGGCGCAACCGCACCCAGGCAGAGTTGCGCAGCTGATGTTCGGTGAGCAGGCCGTCCCGGACAGCGTCGGAGCCGCGGAAGACCTGCCAGGCCAGGGCATCGGGGCGATGCGGACGTGGGGGCATGCCGAGAAGCCTGCCGACCACCGACTGGCCACCGAAACCCCTGTGGAAAACCCGGCCCGCGCATGCCGCTGTACCTGTGGACAACAACGAATCCGCCTGCCGATCGTGCTATGGCAGCGGCCAGAACGACCGACCAATCAGGCATCGGAGCCGTCGACGGGCGCTGATCCACTCGCCTTTCTGAAAGTCGGGCGGTCACCGGCCTCGGGATACCGCGACTTCCGTGAACCCGAGTCGATCAAGCCACGGGGGCAGGGCGGCGGGGGCGGTGGGGGCAGGGCGGCGCGGGGCGGTGGGGTGGGGGCGGCGGTAGGGGTCAGCTGAGGGCGGTGGTGATGGCTCGGGCGGCGGCCAACACCTCGGGGCCGATCGTGTCGACGTCCAGCGGGGCGAGCGCGACCACGCCGACGCTGGCCTCCAGGCCGGGTACGCCGAGCACCGGTGCGGCCACCCCGTACGCCCCGGCCTGCAACTCTCCGCTGCTACTCACCGGCTCGGCCACCCCGGCGCGACCGGCCAGGATCGCCCGACCGGCCGCTCCCAGGTCCAGTGGATGCCGTGCCCCGGCCCGGTACGCGACGTGGAACGACGTCCAGCTCGGCTCGACCACGGCCAGGGCGACGCCCTCGCCACCGTCGACGACGGTCAGATGTGCGGTCGCGCCGGCCTGCTCGGCGAGGCGACGTAGCGCGGGCAGCGCACCCTCGGCGAGCAGCGGCTGGGCCCGTCGGGCCAGGTGCAGCAACCCGGCACCGAGGCGCAGCCGACCGTCTCCGTCGCGGCGCAGCATGCCGTGCCCGGTCAGCGCACTGACCAGCCGGTAGACGGCCGCCCGGCCGATGCCGAGCCGACTCGCGGCTTCGGTGACGGTCAGACCGCCGGAGGCGTCAGCGACCAGGTGCAGCAGCCGCAACCCCCGGTCCAGCGTCTGCGACGTCTCCCCGCCCCGCCCCGCAACCGCGTCGGCCCGCCCCGCACCAGCCTCAGTCCGCCCGAAGGCCGCGTCGGCTGAACCGGAGGCCCGCCCGACGGGCGCGTCGGCTGAGCCGGAGGCCCGCCCGAAGGGCACGTCGGCCCGCACTCCACCTGCGCCGGACGATCCGAATGTTGCGTCGGTCGGCCCGGAAGCCCGCTCGAAGGACGGGTCGGCGGGGGCGGTGGGGTTGGCTGGCGGGTCACCGGAGCCACCGGAGCGTGCGGTCGCATCCACGCCTGGCAGCGTACGACCCGGCACCGGCGGACCCGGACAGGCACGGACAGCTACCCTTGTACGGTGACGCTACGCCTGTATGACACCGCCACCCGATCGGTGCGGGACTTCGTCCCGCGGGAAGCCGGCAAGGTGGGGGTCTACCTGTGTGGTCTCACCCTTCAGGCACCGCCGCACATCGGTCACCTTCGCTCCGGCGTCAACTATGACGTCCTGCGTCGTTGGTTGTTGGCCGCCGGCTACGAGGTCACCTTCATTCGCAATCTGACCGACATCGACGACAAGATCCTGGTCAAGGCGGGTGAGCAGGGCCGACCGTTCTGGTCGATCGCGTACGCCAACGAGCTGCTGCTCGCCGAGTCGTACCGGTCGTTGAACGTGCTGGCGCCCACCTACGAGCCGCGCGCCACCGGGCACATCCCCGAGATGCATGAGCTGATCACGAAGTTGATCGCCGACGGGCACGCGTACCCGGCGAGTGACGGCTCCGGCGACGTCTACTTCGACGTAACGTCCTGGCCGGCGTACGGGTCGCTGTCGGGTCAGTCTCCGGACGCGATGCAGTCGGCCGGGGACGCCCCGGATCGGGGCAAGCGGGATCCGCGCGACTTCGCGCTGTGGAAGGGTGCCAAACCGGACGAGCCGGCGGACGCCTACTGGCCTTCGCCGTGGGGGCTGGGCCGTCCCGGCTGGCACATCGAGTGCTCGGCGATGTGCTGGCGCTATCTCGGCCCGGAGTTCGACATCCACGGCGGTGGCCTGGATCTGACGTTCCCGCACCACGAGAACGAGATCGCCCAGTCCAAGGCGGCCGGGTTGCCGTTCGCCCGGTACTGGGTGCACCACGGGCTGCTGAGCATCGGCGGGGCCAAGATGGGCAAGTCCGCCGGCAACGCGCTGGGCCTGGCGTACGTGGACTCGCTCGGGGTGCGGCCGGTGGAGCTGCGCTACTACTACGCCGCCGCGCACTACCGCTCGGTGATCGACTACTCGGAGGATTCGCTGCGCGACGCGGCCACCGCGTACCGGCGGATCGAGGGTTTCGTGCAGCGGGCCGCCGAGCGGGTCGGTGCCGGGCAGCTCGGTGAGCTGCCCGCCGGCTTCGTCGCGGCGATGGACGACGACCTCAACACGTCCGCCGCGCTGGCCGTGCTGCAACAGCACATTCGGGACGGCAACACCGCGCTGAGCGTCGGCGACGATGTGACCGTCCGCACCACGATGGCCGTGGTGCGGGCAATGCTGGATATTCTCGGGATCGACCCCCTCGACCCGGCCTGGACCGGTGGCGGCCGATCGGACGATCTTCGTGCCGTGGTGGACTCCCTGATCGCGCTGGCCCTGGAGCAGCGTGCGCAGGCGCGGGGCCGCAAGGACTGGGCCGCCGCGGACGCCGTGCGTGACCAGCTCAAGCTGGCCGGCGTGGTGGTCGAGGACACCCCCCAGGGCCCCCGTTGGACTATTGGAGAGCAGGACTGATGGCCGGCAACTCGCAGCGCCGTGGCCGGCGACTGACGTCGAAGGCAGGCGCCCCCAAGGGCACCGGCGGCAAGAACAAGGACTCGTTGGCCGGGCGGGGTCGCACCCTGCCCGCGGACGAGCGGCCGTGGCACAAGGGCTACTCGGGCACCGAGAAGCTGCCCCAGCGCACCGCCTGGAAGCAGGACAAGGAGCGCCGCGCGGCGGCCGAGGAGGGGCGCGCCCCGAAGATCGGTCAGCCCGGCAGCAAGGACACCACCTGGGGTCGGGGCGGCGGTCGGGGCGTACCGGTCGGCCGGGGCGCTGCCACCGGCGGACGGGGCGGCAAGCCCACCGGGCGGTCCGGTCCCCGCGTCACGCCGGGGCGCAAGTCCAACCCGTCCAAGGACACCCCGGAGCTGCTGGTCGGGCGTAACCCGGTGCTGGAGGCGCTGCGCGCCAACGTGCCGGCGACGGCGCTCTACACGGCCCAGGGCATCGACATGGACGACCGGATCAACGAGATCATCCGGACCGCCGCCGACCGGGGCATCGCCAACCTGGAGATCAGCCGCGCCGAATTGGACCGGATGACCGGCGGGGTGCTGCACCAGGGCGTCGGCTTGCAGGTGCCTCCCTTCGCGTACCAGCCGTTCGAGGACATGGTCGCCGCTGCCCTGGAGCAGCAGGCCCCGCTGCTGGTCGCGCTGGACGGTGTCACCGATCCGCGCAACCTGGGCGCCGTGATCCGGTCGGCTGCCGCGTTCGGCGCGCAGGGTGTCTTCGTACCCGAGCGTCGTGCCGCCGGGATCACCGCGACCGCCTGGCGGACCAGTGCCGGCGCGGCCGCGCGGGTGCCGGTCGCGCAGGTGACCAACCTGACCCGGTCGCTGAAGGCGTGCCGCGACGCCGGCTTCATGGTCGTCGGCCTGGATGCCGACGGCGACACCGACCTCTACAACCTGGAGGCCGCTGTCGGTCCGCTGGTGGTGGTGGTCGGTTCCGAGGGGCGCGGTCTTTCCCGCCTGGTCGGGGAGACCTGCGACCTGACCGTCAGCATCCCGATGATCTCCGAGGTCGAGTCGCTCAACGCCAGCGTGGCGGCGGCGGTCGCCCTGGCCGAGGTCGCCCGCCGGCGCTCCGTCGAGCAGTAGCGCACGTCGACCGAAGGCCCCCTTCCGCTGAGCGCGGGAGGGGGCCTTCGTCGTCAGGCGCCCAGGCAGGGTGAAGAGCCAATTTCGGTACGACGAAGGGGCGGCCCGCCGAAGCGGACCGCCCCTGTCGGTACGGCGTTACGTCAGATCCGGCTACCCGTGGCGGCGTGGAAGAAGTGGCTGCGACCGACAACTGGCTTGACGAACACGGTGTCACCCATGTTCGGCATGTTGCGCCGGTCGGTGCGGACGACGAAGCGCTCCGAGTTGCCACCCAGCGCGGCGTGGCCGTAGACGTTCGCGTCCGAGCCGAGGTCCTCGACCAGCTCGACCACGACCGGCATGCCGCCCTCGGTCGGGCTGACCAGCTCGCAGTCCTCCGGGCGGAAGCCCACGGTGACCTTGCCGTCGCCACCCTCGGCGCGGGCCGCCTCGACCTGCTCGCGGGTCAGCGGGATCTGCAGCTCGGCGAACTCGGCACCCCGCTCGTTCAGCGCAACGGTCTTGATGTTCATGGCGGGTGAGCCCATGAAGCCGGCGACGAACACGTTGGCCGGGGTGTCGTAGAGTGCCCGCGGGGTGTCCACCTGCTGAAGGACACCGTCGAGCAGCACCGCGACCCGGTGACCCATGGTCATGGCCTCGACCTGGTCGTGCGTGACGTAGACGGTGGTGACGCCCAGCTTGGCCTGCAGGGACGCGATCTGGGTACGGGTCTGCACGCGGAGCTTGGCGTCGAGGTTCGACAGCGGCTCGTCCATGAGGAAGACCTGCGGCTCGCGGACGATCGCCCGGCCCATCGCGACACGCTGACGCTGACCACCGGAGAGCGCCTTCGGCTTACGGCCGAGGTACTCCTCCAGCTGGAGCAGCGCGGCCGCCTCCTTGACCCGACGGTCGATCTCCGACTTGGAGGTCTTGCGCAGCTTGAGGGCGAACGCCATGTTCTCGTACACCGTCATGTGCGGGTAGAGGGCGTAGTTCTGGAAGACCATCGCGATGTCGCGGGCCTTCGGGGGGAGGTGGGTGACGTCACGCTGGTCGATGTAGATCGAACCGGCGTCCACGTCCTCCAGGCCGGCGAGCATCCGCAGGCTGGTGGACTTACCGCAACCGGAGGGGCCGACCAGGACGAGGAACTCCCCGTCGCCGATCTCGAGGTCCAGCTCGTTGACGGCGGGACGCTCTTGGCCCGGGTAGACCCGGGACGCCTTGGAATAGGTGACCGTAGCCATGGTGAAGCGCTTCCTTTCACCGGCAGGAACGTGCCGGACGATCCGAGTGAAGGAGCAACCGGCACGTGTCCGTGCCGGTTCAGCGGACGGCGGCCCGGTCGCGGGGGCGCCCGGTCGTCGTCCGTGTCAGTGAACCGTAAACGCGTTTACCCGTGCTGCCAAGGCGGGGGGCCGCCCAGCCCATCAGGCGGGCTACGCATTCCGGTCACTCAGGCACGGTCAGACATCAATCGACGCCGTGTGAAAGGCGTCTGCGTCGGGATGTTGACGATTCCCGTGCTCGGGAGGCCTCGCGATCGGGATTACCGGACGTCAGTCGCTATGCTGACCTCGACGCACGCGCCCCTGTAGCTCAGCTGGCCAGAGCACTCGCCTTGTAAGCGAGATGTCGCCGGTTCGATCCCGGCCGGGGGCTCCAATTACATCAGACCTTTCCCGAGTGGCGCTGCCACGAGTCGACCGGTTGACCGCAACGGCACTCACGAGGGCATGACGTCCGGTGGGTAGCCCGTCTCGGACGCCTTGCCTGGTTCCGGTGGTGACCGTCAATGGTCAGCCGAGGCCGTCGGACGAACTGTTGGTCGCGGGCGGTGACTGAAGCTGTTGGGCTGGCCGCTCGGAGGACGACGTCGAGCACCAGGTCTGGCTCCGCTACGTAGGTGCCGCTGGCCCATGCGGCGTTTGCCTCGATCACGGCCCAGCAGCCGTCGACCAGTCCTACGTCTACGACGACGGCGGAGGGCAGGGTGTGGCCGAATCCGGCGATGAGACCGGTGCCGAAGGCCAACGCGGCGGGCGACGGAGGGCCGAGATGCATCCGGCCGTGCGCGGCGTACTGGCTGCCGGTGTGGAGCGCAAGCTCTGAGAGCACCACAGTGCTCGTGCTGGGCTTGACCGCCGGTCTGCTCGTGACTGCCGGATGCACTCCTGAGACGGAGCCCACGCGCGCCGAGAAACCGGTCCAGGCCACCACCGCCGCGCCGTCTCCGACGCCCGACGTCCGCGGCGAGCTGGTCGCGGGACTCCAGCGGTCGCAGGGGTTGCGCACCGGTACGCGGTGCGCGGCGGCCTGCCCGAAGGGCAGAAGGCGCCGGCACGGGCGCCTTCGACCCGAAGAAGCGCCGTTTCCAGAGCACGGTCTCGGTCACCGGCGGGAAAGACCCGTCGGCGGGAAGCCGGATCGTGATTGGCACCGATAGTCACGTACGGCCGGACCAGGGCTGGATTACCTCGATCAAGGTGGAACTGAGCCCGAGCGACGGCCCGAAATTGACGATGACCACCCGTCTTCGGAAGACGTTCCTGTCGACCCTCTGGGAGATTGTCAGCACCGTGTGGGACGTGATCGTTGGCACCTACGACCTGGTGTTCAAGCAGACGATGATATTCAAGGAAGTCGTTGAGATGGTGGTGGCCAACTTCATCTACCTCCAGAACCGGATGCGGGGCGACTTCGACGCCCTCAAGACCCTGTAGGGCGGCGCTCACCAGAACGTGACGAGCCACGACGGCGAAGAGTGGCGGGTAGGGCTCGTGTCACTCCTGGCGCACCGGTAGGCAGGGGTGCCGGCACGAGATCGCCTGTCTCGCCGACCAGACGACGGAGCGTCCGGCGCTAACCTGGGGGCCGGAGCAGCGCCGAGCGGGACAGGGGCCGATGAGTCGGGCGGTGGAGGAGTCGAACCGGGCGATGCTGCGCGCCCGGGACGCGATGGACCGGGCGTACGCCGAGCCTCTGGACATTCCCGCGTTGGCCAGGATCGCGCACGTCTCGCAGGCGCACTTCATCCGTACCTTCCGGGCCACCTTCGGTGAGACCCCGCACCGCTACCTGCAACGCCGCCGGGTGGAGCGGGCGATGTCGTTGCTGGTGGAGACCGACCGGGACGTGACGGACATCTGCTACGCCGTCGGCTTCGGCAGCCTGGGCACGTTCAGCCGGACGTTCCGGCAGATCGTCGGAAAGTCGCCCTCGGATTTCCGGCGTCAACGCGTCGCGCCGGCCAACGTGCCGTCGTGCTTCACCAAAGCCTGGACCCGACCCAGCAGTTTTGGATAAGCCGCAGGTCACGGTCTACCTCTAGCGTCATGGGCATGACGATGAACGCGATCAGCCGCTCCCAGATCTACGTCCTCGACCAGGACGCCGCGCTTGACTTCTACGTCAACAAGCTCGGCATGGAGGTCAACACCGACCAGGACCTCGGCTTCATGCGGTGGCTCACTGTCAACCTGCCCGGCGACCCGGAGCGCGAGATCCTGTTGGAGAAGCCGGGCCCGCCCGCGCTGGACCCGGCCACCGCCGAGCAGGTCCGGGAGCTGCTCACCAAGGGTGCCCTCGGCGGGTACCTCTTCATGACCACTGACGACGCCCGCAAGACGCACGAGGATCTTGTGGCGAAGGGCGTCGAGATCACCGACGAGCCGACCGAGCGCCCGTACGGGATCGACTTCGGCATCCGGGACCCGTTCGGCAACCGGATCCGCATCGGCCAGATGTTCCCCCGGGCGTAGGGGGCGGGCGATGAGCCAGGCCGCGGCGTTTCCCGTGGTACGACCGACCGCCGTCGGTCGGGACCGCCTGCTGTTGATCGGCGGGGTGTTCGCCGGCCCGATCTTCGTCGGCTCGGCGATAGTGCAGGCGGCGACCCGGGACGGCTTCGACCTTCGTCGCCACCCGGTCAGCGTGTTGAGCACCGGCGAGCTGGGCTGGATTCAGATCGTCACGTTCCTGGTCACCGGGGTGCTCTGTGTGCTGGCCGCCCAAACGTTGCGCCGCCGTACCGGCGAAGGCAGCGGATCGGTCTGGCTGCCCCGACTGCTCGCGCTGTACGGCCTGGGCCTGGTCGGGGCGGCGATCTTCAGCGCCGACCCGGCCGACGGGTTCCCGGCCGGTACGCCTCGGGGCGCCGGTGAGATCAGTTGGCACGGGGGCCTGCACTTCCTGGTGGCGGCGGTCGCCTTCGTGTCGCTGATCGTGGCGACGGTGGTGGCCGCCCGTCGGGCCGCCCGGCAGGGGGCGCGCGGTCGAGCCGCGTACAGCCTGGTGACCGGGATGTTCTTCGCGGCGGCCTGGGTGACGCTGATCGCCCGGCCGGCTCCGGCCGTGATGGTGGCGTTCGGCCTGGCGGTGACGGCCGGCTGGCTGTGGGTGTCGGTCACCTTCGCGCGGGCGGCGTCCGGTCGGGTCGACTGAGCCGACGGCCGCAGGACCGGGAGGTGCGGGGTCGAACTCGTACCTCCCGGTGTGTTGAGGTGAGCGCCATGGTGACCCGGTTGCTGTACCTGACCCGACACGCCGAGCAGGATCTCTCCGAGCCGAGTGGGTCGGATGTCGGCGAACCGGATACCGGCCTGTCGGAGCGCGGCCGGCGGCAGGCCACCCTGCTCGGCGAACGCCTGCGGGCCCGCCGGTTCGCCGCCGTACACCACGGGCCGCTGCGCCGGGCCGCGCAGACCGCCGAGCTGGTCGCCAAGTCGCTGCCCGACGTTCCGGTGTACGAGACGGAGCTGGCCGGAGACCACCTCCCACACGACACGGATCCGGCTGGCCTGCCGCCCGCGTACGCCGAATTCCTGACGCAGTTCTCGGTGGCCGAGCGGGTCGACGGGCCGCGAGTGACGGCGGACGCGGTGCGGCGGTTCGCCGGCCCGGTCGCCGAGGGACCCGCCGGCGGCGAACCGGTCCGCGAGCTTGTCGTGACGCACAGCTTCCTGATCGCCTGGCTGGTGCGGCACGCCCTCGACGCGCCGGAGTGGCGGTGGCTGGGCTTGAACTCGCACAACGCAGGGCTGACCGTCATCCGGTACAGCGCAGCCGGTCCGCCGAGTCTGATCGCCGTCAACGACGTGGCCCACCTACCGCCGGAGCTGCGGGGAACTGGCCTGCCCCGGGACTATCTGACGTAGGACTCGGTGACCCGCAGGAGCAGCTTGACCACCGCCTGGGTTGCCGTCGGCGGGGTCCCGTCGGCCGGGCAGTCGGCGTACCCGGTGTCGTTGCTGGCCACGGTGAGGCGGTAGTGCATCACGTCCGAGCAGTTGGTCGCGGTGGTCGGCTGTCGCGCCTCGGTGGCGAGCCGGGGGTCGGCGGCCAGCCCGGCCAGGATGCCCTGATCGGCAGGGGTGAGCCGGCCGTTGCGCCGGCTGCCGGCCCGGTCCGTCACAGTCCACTGGCCATCCGGTTCGACGACGATGGAGTCCCCGCGCCCGGCGAAGCCGCCGGAGATTCGCAACGTCACTCGGGGGGCCACACCGCTGGCCCCGACGCTGACCGTGGGGGCGGTGGTCGGCTGCGAGGTGCCGGTGGCCGGGGCGGCCGGGCCGGTAGCCGTGGTGGCCGAGGGCTGGGTCGGGGTGGTGGTGGGGGCTCGGTCGACGCTGGTGCAACCGGTCAGGAGCGCGGCCAGGAGCGCGACCGTGACGGCGGTCGTCGATGCGGGTTTCATCTTCGTCGGACGCGCGACCCCAACCGTTGGTTCCCCCCGTCCGACCGGAAGCGGGCTGCGCCGTTATGGTCGCCGCACCGGCGCGCGGCGTCGGCGGCCAGATTGGTGGCGTCGCTCCAGGTGGCGCGGGAAGGAGCGGACGTGTCGGACGCGGAGTTGACCGTCGAGGTGGCCGGGCCGGTCGCCACCGTTGTCATCAGCAACCCGGCCCGGCGCAACGCGATGACCGCCGCCATGTGGCGTCAGCTCCCCGAACTGCTCGACCGGCTGGAGCCCGACCCCGACGTACGGGCGTTGGTGCTCACCGGCGCCGGCGACGCCTTCTGCGCGGGTGCCGACCTCGGCGACCTGGCCGAGTTGCTGGACGCCGGTGACGCCAGCATCGCGGTGGCCGCCGAGGAACGGCTGGCCCGGTTCGCCAAGCCGACAATCGCGGCAATCGGGGGCGCCTGCGTCGGCGGTGGGGCTCAACTCGCTGTCGCCTGCGACCTGCGGATCGCCGCTGACGACTCCCGTTTCGGCGTACCGCCGGCCCGGCTCGGGCTGGTCTATCCGGCACCGACGACGCGCCGGCTGGCCCGGCTGGTCGGCCCGTCCGCCGCCAAGCATCTGCTGTTCACCGCCGAGATGATCGACGCCGAGCGCGCTCTGCGGATCGGTCTGGTCGACGAGGTGCTGCCGGCCGACCGGCTCGCCGCACGGGTGGACGAACTGACCGCGACGATCGCCCAGCGGTCGCCGCTGAGCATCGCCGCCGCGAAGGAGATCATCGAGGAGCGGGCCGAGCCCGCGCGGATCGCCTGGTGGCACCGGAAGGTGACGACGACCGGCGAGGCCCGGGAGGGGGTCGCGGCGATGACCGAACGCCGACAGCCCCGCTTTGCCTGGCGGCCACCGACCGACGCCTGAGCGCCTCGGCTACTGCGGGTGTCATGACAACTGCAGAGCCACCCGAGCCGATGTTGAATCCTGCCGGCCTTGGGCGCAAAGGCAGCTGCTCGCGTTTGTCGTACGACCATCGATGGGTATCCCGGGACCAAACAGGGGCGGGGGCCTTCATGGAGATGTCGACTTCACCGCAGAGCCGCAATCGTCGACGGTTGATGTTCGTAGTGCTGCTGCCGATTCTGGCGGCTGCCGTCATCGTCGGCGCGGTCGTGGTTGGCCGCGACGCCGGCATCCTCGACGGCGACCCGCCGGCCTGGGTGAACACTCTCGGCGGCGTCCTGCAACTCGCCGGGCTCGCCCTGACGATCGCCACGATCATCTGGCTGGTGCGCAGCGGCCGGTTCTGCGCCGACCGCGAGTCGTCGCTGCGGCGGCTGAGCCCGTCCGACAGCCGCAGGCTGCAGCAACAGGTCAGGCGGGGCGTGCCCCAGGACGATGCGGACTTCGGACTACTCCGGGCCACCGCGCGGATGATGATCAACCAACGTGGGCAGATGCTGATCATGGTCGGTTTCGTGATCACGGGATCTGGTCAGGCGCTGCTGAACTTCACACCGCTGTTCACCGGTCTCTTCGCCATACTGGCGTCGCTGGGCGTCGGTGCCGTCGCGTTCTCCCTTCGTAACGCGCGCCGGGGCGAGGCGTTCCTGCGCGAGCATCCGGAGCTGGAAGAGCATGAGTCGCACGACTAGCGCGGCTCACCGCAGGATTCGGCAACCTCGACCACTCGGCCGTCGGTTGGCAAGCGTTTTGGCCGCTGTCGTCGATGGGTAGATCCGCTCCACGCGGTGATAGGGGGACCACCATGGACGAGACAGGGATGAATCCGGACCGGGCCGGGCGGAAACAACGGCGCCTCCGTCTGATCCTTGGTTTCGTGTTGCTGCCTGCCGTGGTCGGAGCGCTCGCGGTCGGTGTCGCGATGGGTGGTCAGAACACCGGCATCTTCGACGGTGAGCCGCCGGGCTGGGCCAGTAACGTCGGACGTGTTCTGGTGATTCTCGGAGTCATCGTCGAGGTGGCTGCTGTCGTCTGGGTCGTACGCACCGGGCGCTACCGGGCGGCCCGACAGTCCCCGTTGCTGGCCTTGAGCTGGTCGCACCGTCGGCGGCTGGCACGGCAGGTTCGACGCGGCACACCCGAGGCCGACGAAGACCCGGCCCTCATCGTGGAGACCGCCCGACAGTTCGTCGACCAGCGCTGGTTCGTGGTGCTGGTCGCCGGGTTGGCGATGACGAGCGTCGGTCAGGCATTCCTGGGGTTCGCGCCGTTCTTCGCGGTGATCGGCGGGTTGCTGCTCGTGATCTGGGCGGTGCTGACCGTGTCGGTCCTGCGAAACGCCCGCCGGGGCGAGGCGTTCCTGCGCGCCCATCCGGATCTGAGCGGACGGTAGCCGCAAACCGTTCCCGCTCATCGCGATATTTCGATCCCGGGTACCCGGTTCTCAGGCCGGTACGGCAGGCTGTCCGTCGTGCAGCGTGATCAGTTGCTTGCGGGCCGCTACCGGCTCCTGGAGCGCCTTGGCAGTGGGGGCATGTCGGTGGTGCACCGGGCGTACGACGAGGTGCTCGAACGGGACGTGGCGGTGAAGGTGCTGGTCGCCTCGGACACCAACGCCCCACAGCGGATCCGGGGCGAGGCAAAGGCCGCGGCCCGGCTGTCGCATCCCCACGTCACAAGCGTCTACGACTACGGCGAGTCGGCGCTGGACGGTGTCCAGGTCCCGTTCGTGGTGATGGAGTTGCTCGGCGGTCACACCCTCGAACACCGGTTGGTGGCCGGGCCGTTGCCGCCGCGCGCCGGTCTGCGGGTGTGCGCCGAGGTGGCCTCGGCCCTCAGCGCCGCACATGAGCAGGGGTTGGTGCACCGCGACATCAAGCCGGGCAACGTCATGCTCACGCCGACCGGCGCGAAGGTGCTCGACTTCGGCATCGCGGCAGCCGCCGGCGCACCGGAGATCGACTTCGAGGGGCGGCTGCTGGGCACGCCGGCGTACCTGGCGCCGGAACGGTTGCAGGCCGGTGAGGTGCTGCCGGCCAGCGACGTGTACGCCCTCGGCCTGCTGCTGTACCGGGTGCTCACCGGCCGGTTGCCGTGGCCCGCCGAGACGCAGACCGGAATGCTCCGCGCGCACACGCACGTCGAGCCGGACCCGCTGCCCCCGATCGACGGCGTACCGCCCGAGGTGCACCGGCTCTACCGCTGGTGCCTGGCCGGCGACCCCGTCGACCGGCCGTCCGCCGCCGACGCGGCCCGCATCCTGCTCACCGCCGCGAGCGGCGCCGCCTCCGAGACGGCTGCCGTTGCCGCCCAACCGGCGACAAACGTCGCCGAGCCGACCGGCAAGGAGCCGACCGGCAAGGAGCCGACCGGCAAGGAGCCGACCGGCAAGGAGCCGACCGACACCGGGCCTACCGGCGATTCCGCGGTGCGGACGAGGCGCGGGCCGTGGCGTCGAGGGCGAGCCATTCTGACTGTCGGCGGAGCCGTGATCGCCGCGGTGGCGCTTGCCGGGTCGCTCGGCGACTTCAGCAATCGTCGACAGGGACAGAGCGCCGAGCCGCCCGGCAGCGGCCCGGGCACCACCACGGTGGGGATGCCCCGCACCGAGGAGTCGTCCGACGCGGCCGATGCCGGACCGTCCGCGGTGCCGCCGACCAGGAACAGCGCACCCGCTACCCGGATCAGCCCCCCGGCCGCTCCGGGCGGGACAGTGGTCCCGGGCCCGACGAGCGCCACTTCTGGCCCGCCCCCAACCCCGACCCCGACCGCGCCGACTCCCACCTCTGCCGCCGGCGTACCCGTCGACGCGCGCGGCGGGACGGTCACCGCTCGCTGCGTGGGAAAGTCGGTCGAGGTGCTCACTGTGGTGCTCGCGCCCGATTTCCGGGTCGAGGAGTACGACCCGGGGCCGGCGCAGCAGATCGTGGTCGAGCTGACCTCCGCGGAGCACAGCAGCGAGATCCGGGTGCAGTGCCCCAATGGTCAGCTGAAGTCGAAGGTCAAGGAACGCGCCGCCTGATCGGGGGCCGGCGGGTGCCGCGCCCGGGACGTACCCGGGACGCGGCCCCCCGTTCCCGCCGGCCGGTCCGTCACCGCCCGGCCAGCGCCGCCCAGCCCGGGTTCACCGGCTCACGGCGCAGCGGCATGCCCGCCTCCGCTGGCGTCCGGTCCCCCTTGCGCTGGTTGCAGGCGTAGCAGGCGGCGGTGGTGTTCCGCCAGGTGTTCCGGCCGCCGCGCGAGCGGGGCAGGATGTGGTCGATGGTGGAGGCCGGGCCACCGCAGTACGCGCAGCACCGGCCGTCGCGGCGCAGCACACCGGCGCGCGACCAGGCCGGCCCGGAGTTGAACCTCCACCGGGTGACCACGAAGCGGACCAGCCGCACCACCCGGGGCATCGGGAAGATCCCGATCACCCGGTCCGGCTCGGCCTCGTGGATCTCGGCCACCCGACGGCAGAGCATGCGGACGGCGTGTTGGACAGTGACCCGGTGCAGCGGGCCGAGGTCGGCGTTGATGACGAGGACGGCGTCCACCGGGATCTCCCTCCGTGCTGATGACGAACAAGGCGACGACGAACAAGGCGATGGGGACGGACAGCGAGAAGCCGCCCGGTCCGGCTGTCGGACGGGGCGGCTCAGCGCGTACGGGTACGCGTCAGTCGGGCCGGCCCGCCTGGGGACCTTCCGCTCGGTAACCGTCACCGGGCAGCGTCGACAGCACGGTGCTGACGTGCCACATCGTCATGAGCTGCTCCCGCGGTGGTGGTTGACCTTGCGCGCTCACGGTAGGTCGACGCGGGAGACACGGGCAACGTATTTCGATCGGCCGGTCTCCTCGGGACGCCGCTGGCGGCGGGTGCGGGGAGCTGCGCTGGCCGAGACCTGGGCGGTGGTCAGCGGCCGGTTCAGCCGCAGGGCCATCCGCGCGGTGAGTTCGCTGTCCAGCAGCGGCCGGTTGACCTCACCGGCTACGGCCAGCGCGGGCCCGGAGACCGACCGCCAGATCGCGGCCAGCCCGGCGCCGAGGCCGACCAGGGCCACTGTGGCCCGGGTGGTCGGAGAGCCGGCCGCCGCAGCGGCACTCACCCCGACCACGGCGAAGAGCACCAACAGCAGGGGTACGAGCACCGGCCAGAAGATGCCCCGGGCCGCCTGTGCCACCAGCCGCCGGTCCCGAATGATCAAGTTCCGGGCGATCACCGCGTAGTCCTCCTCGTCGAGCAGGTCGCGCGGGTGCAGGCCGCCGGTGAGCACGTCGCGCCAGAGGTCACCCTGGCCGCGCAAGGCCCGGCTCAGGGTGGCGGGCGTCGGCTCGGTCGGGTCCCCGTGGCCGGCGCGGTCGACTGCGGTAGCCCACGTCGCCAGCGACCGGCGCACCACCGCGGCCGAGTACGGCGGCAGCACGCTGGCCAACTCGTCCAACCACCGGCTGATCTGGATCTGCCGGCCGCCGAACTGCCGCAGCAACTGGGCGGAGTCACCGGCTCGGACCGTGTCGGCCACTGAACGGCCCAGTCGGTAGGCCAGGCCCACCCGGTGGTTGGCGGCCATCGCCCAGCGCAGCACCTCCACGTTGAGCTCGTCGAGGGCGAGCAGTAGCGGCACCGGGTCGGCGGGGTCAGGCTGGGCCAGGTCGGGTAGCAGCGCCCGGGCGGCCGACGTGTCGGGCACCGGCCCGGTGTGCCGGGTGAGGTCGGCGATCTGGGCCAGGGCTACGTCCACCCCGTCGAGGTACATCCGCATCCGACGGTGGACGGACATTTCGGTGAGGTTGGAGAGTTTGGCCGGCGGTACGGCCGGGCGGGCCTCGACGAAGGCGCGCGGCTCCGCGTGCTGCCCGTGGTGGTAGGCGTCCGCCATCCACCAACCCAGCCGGAGCGCGGTGACGATGCAGGCGCGCTCGTCGCGGATCAGCGGGTACGCGTCGTCGCGGCCGATCTCGTCGATCGACGAACCGTTCTCCGCGCCGACGCGGTGCAGTGGTGACATCTCCCGCTGCCCTCCCGCCCGGCCGATCGACGGTTGATCATTCGAGCGTACGGGAGCGTGCTGTGGCTTATGTTGTGTTTTGTCGATTTGGCCTGCCGGCGAGCAGTCCGCGCGGTCGGATCGAGCGCACCGGCTCGGCCGCGCCACCCTCGGCGCGCAGGATGTGGTTCGCGGCGATGATCCCGGTGGCCGCCGAGCGTTCCATCAACGCGCTCGGGAAGTGCGTGGCGATGCCGTCGCCGGCCAGGTAGAGGCCGTTCGCGTCGGTGCGTACCCCTGGCCGCCAGGCGTGGCTGCCCGGCGTGAACGCCGGCGCCTGCGCCTCCACCCGGGCCCGCAGCTCGCGGACCCGCAGGTCGCCGGCCTCCGGCCAGAGCGCGACCAGCTCGCGGCGCATCCGCTCGGCCATCTCCTCGGCCGGCACGCCGGGCTCGCAGGCGTACGCGTGCAGCTCGATGACCGACCCGCCGGTCTGCTGCGCCCAGCGCCGCGGCTCGTTCTCCAGCCGGTGGTAGAGCGTCACCGAGTCCAGGGTGGGCTGGCGGGACACGCCGCTGAACACCGCCCGTTCGGCGGCGACGTCCCCGTCACACCAGTACCGCGCCACGGCGTACGGCGGGCCGGGGGTGCCGAAGGCCGGCATCCGTGCGGCCAGCTCGGGTGCCTGCTCGGCCAGGTCCGGGGAGGCCGCGACCAGCGCGGCGAGCGCCGGCGGGTCGACGGCGAGCACGACGTGACCCGCCGGATGGCTGCCGCCGTCGGTGGTCGTCACCCGCCAGCCCTCGGCATCGCGGTGCACCCCGGTGGCGGCGCAGTTGGTGAGGACCCGGCCGCCGTGCTTCTCCACGTGCCGGGTCAGCGGCTCCCAGATCGCCGTGGCGTAGTCCTCGTCGGGGCAGTCGAAGGCCAGCCCTTCCGGGTTGCCGAGCAGATAGAAGTGGAACTGGGCGACCATCTCGGCGGCCGACATCTCCGCCTCGTGGTTGAAGAACGAGTGCGAGAAGACCTCGAACAGCATCGCCCGCGCCCGGTCCGGCAGTCGCAGCGACGCCAGCAACTCGTCGGCTGTGGTGTCGTCCAGGTCGGCGTAGGTGCGCACCGGGTCGTAGCTGAGCAGCGGCAGCGCCGCGTCCCGATCCATCAGTCGCAGGTCGGCCAGGCGCAGGCTCGGGCTGCGCAACAGCAACGCGAGCAGGTTCGCCGGCGGCGCGGGCGGCAACTTGCCGAACTCCTCGGTCGGCCACTGCCCGCTGAGAATCGGGTAGCCCGGAATCGGCTTGAGGAAGCCCAGGTCACTGTCGACCCGGCGGAGGATGGACCGCCAGTTGTAGTACTGCCGGAAGAACGCGTGGAAGCCGTGCTCGTTCTGCTGGCTGCCGTCGGCGAGCGCCTCGGGCCAGGCGCCCAGTCGACCACCGAGCGTGGGTGCCGCCTCCAGCACCGTGACCGCCACACCCCGCTCGGCCAGCACCACCGCCGCCGACATCCCGGCGATGCCGCCACCCACCACCAGCGCCGTGGTCGGTCGCGGCACCCGGTCGGCGCCACCGCCGCCCGGGTCCACCTGGTGCTGCCGTACGCCGAGCAGCCGACCTACCACTTGCGACAGCGCCATGGGCCCAGTCTGCCCCACCTTCGGCTCGAGGGCCTGTTCACAGCCCTAGTCGGTCGGTAGGCATCGGCGGGGGCGGTCGGAGGCCGGCCAGACGTACTCCAGATCCTCCGGCACGTCGTCGCCGAACAGCGGGCGGTAGTGCGTCGGGTCCTTGCGCAGCAGCGACGAGCGGTGACTCAGGTGCAGGTCGTCGCGGCCCAGCCACGGTGGCAGCTCACCGGCCCGGGCCAGCTCGTCCTGGGTCCGGATCACGCCGGCCCCGCAGGCGGCGGCGAGGTCGACGGTCATCGTGGTGGCGCAGGTGTCGGCCCGCCCCGGTTCGGTCCAGACCGCGCACATGTCCAGCCCGTAGCGGACGAGCGCCTCCTCGTACCCGGCCCACATCTTCACGGCCGGGTGGTTGCGCCAGCCGTACCCGGGTCGGGTGAGTCCACGCAGCACCTGGATGGCCTCCACCCGCTGCTTGCCGAGCCGCTTCTGGTCCAGCGTGCGGGCGCTGGCCAGAAAGCCCGGGTACGGGAGGAACGTCTGCATGTCGCTGCTCTACCCGTCGCCGGAGCGGACATACCTGGTCACGGGATGATCCGGACGGGGTCGCCCACCGTGGCCGTGCTGATTACGATCCGGGCATGGCGGAGCCGTGGCGGGACCGGGCGCGACGGGCGGTCGAGTGGAACTGGCGGCTGCGGTCCGTCGGTGATCCGCGCCCGCACTACGTCATCTGTGGCAAGGACGCGCTCGCCTACTACGTGGCCCGGGCGATGCTCGAATCGGAGCTGCCGACGGGTGGGGCCCGGGTGACCGTCGTGGTGCCGGAGCGTTACCGCAGCAACGGGCCGGACGTGGCCGGGCTGCGCGGCGTCCGCGTGGTCCGCTCGGATCGGCTGGACGTGGCCACCTTCGAGGCCGCCGGTCTGGCCGGCGCCACCGGGCTGGCCCTGTTGCACCAGGACGACGTGGGCAACCTGCACGCCGCGCTCTGCGCCCAGGCTGTCGACCAGCGGGTCCGCCAGGTGCTGCGGATGTTCAACGGCACCCTCGCCGACGGCGTACGCAAGCTGCTCAAGGCCCCGGTCGAGGTGCTCTCCGACGCCGAGATGGCCGCGCCGGCCTTCGTGGCCGCCGCGCTCAACGAGGTCGACCCGAGTTCGTTCCAGCATCGGGAAAAGACGCTGCGGGTGGCGCGGCGGGCCGACGTCCGACCGCAGGACGTGGTCTGTGCGTTGGCGCACCTCAGCGAGACGCAGGGGGTGCAGCTGCTGCCGGCCGAGCAGGCCGGCGCCGACCTGGTGCTCGCCGAGGCGACCGGTCAGCCACCGGGCACCGAGGTCGCCGCCCGCCGGTTGGTCCGGGCACGTCGGCGGCGTCGTCCGGTCGCGGTGGTGCTGGGGGCGGTACGTGGCTTCGCCACCCGCAAGATCGGCATAGCGGTGATGGCGGTGCTCGCGCTGATCGCGGTGCTGGGGGCGCTGATCTCCCGGGCCGAGGACGTCTCTCCGCTGGAGGCGCTGTACCTGACGCTGGTCACCACGCTCAGCGGCGCCGACCCGGACACCACCAAGGCGGCGGACGCCCAGATCATGCAGGTGGTGCTCAACCTGGCCGGGTTGGCGCTGATCCCACTGATCACCGCCGTCGTGGTGGACGGCATCGTCAACGCCCGGCTGGCCCTGCACACCGGCCGCCTGCAACCCGCGCGGGTCGGGCACGTGGTGGTGATCGGCCTGGGCAACGTCGGCACCCGGGTGATGGCGCAGCTGCGCGAGTACGACGTCGAGGTGGTGGCGATCGACAAGGATCCGGAGCCGCGCGGCGCCGCCCTGGCCCGCCAACTGGAGGTGCCGCTGATCGTCGGCGACGCCGCGTTGCCGGAGACGCTGGTCGCCGCCTCGGTGGCCGACTGCCAGGCGCTGGTGGTGGCGTCCACCGACGACGTGGCCAACCTGGAGGCGGCGCTCGCTGCCCGCGACCTCCGCGCCGACCTGCGCGTGGTGCTTCGGCTCTTCGACGGTGACTTCGCCGAACGGGTGGAGGAGACCTTCGCGCTCGGCGTGTCCCGCTCGGTCTCCTACCTGGCCGCCCCGGCCTTCATCGGGGCGCTCACCGAACGCGCCGTGATCAGCACCATCCCGGTCGACAGGCACGCGTTGCCGGTCGCCGAGGTGCCGGTCGCCGTCGGCTCCGAGCTGGACGGCCGACCGCTGGGTGTGGTCAACCGGGACGGGCAGGTCCGGCTGATCGCCCGCACCCCGGCGGGCGGCGCCAGGACCATCTGGTGGAAGGACCTCGACCAAAGGCAAGTGATCTTCGCCGGCGACCGGCTGACAGTGGTCGCCCGGCGGCGCGGGTTGGACTGGCTGACGCGGCAGTGCGCCCCGCCCGCCCACCCGGTCCCGGTCCCGGTCCCCCGGCCGGCCGGATCGGTCCACGGCGGAGTGCACACCCCAGTGGCGGCGTCTCCCTCGGTGCCGGGGCGGACGGACTCGGGAGCCGGTGCGGCGCACCCCGTTGCCCCCGCCGAGGGCGCTTCTCCGACGACCACCGGAGGCCCACCTGACGAATTCGAGCTGACGCGCCGGCATGAAGGGCCCGGCGAGTGAGCTGACGGCACCGGCGCGGCCGGTGCGGCACCCTTGGGTCGCCGCCAATCCAGGCTGAGCTACGGCGCCAGGCGGAGGCGCTCAGAATTCTGAGAGACTCGGCCGCCGACCGCTCAGTCGTTGCCGAGCTGCGCGCCGCTGCTCAACGAACTCCGGTCGGTGGAGCGCTGTAACTGGCTGAGATGCACCTGGCCGCCCGTGACTTCTACCAGCGGCTGGCCAAGTTCGAGGCCAGCCCCACCGACCCCATGCACCTGTTGCTGCTGATGAAGGACCTTCGCCGCGCGCTCAGCGGCTGACCTCCAGATCTGCAAGGTCGGCGAATCGGTCAGCAGGAACCGGCCGGCAGTGGGCGACAATCCATGGCATGCGTTTCCGCATCCTGGGGCCGACCCAGGTGGTGCTGGCCGACGGGCGAGAGGTTCCCGTGGGCGGTCCGCGGCTGCGCGCGCTGCTGGCGCTCCTCCTGCTCGACGCGGGCCGGGTGGTCTCCGCGGAGCGCCTGATCGACGGCCTGTACGGGGAGCATCCGCCCCGGGGCGCGGCCAACGCGCTCCAGTCCCAGGTGTCGCGGCTGCGCCAGGCCCTGCCCGCCGAGCACGACCCGGTCGAGTTCCACCCCGCCGGCTATCGCCTGGCCGTGGATCCCGACGATGTCGACGCGTACCGGTTTGAACGGCTCGCCGAGGCGGGCCGCCGCGCGCTGGGCGACGGAGACTGGCCCCGGGCGGCGGCCGTGTTGCGCGAGGCGCTGGAGCTGTGGCGGGGTCCCGCCCTGGCCGATGCCACCGGCGCGCCGGCGCAGGCGGCCCGGCTGGACGAGCTGCGGCTGGCCGCCCTCGAGGATCGGGTCGAGGCGGACCTGGCGTTGGGCGCACAGAGCGCGCTGATCGCGGAGTTGCGGGAGTTGGTCGTCGCGCATCCCCTGCGGGAGCGTTCACGGGGCCAGCTCATGCGTGCCCTGGCGGCACTGGGTCGGCCGGCGGAGGCGCTGGCCGAGTTCGAGGACGCCCGGCACACGCTGGCCGAGCAGCTCGGCGTCGACCCATCGGCGGAGTTGGCCGCGGTCCACCTGGCGGTGCTGCGCGGCGAGGAACGCGGGTCGGCCGAACCGGTGCTGCCGAGTCAACTCACCACCTTCGTCGGGCGCGAGGAGGAGCTCAAGCGCGTCGGCGACCTGCTCGGCGAGCGCCGGCTCGTCACCCTCACCGGCCCCGGGGGCGCGGGCAAGACGCGCCTGGCGATCGAGGCCGCGGGCCGGGTCGACGGGGAGGTCCGTTTCGTCGAGCTGGCCGGGCTGGCCGACGGGTCGGACGTTCCGCAGGCGGTGCTGAGCGCGCTCGGCCTGCGCGACGCGGGCCTGCGTGCCCCGGCCGAGCCGGGCTGGCAGACCACCGATCGGCTGGTCGAGGCGCTCGCCGAGCGGCGACTGCTGCTGGTGCTCGACAACTGTGAGCACGTCCTCGTCGACGCCGCCCGGCTGGCGGCCCGGCTGCTGAGCGCGTGCCCGGCGTTGCGCGTCCTGGCCACCAGTCGGGAGCCGCTCGGGCTGGCCGGTGAGGCGCTGTGCCCGCTGTCCGGGCTCACAGTGCCACCGCTCGGCGCGTCCGTGCTGGACGCCGACGAGTACCCGGCGGTCGGCCTCTTCGCCCAGCGGGCCGCCGACGTCGCGCCCGACTTCACCGTCACGCCGGCCAACGTCGAGATGGTGCTGCGGATCTGCCGCAGCCTGGACGGTCTGCCGCTGGCGATCGAGTTGGCCGCCGCGCGGCTGCGTGCGCTGTCCGTGGCCGAGGTGGCCGCACGTCTCGATGATCGGTTCCGGCTGTTGTCGACGGGCAATCGGGCCGTGTCGCCGCGACACCGCACCCTCCGGGCCGTGGTCGAGTGGAGTTGGGATCTGCTCGACGACGCCGAACGGGAAGTGGCCCGACGGCTGACCGTCTTCGCCGGTGGGGCCACGCTGGAGGCGGCCGAGCGAATCTGCGGCCTGCCCACCGCCGAGTTCGTCGACGCGCTCACCGGTCTGGTCGACAAGTCCTTCGTGGAGATGACCGGCGGTCGGTACCGGATGCTCGAAACGGTGCGGGCCTTCTGCGCCGAGCGTCTCGCCGAGGCCGGCGAGGCCGACCAGCTGCGTCGCGCGCACACCGCGTACTTCCTGGAATTCGCCTGGACCGCCAGCGATCACCTCCGCTGCGCGGAGCAGCTGCACTGGCTGCGACGGCTCGACGCGGAGCGGGACAACCTGCACGCGGCGTTGCGCCGGGCCACCGTGGCCGGTGACGCGTCCGAGGCGGCCGGAATGGTCGCGGCCCTGTCGTTCTACTGGTGGCTACGCGGCATGCGCGGTGAAGGGGCGCGGCTCGCCGCGGACGTCCTCGAACTGCTCGGCACCGAGGCGCCGCCGGGGATGGGCGAGGAGTTCGCCCTCTGCGTCTACAACGCCTCGCTGGCTGGCTCCGGCCATCTGCCGTCCCTCGGGACACAGCGGTCCGTGATCCGCAGCCTCGACCGGCCGCCCCGACAACTCTTCCTGCTGTACCTGTCGGGGATCTCGACGGGACCGCCGTCCGGCGGTGCCGAGGATGTCGACGCGCTGATGGGGGAGCTGCGACGGCTGGTCGGCCCGGACCCGTGGATCAACGCGCTCGGCGCGATGGGCAGCGGCTCGGCGCTGATGTGGAGTGACCAACGGGACCGGGCCAGGGCCGCGCTGGCCACCGCGCTCGACGGCTTCCGCGGCACCGGGGACCGGTGGGGCACCATGATCACACTCGGTGCGCTCGGCGAACTGGCCGCCTGGCAGGGCGACCCGGAGACCGCGGGCGCCCACATGGATGAGGCCATGGGACTGGTCGAGGCGCTCGGGTCGGCCGTCGACCAGGCCGACATGCTGCGTACCCGGGGCGAGATAAGGCTGCGCGCCGGTGACCTCGCGGGGGCGCACGACGACTTCGCCGGTGCGTTGCTCCTCGCGCAGCGCAGCGGCGCGCCCGAGTTCGTGGCCAGCGCCCGGCTCGGCCTCGCCCAGGTGGCCCGGTTGCGCGGAGACCTGGCCGCCGCGAGGCGGTTCTGCGAGGAGGCGTTGACCGGCGGGCTGACCGGCTGGTATGTCGGCGAGGCCGCCCGTGCGGAGATCATTCTCGTTCTGAAGGAGATCAACGAAGCGGAGAAGGCCGGTGCGCCGCCGTCAGCGGGCGGTGCGTGACCGGTCAGCGCCCGGCCGCACCGTGGGGGCATGACGACATTCGAGGTGGTCGCCGAGGGGCTGGGCAAGCGGTACGGCCCGACCCGCGCGCTCGACACGTTCGACCTGACCGTGCCGCCCGGCACGGTCCACGGACTGCTGGGACCGAACGGCGCGGGCAAGACGACGGCCGTACGGATCCTCACCACGCTGCTGCGCTTCGACACGGGAAGGGCCACAGTGGCCGGGTACGACGTGCTGCGCCGGCCGGACGAGGTGCGTGCCCGGATCGGGCTGACCGGGCAGTACGCCGCGGTCGACGAGATCCTCAGCGGCCGGCAGAACCTGGAGCTGTTCGGCCGGCTGTTCCGGCTCGGCCGACAGGAGGCCCGCCGACGCGCCGGTGAGCTGCTGGAACGGTTCGGGCTCGACGAGGCGGCGGGTCGGTCCGCCGGTGAGTACTCGGGTGGGATGCGTCGCCGACTGGACCTCGCCGCCAGCCTGATCCGCACGCCGCGCGTGCTGTTCCTGGACGAGCCGACGACCGGCCTGGACCCGCGCAGTCGCAACCAGGTGTGGGATCTGGTGCGTGGTCTCGTGGCGGACGGGACGACGGTGCTGCTCACCACGCAGTACCTGGAGGAGGCGGATCAGCTCGCCGACCGGATCTCGGTGATCGACGCCGGTCGGGTGGTGGCCGAGGGCTCACCGGACCAACTGAAGGCGATGACCGGCGGCGACCGGATCGAGGTGGTGGTCCGCGACGCGGCCGACCTGGGCCACGCGGCCCGACTCGTCGCGCCGATCTGCGGTGCGGAGCCCGACCTCGACAGGGAGGTCCGACGGCTCAGCGTGCCGGCGGTCGATCGCGTCGCCGGCCTGGTCGACGTGGTTCGCGCTCTGGACGACGCCGGGATCGCGGTCGAGGACATCGGCCTGCGGCGCGCGACGTTGGACGAGGCGTTCCTGCACCTGACCGGCCACCGGCCGGACGAGGCCCGCGAGCCCGTGGCGGCGGGACGAAAGGCGGACGTGGCATGACCACTGTGATCGCTGACGGTTGGACGATGACCAGGCGGAACATGACCCACGTGATCCGCGCTCCGGAGGAGCTGATCCTCTACTTCTCGCTGCCGATCATGTTCGTGCTGGTCTTCGGGTACGTGTTCGGCAGCGGCATGCAGGTGGCGGGCGGTGGCAGCTACCGCGAGTTCCTGCTGCCCGGGGTCTTCGTGATGACGATGCTCTACGGGCTGGGGGCCACCGCGACCGGCGTGGCGCTGGACCTCAGCCGGGGCGTGGTCGACCGGTTCCGGTCGATGCCGATGGCCCGGTCCGCCCTGATGACCGGTCGCAGCGCAGCCGACCTGCTGCGCGCCCTGCTGGAGATGTCCACCCTCCTGGTGTGTGGCCTGCTCGTCGGGTGGCAGTGGCGACAGGGTGTCGGCAAGGCATTGCTCGCCGTCGGTCTCCTCCTGCTGCTGCGAATCGCGATCACCTGGGTCGGGATCTACCTGGCGTTGCTGGTCCGCAACCCGGACACGGTCGGTGTGATCGTCTTTCCGGCGGCGTTCCCGTTGAGCGCGATCTCCAACGTCTTCGTGTCGCCCGAGCTGATGCCTCCGGTCATCGGGACGATCTCCGAGTGGAACCCGTTGTCGGCCACCGTCGCGGCGATCCGAGAACTGTTCGGCAACCCGGGCCTGGGTGGCGACTCCTGGCCGGCCGAGCACGCGATGCTGTTGGCGGTGCTGTGGCCGGTGCTGCTGATCGCGACGTTCGCTCCACTGGCCGTGCACCGCTACCAGCGGTTGAGCCGCTGACTCCCGCCCGCCGGGGTCAGCGGCGAGCCCGCAGCGCGTAGAAGGTGGCACCGACGGCGAGCACACCGAAGCCGGCGAGAACGCTGCCCAGTGGCAGGTTGACCGCCAGCAGCAGGCAACCGAAGAGCCCCAGACCGGCGAGCACCCGGACCGGCAACCGCCGGTCCGGGTCCCGGCCCAGGGTGAGCGCAGCCGCGTTGGTGATCGCGTAGTAGACGAGCACAGTGCAGCTGGAGAAGCCGATCGCGTCGCGTACGTCGCCGAGCAGCACCACCACGATCACCACGGCGGCGACCGCCAGTTCGGCGCGGTGCGGCACCTGGTGCACCCGGTGCACGGCGGCCAGCGCGCCGGGCAGGTCACGGCGGCGGGCCATGGCGAGGGTGGTCCGACCAACCCCGGCGACCAGGGACAGCAGCACCCCGACGACCGCGATGGTGGCACCGGCGCGGACAACCCACGCCAGGCCGGGCAGCCCGGCGGCGGTCACCACGTCGACCAGGGGCGCTGCGGAATCGGCCAGCCGGTCGGCGCCCAGCACGCCGAGGGCGACCACGGCCAGCACCAGGTAGATCACGAGCACCACCCCGAGCGCCAGCGGCACCGCGCGCGGGATGGTCCGCTGCGGGTCGCGGACCTCCTCGCCCAGCGTGGCGATCCGGGCGTACCCGGCGAAGGCGAAGAACAGCAACCCGGCGGCGGTGAGCACGCCCCGCGCCGAACCGCCGGGCTCGCCGAGCCGATCCAGATGCACCGGCCCAACGACCAGGCCGACGACCGTGACCACTGCCAGCACCGCCAGCACCAACGCGACCAACGCCCTGGTCACGGTGGCGGTCTTGCCGATGCCACGCAGGTTCACCGCGGTGACAGCGAGCACCGCGCCGACGGCGACCAGCCGGGCCTGGCCCGGCCAGAGGTAAGCCCCGACGGTCAGTGCCATCGCCGCACAGCTCGCCGTCTTGCCGACCACGAAGCCCCAACCGGCCAGAAACCCGGCGAACGGCCCGAGGCGTTCCCGGCCGTAGACGTAGGTGCCGCCGGACTCCGGGTAACGGGCCGCGAGCCGCGCCGAGCTGGTCGCGTTGCAGAAGGCGACGAAGCCGGCCAGCGCCAGCGCGGGCAGCAGGCCGGCGCCGCCGGCCGCCGCCACCGCCGGGCCGAAGACCACGAAGACGCCCGCGCCGAGCATCGAGCCCAACCCGATGACAACCGCATCGGGTACGCCCAGCCGCCGCGCCAGTTGATTCACGAACTAGAACCCTAGGGGTACGAGGTGAACGGCCGATCCCATCCGTGTAACCGGCCGGGGAGCGGCACGCCGTCCCAGGGTGCCCGGTGCAGCAGCCGGTCCAGGAGCAGGCCCAGCAGCAGCCCGGCCACCGAGTCGGTCAGCCAGTGCCAGCCGAGGTAGGTGGTGGTGGTGAGGACGACCAGCGGCGGCACGACGCGGATCACGGTGACGAGCCGGGCCGGCAGTTGGCGGCCGAAGCTGCGGGCCAGCGGGGCGAGCAGCAGCGCGATGACCCCGTACCAGACGATCGCGTTGGCGACGTGCCCCGACGGGTAGGACTGGGCGAACCGCACCGGCAGGTCGTCGTGGAACAGCGGCAGGGTCTGCTCGGGCGTCAGGAACGGCTCCTTGACGCTGGCGCTCGGTGCCGCGCGCGCGGTCCAGATCTTGAGCGGGCCGATCGTCAGGTTGGTCAGCACGAACGCGACCACCGGAGGCAGGATTGGCCGCACCGACCGCAGCCGGACGGCCAGCAGCACGCCCAGCCCGGCGGCGATCAACGTCAGCGGAGTGCCCTGGCCGAGGAAGTTCAGCACCCGGGCCACCCAGTACGCGGCGGCCGGCCGGTGCCCGTCGGCCCAGTCGGCGACCGCCCGGTCCAATCCGAAGAGCTGATCGGCGGCGAGCGCCACAGTCAACCCGACCAGACCGACCAGCAGGAGAACGTCGAACCACCAGCCGGCCGGGCGGACGGGCCGTAGCCGCAGGTCACGTCGTACCGCTGTGGGTTTGAGCACGCGACCACGCTACCGGCCCGGTGCGAGGCCGGGGTGTGCGGCGCTGTGGGCCCAACCACGATCAGGGGCGGATGCGGGGGCGACCAGTCATGCTTGTGCCCGTGCGGATCACGTCTGCCCTCGTGGACCCGGCGCTGCTCGACCTGCCCTGGTCGACACCGCTGGAGGAGTGGCCTGCCCAACACCTGGTGGCGCTGCCGCAGGGCATCTCCCGGCACATCGTCCGTTTCGTCCGGTTGGGCGACTACGTGTACGCGTTCAAGGAGACCCGCGAGCGGATCGCCGAGCGGGAGTACGACCTGCTCCGGGCCCTGGAGCGGATCGACTTTCCCTCGGTCGAGGCGGTGGCGGTCGTCGCCGACCGGCAGACCGAGGACGGGGAGCCGCTCGAATCGGTGCTGATCACCCGGCATCTGCAGTTCTCGCTGCCGTACCGGGCGCTCTTCTCGCACACCCTCCGGCCGGAGACGATGAGCCGGCTGCTCGACGCGCTCGCCGCCCTGATCGTGCGGATGCACCTGACCGGCTTCTTCTGGGGCGACTGCTCGCTGTCGAACACGCTGTTCCGGCGGGACGCGGGCGCCTTCGCCGCCTACCTGGTGGACGCGGAGACGGGTGCCCTGCACAACTCGCTCTCCAACGGTCAGCGCGGCGAGGACCTGGAGATCGCCCGGGTGAACATCTTCGGTGAGGCGCTGGACCTGCAGGCCGCCGGCCTGCTGCACGAGTCCATCGACCCGGAGGTGGTCTGCGAGGAGGTCGTGCAGCGCTACGAGCGGCTCTGGCACGAGATCACCTACGAGCAGGCGATCGAGCGGGAGGCCCGGCACGACATCGAGGGCCGGATCCGCCGCCTCAACGAGCTGGGCTTCGACGTCGCCGAGGTAGCCATGTCGTCCATCGACGACGGGCGGTTCCTGGTTCGGCCGAAGGTCGTCGACGCCGGCTACCACACCCGGCGGCTGCTGCGGCTGACCGGACTGGACGCCGAGGAGAACCAGGCCCGCAAGCTGCTCAACGACCTGGACGCCTACCGCGCGGAGAGCGACCTGGTCGACGAGCAGCAGGCCGCCCACCGCTGGCTCACCGAGGTCTTCGAGCCGGTGGTCCGGGCCGTCCCCGCGAACCTGCGCCGCAAGCTGGAGCCGCAGGAGCTGTTCGCCCAGATCATCGAGCACAAGTGGCTGCTCTCCGAGCAGGCCGGCCGGGACGTCGGGATGCGCCACGCGGTCCAGTCGTACCTGTCCGACGTGCTGGTGCACCGCCCCGACGAGCAGGCCATCCTCGGCGTGGAAGTCCCCAGCCTCAGCTGAGGCCCAGCCTGGCTGTCCGGCTAGCCTCGGCTCCCGGGCGCGGCACCCGGACCGGTATCACTCCACCCAGGAGCCTCCGCGCAGCACCCGCACCACGTTGAGGTCTTCGTCGAGCACCACCAGGTCGGCGCGGAGGCCCACCTGGAGGGACCCGACCCGGTCACCCAGGCCGATGGCCCGTGCCGGGGTGGTCGCCGCCATCCGTGCGGCGTCGGCGATCGGGATTCCGGCGTTCACGGCGTGCCGCAGCGCGGCGTCCATGGTCAGCGTGCTGCCGGCGATCGCGCCGTCGCGGGCGAGTCGGGCCACCCCGTCGGCGACGGTGACGGCCTGGCCGCCCAACTCGTACTCGCCGTCGGGCATGCCGGCGGCGGCCATCGCGTCGGTGATCAGCGCGGCGCGGTCCGGGCCGGCGGTCGCGGTGACGAAGGTCAGGATGCCGTCGTGCAGGTGCACCCCGTCGGTGACCAGCTCGCAGATCACGGTGGGCGCGTCGAGCAGGGCCACCACCGGCCCCGGCTCACGGTGGTGCACCGGCCGCATCCCGTTGAACAGGTGGGTGCCGACACTCGCGCCGGCGGCGACCGCGGCGCGGGTCTGCTCGTACGTGGCGTCGGTGTGACCCACCGCCGCCACCACCCGCTGCGCGGTGAGCAGCTTGATCGCCTCCAGTGCGCCGTCGCGCTCCGGGGCGAGGGTGACCATCCGGATCGCGCCGCGACCCAGCTCGATCAGCTCGGTCAGCTCGTCGGTCGACGGGTCACGCAGGTACTCCGGATTCTGCGCGCCGCAGCGGGCGGCCGACAGGTACGGCCCCTCGAAGTGGATTCCCGCCAACACGCCCTCGTCGACCAACGGGGCGAACGCCTCGGTGGCCGTACGCATCAGGGGAAAGGGCGCGCTGACCAGGCTCGCCAGCAGTGTGGTGGTGCCGTGGGCGAGGTGGAAGTCGGCCGCCGCGCGGGCCTCGTCGGCGTCCCCGGTGGTGAAGGTGTGCCCGCCACCGCCGTGCGTGTGCATGTCGACGAAGCCGGGCAGGATCCAGTGCCCGTCGCGCACCGACGGATACTCGGCCACCGCTGTGATCCGGTCACCGTCCCACTCGACGCAGCCCTGTCGGACGACTCCGGTCGGGGTCACCACTCGGCCGTTCACCCGTACGGTCATCGCTTCTCCTGATGGTCACGGACACCCACGGCGTCCAGGGCGAGCAGGGCGGCACCGAGGCAACCGGCCTCGTCGCCGAGGGCTGCCGCGACCAGTTGCGGCTCCCGGTGGAAGGTCATTCGTTCGTGCAGCGCCGCCCGCAGCGGGGTCAGCAGCAGGTCCCCGGCCTGGGCCAGGCCGCCGCCGAGCACTATCGTCGCCACGTCGAACAGCGCCTGCCCGCTGGCGAGGCCGTCGGCGAGCGCCTCGACCGCCTCCCGCCAGACCTGGCCGGCGAGCTGTTCGCCGGCCGCGGCCCGCTCGGCCACCTCGGCCGCCGTCACCGGAGCGTCGGCGGTCTCGCCGGCGAGTTCGGCGTAGCGGCGGCCGATCGCGGCGGCCGACGACACCGCCTCCAGGCAGCCGGGGCGGCCGCAGCCGCAGCGCGGACCGTCGGGACGGACCAGGATGTGGCCGATCTCCCCGGCGGCGCCGTGGGCACCCACCGCGGCCGTGCCGTCGACGACGTGCGCGGCGGCGATGCCGGTGCCGATCGCCACGAACAGCACGTGCCCGGTGCCGCGTCCGGCGCCGAGCCGGGCCTCGGCGAGACCACCGACGCGCACGTCGTGGCCGAGCGCCGTCGGCAGGCCGAGCCGCTGCACCGTCAGGTCCCGCAGGGGTACGTCCCGGAAGCCCACGTTCGCCGACCAGACCGCGACGCCGCGTGCCTCGTCCACCACCCCGGGCACGGCGATGCCGACCGCGATCGGGGTGAGCCCGTCGGCGCGGGCCTTGTCGGCAAGCCCGCCGGCCACCTCCAGGATGGTGCCGACCACGGCGGCCGGGCCGCGTGCAGCGTCGGTGGGGTGCCGTTCGGTGCGTACCACGACGCCGTCCGGGCGGACCAGCGCGCACTTCATGCCGGTGCCGCCGACGTCCAGCGCAACGACCACGCGGTCGCTCATGGTGCCATCTCGGTTCGCGACTGCGGGGCTCGCAAACCCGGCTCACTCCTCGCGCTCACGCCAACACCACGGACCGGGTCAGGTGGCGGGGCGCGTCCGGGTCGAGGCCCCGGCTGGTGGCCAGCGCGACCGCGAAGCGTTGGGCCAGGATCAGGTCGGCCATCGGATCGACCGGGGTACGGCCGGCGGACCAGCTGCCCAGCACCGTGCGCCAGCCGTGCGTGCGGCTGTGCACGAAGGCCGCGCCGGTGGCGGCCACGTCCTCGGGCAGCCCCTCGGGCAGCTCACCGAACGCCCAGACCAGCCGGCCCGGCGCGGCGACCGAGATGGGCCCGTGCCGGTAGTCCATCGCCGGGTACGCCTCGGCCCAGAAGGTGGCCGCCTCGCGGCACTTCAGCGCCGCCTCCTGGGCCAGCCCGATCGTCCACCCCCGACCGAGGAAGGTGACCTGCTCGATGGTGGCCGGGTCGATCGGCAGCGGGGATCGCACCGCCACCTCGGCGTCGGCGGCGAGCGCGGTCACCGGGTCGCCGAGCTGCGCCCGGAGCAGGGCGAGCGCGGTGGTCGCGAAGCGGGTCTGCACCACCGACCGTTCGTCGGCGAAGGGCAGGGCCACGGTGGTTGCGGCCAGCTCGACCGCCGGGGACGTGGGGTCACCGACGATGACGGTGGTGGGTGTCCGTCCGCGCAGGGCGGCGAGCAGTTCCAGCACCTCGGTGGTGGTGCCGGAGCGGGTGATCGCGATCAGCCGGTCGTAGCGGCGGCCGGCGGGGAACTCGGACGCCTGGAACGCGTCGGTCTCACCCTGGCCGGCCTGCTCGCGGCGGGCCGCGTACGCCATCGCCATGAACCACGACGTGCCGCAACCGACGACGGCGACCCGCTCCCCGGGGCGCGGCAGGTCACCGCGTACGTCCTCGGCCAGCCTGGCCGCCTCCCGCCAGCAGTCGGGTTGGCTCGCGATCTCCGCGTCCACGTACGCCATGGGAAACTCCTCGCAGGGCCGATCGGTGCGCAATACGGCTCGTTAGACCCGCATTTCGCGCGTTATTCTGCGCGAACGCGGGTGACCATGGCAACCGGCCGGCCGATCGCGCAGGTCAGTCTTTTGCGCCAGCCTAGTTTCGCGCACTAGTGTGCACGCAATCAATCACCGTCCGTGCAGTTGCTGGGAGGGCCCCCGCGGTGGACCGGTACGCCAGATGGAACGCCCTGCTCGAAATGCTGACCGACAACGGCCGGGTCAGCGTCGAGGCGGCAGCCGAGCGGTTGGACGTCTCCCAGGCCACCATCCGGCGTGACTTCGACCAGCTCGCGCAGCAGCAAATGATCACGAGGACGCGGGGCGGCGCGGTCGCCAACGGCGTGTCGTACGACCTGCCTCTGCGCTACAAGACGGCCAAGCACTCGGCCGAGAAGCAGCGGATCGGGGCGGCCGCCGCCGCGCTCGTCACGCCGGGCACCGTGGTCGGCCTCAACGGCGGCACCACCAGCACCGAGGTGGCCAGGGCGCTCGCCGTGCGACCGGATCTGAACACCAGCGCCGAGGGTGCCCAGCTCACAGTGGTGACGAACGCGCTGAACATCGCCAACGAACTGCTGGTCCGATCCCGGATGAAGGTAGTGGTGGCCGGCGGCGTGGTGCGCCCGAAGTCGTTCGAGCTGGTCGGCCCGCTGGGCGGGGCGCTGCTGCGCGAGGTCACCCTGGACGTCGCCCTGCTCGGCGTGGACGCGATCGACCCGCAGCTCGGCGCCGCCGCCCACCACGAGGGGGAGGCGGCGATGAACAACCTGATGGTGGCCCGCGCCAAGCGCGTGGTGATCATCGCGGACTCGTCCAAGCTGGGGGGTCACGCCTTCGCCCGGATCTGCCCGGTCGAGCGGGTGGAGACGCTGGTGACCGACTCCGGTGCCGCGCCGGAGGTGGTGGACGCGTTCCGCGCTGCCGGCGTACAGGTCATCTGCGCCTGAGAGGTCACGCTCCGTCATCGAACTGGCCTGATCGGCGCGTCGATGCATACCGCGTATTGCGCGCTTCTGCATACCGCGTATGGTGTCGGCTGTCACGCCCACCCATCGGGGGAGGTGCAGCTTGCCAGCTGTCCTGGAGATCGAAGGTCTACGTAAGACGTACAAGAGTCGTCGACGCGGCACCCGCAACGCGCTCGACGGCTTCGACATGCGGGTCGACGCGGGGCAGGTGCACGGCTTCCTGGGCCCCAACGGGTCCGGCAAGACCACCACGCTGCGTACCCTGCTCGGCCTGATCCGACCCGACGGCGGCCGGATGGCGCTGCTCGGGCACGAGGTTCCCGACGCGCTGCCCACTGTCGCCGGCCAGGTCGGCGCGATCGTGGAGAGCCCGCAGTTCTTCCCGCACTTCACGGCCCGGGACACGCTGTCCCTGCTCGCGGGGGCGGGCGAGGTGCCGGCCGTCCGGGTCGACGAGGTGTTGGAACTCGTCGGGCTACGCGACCGGTCCGGCGAGCGGGTCAAGACGTACTCGTTGGGCATGAAGCAGCGGCTCGCCGTGGCCTCGGCCCTGCTGAAGAACCCGAAGCTGCTCATCCTCGACGAGCCGGCCAACGGCCTCGACCCGGGCGGCATCCGGGAGATGCGTACGCTGATGCGCACGCTCGCCGAGTCCGGAATGACAGTGGTGCTGTCCAGCCACATCCTCGGTGAGATCCAGCTGATCTGCGACTCGGTCACCATCATCTCGCTCGGCCGGCGGGTCGCGTTCGGCCCGGTCGACGAGGTGCTCGCGCAGCACTCCTCCGGTGCGGTCCGGATCCGGCTGGAGGCGGTCAGCGACCTGCCGGTGGCCACCGAGGCGCTCACCGCGGCGGGGATCCGGGTCACCGGTCACCCGGACCACCTGATGCTGGCCGGCGTCGACAAGCCGGCGTCGGTGACCCGGCTGCTCGCCGAGAAGAACCTCTACGTCAGCGAGTTGGCGCCGATCGCCGTCGATCTGGAGAGCGTCTTCCTCGAACTGACCGCCACCGCGCCGGTACCCGGTCAGCACCGGCAGGTCGACGAGTCCATGAAGGTCGGCGGAACGGGTCAGCCCGGTCCCGCCGCAGGAGGGTGGGGCGCGTGAGCCTCTTTCGTACCGAGCTGCGCCGGCTCAGCAAGCGGCGCTTCACCCGCTACATGTCACTGCTCGGCCTGTTGGTGCTGGCCGCGGTGGTGGTCGGGGTGTTCTTCACCAACCAGAAGATCGACGCCGGCCAGCTCGCCCAGGCCGAGCGTCAGGCCGACCAGCAGTACCAGGAGCAGGTGCGCTGGAGCGAGCAGGAGCGCGTCGCGTGCGAGCAGGCCAAGACGGCCGGCACGGCGACCGACGGCCGCTACCCGGACGACTGCTCGGTGATCACCGCCCCGTCCCGGGACCAGATCGAGGCGAGCTGGTTCCTGCCCTCGACGTTCGACTTCAAGGAGACGTTCGACGAGACACTGATCCCGTTCGCGGCGATCCTCGCCCTGGTCGGGTTCGTCATCGGCGCGTCCTTCGTCGGCGCCGAGTGGAGCACCGGCGGCATGATGAACCTGCTGCTCTGGCGGCCGAAGCGGCTCACCGTACTGCTCACCAAGCTGGCCGCGCTGCTCACCGGCATCCTGGCGGTGACGCTTCCGGCCGCGGTGCTGTGGTTTGCCGGGTTCTGGGCGGTCGCCACCTTCCGGGGTAGCACCGAGAAGATGACCTCCGGGGTCTGGCAGTCGTTCATCCTGACCGGCGTACGCGGTGTGGTGCTGGTGTTGGTGCTCACCACCATCGGCTTCGCCCTCGCCTCGCTGGGTCGGCACACCGCGATGGCCCTCGGTGGCGTGGTGGCCGTGATGGTGGTCGGCCAGTTCGGCCTGGGCATCCTGCTCTCCATGGCGGGCGTGCGGTTCGCCGAGGCCTGGCTGCTGCCCACGTACGCGCTGGCCTGGATGACGAAGACGGTCAAGCTGGAGGACTACAACTCCTGCAACGCGACCTACTTCGGGTCGTGCGAACCGGCGACGATGGACATCACCTGGCAGCAGTCCTCCGTCCTGCTCTCGGTCGGGGTGGTGGTGATCCTCGGGGCGGCGCTCTGGGCGATGCGTCGCCGCGACATCTCCTGACCTGACCGACGTGACGCGGCGCGGCCGACCCGGCCGTCGGGGTTCCCGGCGGTACGGACCGGCCGCGCCGCTTGCTGCGTCCCTGGTCGCCGCTGGCTAGGCTGAGCGGCATGTCCGCCGACGCCACCCCGGCCGCCCCCGAGCCGTCCACCGACGCTCGTCCGGGTGAGGTCGCGGGTGCCACCGGGCCGACCGTCCCGAATCCCCGACCTGCCCCGCCCATCGAGACCGACGAGTCGGCGCAGCCCGCTGATCCCGCGGCGGGGCTGACCGAGCGGGAGCGGGCCATCCTCGCCTTCGAGCAGCAGTGGTGGCGGCACGCCGGTGCCAAGGAGCAGGCCGTCCGGGACAATTTCGGGATCTCGTCGACCCGGTACTACCAGCTCCTCAACGGTCTGCTGGACAATCCGGCGGCCCTCGCCGCCGACCCCGTGCTGATCAGCCGACTCCGCCGGTTGCGCTCGTCCCGCGCCCGTAATCGCCGCCGCTGACCGAACGCCCCGCGATCTTGCACTTTCTGCGGCCGTTTCGCGTCTTTTGTGCGTCTTTGCCGCGACACAAAGTGCAAGATCGCCGGCGTCGGCCATGGGCCCGGCGGTCGGCGGTCCCCGACCGCCCGCCCAGCCGCATGCCGGCTGACCAGGCGGGTACGCGGGAGGCGTCCCGAGGTCCCACGCGACCTTGGGCCCAGGAAGGGAGCGGGGTATGACGGCAACGAACCAGAGTGGCAGAGGACAGCAGGCCCGCCAGGAGGCATCCCGGGTCGGCCAGCAGGCCGCGCAGGCCGGGGGTCAGGTCGCCCACACCGCCGCTGAGCAGGGCGGACAGGTGGCTGCGGAGGCGCGGCGACAGGCCCAGCAGTTGACCGGCCAGGCCACTGGGCAGCTTCGCGATCAGGCGCAGACACAGCAGCGGCGGGCCGCCGAAGGCCTGCGCGACCTGGGTCAGAACCTCAGTTCGATGGCCCAACAGGACGGCGATTCCGGGCTGGCCGGTCAGGTGGTACGCAAGGCGGCCGACGCCGCCCAGCAGGCCGCCGGCTGGCTCGAGGAGCGCGAGCCCAGCGACGTGCTCGACGAGGTACGCACGTACGCGCGGCAGCACCCGGGGACCTTTCTCGCGGGCGCGGCGGTGGCCGGGCTGCTCGTCGGACGGCTCACCCGGGGTCTGACCGCGCCGTCCTCGGGCAACGGTCAGGGTGGCAGCGCGTCCGGTGCTCCGTCACCCGCGCGGGGCGCACCAGCCGACACCGGTCAGCAGCCGTACGTGGGGACGGCACGGGCGCAGAACGTCTCGGCCGCCGGTCGGCAGCAGTCGGACCTGCCCGGCGGGGTGGCGCCATGAGTGCCCCGGAGAAGGAACGGAACCAGGCCTCGGTCGGCGAACTGCTGGGCGAAGTGACCAGGGACGTCTCCACTCTGATGCGCAAGGAGGTCGAGCTGGCCAAGGCCGAGCTGCGCGAGGAGGTCAGCCAGGCGGGCAAGGCCGGCGGTATGTTCGGCGGTGCCGGGCTGGCCGGGTTCCTGGCGGTGCTGTTCGTGTCGTACGCCCTCTGGTGGGGGCTGTCCAACACGATGGACCAGGGATGGGCGGCGCTGATCGTCGCGGTCCTGTGGGCCGCCGTGGCCGGTGGTCTCTTCATCAACGCCCGAACCCAGCTGAAGCGGGCACGTGGGGGGGTTCTACCCCGGACGCAGCAGACTGCCCGGGAGTTGCCGGACGCCCTGCGGGGTCGATGAACGAGTCGGGAGGGAACAGGTCATGTCCAGTGATCCGGATCGGATCCGGCGGGAGATCGAAACCACCCGCAACGAGTTGAGCAGTGACGTCGATGCGCTGACCGACAAGGTCAACCCGCGTCGGATCGCCGGTGACCGCGTCGGGCAGGCCCGCAGCGCGTTCACCCGAGCGAAGGAGAAGGTGATGGGCAGCTCGAGTCACATGGGGCAAGAGGCCAGCCAGCGGGTGTCGCACATGGCCGGCTCGGTTCGCGACGAGACCCGCTCGCTCGGGCACCAGTCTCGGGAGGTCATGGGTTCGGTGCGGGACGAGGCGCGTTCGCTCGGGCACCAGTCTCGGGAGGTCATGGGCTCGGTGCGGGACGAGGCGCGCTCGCTCGGGCACCAGTCTCGGGAGCAGGCCCAGGGCAATCCGGTGGCCGCTGGCCTGGTCGCCTTCGGCGTCGGTCTGCTGGCCGCCTCGTTGATCCCGCCGAGCGGGCGTGAGCGGCACCTCGCCGGGCGCGCGCGGAACATGGTGAGTGAGCACTCCGACGAGCTGCGCGAGCAGGCGAGCCAGGTTGGCCACCAGATGCAGGACAACCTGCGGGAGCCCGCGCAGCAGGCGGCGCAGTCGGTGCGGTCCAGCGCCCAGCAGGGCTTGTCCGCGGTACGCGACCAGGGCCGTTCGGCTGCCGGTCAGGTGCAGGGAGAGACGCATGCGGCCGCCGACGACCTTCGCCAGCGCTGACCCGATCGGTGCGCCGGGGCCGGCGTCGGTGATGCGGGTACGCTCCGCGTCCGCGCCGGCCCCGGGCCGGCCGGTCAACGAGGATCTGGTCTTCCGGTTCGGCCCGTTGGTCGGTGTCCTGGACGGCGCGACGGTGCCGGACGGCTTCGACACCGGTTGCGTGCACGGGCCCGAGTGGTACGTCCGGCACCTGGCGGCCCGGATCGGCGTCGCCGAGGCGGTACGCCCTGCCGCCCGGCTGACCAGTAACCTGGCCGCGGCCGTCCTCGCCGTACGCGCCGACCACGGCGGGCAGTGTGACCTCGACCATCCGGGCACCCCGTCCAGCACGGTCTGCCTCCTGCGGGACTGCGGCGACCAGGTGGACTACCTGGTGCTCTGCGACAGCCCGCTGGTCCTCGACGCCGGCGGGCAGGTCAGCGTGGTCACCGACAACCGGCTGGACGCGGCGATGGCGGAGCTGCGGGAGACGGTGGCCATCGTGCCGGGCGGCGCGGCGGACCCGGTCACCCGGTTCCGGCACGCCGTGAGCGTCCAGCGGGAGCGGATGAACCGCACCCACGGCTACTGGGTGGCCGCCTCGGACCCGGACGCGGCCTTTCACGCGGTCACCGGGACCGCGCCCCGGCACGGTCCGGGGGCGCTACGGCGGGCAGCGTTGCTCAGTGACGGCGCGTCCAGCGCGGTGGAGCAGTTCGCGCTGACCGACTGGGCTGGTCTGCTCGACCTGCTGAGCGCCGACGGTCCGGGCGCGTTGCTGGACCGGGTGCGGGACGCCGAGCGCGACCACCCCGACCGACTGCGCCGACACAAGTCCACCGACGACGCTTCGGTGGTGTTCTGCGAGTTCGGGTAGGTGTTTTGGTCCCCTGACACCCGGTCGGGTGACAACAGAGCGTGATGTGGAACACCCGGGCCGCCCGACCGGCCGGTACCGCTGTCCGGACCGCCAGTGGATGGCCAATGGGGTGGACTTCGGCCGATGAGAGCGGCAGACTGCGGCACGTGGCGGGTGCGGTCCGGCTGGAGCCGGTGGACGAACGAAACCTGGAGCCGTTGCTCTCCGTAGCGGCTGCGGAGGCGGAGCCGTGTGATGTGATGCCCCCGGTCGAGGCACCCGCCGGCTGGTCGCTCGCCCGTCGCGAGGCGTTCCGCGAATTCCACCGGGCAAGCTTCGGCGGGCTGGACGGCCCGACCGGTTCGCAGATGTACGCCATCCTCGTCGGTGGCGAGGTGATGGGCATGGTCCGGATGACGCGCTGTGACGAGCCGCGCACGGTGGAGACCGGGATGTGGCTCGGCCGGTCGGCGCGCGGGCAGGGAATCGGCGCCGCCGCCCTACGGGAGCTGCTGAACGCCGCCGCTCTGGCGGGCATGCGGGCCGTGGTGGCCGAGACGACACCGGACAACATCGGCGCGGTCGCCGTGTTGCAGAAGTGTGGCGCGAAACTGCGCGCGGACGGCGGCAAGGTGCGCGCCGAAATCTGCCTCGATTCGACGCCACCCGCTCTCTGAGCTGCCCGTCGAGTTCGGCGGCGACCGCAGGGGCCGCCCCGACCGCCTGGGTCAGGCCGGCAGCCGAACGATGTCGTAGTCGGTGCTCGGCGTCGACTCCACGTCGAACCGGCCGTTCACCACGTACAACGCCGAGCCGAGCAGATCGCCGGTGGCCGGCGAACGCAGCTGCGGGCCGGTGATCTCGCGCTGCACCACTCCTGCGGTGTAGCCGGCGTTCAGTCGGACCACCGCGACGACGTTGGTCAGGTTCCGGATCACGTAGAGGGTGCGACCGCGCAGCACCAGCCCGTCGGCCCGTTCCACCGAGTAGCCCCCGAGGTCGACGAGGCGGCTGCCGCCGGTACGCGGGTCGACGCGTACGAGCTGACCGCTCAGCATCTGCGCGACCAGCAGATCGCCGTCCGGCAGTGCCACGATCCCGTTCGGCAGCGCGATCCGGGCGGGGAACGGCTTCGCCGGATGAGCCGCCGCCGGTGCGCCGACCGAGACCACTGTCGCCGCCGCCACGAGGGGGACGATGAGAAGAGAGAGCAGCTTGCGCAAGGAACACCACCTGACGTCGCAGTGGATGATTCCACTGAGGAATGTGACGCCTTGGGAACGTCCTGGGCGCGACGAAAGGTTGTGCTGGTCTGATCACTCCCGGTCGGCGGCGTACGCGGCCAGGCCGGCGACCTGGGCCGGGTCCAGCGACGGTCGTACCCGGGCCCGTGCGGTCGACACGTGCTCAGCGGTGACCGTGGCGGCGGCGAGCGACTCCCGCATCGCGGCCAGCGCCGCCTCTCGGATCAGCGCCGCACAGTCCGCGGCGGAGAAGCCGGTCAGCTCGTCGCCGAGAGCCGGCAGGTCGACGTCCGGTGCCAGCGGCACCTGCCGGGACGCGGCCCGCAGGATCTCCGCGCGGGCGGGTCCGTCCGGCGGCGGCACGTAGACCAGCCGCTCCAGCCGGCCCGGCCGCAGCAGCGCCGGGTCGACCAGGTCCGGCCGGTTCGTCGCACCGACCACCACCACGTTGCGCAGCGTCTCCACCCCGTCCAGCTCGGTGAGCAGGGCGGCGACCACCCGGTCCGTGGTGCCCCCGTCGGTGGCCTGGCCGCGTACCGGCGCCAGCGCGTCCACCTCGTCCAGGAAGATCAGCGTGGGGGCCGCCTCCCGGGCCCGACGGAACAGCTCGCGGACCGCGCGTTCGCTCTCACCGACCCATTTGGAGAGCAGTTCGGCCCCCTTGACCGACAGGACGTTGGCCCGCCCCGACCCCGCCAGTGCGGTGACCAGGTAGGTCTTGCCGCAGCCCGGCGGCCCGTAGAGCAGCACGCCGCGCGGCGGCTGCACGCCGAGGCGGGCGAAGGTGTCCGGGTAGGTCAGCGGCCACAGCACCGATTCGGTCAGCGTCTGCTTGACCTCGTCCAGGCCGCCCACGTCGTCCAGGGTCACCGAGGCCAGATCCAGGGTTGACGCCGCCATCGTGGTGGGCCGGACCACTTCCCGGGCGGCGGTGAAGTCGGCCATCGACACCGTCGGCGTCTCGGCGGACTTCTGCCGCAGCGCCGCGCGCACCCCGGCCTCCCGGACCAGCGCGGCCAGGTCCGCCGCGACGAACCCGGGGGTACGCGCGGCCACCTCGTCCAGCCGGACGTCGTCGGCCAGCGGCACCTGCCGGGTCAGCACGGTGAGCTGTTCGCGGCGCAGCGCCTGATCCGGGAGCGGGACGCTGATCCGCAGCGACAGCAGGTCGGGGGCGCGCAGTGCCGGGTCGACCGCCTCCGGCCGGCCGCTGGTGCAGACCACGGCGACGCCGGCGCGGATGCTCTCCGCGAGCACCTGACGGAACACCGTCGCCACCGGACCGGGATCGTCCGCGGGGGCGAGCGCCTCGACGTCGGTGACCAGCAGTACCGCCGGCCCTTCGGCCCGGGCCGACGATGCCGCGACGCGCAACCGCTCGGCGGCGGCCTGACCGGCCAACGCGGCCACCTCCGGCGCCCAGAGCGGGTGGACGCGGGCACCGACCCGGGCGGCCACGGCCCGGACCAGCGCCGACTTCCCGGAGCCCGCCGGGCCGACGAGCAACACCCCCAACGAGATGGTGGTGCCGAGCCGGCCCAGCACCTCCCGGTGGTGGAAGCCGAGGTCCAGCAGCTCGGTCAGCTCCTCGGCCTGGGCCCGCAGCCCGGGCAGCTCGTCCACGTCGGGCGCGTCCTCAGCCGGAACGGCGTCGGCGCTCGTGCCCGGACGGGGCGGCGCGGCGCCGACCGGGGCGGGCCCGCCGTGGGTCGTCGCACCGTGCTCCCAGGCGACCGATGTGCCCATGGTGACCAGCGCGCCGGCCGCCGGCTCGACAGTGACCACGCTGAGCAGGGTGCTGGTCCAGGCGAAACCGACGGTGTTGGCGAGGCTGCGTCGCGCCGCCTCGACCAGGCTGCGGACCGAGGCGTCCGGCAGCACGTCCTGCGGCAGCAGCGACACGTCGTCCCCGGCGGTGAGCACCTTGCCCAGCAGGGCGAGCCGGAGCATCTCCGGGCTGACCGCCGCGACGACCCCCACCGGCCCGGCCAGGACGACCCGGCTCGCAGAGACCAACGGCACCGGGCTCACCCGCACCTGACCGCCGTCGCGCAGACCCAGGTTGCCCAACGTCAGGTCGTCGGCGTACAGCAGGGCGCTGCTCGCGCCCGGCCCGGCCGCCGCCGCGATCCCGGCCGTCTCCCGGCGGCCGACAAGGCGGACCGGGTCGCCGGGGCGCAGCCCCAGCGCTGTCAGCGCCTCCGGGTGCAGGCGCACGATGCCCCGTCGGGCGTCCAGCGCCGCCGGCCGCAGGCTCGCCGTCAAGGTCAGGTCGGGTTGCGCCACTGCCCGACCGTAGCCGCCGGCAGCCAGCCCCGCCGGTCAGCGCCGCGGATCCAGCTCGTCCAACAGCGTCGGGTCGCGCCGGATCAGCTCGGCCAACCGGGCTGCCGGGTCCGGGGCCAACCCGTCCGGACCGGGTGCCCAGGCGGGCACCGTCCGGCCGGAGAGCGGCCAGGCCGGCGGGGGTTCCACCGGCGTCGGCGGGGGAACCGGTCCGACCGTGACGGCAGGCCCGTCCCAGGAGACCCGCATCGGGTACGTCCGCCCGGCGTGCTCCACCTGCACGGTCACCGCCAGTCCGGGGTAGGCCCCGACGACCTGGCGGATCGCCTCGGCCACCTCCTCGACCGGCCCCCATCCGGCCACCTCGCTCGGGGCCTCCACCCCCGCGTGGCGGCCCGACCGGGCGTTGCGGGTGTCACCGCCGAGGCCGGGCGAGCTCGGCGGTGCGGTGGTGTCGTCACGGTCGGCGGCCCGACGGCGCGACGCCTCCTCACGTCGGGCCAGCCGGGCCAGCGTCTCGTCCAGGTCGCCCCTCACCAGATCACCTCTTCCCGCCACGGCCGGAGCTGGTCGGCTCAGGCCCTCCTGTCCCGGGTAGCGCGGTCCAGCGCGCGGTCCAGGACGACCAGTAGTGCGTCCCGCACCGAGAGCCGGTCGCGGGCATCGAACTGCACCAGGGGTACATGATCGCCGATGGCCAACGCCCAACGGATCTCGCCGAGTTCCAGGGCCAGTCGCCCGTCGAAGGCGTTGACCCCGACGACGAACGGCAGCCCCGCCCGCTCGAAGAAGTCGATGGCCGGGAAGCAGTCGTCCAGCCGGGCGCTGTCCACCACCACCAGCGCGCCGAGCGCTCCCCGGGCCAGGTCGTCCCACATGAAGCCGAACCGGGTCTGCCCCGGCGTGCCGAACAGGTAGAGCTTCAGACTGCGGTCGATCGTCACGCAGCCGAAATCCATCGCCACAGTGGTGGTGGTCTTGGTGGACCGGGCACCCGGGTCGTCCACGCCGATCCCGGCGGTGGTCATCTCAGCCTCGGTGGTCAGGGGCGCGATCTCGGAGATCGCGCCCACGGTGGTGGTCTTGCCCACCCCGAACCCACCAGCCACCAGGATCTTGACCGGGATCGGCGGTGCGGCCGGCTTACCGGTCGGAGGGATCGACCCCGCACCGGACGAGGGCCGGTACGGAGGCGGTGCGGTCGGCGGTGGGCCCGCCCGCCCGACTATCGGCCCGGTGCCCGGGGACATGCCGTAACGGGCGGCGGCGCTGTTCGCGGCGACCCCGCCGAGCGGGGCGACCGGCCATTCAGGAGATCGCACGGAGTCCATCAATCACTCGCAGGATGAGATCGGGGTCGACAGCGTCGTCGGTGTCGGTCACGTGCACGTCCAGGTGCCCGGCGGCGCGTAGGTCGCCGACCAGGACCCGCGTCACGCCGAAGTGCAGTCGGGCGCGGGCCGAGATCTCGGCCACCGAGATCGGCTCGGCGCAGAGCGCGATGATGGTCTGAAGTTCCGGTGCCAGCAGGGCGCCGGGTGGGCCGGCCCACCAGCCGCTGTCCGTGCGGACGGTCACCTGGGTCTCCAGCCCGATCGCCGGGTCGGCACCCGCAACCCGCCCGGAGGTGAGCACGAACGGACGGGGACCGCCCGGTTGGTCCCCGTCCGGCTCCGGCTCGGGCAGCGCGGGTGTCGCCGCCGCGCCCACCCCGGTCGAGGGTGACGTGCGCAGGTACGGGCGGATCCGAACCCTCGGGTCCGGGTCCGGATCCTCGCCGGCGACGTCGGGAGTCACTGCTGAACGGCGTTCTTCAACTCGACGATCAGTCGCGGGGTCAGGGCGCCCCCGGCCCGCCCGGCGAAGAGCGTCATCTCGTACGCGACGGTGCCCAGGTTCGCCGAACGGTCGGCGACCACCCCGAGCACGGAACCGCTGCTGATCGCGCTGATCAGCAGGTAGCCGTCGGCCATGTCGACGATCACCCGGTTGAGGCCGCCGAGGGCGTACCAACTGGCGGCCCCACCGGCGAGGCTGGTCATTCCGGACACGACGGCGGCCAACCGCTCCGCGTTGGAACGATCCTTGATCGCCGACATGGCCATCAGCAGACCGTCCGAGGAGACCGCGATCGCCTCCAGGACGCCGGCGGTGCTGGAGGTGAAGGAGTCCAGCAGCCAGTTGAACGTACGGGCCTCCGGGCTGAGGTCCCCATTGGCGCTGGGCTGACTCTGGTCGACATTGTCGTGCAGGAAGGGGCTGGTCACCGTGATGATCCTTCTTCGTTCCGGTGGTCGGGGCTGACTTCGCGGAGAGCGCGGGCGACGCCCGCCTCGAACTCGCTGATGAGGTCGCGGACCTCGGCCGGGTCACCGAGGTGGGTGCTGGGCGGTTGACAGACCGGGATGGCGGTGAGGTTCGCTCCCGGGACCCGTCGACTCAACCGGGGCCGCTCCGGTGCGGCATCGGTCGAGCCACCACCACGCGGCACCGTGGGGCCGGCGCCTCCCGGGGTGCTGGGCAGGTCGACGGTCGTGCCCAAGTCCACCATGGCCGCCCCGGCGCTGGCCGACGGGTCGCTGGCCGTCCGCGCCGACGCGCCGTCGATGCCCGGCGCCACGTGCAGCTCGGCGCGGCGTACACCGGCTTGGAAGGCCTCGACCAGCGCGCGGGCGGCGGCGGGGTCTGCGCCGGTGGCGTCCACCGGCCGGGTCGTCGGGGCGGCGGCGTGCAGCGTCGCCCCGGGAACCCGCTGCCGCACCCGTGGCCCGCCCGGCTTGCCCACCGGTTCGGTGCTCCGGGGTTCGGGAGCGGCCTGCTCCGGCTGGCCCCGACCGAACGCGTTCCAGGACGGGCCGGCGTCCAGGCTGAGGGTGGCCCGGCTCAGCAGGTCCGAGTCGAAGCGGGCCGGCACGGCGACGGCCACCGCGCTGGGCCGCGCTTCGTGCTCGGGGTCGGGCGTGGCCGTCGTACGTCGGTCCCGATCCGGCACCGCGGCGCGGGCCACTGTGGCCCCGGCGCGGTCGGCGCGGCGCAGCACCAGCGACGTCGACGGGATCTCCAGCTGTGCGGTCACCCCTCCGCCGCCGGTGGCGGCCAGGGCGACCTGCCAGCCGTGCCGACGGGCCAACCGGCCCACCACGAAGAGACCGAGCACCTCGGTCGGGGCCAGGTCGAGCCGTTCCCGGCGGGTGAGCCGGGCGTTCTCCTCAGCCAGGCGTTGCTCGCTCATGCCGATGCCGTGGTCCACCACTGTGAGCCGTGCGCCGAGGCCGGACGTCTCGGCGGCCACCAGCACCCGGGTGTGCGGCGGAGAGAAGACTGTGGCGTTCTCCATCAGCTCGGCCAGCGCCAGGACGAGGTCACCGACCACCGCCGGCGCGGCCGAGACGCCCGCCGGCACCTGCACCTCCACCCGGGTGTAGTCCTCGATCTCACCGAGTGCCAACCGGACCACGTCGGCCAGCGGCACCGGCGCGGTGTGCGCGTCGGCTCCGGCCGAGCCGGAGAGCACCACGAGGCTGCCGGCGTTGCGCCGCAACCGGCTGGAGATGTGGTCGAGTCGGTACAGGTGCTCCAGGCGGCCCGGGTCGGCCTCCTGCCGCTCCAGCCGGTCGATCAGCGCGATCTGCCGACCCACCAGGTTCTGGGTACGGCGCCCGACGTGGCCGAACATCTGCGCCACGTTGCGTCGGCCGGCGACCTGCCGCTCGACCAGTTGCGCCGCGGTGTTCTGCACCCGGTCGAAGGCCCGCGCCAGGTCGCCGATCTCGTCGTTGGCGCGGATGTCCACCGGCTCCAGCCGGACCGCTTGAGGTCTCTCCGCCTCGTCGTCGGTGACCCGGACCAGCTCCGCCTCGGCGACCCGGGCGACCCGGTCGGCCGAGCGGGTGAGTCGGGTCAGCGGTCCGGCCACCGTCCGCGCCACCGCCACGCTGAGCAGCACCACCAACGTCAGGATCAACGCCGCCGCGGCACCGACCAGGTACGCGGCGGTCAGCGCTCGCCGCTGCTCGGCCGTCACCTCGGCGAGCACGTCGGCGACCAGCTTCTTCTCGACGAACTGACCGAGCCGGATCATCGTGCGGACGGCCGGGAAGAGCGCCTCCATCGGCACGTCGCGGACCGCGGCGGCCGGATCCCGGGCGCTCCTGACCAGGAAGTCGGGGCTGGTACGCGCGGCCACGGCGGCGTCGTTGAGCTGGGCCACCGTGAGCTGCTCGGGCGTGATCAGGCTGCGGAAGCGCGAGTTGTCGACCATGAGCGCGGCGATGCACGCCACGTACCCGGCGGTGGTGTCCGGGGTGCCGATCGCCTTGACCAGCAGGCTCAGGGTGGCGCAGGTGCCCAGGCCCTCGTCGGCGCGGAGCAACCCGTCGAGGGCGAGTACCTGACGGCCCGGCAACGTGTCGGTGTCAACCCCGACCACCAGCCGCAGTGACTCGATGATCCCCTTGTTGACCGGGCCGAACGCGTCCATCACCTGACCGGGGTTGGCGGCCCGTGCCAGGACGGCAGTGCGCAGGTCGATGAGGCCGGACACGCCGTCGAGGGCGCTGTCGACCTGGTCGGTCAGGGCGTCGCTCCGCGCCGCCCGCAGGTCGGCCACCCGGTCGTCCACGTCGGCGGACTTACGGACCAGCTCACTGCGTTCGACCCGGCCGAGCAGGAAGCCGACGGAGAGGATGCGTTCCTGCTGGAGGTCCTGGACCAGGCTGCCGACCCGGCTGGCGAGCCGGACACGGTCGGCGGTGTCGCCGGCCCGCTGTGCCGCGGCGACCCGGTCGAGCATCACCGGCACGGCCAGGCCGACCATGCTGAGCAGCGGAATCACCACGAGAAGCGCGAGCTTGCCGCGGATCCGGAGCCTACCGAGCAGCATCGAACGCCCCCCACTGTGCGGTCTCCGGGTCACCGGCAGCCCCGACCGGTTGCAGCGCGCGCGGCTCGTCGGCCGGCGGTTGCCACGGGTCGCGGTGTGGCGGGGTGTCGGGACTCTCCGCGTGGATCGCGGCCAGGGCGGCCCGACGCTGGGCCCGGCGAGCGGCGGCGACCAGCAACGCGGCGAGGCAGCTCAGCAGCAGGACGGCGACGACACCCGCCCCGGCGGTCAGCCAGCGGTCCCGGTTGAGCCGGTCGATGCGCTCGGCCAGCACCGCGTCTAGTTCGGTGAGGATGACCGGCTGAAGTTGGCGGGCGGAGCGGTGCGAGTTGAGCGCTGCGGCACTCAACTGGCCCGGATTGACCACGCCAGTTTCCTTGCCCGGCACGGAGTACGCGGCAAGCGCCTCCACCGAACGCTGGTAGGTGTCCAGCGGGGTCAGCACGTTGGCACCGAGGTCCGTGCTCTCCGAACCGTCCACGGCCGAGCGAAGGTTGTCGACGAGATCAGCGGCGGGGGCCAGGGCGGACACCCGCAGCCCGGTCAGCTCCAGCAGGCCGCGCGGTTGCTCGGCGGCCGGCCGGCGGGAGACCAGCGTGGCGAGGTCGGCCAGCCGGCCGGCGGCCACCACCGCCTCGGGCAGTTCCTGACCGGCGCTGTCCTGGAGGAAGAATGAGTCGGCCTCGGGGTCGCGGACCAGCCCGGAGCTCTCCCGGACCTTCCGGTGCAGGGCCAGCAGCAGGTCGGAGACCTCGCCGTAGGCGGTGTAGGCGGCCTCGGGGTCGGCGGCGCCCCGGCCGCGCAGCGCCTCCAGCTTGGCCCGTACGCCGGCCCAGCGTTCTTGGCTGAGCAGCTCCCCGCCGATGCGGGCGTCCACCTCGGCGGCCTTCTCGACCGCCCCGTTCAACGCCTCCCGGGCGACGGGGCGACCGTTGACCGCGTTGGACTGGGCCTCCACGAGGGCGTCGGTGACCGCCGCCAGCGCGGTGAGGTACTGCACGCCGAGCCGTTCCCGGGCGGCGAGGTCCCGATCGTCGGTGACCTGCCGCCAGTTCGACGTGACGAGCAGGCCCAACGGTGCCAGCAGTGCTCCGATGAGCAGCAGGGGCAGCAGCCGGCCCAGCGTGGACGGCCGTCGACGGGCCCGCGGCGCGGGGACTGTCATGTGTGTCTCCTCCGGCGTGGGGCGCTGATCGGCGCGGCGTCGGGCTGGCCGACAAGTCCCGTGCACCGGACCGGAAAACTAATCGAACCCCCGCCTGGGCAGACCTAACTCGGTTAGTCAGGTTCGCGTCACTTCGAGCCATGTCACCATTTGTCCGCGTTACCGGCACGCTCTGTGTCAGCTGTGGGTGTGACATGGAGGGATCGAGGTGGATATCCGCGGAAGATCGGAATTCACGGGATCCGAACTCAACTCACTGTGCCGCGTCGATCGGTGCGCGCTCGCGCCCCACCGCGCACCGATCGGGGCAACCGGACGGACGTACGGCGGATCTCAGCCAACGCTCAGGCTGTGGGCCGTACCGTGTGCCGCATGACATCGCCGTCGCCGGCCGCGTGGTTCCGGCGTGCCCTTCCCACCCGCCGCCGGGCGATCGCCGCCGCGGTGGTCGTCGTGCTGTTGGCCGCCGCCGTGACCTGGGCGGTGTGGCCACAGGGACCGGGCGTACGCACCGAGAGCGCGATGCTCACCGTCCGCTCCGGACCGTCCGGTGACCAACCGGTGAACCTGGACACCACCCTCTACCTGCCGGACGACGCCTCGTCCGGTCGGAAGGTGCCGGCGGTGCTGCTGGCGCACGGGTTCGGCGGCACGAAGGAGTCGGTGCGCTCGGACGCGGAGGAGTTCGCCGGTCGCGGCTACGCGGTGCTCACCTGGACCGCGCGGGGCTTCGGCCGCAGCGGCGGTGAGATCCACCTGGACAACCCGGACTACGAGGTACGCGACGCTGAGCGGCTGCTGGACTGGCTGGCCGCGCGGCCGGAGGTGCGCACCGACGCCGCCGGCGACCCGAAGGTCGGTGTGGTCGGCGGCTCGTACGGCGGTGGGTTGGCGTTGCTGTTGGCCGCCCAGGACCGTCGGGTCGACGCGATCGTGCCCATGATCACTTGGAACGACCTGTCCCGCGCGTTCCTGCCGGAGAGCACCGGCGGAGCGCCGACCGAGGGTGTGTTCAAGAAGGGCTGGGCCGGCCTCTTCTTCGGCGGGGGCGGCAACGTGGGCTCCGGCCCGGCCGGGCTCTCCGGTGCGACCGCCGCCCAGCCGCAGGGCGCACCGGCGTCGGCCGGCCCGCCCAGCCCCGGGCCGGGTGCCGGCCCCGGCACCGGTCCGGGTGGCGCCCCGGCCGGTGCCGCCGACCCGTCCTGCGGCCGGTTCGCCGCCGACGTCTGCGCCGCGTACCTCCGGATCGCCACCACCGGTCGCGCCGACCAGGCGGCCGTGGACCTGCTGCGCCGCTCCAGCCCGGCCGGTGTGCTGGACCGGATCAAGGCCCCCACCCTGCTGGTGCAGGGCGAGGCGGACACCCTTTTCCCACTCGGTGAGGCGGACGCGAACGCGCGCGGCATCGCCGCCGCCGGCACCCCGGTACGGGTCGCCTGGTTCACCGGCGGACACGACGGTGGCAGTGGTCCCCGCTCGGACTCCGACCGGGTGAAGTTCCTGACCGTCCAGTGGCTCGACCACTACGTCAAGGGCGAGGGCGACGCGCCCGGCGACGACTTCACCTGGTCGCGGATCGCCGGCTTCGACGCGCTCGACCGGGGTCTCGTCGCCACCGGTTTCCGCCGCGCCGACTACCCCGGCCTCGCCGGCAACGCCCGCCGGGAGGTGACGGTCGCCGGCCCGGCACAGCCGATCGCGAACCCGCCGAACGGCAACCCGGCCGCCATCTCCTCGATCCCGTTCGCCGGCGGGCTCGCCTCGCTGCTGGACGGCGTGGCCGGTGACGTGCCCGGCCAGCACGCCCAGTTCGAGTCCACCCCGCTGACCGAGGCGGTCGACGTGGCCGGTGCGCCCACCGTCACAGTGCGGGCCGCGTCGCCGACCGGCGAGGCGGTGCTCTTCGTCAAGCTCTACGACGTCGACCCGGACGGTGCGGCCACCCTGCCGAACGGCCTGGTCGCCCCGATCCGGCTCACCGGCCTACCGCAGCAGGTGCAGGACGCCCGCCCGGTCACCGTGACGCTGCCCGGGATCGTCCGCCGGGTGGAGGCCGGGCACCGGCTGCGGCTGGTGGTGGCCACCTCCGACCAGGCGTACATCACGCCCGCCGAGCCCACCGTCTACACGGTGGCCGCGGACGGTGCGGTCAGCCTGCCCACCGTCGACGGCGAGCCGATCCCCACCGCGGCGACCATCTGGCGCTGGGTGCTCGCCGGCCTGCTCGCCGCCATTGTGATCGGGCTCGTCGTGGTCGTCGCACTGGTCCGCCGCCGGCACCGCCGCCAGGACCGGTCGGTGCATCCGGAGTACGCGGACACCCCGCTGGCCGTGCGCGCACTGCGCAAGGAGTACGCGGACGGCTTCGTGGCCGTGTCGAACGTGGACTTCGAGGTGCATCCCGGTCAGGTGGTGGGTCTGCTCGGGCCGAACGGTGCCGGCAAGACCACCACCCTGCGGGTGCTGATGGGGCTGACCCAGCCGACCGCCGGGGAGATCTACGTCTTCGGTCGTCGGCTGGTGCCCGGCTCGCCGGTGCTGTCCCGGATCGGGGCGCTGGTGGAGGGGCCGGGCTTCCTGCCGCACCTGTCGGGTCTGGACAATCTGAAGGCGTACTGGCGGGCAACCGGGCGGCCGTGGGAGGACGCGCAGTTCGACGCGGCGCTGGAGATCGCCGGGTTGGGTGACTCGGTGCACCGGAGGATCAAGAACTACAGCCACGGGATGCGCCAGCGGCTCGCCATCGCCCAGGCCATGCTCGGCCTTCCCGAACTGCTGGTGTTGGACGAGCCGACCGACGGGCTCGACCCGCCGCAGATCGCCGAGATGCGCCGGGTGCTCCAGCGGTACGCCACTGACGGCCGGGCGGTGCTGGTCTCCAGCCACCTGCTGGCCGAGGTGGAGCAGACGTGCACGCACGCGGTGGTGGTGAACAAGGGCCGGATCGTGGCGTCCGGGCCGGTGGAGGAGATCGTGGGCGAGTCGCCGAGCGTGCTCTTCGACGTCACCGACCCGGTGGCGGCCCGGGCGGTGCTGGACCGGTTGCACGGGGTCCGAGTGTTGCCGGAGAGCGACGGCCAACTGGTGGTCGACACCAACGGCACGGCCCGCAGCGAGGTGGTGGCGGAGCTGGTGCGCGCCGGCATCGGGGTGGACCGGGTGGTGCCTCGGCGGCGCCTGGAGGACGCGTTCCTCGCCCTGGTGGGCGAGAACTCTCGGGGAAGCGGTGACCGGTGATGGTTGTTACTGACGCGGGTGAGGCCCGTGGCTACCGGCCATCGGCGACCATGCCGTTCGTGGCGGAGTTCCGTCGGCAGGCGTCCCGGCGGCGGACCCAGTTGGCGCTCGGGTTCATGGTGTTGCTGCCGCTGATCATCCTGATCGCGTTCCAGTTCGACTCGGGCGGCGACGACGACAACGGTCGCAACGAGTTCGCCAGCCTGGTTGAGTTGGCAACCTCGGGCGGGCTCAACTTCACCCTGTTCTCGATCTTCGTGTCGGCGTCGTTCCTGCTGGTGGTGGTCGTCGCACTGTTCTGCGGCGACACGGTGGCCAGCGAGGCGAGCTGGGGCAGCCTGCGGTATCTGCTGGCGATCCCGGTGCCTCGGGCGCGGTTGTTGACGGTGAAGCTGGTGGTCGCCCTCGCGTACTCGGGACTGGCCCTGCTGCTGTTGGCCGGCACCGCATTGCTGGCCGGCACCCTGCGCTATGGCTGGTCGCCGCTGCGCAGCACCGTCGCCGCCGAGTTGGAACCCACCGAGGGGTTGCTCCGGTTGCTGGCCGTGCTGGGCTACCTGGCGGTCGTACTGCTGGTGGTGGCCGGCCTGGCGTTCCTGCTGTCGGTGATCACGGACGCCGCGCTGGGCGCGGTGGGTGGTGCGGTTCTGCTCTGGATCCTGTCCAGCATCCTGGACCAGATCACCGCCCTGGGCGCGCTGCGCGACTTCCTGCCCACCCACTTCAGCACCGCCTGGCTGGGTCTGCTGTCGACTCCGGTGCAGACCGACGATGTGGTGCGCGGCTGCATCTCGGCGATCAGCTACGCGACGCTGTTCTGGGGGTTGGCGTTCTGGCGCTTCACCCGCAAGGACATCACGTCGTAGCGGGTCGGCTCACAGCCGGCTGCCGGGCGGGCTCACCGACGACGGCACCGCGCTCGGCGCCGGCGGCGGGGCCGGCACCGGCGTGGACGGGTCGGCCTTCTTCCAGGCGCTGACGCCGATCCGGCCGGTGTTGCCGAGGTCGATCGGCCCGTCCGGGTCGACCTCGTCGGCCGGCTGCCCGGCGGCGGGCGCCACCGTCAGGAACTCGCCGTTGGTGGCCACCACTGTCGAATCGGTGACCAGGTTGCGCCAGAGCACCACTGCGGTGGCCCGCTCCCCGGCGGCGAGGATGACCTGCCGGGGTGGCTGGTCGAAGCCCGAGGTGATCTCCTTGGCACCGTTGACCACCCGCAGCATGATCGGCTCGCGCGTTTCGTCGAACACGTGCAGCACCGGGTACCCGTTGAGCTGGTAGGGGTGTTCGCCGCAGTTGACCAACTCCAGGCCGAGGGCGCGCAGACCCATCGCGGCGTCCCCGCCGGTCGACCGGATCCGAACGCCGCCCGTCGGGCACTCGGCCGGCGGCTCGGTGCTGGCGGTCGGGCCGGGTTCCGCCCTCAACCCGGGGGGCGGCCCGCTCGGGTCCCCGCCCTGGCCCCGATGGTCGCCGGGAGTGCAGCCGCCGAGCGCGAGAGTCGACGCGACCGTCGCGGTGATGCGTCGCAGTGCTGCCGTGTCGCGGGGAATCATCCGTTGATCCTCGCCCACTTGCGCAGCCCGCCGACGCCTGGCCCCGCCGGCTCTCCCTGCGCTGTCACGTGAACTGGTGGGGGACCTCTCTTGGTGCGCCTTTTTTGGAGCTTGATCGTTTGCGACAGCACCAGGGGAGGGTGCCGGCGTCCTCGCTCACACCGTTTTCACGAGGGATTATCCCATCAGCAAGGAACTTATGGCTTTCGATGCCTGCATGCCTCAGGCTCGACGAGACCCATTCACCTTCCTCGATGGAGGCGCCATGAACGTCTCTCGGCTCGGCGGGCCGACCCTGTCCCTGTTCCGCATCGTGATCGGCCTGCTGTTCACGTTGCACGGCCTGTCCTCGGTATTCGGGTTGTTCGGCGGCAACCCGATGACTGGCAAGGCGGTACCGCTCGGCACCTGGCCGGGCTGGTGGGCCGCCCTGATCCAGTTGGTCTGCGGCGTACTGGTGCTGGTCGGGCTCTTCGCCCGACCCGCCGCGCTGTTCGCCTCCGGCTCGATGGCGTACGCCTACTTCGTTGTGCACCAGCCGGATGCTCTGCTGCCGCTGCACAACGGAGGTGAGCGGGCGGCGCTCTTCTGCTGGGCGTTCCTGCTGGTCGCGGCTCTCGGCCCGGGTGCCTGGGCGCTCGACACGCTGCTCGCCCGGCGTCGCACCGACGCCCCCTCGGCATCGGCTTCGGCGGCCGAGCCCGACGCGGTGTCCGTCTGACCACAGCCGAACCACGCGTCGCCGAAGTCTCGACGAGGCGGCTTCGGCGGCGCGCCCGGGTCGGCCGACAGGCGGAGTCAGGCCGGCGGGCGCTGGGTGAGGACCGCGTCCAGCAGGCCGGGGTAGAGCTTGTCCAGCTCGTCCCGGCGGAGCCGGACCAGTCGGCTGGTGCCGGCGGCCCGGGTTCGGGTCAGCCCGGCCTCGCGCAGCACCTTGAGGTGGTGGCTACGGGTCGCCTTGGAGACACCGAAGTCGAAACTGCCGCAGGCGGACTCGCCGCCCTCGGCGAGTGCCCGGACGATCTGTAGCCGCACGTCGTCGGCGAGTGCGGCCAACACGCTGGTGACCGGTACGGCGGTCAGGTCGGGCTCGTGCGGCTCCATGTGACCAGTGTAACCCTTGTTCGACAACTATCGAACGACGTCCTATGGTCGGTGTCGTTGGTTCGACGATACTCGAACATTGGAGTTGCCGATGCGATCCCGCGCCACCGCGTTCCCACTGGTCGCCGTGCTCGGCTGGGGCGTGATGTTCCCGATCCTGGCCAGCGCGCTCGACCGGGTCGACCCGCTCAACCTGACCACAGCGCGCTACCTGCTGGCCGCCGTCGTCCTGGTCGCCATCCTGCTGCTCCGCGAGGGTGCCGGCGCGCTGCGGCACGGCGGCCGGGCGCTGGAGGTGGTGGTGCTCGGAGTGGTCGGCTTCGCGGGCTTCAACCTGCTCACCAACCTGGCGCTCGAACACGCCGCCCCGCAGCAGATCTCCCTCTTCGTGGCCACCACCCCGGTGATCACCCAGCTGGTCCGCTGGGCCCGCGACGGCGTACGCCCGAAGCCGCTGCTGCTGGCCCTCTCCCTGGTGGCGCTCCTCGGCGTCGGCCTGGTGATCACGCGCGGCAGTCTGGCCGGGCTCGGCCAGTTCGGCCTCGGCGGGCTCATGATGATCGGCGCCGTGCTGGGCTGGGGCATCTACACGCACGGCGCCAGCCGGTTCGGCGAGTGGTCGCCGCTGCGCTTCACCACCCTGACCGCGCTCAGCGGCACGGCCGCGATGCTCGGCCTGAGCATCGGCGCCGACGCCGTCGGCTGGCAGCACGCGCCGGCCACCGCCGACCTCGTGGCGGTCGCCCCGCAACTGGCGTACGCCGTGCTGGTGGGTGCCGTGATCGCGGTCCTGGCCTGGAACACCGGCGTGCAGCGACTCGGTGCCGCCAACGCCGCGCTGTTCATGAACCTGGTCCCGGTGACCACCTTCGCGGTGCAGATCGCCCGCGGCTACCGCCCGGAGCCCGTCGAACTGGTCGGGGCCGCCATCACGATCGCCGCCCTGATCGCCGCGAACCTCGCCGCCCGGCCCCGGACCACCTCGCTGCCTCGACCGAGCGCGGTGACGGACCCCATCGCGGTGACCGACCCGGTGGCGGTGAGCGCCCGCTGACCCGCCAACCGCGCGGCGTGCGGCCGGCGACGGTGCGGTGATCGCAACCGTCGGAGTGGGCGGTCAACTGCTCGACGTACGGATCACGCCGCAGGCCCGGCGTGCCGTGGACAACCTCACCCTCGGCGAGCACGTCCGCGATGCGATTCGAGCCGCCGAAGCCGAAGCCGAGCAGGCCCGCACGGCCCTGCTCGGGTCGCTGACCATCGGCGGCCGCTCGGTCGCCGAGATCCTGGCCGACCCGGGGGCCGCGATTCCCGGTGCCGACCGACCGCGGCGGCAGCGATGACTCCCGCGCAGCGCGCCCTGGTCACGCTCAGCGCCGTGTCGGGTGTGGTCTGGCTGCTCGCCGGCAGCGAACGGCCCACGGGCAGAGACTTCGTGACGGCCTGCTGGATTCTTTTGGCCGTATTGGCCGTCCTCTGGGCCGTGGCGTTGTACGTCGGCGTCGACGCCGGCGCTGACCAGCAGCACACCGCCCGCCGGGATGCCGGCGGGCAGCTCACACCGTGGGATCTGCCGTAGCAACGGCCGACAGCGTTGTCCTAGACTCGACGGCACAACTTAATACCTCATCCAGAGGGGCTGAGGGATACGGCCCGACGACGCCCCGGCAACCACCCCGCGCGCTCACCGCTGAGCGACCCGCGGGGCAGGTGCCAATTCCGTCCCCGCCGCACCGTGCGATGCGGGGAAAGATGAGAGGACTCTCGACATGACGTCGACGCTCGTCACCTCCGGCATTGACACCGCTGCCAGCCCCGCCCGCGCACTGGTCTGCCGTGCCTGCTCGGCCCGCTACCCGCTCGCCGCCCAGCACGCCTGTTACGAGTGTTTCGGCCCGCTGGAAGTCGACTACGACAGCGCCGCACTGGCCACCGTCACCCGCGAGCAGATCGAGGCCGGCCCGAACAACATCTGGCGGTACGCCGCGCTGCTCCCCGCCGGTCAGGACCCGGCCAGCCGGGTCACCCTCGACCCGGGGCTGACCCCACTGGTGGCGGCCCCGCACCTCGCCGCCGAGCTGGGCATCACCGCGCCGCTCTGGGTCAAGGACGACAGCGCCAACCCCACCCACTCGTTCAAGGACCGGGTCGTCTCGGTGGCGCTCACCGCCGCCAAGGCACTCGGCTTCAGCCGGTTCGCCTGCGCGTCGACCGGCAACCTGGCCAACTCGGTGGCCGCCCACGCCGCCCGCGCCGGGGCGCCCTCGGTGGTCTTCATCCCCAGCGACCTGGAGCAGGGCAAGGTCATCACCACCGCCGTCTACGGCGGCGAACTGGTCGCCATCGACGGCTCGTACGACGATGTCAACCGGCTCTGCGGCGAGCTGGTGGAGACCGACGAATTCGAGGACACCGCGTTCGTCAACGTGAACGTCCGGCCGTACTACGCGGAGGGCTCCAAGACCCTCGGCTACGAGGTGGCCGAGCAGCTCGGCTGGCGGATCCCGGCGCAGGTGGTCATCCCGATGGCCAGCGGCGAGCTGCTCACCAAGATTGACAAGGCGTTCTCCGAGCTGGTGGAGATCGGCTTGGTCGAGGCGCCCGCCGACGGCTGGAAGGTCTTTGGCGCGCAGTCCGCCGGCTGCAACCCGATCGCCGTCGCCCTGCACGCCGAGACCGACACGATCGTCCCGGTCAAGCCCACCGGCATCGCCAAGTCGCTCAACATCGGCGACCCGGCGGCCGGCCTCTACGCCCTGGAGGCGGTCCGCCGCACCGGCGGCTGGATGGAGTACGCCGACGACGACGAGATCCGCGCGGGCATTCGCGATCTGGCCCGGACCACCGGGGTCTTCGCCGAAACCGCGGGTGGGGTCACAGTGGCCGTGCTGCGCAAGCTGGTCGAGTCCGGTCGTCTCGACCCGACGGCCGAGACCGTCGTTTTCAACACCGGCGAGGGTCTGAAGACCATCGACGCGGTGGCCGGCCAGGTCGGGCCGACCCACCACATCAAGCCCTCGCTACGCGCCGCCCGCGACGCCGGCCTCCTCGGCTGACGGGCTCGCTCCGACCCGGGGCCGAGTCGATCACTGGGTAACTGGGTTTTCGCTGTGAGTGTGGAAAACCCGCCGCTACGGACTTGACGACAGGAACCGGACGGCGCAAGATGCTCCGTGCGGGAGGGCATTTCGCCGAAGACTTTTGAAGTTCTTGCGACCCAACGCCGGAGGCGTTGTGCGAGTGTCCCTCCCGACCAACGTTCGATCGGGCCAGCGAGTAATTCGCTGGCCCGATCGCTTTTGCACGGTGCACGCTCACCGGCATGAGCATCACCATCGCGTCGTTCGACGGCGCCGACCGGCACCTCGGTCGACGAGGCGTACCGGATCGGGTCGGCGGCGAACGACGCCGATCTCCCGGACTTCCCGCCCTTCTGCCGGCGCCGCTTCGACGCGTTGTTCCACACGCCGATGCCCGGCACCCGGTCGATCTGGGCGCTGGCCCGGCTGGACGGCGTGCCGGCCGGCTACCTCCAACTGGACCTGCCGCAACTCGACAACACCGACAACGCCACCGCCGAGCTGCTGGTGCATCCGCAGCTGCGGCGCCGGGGCGTTGGCCGGGCCCTGCACGAGTACGGACTGCGCCTGCTCCGCCAGCACGGCCGGAAGCGGGTGGTGGCGATGGCCGTCTCCGCGCTGCCCGACGGGCCGGCCCGAAGCGTGGCCGGTGACGCGTTCGCCGCCGCGACCGGTGCCCAGCCCGCCCTGACCGAGGTGCGTCGCCGGCTCGACGTCGGCGAGATCGACCGGGTCGCCCTGCGCGCGGCGCTCGCCCAGGCCCGACCGCGAGCCGAGGGCTATCACTCCGTCTGTTGGCAGGGCACCACGCCGCAGGAGTACGTGGCGGACATCGCCTACCTGGACGGCCGGTTGCTCATGGACGCGCCCATGGGCGACGTGCAGTGGGAGCCGGAGCAGGTGGACGCCGAGCGGATCCGCGGCAACGAGCGGGCACTGGACGCCCGCGGCCGGCGGCGCTACCACCTCGGGATGCGGCACGAGGCGTCCGGCCGGCTGGTCGCCTGGACGCTGCTGGACGTGGGTGCCGCCGTCGACTGGCACGCGTTCCAGCAGATCACCATCGTCGACCCGGCCCACCGTGGCCACCGGCTCGGCCTCATCGCCAAGGCGGAGAACCTGCACCACCTGCTCACCCACGAGCCGGCGGTACAGGTGATCGACACCTGGAACGCAGCCAGCAACAGCTACATGGTGGCGATCAACGAGCAGCTCGGCTTCCGCCCGGTGGACTGCTGGACCGACTGGCAGCTCACCCTCTGACAGGTATCGGCGCTACTGCTCGCGGACCTGACTCAGGCATGCGCCGCTGCCGGGCATTCGCGCTACTGCTCGCGGACGTGACTCAGGCATGATGGCGGGCATGACGGAGACCCCGCATCCCCTGTACGACAGGCACGCCGACACCCTCAACCGTGCGCTGACCGCGATCACGGAGCGGGGCTACTGGTCCGCCTATCCCGAATCCCCCAGCCCCCGGGTGTACGGCGAGACCGCCGCCGCCGACGGCAAGGCCGCCTTCGAGGCGTACCTCGGCGGTGACTTCCCGCTCGACCAGCCCGGCAGCGGCGACCGGGTCGCCACCGAGACGAGCCCGTTCGGGGTGGAGTTGGCGGTGCGGTACCCGCACGCCGGCACCGGCGAACTGGTCGCCGCCGCCTCCGCCGCGCTGCCGGCATGGCGCGACGCCGGCCCGCAGGCCCGGGTGGGCGTCTGCCTGGAGATCCTCGACCGGCTGCACAAGCACATCTTCGAGCTGGCCAACGCGGTGCAGTTCACCAGCGGGCAGGCGTTCGTGATGGCCTTCCAGGCCGGTGGCGCGCACGCGCTGGACCGGGCGCTGGAAGCGCTGGCGTACGCGTACGCCGAGATGACCCGGCACCCGGGCACGGCGGGTTGGGAAAAGGCCGCCGGCAAGGGTGACCCGCTGCGGATGACCAAGACGTTCCACGTGGTGCCGCGTGGGGTGGCGCTGGTGATCGGCTGCAACACCTTCCCGACCTGGAACTCGTACCCCGGCCTGTTCGCCTCGCTGGTCACCGGCAACCCGGTGATCGTCAAGCCGCACCCGCGCGCGGTGCTGCCGCTGGCCATCACCGTGAAGTACGCCCGGGAGGTGCTCGCCGAGGCCGGGTTCGACCCGAACCTGATCATGCTGGCGGCCGAGGCGCCCGGTGAGAAGCTCGCCAGCGACCTGGCCCTGCACCGCTCCGTCAAGATCGTCGACTTCACCGGCTCCACCGAGTACGGCGACTGGCTGGAGACGCACGCCCGGCAGGCATCTGTCTACACCGAGAAGGCCGGCCTCAACACCGTCGTCATCGACTCCACCGACGACTTCGCCGGCATGTGCCGCAACCTCGGTTTCACGCTGACCCTCTACAGCGGGCAGATGTGCACCACCTCACAGAACATCCTCATCCCGGCCGGCGGCATCGAGACCGACCAGGGGCACAAGAGCTTCGACGAGGTGGCCGGCGGGATCGCCGCCGCAGTCGGCAAGCTCACCGCCGACCCGGCCCGAGGTGTGGAGCTGACCGGCGCCATCGTCAACGACGGGGTGCTGGAGCGGCTCGCCGAGGTGACCAAGGTCGGCGAGCCGGTGCTGGAGTCGCGGGCCGTGGCCCACCCGTCGTACGCCGACGCGGTGGTACGTACCCCGACGATCGTGAAGCTGACCGCGGACGACGCGGAGACGTACGGCCGGGAATGGTTCGGGCCGATCTCGTTCGCCATCGCGACCGACTCCACCACGCACAGCCTGGAGCTGCTGCGCCGGACGGTCGGCGAGAAGGGCGCGCTCACCGCCGGGGTCTACTCGACCGACGAGGCCGTGCTGGACGCAACCGAGGCGGTGGCGGTCGAGGTCGGGGTGCACCTGTCCTGCAACCTCACCGGCGGTGTCTTCGTCAACCAGTCGGCGGCGTTCTCCGACTTCCACGGCAGTGGGGCCAACGCGGCGGCCAACTCGGCGCTGACCGACGGGGCGTACGTCGCCAACCGGTTCCGGATCGTGCAGTCTCGGCGGCACGTCTGACCTTTGGTTGCGGTTTCCGGGGCTGTCCCGTTCCTCGCGGTTGGGGGTTCCGGGGCAGCCCGCGCCGCTCCGGGCGGTCAGGCTTGATCCCTGCGCGAGGCGGGCTGCCCCGGAAACCCTTTGTGGGCACGGTTGCCGCTGACGCGTCCGACCTTGGGGGCATCACCGGGGTTCTGCCCTGGGGAGGCTAGGCGGGGCGGCGCATCTGTAGCTCGGTGAGGGCTGGGATGGTCGGGTGGGGGACTCGTACCCCGGTGTCCTTGAAGCCCAGGCGCTGGTAGGCGCGGTAGGCGCGGTCGTTACCGACCACCACCTCCAGCAGCAGCTCGGGTCGGCCACAGGCTCGCGACCAGGCTGCCACCCCGTCGATCAGCTCGCCGAGCAGGCCACTGCCGCGCCAGGCCGGCGTGACGTACACGGCGTAGATCACGGTCAGCCCCGGTTCGTTCGGGTGGGTCGTACCACCGGCGTGCCCGACCAGCCGGCCGCCCGGGTCGGCGACGAACTGCGCGTTACCGGCACCGGCGGAGGTGTACGCGACCCGGGCGGCGAACTCGTTGTGCGGTCGGGCCGCCGCGTCCGCCAGGGTCTCCAGGAAGGCCAACGGCGCGTCGGCCAGCATCTCCAGGCGCAGCGCCCGCATCCGGGCGGCGTCCTCCGGCCGGACCCGGCGGATCTCCGCGAGCCGCAGGGCCGGTGAGCCCATGTCGGTGGTCATGTCCGCATGCCTACCACAGGGCAGAGATGGCGTTTCGCGAGCTGGGCCCGACCGCCGTCAACTCGGGGCCACCCTGCGACCATCCCTCCATTCGCAATGACGCGGGCGAATCCGGTGGCTCGAGAACCCGGCCGATCAGCGCGGTCGGGACGCCCCGAAGTCTGTCTGATTGTGGCCGTGCGCGGCCGTCACTCCTCGTGTAGCGTGCGATTTCGGTCACCTGCTTCAATGGCGGTCATCGATCGCTGAGTCGGTGGTCCGGGGCGCCCGGCCGTGCCGTGCGCCGAGTCAGGCAACGCCGCGCAGAGTGAGGGAAGTGCACCGTGGCACAGGGCTCCGTGAAGTGGTTCAACGCCGAGAAGGGCTACGGCTTCATCGCCGTCGACGGCGGTCAGGACGTGTTCGTCCATTTCTCCGCGATCGAGATGGACGGTTACAAGGCGCTGGACGACGGTCAGCGGGTCGAGTTCGAGATCACCCAGGGCCAGAAGGGCCCACAGGCAGAGCACGTACGCGTCATCGGCTGAGCTTCCTGGCCGATCGGCCCCGTGAGTCGGGGCTGCGGCAGGGGCGCGCAGCCGGGAAGATCGTGAACCGTTCCAGCCGATGTGAGGAGCGTTCATGACCGACCAGCCGCCCCCGTCCACTCCGTCCCCCGGGTCGGGGGAGCCGGACCCGTCCTCGCCCGCAGGCAGCCCCGGCCACGCCGGTCCGCCCCCCGGCTGGGGGCCGGGCATGCCCCCGGCCGGCCCGTCCTCCGGCCCCGCCGGTCCGCCGCCCGGGTGGGACCCCGGGCAGGGCGCCTGGGGTGCGGCCCCGCCGCCGCAGGGCTGGGCGTTCCCGCCTACCGGGGGCTACCCGCCCGGGTCGGGTCCCTACGGCGGGCAGCCGTGGTACCCGGGGCCGCCGGTCGGCTGGTACCCGCCGGGATACGGGTTCGACCCGAACGACGCCCTGGTCACTCCGCCCGGTGCCGGCATCGGCGGCTGGTTCAACCGGTGCGGGGGAGCGCTGCGTCGGGGCTGGCGGCAGTTGGTGCCGATCATGCTGCTCACCCAGGTGCTGCCGGCGGCGGTGCTCTCGGTGGTCTCCCTCGGGCTGGACCCGTCGGCGAAGTGGGCCGCCCAGGCCGAATCGACGTCGACCCCCACGCTGCCGGACAATTTCGCCGCCGAGCTGCTGAGCCTCCTGGTCCTACTGGTCGGCGGCAGCCTGGTGGTCGGGTTGGTGCAGGCCGTCGGGTGGGCCGCCGGCACCTGGGTGATCACCCAACAGGCGGCCGGTCAGCCGGCCAGCCTGGAGTCTGCGCTGCGCTACGGCCTGCGTCGGGCACTCGGGCTGTGGGGCTGGACCCTGTTGGTCAGTCTGCTGATCGGCGTCGGTGTCTGTTTCTGCGTGCTGCCGGGCATCTACCTGGCCTTCGCGCTGAGCATGGCCGGCCCGGTCTATCTCTTCGAACGGCACAACCCGATCGGTCGATCGTTCCGGATGTTCCACGACCGGCTCGGCCTGCTGCTCGGACGGGTGGCCCTGGTGGCCGTGGCGGTGATCGTCGGGACCCTGATCCCCGGTGGCCTGGAAGGGATCGGCACCTCCGCGCTCGGAACGGATCCGTTCTCCTCGGCGGGTACCGCCGCCGGGACGGTGGTGGTGATCGCGATCACCGCCGTGCTGGCCCTGCCGGCGCACCTCGCCCAGATGATCGGTCTGCTGGTGACGTACGCAGAGCAGAGGGCCCATGAGGCGCCGGTGAACACTGCCGGACTGGCCGCGGAACTCGGCTGAGCGGCCCCATCGTGCTTGCACTCGGCAGGGGAGAGTGCTAAACAAGTCATTGGCACTCGCATACCGTGAGTGCCAGCGGTCGGGACGGTGGGGCCAGGTTGCACCGGCGTGGAGACGCCGGGGCGGCACATGGCCGGTCGTCGCGGGCTATCCGGCCCGGCCGAAGGACGTCGTCGTCGCCTGGTGGCGACGTCCCAAGTGCGTACACCAGGCGGCCCATCCGGGACACACACTCGGGTGGCCGTGAGTGTCCAGGAGGACAACGCCGTATGGCAAAGATGATCGCGTTCGACGAAGAGGCGCGCCGCGGCCTCGAGCGTGGCATGAACCAGCTCGCCGACGCCGTAAAGGTGACCCTCGGCCCGAAGGGCCGCAACGTCGTGCTCGAGAAGAAGTGGGGTGCCCCCACCATCACCAACGATGGTGTGAGCATCGCCAAGGAGATCGAGCTCGAGGACCCGTACGAGAAGATCGGCGCTGAGCTGGTCAAGGAGGTCGCGAAGAAGACCGACGACGTTGCCGGTGACGGCACGACGACGGCGACCGTCCTGGCCCAGGCCCTGGTTCGCGAGGGCCTGCGTAACGTGGCCGCCGGCGCCAACCCGATGGCCCTGAAGCGGGGCATCGAGGCCGCGGTCGCGAGCGTCTCGGAGGAGCTGTCCAAGCTCGCCAAGGACGTCGAGACCAAGGAGCAGATCGCCTCCACCGCCTCCATCTCCGCTGGCGACAGCACCGTCGGCGAGATCATCGCCGAGGCGATGGACAAGGTCGGCAAGGAAGGCGTCATCACCGTCGAGGAGAGCAACACCTTCGGGCTCGAGCTGGAGCTCACCGAGGGTATGCGCTTCGACAAGGGCTACATCTCGGCCTACTTCATGACCGACCCGGAGCGTATGGAGGCCGTCTTCGACGACCCGTACATCCTGATCGCCAACAGCAAGATCTCGTCGGTGAAGGACCTGCTCCCGATCCTGGAGAAGGTCATGCAGTCGGGCAAGCCGCTGCTGATCATCGCCGAGGACCTGGAGGGCGAGGCCCTCGCCACCCTGGTGGTCAACAAGGTCCGTGGCACCTTCAAGTCGGTCGCCGTCAAGGCGCCGGGCTTCGGTGACCGCCGCAAGGCCATGCTGACCGACATCGCCATCCTCGCCGGTGGCCAGGTCATCAGCGAGGAGGTCGGCCTCAAGCTCGACGCCGCCAGCCTCGACATGCTGGGTCGCGCCCGCAAGGTCGTGGTGACCAAGGACGAGACCACCATCGTCGACGGTGCCGGTGACGCCGAGCAGATCCAGGGCCGGGTCAACCAGATCCGGGCCGAGATCGACAAGAGCGACTCCGACTACGACCGGGAGAAGCTGCAGGAGCGGCTGGCCAAGCTGGCCGGCGGCGTTGCGGTGATCAAGGTCGGCGCGGCCACCGAGGTCGAGCTCAAGGAGCGCAAGCACCGCATCGAGGACGCCGTTCGCAACGCGAAGGCCGCCGTCGAGGAGGGCATCGTCCCGGGTGGTGGCGTCGCGCTGGTGCAGGCCGGCAAGACCGCCTTCGACAAGCTCGACCTGGTCGGCGACGAGGCGACCGGTGCGAACATCGTCAAGGTGGCGCTGGACGCCCCGCTGCGGCAGATCGCCGTCAACGCCGGCCTTGAGGGCGGCGTCGTGGTGGAGAAGGTCCGTAACCTCGAAGCGGGTCACGGTCTGAACGCCGCCAACGGCGAGTACGTCGACCTGCTGGCCGCGGGCATCATCGACCCGGCCAAGGTCACGCGCTCGGCGCTGCAGAACGCCGCTTCCATCGCGGCGCTCTTCCTCACCACCGAGGCTGTTGTCGCGGACAAGCCGGAGAAGACCCCGGCTGCCCCGGCTGGCCCGGGTGGCGGGGACATGGACTTCTGAGTCCAGTTCCGACACCGAACGGGGCGGGCCGCTGACGCGGTCCGCCCCGTTCGTCGTCAGGTTGGTAGTGGGCGCTGGTTACGCCGTTTCTGTGCCCGGTTGTACGGCGGGAGCAGTTGGATCGGCGCGTCCACCATCTCCCGCGGCTCCTCGACCACCGACGGCTCAGCGTCGGTCGTCATCTCGGCCAGTTGTTCGGCGTCGCCGTAGTCGAGCCGGTCGAACGGCAGTTGGCCGGGGAGTTCACCGACCGGTTTCCAGGTGATCGGCGGGCCGTCCTCGGTCTGGTTGTCATCCGTGGTCATGGCTGCCTCCTCTACCAAAACGGTAGGGGGCGTCGATGGCCGATGCGGGCGAATGGATCCATGTCCTGTTTGCCCCGGTTATGCCGTCGGTAGGCTTCGCCGGTACAGGAAGAAGACCCGCTCGATCCGCGCGCCCGCGCTGCCCGAATAGAACGGCACCGGCCCCACCCAGCCGATCTGTGCCCGATCCAGCCCCGCCGCCCGCTGGTCGCGCAGGCAGCGCCGCAACAGCACCCCACCGATGCCCGACCCCTCCGCGGCCGGCGCGGTGCCCATCGGCCCGAACCAGCTCGGCCGGGACGACCCGTACGCGGCGAAGCCGAGCACCTCGCCGTCCCGCTCCGCCAGGTGGCAACCCGCGTCGGCGCGCCCCACGGACCCGGCCAGCTCGCCGTCCCACGTTCCGCCGAAGGTGGACCGGGCGAACGCCGACAGCGCCGGCAGGTCCGCCGGCTCCGCCCGGCGTACCGTGACGCCCTGATCGGCGAGCCGCCGCTCCGTCGCCTCGGTGGACCGCAGTGCCGGCGACCCGTCGTACGACAGGTCCGCTGTCATGTTCCAGGCGGTCCGGTCGTGCTGGTAGCCGAGCGCGAGGGCGGCGCAGACCGCCGGCGTGTAGCGGACGTCGATTCCCGGCCACGCGTAGTACGGCGGGTTTCCGGCCAGCAGCACCTCGGTCGCCCCGCGCTCGGCGAGCACCCGCTCGGCCCGCTGGAGCAGCGCCCGGCCGACGCCCCGACGCCGCTGATCCGCAGGGACCGCGACCAGGTCGACGTGCCCGATCCCCGGCTCGGTCGACGACACCGAACAGATCAGCACCCCCACCAGGTCCCCACCCCGGTACGCGCCCAGCCCGACCACCGGCCGGTCGGCGATGGCCCGGGTCCAGAGCACGTCCACGATGGCAGCCGCCTCGGCGGCGTCCTCGGGCAGGTCGAGAGCCTGCTGGCAGAGCTGTACGACGGTGGGGACCAGGTCGGCGGTCAGCTCGGTGACGGTGATCTCGGCGTCCATGGTCGCCGACCCTAGATCACCGGGTGGGGAGGCGCACCCCCGGCTCAGCGCTTCAGGAAGGAAACCTGCCTATTGCTGGGCGGCGCGAACGGCGGCGTAGGCGTCGACCTGACCGGCACCGGTGACGTTCGACGGGGCACCACAGGCGTCGGAGGGGCTGTCGGAGCGGTAGGTGGGCGTCGCCGCCGTGGCGGTGTCCCGAAGGATCTGCCGGGTCCGGGTCACGTCGCCGACCAGCGCCGGGTTCGCCGACCACATCAGCGCGACCACCCCGGCCACCTGCGGGGTCGCCATCGACGTGCCGTCCAGCGCGGCGTACGTGCCGCCCGGCATGGCCGACACCACGCCCACCCCCGGTGCCAGCACGTCCGGTTTACCCGAGCCGCCCGGCACCGGCCCCCGCGAGGAGAATTCGGCGACCCGCCGCTGGGCGTCCACAGCGCCCACTGTCAGCACGTCCGGGTAGGGGGCGGGCGGATCGTCGATCGACGCGCACCACGGGCCGGTGTTACCGGCCGCGGCGACCACGAAGATCCCGGCGGCGTCGAGGGCGGCGGTGGCCGGCCGCAGAACGCGCTGGTCGCAACCCTCGATGGGCGGGCAGCCCCACGAGTTGGTCAGCACCTGGGGGGCGCGCTCCGGACGGCCGTCGGTGAACGGGTCGCCGCCAGCCGGGAAGGGCGCCAACATGAACTGGAGGCAGTCCAGGTAGTGCGCGGGGCTGCCCAGGTTGCGGTCCAGGTTGACGCAGCCCACCCACTGCGCGTCCGGTGCCACCCCGATGCCGTCCCGCCCGACCGCGCTGCCCACCGTGTGGGTGCCGTGCCCGCCCTGGTCGGTCGGGCTCCGAGTGTCGTCCCACGGGTCGTACCAGGAGTCGTTTCCACCACGGAACCCGGCTCGTAGCGCCGGATGGGTGCCGTCCACCCCCGAATCGGAGCTGCCGACCACGATGCCAGTGCCGGTGACCCGGAGTTGGGACCACACCCGGTCGGCACCGATCTGGCGGATGTTCCACTCTGGGCCGGTGGGCTCGGGTGCTGTGCCCCGGTTCTGCCCGGCCGGGGCCGGCAGTGGCCGCAGGCGCTGGCTGACCAGTACCCGCGCCACCTCCGGTCGGCGGGCGAGCCAGGCCCGCACCGCCGGGCCGCCGTCCACCTCGACCGCGTTGACCAGGTAGTACGACACCGGGTCGAGACGCAGCCGATTCAAACCTCGGAGCAGGTCGCGCTGGCTCTGCTCGGCGGTCGTCACCAGCCGCCGGTAGACCTCCGCCGCGCGGGCGTCCCGTCCCGCTCGACCCGGCGCGGCGGTCGGAAGATCGCTCAGGTTGGCCTGCGTACGCAGCACCACGAACAGCCGCTCGCCGTACAGGCCCGGCTGGCCGGGGCCGAGGTCGACCACAGCGAACGCGACCAGCAGCACCACGGCCGCCACCGCGGCGACCCGCCTGTTCGGGGTGCGTGCCGTCGGCCGGGCGAGCAGCACCGCGTACCCGATGGCGACCAGGACCGCGACGGCCAGCCCGACGCCGGCGGCGGCCGCCACCCAGAACGGGATGTCCCGGGTGCCGACCAGAAGCAGGCTGATCTCTTCCGGGTCGGTGAAGGCCAGCGGGCCGAGCGCGGCCAGGGCCACGAGCCAGCCGGTCGCGGTTCGACCGGCGCGGATGGCCTCGGCCGGATCGGCGGCGGGCCGCCAGGTCGCTGCCCAGAGCGCGGCCAGCGCGAAACCCACCGGCGGCAGGGTCAGTAGCGCGGGCAACTGCGCGCCGGACTGGCCGGCCCCGGCCGCGAGCAGCAGCAGCGCCACCCCGGCGACCAGGCCGCCCACCAGCACCAGCCGAGCCGGCCGGGGCGGTCGCCCGGCCGCGAACAGGGACCAGAAGGGGGCATCCAGCAGGGTCGCGGCCAGCACCCCGAGCGCGGCGGCCGCCACCAGCGCGAGTGCGGTCTCCAGGAGGCCGCCGAGCGCGCCCAACCAGGCCCACGGCAGCAGCAGCGCCAGCCCGGCGGCGACCGCGAGCAGCGGCACCGGGCCAACCCGGCGCACGCGCCGTCCGACCGACGCCAGGTCCCCGACAACCGCGGACCGCGTCGCGTCGCCGTCTCCGGTGGCCTCGGGCTGTGTGGCGTCGCCGTCTCCGATGGCCTCGGACCGCGTGGCGTCGCGGTCTCCGGTGGGTGCCGGGCCGCCGACAGCGCCGGCCGCTTCGGGGTACGCCCACCAGCGCGCCGACCAGCGCACGGCGAGCCTGCTGAGCAACGCGGCGCCGGCCAGCGCGGCGAGGTACGCCTCATGGTGCACCGGCGGCACGACCCGCAGCAGTGTGAGCACGCCGAGCGCGAGTGCCCCGATCAACCAGGCCCGCCCGGTGGCCCGGACCGCGCCCGACCGGGGCAGCACGGCCAGCAGCAGGGCGGGCGTGCCCACCAGCACGACCGTGGCCAGGCCGAGCACCGGCCAGAGCCAGCCGAGCCGGTCCCGTCCGAAGCCCAGAAGCACCTGATCGGTGAGCCAGCCACCGGTCTGGGTGCCCACGGTGACCGCAACCGTCCAGCAGCCGACCAGCACGGCCGCGACGACCGGCCACGGGGAAGTGCGGTCGCTGAGTCCGGGTTGCGCAGGTTGAGCGTGCATCCGAGAACCTTACGACCATGGTGAACGGTTTCGAACCGACTGCCTCCTCGAAGAGGCGCGCAGATCTCGGACAGTTTCCGTTAGCTCGTAACGAAAACTGTCCAAGATCTCCGATCGGTCGACGCACGGCATCCGCCTTAATCGGACAGGGCGCGCGGACCGCCCAGAGGTGTGGCAGCGAGACGTGAAGGTCGCCCCGGGGCGGGCGGCGAATGTCGGGACGGTGGCTCGACGGATACGGTGGACGGGTGCGCGACCCCAATGTCTCCCGATCCGTCGCCGGTCAGCTCTCACCGGTCCGCCGTGCGTCCGACCTGCGTCGACTGCGTGCGGAGCGCTTCGACGTGCTGGTCATCGGTGGCGGGGTGACCGGAGCCGGTGCCGCCCTGGACGCGGCGTCCCGGGGCCTGAAGGTGGCGCTGGTCGAGGCCCGTGACCTTGCCGCCGGGACCTCCAGCCGGTCCAGCAAACTGATCCACGGTGGCCTGCGCTACCTGGAGCAGTTGGAGTTCCATCTGGTCCACGAGGCGCTCACCGAGCGCGGCCTGCTGGCCACCCGGCTCGCGCCGCACCTGGTGCGCCCGGTGCCGATCATGGTGCCGCTGCCGGCCGGGCGGGGCCTGCGGGACCTGCCGGCCCGGGTCTTCCGCCGCTCGTACTACGGCGCCGGGGTGGCCGCGTACGACGCCTTCGCCGGGATCTTCGGCGGTGGCCGGGGCATGCCCCTGCATCGTCACCTGACCAGGGAGGGCGCCCGGCGGATCTTCCCGAGTCTGCGGGCCGATGCGCTGGCCGGGGCGATCCGCTACTACGACGGGCAGGTCGACGACGCCCGGCTGGTGGTCACCCTGGCCCGCACCGCGGCCAGTCTCGGTGCCACTGTGGTGAGCAGTGCCGGCGCCGTCGGGTTGATCCGGCAGGCGCGCGAGGTGACCGGCGTCCGCGTCCGGGACCTGGAGGCGCCGCCGGGCTCGCCGGACGCGGAGTTCGAGGTGCAGGCTCGCACCGTCATCGCCGCCACCGGCGTGTGGAGCGACGACATGTCCCGGATGCTCAACGACGTGGGCCTGCGGCCCGGCGTCCGGGTGCGCGCCTCCAAGGGGGTGCACCTTGTGGTGCCCCGCTCGGCGATCACCGGCGAGACGGGGCTCATCCTGCGTACGGCGAGTTCGGTGCTCTTCGTCATCCCGTGGGGCGGGCACTGGATCATCGGCACCACGGACACCGACTGGCGGCTGGACCGTTCCCACCCGGCCGCCTCTGCCCGCGACATCGACTACCTCCTCCAGCAGGTCAACACCGTGCTGGACCGGCCGCTGACCACCGCCGACATCGAGGGCGTGTACGCCGGGCTGCGGCCGCTGCTGGCCGGCGAGGCCGACTCGACCTCGAAGCTCTCCCGTGAGCACGCGGTCTTCGAGCCGATGCTCGGGCTGCTGTTGGTCGCTGGCGGCAAGTACACGACGTACCGGGTGATGGCGTCCGACGTGGTCGACCGGGCCGCTCGCCGGCTCGGCGGCGCCCGCTCGTCGCGCACCGCCGACCTGCCGCTGCTCGGCGCCGACGGGTACCCGGCCATGTGGCGGGACCGGGCCGACCTGGCGCGCCGGCACGGCGTGCCGGTGGGCGTGGTTGAGCACCTGCTGGAGCGGTACGGCACCCTCACCCTGGACCTGCTGGCGCTGGTAGACGCCGATCCTCTGCTGGCGTCCCCGCTGGCTGGTGCTCCGGAGTATCTGGCGGCGGAGGTCGCCTACGCGGCGCGGGCCGAGGGCGCGCTGCACCTGGAGGACGTGCTGACCCGGCGGACCCGGATCTCGTTCGAGACCAGCCACCGGGGGCTGGAGTCGGCGGAGCACACCGCCGAGTTGATGGGCGCGGTGCTCGGTTGGGACGCGACCACCCGGGCCCGCGAGGTCGAGCACTACCGGGCTCGGGTCGAGGCGGAGCGGCAGTCCCAGTTGATGCCGGACGACGCGGCGGCGGACGCGGCCCGGCTCGGTGCTCCGGACGTCCGGGGTTACGCGGCCGACCGGGGTGACGACGACCAGGCGGAGCTGCGCCCGTCCGCTCGATGACGAATTGCGACGTTACCGATGGGTAACCATCGATACCGACCCGGATGGTGGTTTCGAACGCTACCTACGGTGGGGTAGGTTTCCGCGCGTGCTAGCCCGCGCGCGCCCTCGTCTGCTCGTACCCCTGCTCGCCGTCGCGCTCGTCGGCGCCCTGACCGGGTGCTCCCTCTTCGACGGAGACAAGCCGCGCACCCCGGTGGCGCAACCGACCGCCGGCACGGCGGGTGGCAGCTCGCAGCTGGAGATCCCCACCACTGTCGCCGCCGGTCAGGTCAGCCTGCTCCAGCGGCTCGGCGAAGACGGGCCGATGCGCACCCTGAGCGTCGAGCGGAACGGCGCGTGGCAGTGCGTCGACTGCGCCGGCGACGGCGTGACCTCCCGGGGCACCCTCGCACCAGAGCTGACCGAACGGCTCCAGGTGCTGCTCGCCAACCCGGCGCTGGCCGACGAGACCGATCAGGCCCGGCGGTACCGGACAACCTGCATCGACGCGCTGACGTCCAGCCTCATCACCTCGACCGGGCTGATCACCTCGCAGGACTGCCCGGGTGAGGAGCTCACGCCGGTCGCCGGGGAGATCCTGCTGCTGCTCACCCAGGCGACCCCGGCCGAGGTCAAGGGCTGACGGAAGCCGGTCAGAGCACCTTGCCCGGGTTGAGCAGGCCGGCCGGGTCGAGCGCCGACTTGATCGCCTGATGCACCCGGACACCGACCGGCCCGATCTCCCGGGCCAGCCAGTCCCGCTTGAGCAGCCCCACCCCGTGCTCGCCGGTGCAGGTGCCGCCCAGGTCCAGGCCGAGCCGCATGATCTCGTCGAAGGCCCGTCGACCCCGCTGCACGCTCGCCGGGTCGGCCCGGTCGACAACGATGTTCGGGTGCATGTTGCCGTCCCCGGCGTGCCCTACCACGCCGATCGGCACGTCGCACTCGGCCGCGATCCGGGCGACCCCGTCCAGGAGCGCGGCGAGCGCGCCGCGCGGCACCGCCACATCGTCGATCACCAGACCGCCGTTGCCGCCCGGGTAGGCGTCCGCCGCGAACTTCTCCATGGCCGGGTGGGCCAGCCGGCGAGCCTGCAGCAGCGCCGCCGCCTCCACCGCGTCGGTGGCCGCGTAGACCTCGTCGGCGCCGACGGCCTCGCACACCTCGGCCAGCACGGCCAGGTCGTCGGCCGCCCGGGAGCCGGTGTCGGCGGCGGCCAGCAACAGGGCCTGCGCGTCGGTCCGCAACCCCATCGGCTGGTACGCCTCGATCGCCCGCAGGTGGGTCTGGTCCAGCAACTCCAGCAGGCTGGGGGTGAGCCCGCGAGCCGCGATCTCCGCCACCGCCGCGCCGGCCGTGGCGGTGGATCCGAAGACCGCCACCAGCGTCAGCGACTCGGCCGGGGCGGGCCGCAGCGCCACTGTCACCTCGGTGATCACGCCGAGGGTGCCCTCCGAACCGACGAACAGTCGGGTCAGGTCGTAGCCGGCCACCCCCTTGGCCGTACGCCGGCCGGTGCGCAGCACCTCGCCGGAGGCGAGCACCACCTCCAGGCCGAGCACGTACTCGGTGGTCACTCCGTACTTCACACAGCACATGCCGCCGGCGTTGGTGGCCACGTTGCCGCCGATCGTGGACGACTCCCAGGAGCCGGGGTCCGGCGGGTACCAGAGGCCCTGTTCGGCCACCGCTCCGGCCAGCGCCGCGTTGACCACCCCGGGCTGGACCACCGCGATCCGGCTCACCGGGTCGATCTCGCGGATCTCGGTCATCGCGACGGTGCTGAGCACGACCGCGCCGTCCACCGCGTTCGCCGCGCCGGCCAGCCCGGTCCGCGCCCCCTGCGGCACCACCGGTACGCCGTGCCGCGCCGCCGCCTGGATCACGGCGACCACCTGCTCGGTGTCGCGCGGGCGGGTCACCACCAGCGGAACGCCGGCGGCGCACAGGTCGGCCTCGTCGCGCTGGTGCATGCGCAGCAGGTCCGGGTCGGTGAGCACGGCGTCGTCACCGAGCGCGGCGCGCAGGTCGTCGAGGAGCGCGGTGGGGGCCATGCAGCCGAGGTTAAGGCGGTACCGGGCGATCATCAACATGATCGACTGGGCGGGATAACTTGGGCACCATGCTCTACCTGGACCGGCCGGCCTGGCCGTGGCGCGGTCGGCTCTGGTCGCACCTGATCAGTGACGTCTCGTACGCCGAGCTGCACGCCTTCGCCGAGGCGCTCGGTGCGCCCCGGCGCGGCTTCGACCGGGACCACTACGACATTCCGGCCGACCGGTTCGCGGCGGCGGTGTGGCTCGGTGCCCAGGTGGTGCCGAGCCGGGAGCTGGTCCGGTTGCTCCGCACCGCCGACCTGCGTCGACCGAAGCACCTGGTCAGCCCGCGTTCTCCGGCTCCGCGGTGAGGGCGGCCAGCTCGCGGCGCACATTGTCCCGGGCGGGCTCTTCCCACCGGCTCGCCAGCGGTGGCGACCGGAACAGCGCGGGCAGCGCCAGCAGGCCGGTCAACACGGCGGCCCGCCCAACCCGGAAGGCCTGCTCCGGCACATGGGCGTACTCCCGGCGGATCGCCGCCGCGTAACGCTCGTAGCGGGCCGGCGGCGCGGCCAGCACGGCCAGGTCCGCATCGCAGAGCAGCACACCGTCCCGGTCGCCCGGTGCCGCCGTGTGCCCGGCGGTGAGCAGCACCAGCCGGCGCACCTCGGCCACAGTGGGCGCCGGCACCCCGAGCCCGGTGAGCACGTTCTCGGCCAGCGCGGCGCTGTCCCGTTCGTTGGCGTCGCCGGCGGCCCGGGGGTCGTAGACCGCGTCGTGGAACCAGGCCGCCAGCCGGACCGCGTCGGCCCGAGTGGCCAGGTCGGCGTGCTGGTCCACCACATCGAGCACCGCCGTCAGGTGGGTCAGCGTGTGGTAGTGCCGGTGCGGCTCCCGCCACCGGACGATCAACTGCTCGCCGGCCCGGGTGATATCCGGATCGGGCCTCGCGCCGGCACCCCGGGCCGCCGCCCGCCATCGGTCCAACAGATCAACCACCGCCCGAGTCTCCCGCATCGGCCCGCGACGCGCCCGAAGGGAGGGTTCAGCCGGCCCACCACGGGTAGTCGCGCCCATGGCCGTGGCCCGGGACAAGCGACCTCCGGTGGTGCGACGTACCGCGCTGCGCGAAGGGCTGGTAGACATCGACGGCGCGCGGATCGCCGAGGCCACCGAACAGCTGCGCCACCGCGGCCGGGCCACCCTGCACGACCGGCTGCACCGGGTACGGATGGCCGGCGGGCTCGCCGTGCAGGCCGGGCTGGCGGCCGGGCTCGCGTACCTGATCTCGCACAAGGTGCTCGGCAACCCGCAACCGGTCTTCGCGCCGATCTCCGCGGTCGGCACCCTTGCCGCGTCGGTCGGCCAGCGGTTCCGCCGGACCATCGAGTTGATCGTCGGGGTGGGGGTCGGGGTGGCCGTCGGCGACCTGCTGATCTACCTGCTCGGCACCGGGGCGTGGCAGCTCGGCCTGGTGGTCACAGTGGCGATCCTGCTCACCATCTTCGCCGGGGCGAGCGTGGCCATCGTCATCCAGGCGGCGGCCACTGCGGTGCTGATCGTGACGCTGAGCCCGTCGACCCAGAATCTGGAGATCCCGCGCTTCGTCGACGCGTTCCTCGGCGGTGGGATCGCGCTGCTGGTCACGGCGGTGTTGCTGCCACTGAACCCGCTGCGAGTGATCAACCGGGCCGCCCGACCCGCCCTGGACCTGCTCGCCGCCCAACTCGACGCCACAGCGGACGGGCTGCGCAACCGGGACCGCGCCACTCTCCAGGGCGCCCTGGAGAAGCTGCGCAACAACAAGGAGGAACTGGCCACGCTGGGCGAGGCGATCGAGGGGGCGAAGGAGACCGCCACCCTCTCCCCGGCCCGCTGGCACCGCCGCGACGAACTGACCCACTACGCGGAGGCGGCCGACCCGATCGACCGGGCGATGCGCAACAGCGGCACGCTGATCCGCCGGTCCGTCACGTTGGTCGAGGACGAGGAACCGGTGCCCGATCCGATGCCGGACGCGATCGGTCACCTCGCCGAGTCGGTCCGGCTGCTCAAGCACGAGTTCGCCGCCGGTGAGGAGCCGGAGAAGGCCCGGGAGCGGTCGCTGCGGGCGGTCAGCGAGGCCGGCCGGGCGTACGGCGACGGGGTGGGCTTCTCCGGCAGTGTGGTGGTCGCCCAGGTCCGCACCACCGCGAGCGACCTGCTGGTCGCCTCCGGTATCGAGCAGGAGGAGGCGAACCGGTGGATCCGCACCGCCTTCGGGGAGCAGGAGCGCCCGGTCGGTGAGCCCGCCGAGCCCGGCGAGACACCGAAGCCACCCACCGCCCCGCCGGTCGGCTGAGCGGTGACCGCCGCCGGGCGGCCTCAGCCCAACTCGGCCAGGGCCGCGAGCAACCGGTCCACCTGAGCGGCAGTGCTGCCCAGCCCGATGCTGGCACGCAGCGCGGTGGGCGGCAGGTCCCGACGGCCGGTACGACCCGCCGCCTCGCCGAGCAGACGCCGGGCCAGCGGGTGGGCACAGAACAACCCGTCCCGTACGCCGATGTGGTGCTCGGCGGCCAGCCGCGTGGCCACCTCGGCGGAGTCCCGGCCGGCGACCACGAAAGAGACGATGCCGACCCGGGGCGCGTCCGGGCCGAAGGTGCGCAGCTCGACGACGTGCGGCAGGGCGGCGAGGCCGGTCCGTAGCCGGGTCAGCAGGGCCTGCTCGTGGGCGGCCAGCGCGCCCTGGTCCGCCTCGTCGAGCGCCTTGCACACCGCCGCCAGCGCAACCGCTCCGAGCAGGTTCGGGGTGCCGCCCTCGTGGCGGGCCGGGCCGGTCGCCCAGGTCACGTCGTGGGTGGCCGGCCCGACGTGGCTGGTGGCGCCACCACCGGCCAGGTAGGGCGGGGCGGCGTCCAACCAGTCGGCCCGACCGATCAGCACGCCCGCGCCGAACGGCGCGTACAGCTTGTGGCCGGACACGGCCAGGTAGTCGACGTCGAGCGCGAGCAGGTCGACCGGGGCGTGCGGGGCGAGCTGCGCGGCGTCGAGCACGATCCGGGCACCGTGCAGGTGGGCCACCCGCGCCAGTTCGGCGACCGGCCACCGCTCACCGGTCACGTTGCTCGCACCGGTCACCGCTACCAGCACCGGCAACGCCGGGCTGCTGCCCCGGCGCAGCTCGGTGAGGGCGGCGGCGAGATCGCGTACCGCCCCGGCGCTGTCGCTGGGCACCGGCAGCCGCACCGACCCGCGCGGCCAGGGCAGCAGGTTGGCATGGTGCTCGCCGGCGTTCGTGACCACCGTCGTGCCGGCCGGCACGGCCCGCGCCAGCAGGTTGAGCGCGTCAGTGGTGTTGCGGGTGAAGATCACGTGATCGTCGGCGCGAGCGCCGAAGTGGTCGCCGATCGTCTGCCGGGCCTGCTCGTACGCGAGGGTGCATCGCCGCGACAGCGCTCCCGCTCCGCGATGCACGCTGGCGTACCAGGGCAGCAGCTCGGCCACCGCGTCGGCGGCGGCCCGGGCGCACGGCGCACTGGCCGCGTAGTCCAGGTTGATCTCGCCGGGCACGCCGAGGACGTCGAGCGGCGCGGACGGCGCCGACGGCACGGTGGGCAGGCTGGGCAGCGAGGGGACGAGAGTGACGGACACGCCGGAACCTCCGGGGTCAGGGACCCCGGGTGCGACATCGGGACGGGGTCCGCGCTTGCCCAGCACACCGATCGGGCTGGGCCCGGTCATCACCCGGGGCACCCCACCGCGAACTCGACGAGGGTTGCCGGCCAGCAAGCCGGGGCTGAACGCTGGCACTCGTGACCTGCCGGCAGCATAGCGGCTACCGATGCGACCGAACCAGCCGGCGGCGGATGGCTACGCTGACCGCATGGCCGACACCCCGCCTGGTTCACCGCTGCCGCCGTCGCCCGCCGCCCCGCCTGCGCCCGCCGTCCCGCCCATGGGTGAGACGCCCCGGATGCCGCTGCGCCGACTGGGCTGGCGGCGGTTCCTGGTGCTGGCCGGGGTGGTGCTGTTGATCGCGGCGTGCGCGGTCTTCATGGTCTTCACGCTCGGCCAGTCGCTCGGTGTGCAGGCCCTGCTGATCGGAGTGGTCGCCGCCATCCTGCCGGTGCCGGTGCTGGTCGCCTGCTTCCTCTGGCTGGACCGGTACGAACCGGAGCCGCTGAAGTATCTGATCTTCTGCTTCGCCTGGGGGGCGTTCGTCTCCACCGCCGCCTCGCTCACGGTCAACGACTTCGCGGCCAACCGCTTCGCCGACTGGGGCCTGCCGTCCGCGCTCACCGGAGTGCTGGTGGCGCCGTTCATCGAGGAGCTGACCAAGGCGCTGGGCCCGATCCTGCTGCTGGTGTTCCGCCGCCGCGAGTGGTCCGGGATCACCGACGGCCTGGTCTACTGCGGGCTCTCCGCGGTCGGCTTCGCGATGGTGGAGAACATCCTCTACCTGGGCGGGTTGGGGTACGCGTCCGGCGCCGACCGGTACGGCCCGGCCACCGGCATCCAGCAGGTCATCGCGATCTTCATTTTGCGGATCCTGCTGTTCGGGTTCGCCCATCCCCTTTTCACCTCGATGACCGGTGTGGGGCTGGGTATCGCCTCCCGGACGGCCGACCGGCGCATCCGGGTGCTCGCCCCGATCGCCGGCCTGCTGCTGGCGATGATGCTGCACGGCACGTGGAACCTGCTGCCCACGCTGACCCAGGCCACCGGTGAGGCCATGATCATGCTGTACGGCTTCCTGGGCCTGATGGTGCCGGTCTTCTTCGGCACCGTGGGGCTGGCCCTGTGGCTGCGCGCCTGGGAGGGGCGGCTCACCGAGCGGGTCCTGCCCGACTACGTAAGCGCCGGCTGGCTCAGCCCGCCCGAGGTGGCCGCCCTGAGCAGTCTCGGCCGGCGGCACGCCGCCCGCAGTTGGGCGCGGCGGGTGGCCGGCGACGCCGGGGTGCGGGCGATGCGGGGTTACCAGTCCGCCGCCACCCGGCTGGCACTGCTGCGCGATGGGGCGCTGCGCGGCCTGGACCGCAAACCCGCCGACCAGGAGCGGACCGCCCGCGAGGAGCGGGAGCTGCTGGACGCGATCACCGAATACCGGTCGTTCTTCGTGGGTCGGGACCCGCAGGCCCCGGCGGGGGTCTGGGACGGCAGCCGCTACCACCTGCGCTTCCCGGACGGCACGCAGCGCGCGGTGGACGCGCCGGACGAGCCGGTGGTGCCGATCCCGGTGGTGCTGGCTCCCGCGCCGGCTCCGGTGGGGTACGCCCCGCCCGGTTGGCCCGGCCTGCGCCCGGCGTCTCCCTGGCCGCCGACGCACCCCTGACAGCTGCGGCCGACGAAATGATGGCTGGCGGCTCAGGCCAACAGCGAGGTGAGGAAGTCACCGAGGCCCTGGAACATCGCGATCAGCGTGGCTCCGATCGCCCGGAACATCTGCGCGGCGCCGTCCGGCCGAAAGGCCATGAAGTAGATCAGGAACGCGACACTGCCCCAGGTCAACAGCTTCTTCACGAATACCGGCATCGTCCCTCCCCAGGGCCACGGTCGCCGGATGGCTTCCCGTCGTGCGGCTGGGCAAACGGTGCGCGACGGGCCCTGGTGGCCGGGGGAGGTGCGTCAGAGGTAGAGGCCGGTCGAGTCGTTCTCGATCCGCTCGGCGGCCACGGCGTGCACGTCCCGCTCCCGCAGCAGCACGTAACCGCGGCCGTGCAGCTCGACCTCGGAGCGCTCGTCCGGGTCGAAGAGTACCCGGTCGCCGGAGACGATGGCGCGGACGTTCGGCCCCACCCCGACCGCGGTGGCCCAGGCGAGGCGCTTGCCGACCGCTGCGGTCGCCGGAATGACGATGCCAGCGGTGGAGCGGCGTTCGCCCTCACTGCCCTCCATCCGGACCAGCACGCGGTCGTGCAGCAGGCGGATCGGCAGGCCGGCGTCCAGATCGTTGTCGGCGGTCACGTCGCAGACGCTACCGTGTGGCCGACGGTGGCCGGCCGGTGGTTACGCCGGAGGTGGTCGGGGCATTGTGTGGCGGAACCGCCCTACGGTGTCGGGAACGGACGTATGCTGTCCGACCTGTCGCCGTCGGCGGGCCGGGTTTTTTCTGCCAGGAGGTGCGCTTGAGCCGCTTCGAGCGGGTACGCGGGCGGCTTCGCCGCGCCTACCAGTCACGACAGGAGTCGGCGCGCGCCGACGAGGGCGCCTCCAGTGACGCGCTGAACGACGCGTCGGAGGCGGCCGGGGTGGCGTCGCCGGCCGTGCCGGGGCCGACCGCGCCGTCGAGCGCCACGGTCTACGGCGGGGAACCTCCGGTGGACCTGCACAGCTCCACCTCCAGCCGGGACGACGCCGACGTTCCGCACGGGCTGCGGATCGCCGCCGCGTGGTGTTGGCGACTGATCGTGATCGGCGTGGTGGCCTGGGCGCTGCTGCGGATCGTCGGCACGATCAAGATCGTGATCATTCCGCTTGCCATCGCGCTGCTGCTCTCCGCGCTGCTCGCCCCGGCGGTGGGCTGGCTGCTGCGGGTCCGGTTCCCTCGGTCGCTGGCGACGGCTGTGGTGCTGGTCGGCGGCCTGGTCGCGGTGATCGGCACGCTGACGCTGGTGGTCAACGAGTTCATCCGCGGCGTACCGGAACTGAGCGAGAAGTCGTCCGAGGGTGTCCGACAGATCCAGAACTGGCTGAAGACGGGCCCGCTGCACCTCTCGGACACCCAACTCGACCGCTACATCGACGAGGCGCAGGCCTGGATCAACGACAACACCTCGAAGTTCACCAGCGGCGCGCTGAGCACCGCCGCGACGCTGGCCGAGGTACTGACCGGCACGTTGCTGGTCCTCTTCGCGACGTTCTTCTTCCTGCGTGACGGCAACCGCATCTGGCGTTTCCTGGTCCGGCTGCTGCCGGTGGCCGCCCGGTGGAAGGTCGACGACGCGGGCCGCGCCTCCTGGCACACGCTCGGCGCCTACGTCCGGGCGACAGTGCTGGTCGCCTTCATCGACGCGGTCGGCATCGGCATCTTCCTGGTCGTCTTCGACGTCCCGTTCGCCTTCCCGCTGGCCGCGCTGGTCTTCCTCGGCGCGTTCATCCCGATCGTCGGTGCGGCGCTCTCCGGCGGCGTGGCGGTCCTGGTGGCCCTCGTCGACAGCGGCCCGGTCACCGCGTTGATCATCCTTGGCGCGGTGATCGGCGTTCAGCAGATCGAGGGGCACGTGCTCCAGCCGCTGATCATGGGCCGGGCGGTGGCCCTCCACCCGCTCGCCGTGATCATCGGCATCGCCGCCGGTGTCGTACTCGCCGGGATCACCGGCGCGCTGGTCTCCGTGCCGCTCATCGCGGTGCTGAACACCGCGGTCCGCCGGCTTGCCGCCCGACGGGTCCCGGACACCCCACCCGACGCCGTCGTGGTCGCCGCCCAGGCACCCTAGACCTGCGGCGGCGCGGCGACGCGTCAGGACTTGGCCAGGCGCTCCAGGGCACCTCGGGCCACCTCGGGGCGGGTCGTGTACCAGAACGGGGGCAGCGAGCGGCGCAGGAACGGCCCGTAGCCTCGGGCCGTCTCCAGCCGGGAGTCGAGCACCGCGACCACGCCCCGGTCGCCGGTCGCGCGGATCAGCCGGCCCACGCCCTGGGCCAGCCGCACCGCAGCGATCGGCACGCTGACCGCCGAGAAGCCGGAGCCGCCGCCCGCGTCGACGGCCGCCGCGCGGGCAGCCGCCAGCGGTTCGTCCGGGCGGGGGAAGGGCAGCCGGTCGATGACGACGAGCTGGCAGGCGTCACCCGGCACATCCACCCCCTGCCAGAGCGACATCACCCCGAACAGGCAGCTGGCGCGCTCCTCGCGGAAGCGACGCACCAACAGCGGCAGCGCCTCCTCGCCCTGGAGCAACACCGGCAGGTCGGTCCGCGCGCGCAACAGCTCCGCCGCCTGCTGCGCGGCCCGCCGGGAGGAGAAGAGCCCGAGAGTACGACCACCGAGCGCCTCGACCAGCCCGAGCAGCTCCTCTCCGGCAGCCTCGGGCAGCCCGGAGACGCTGGGTCGGGGGAGGTGCGCGGCGACGTACAGGATGCCCTGCCGGGCGTAGTCGAACGGCGAACCGACGTCGAGTGACCGCCACCCGGGGCCCTCGGTGGCCGGCACGACGGCGTTCGGGGTGACGTCGCCGGCGAGGCGACGGCCCGGCGCTTCGGCAGCCGGCCGACCCGGGCCGGTGCGGGCGGCCAGCGCGGCCGCGGCGGGGGTCGGCGGGGCGGGCGGTGGTGCGTCCAGCCCGAGGGCGCGGGCGACAGTGTCGAACCGGCCGCCCAGCGCCAGGGTCGCCGAGGTGGCCACGACGGTGCGTTCGTCGTACAGGTGGGTGGCGAGGGTGCCGGCCACCGACAGCGGCGCGACCACCAGTGCCCGGCGGTTGCCGCTGTCGTTCTTCTCCACCCAGGCCACGTCGTGGTCGCCCTCCTCCAGTAGCCGCTGCGCGGTGGTGGAGAGCTCGTCCAGGGCGGCCTTGGCCTGCTGCTTGCGGACCGGGTCGGGGTCGTCGGCCTTGATGTCGCCGATCGCGTCCAGGGCGGAGCGGGTCGCCGCGTCGAGCAGCGTGCACGCCTCCCGCAGTGGCGTCGGCAACCCCGAGGTGATCCGCCCGGCCGGTGCCTCGGCCAGCCCGACCGCCAGGGCGTCACCGGCGGCGGTGAGCGCCTCGGCGGTCTCCGGGCGCAGCAGCGTACGGGCCCGCCGGGTGGTCCGGTCGATCAGCTCCGGCACCAGCTCGGCCTGCGCGGCGGAGGAGACCCGGTCGGCCAGCTCGTGCGCCTCGTCGACGATGAGCAGCTTGTGCGGCGGCACGATGTGCCGGTCGGCGAGCATGTCGACAGCGAGCAGGCTGTGGTTGGTCACCACGATGTCGGCCTCCCGGGCGCGGGCCCGCGACGCCTCGGCGAAGCACTCCTGCCCGAACGGGCAACGGGCCGCGCCGACGCACTCGCGGGCCGGCATCGACACCAGCCGCCAGGCCTGGTCGTCGACGCCCGGGTCCAGCTCGTCCCGGTCGCCGGTGGCGGTCTTCTCGGCCCAGTCGCGCAGCCGCTCGACCTGCTTGCCCAGCCGGCCCGCCTCACCGAGCCACTTCGTCCCGGCGCCGGGGCGCGCCGCGGGGGCGTCGAAGAGGGTGTCCTCCGGCTCCTCCTCGGTGGAGTTGTCCAGTCGGGCGAGGCAGAGGTAGTGATGGCGGCCCTTGAGCACGGCGAAGGTGGGCCGACGGCCGAGCACCGGCTCGACCGCGTCGGCGAGCCGCGGCAGATCGTGGTCGACCAGCTGGGACTGCAACGCCAGGGTGGCCGTGGAGACCACCACCGGGCCGTCCACGGTGAGCGCCGGCGCGAGGTAGGCCAGCGACTTGCCGGTGCCGGTGCCCGCCTGCACGAGCAGATGCTCGCCGCCGGCCACGCACTCCTCGATCGCCGTGGTCATCTGCAGTTGGCCGGGGCGCTCCGCGCCGCCGGGCACCGCGCCGACCGCCGCCGCCAGCAGCTCGGTGCCGCTGGGCCGGGCACCCCGCCGCCGGCCCTTGGCACGGGCCGACGGGGTGGCGGAACCGGTGGCGGTGCGGGGCGGAGTCACCGTGCGACGGTACCCGGCGCCGCCGACACCGGCCGCGCCCATCCGCCGCGTGGCGCGATGCCGACCGGGGCGGGCGTCGCGGCCGACCCCGTCCGGTTACGGCCGCGCTACGACGCGTGGGCAGTATCGGTTAGGGTGCGAATCATGCCGAGCGACATGGTCCGCGTGATCTACCGCAAGTACGACGGCAGCGCCCACCGCGACTACCCGGCCCGCCGGCTCACCGAGGACGATCTCGGCATCTGGCTCGGCGTGCCCGAGGGCACCGAGTCGGTCTACCACGGCCGGCCCTCGGTGGAGAAGATCCCGTTCGTGCTGTTGGTGCCACACCGCGCCTGGTGGACGGCCATGTTCAACCCTCCGCCGCGCACCAGCGAGGTCTACTGCGACATCACGACCCCGGCCCGCTGGGAGTCCGACGACACCGTCCACCTGATCGACCTGGACCTGGACGTCGTCCGGCGGCGGGCCACCGGCCTGGTGGAACTGCTCGACGAGGACGAGTTCGCCGAGCACCGGGCCCGGTTCGGCTACCCGGACGACGTGGTGGCCGAGGCCGAGGCCGCGGCACAGCGGCTGTTCGGGGCCCTGGGCGACGGCACCGAGCCGTTCGCCACCGCGTACCGCAAGTGGTTGGCTCTGGTGGTCTGAGGCCGCACGCCCGGTCGGGCCGGCTCACCACCGTGGCGGCCAGCCGTCGTCGGCCGCCAGCGGCGGCAGGTCGGTCAGCTTCTCCGGGTTGAGCTGGTTGTAGATGGCGGTGATCCGGCCCTGGTCGACAGCCAACGCGGTGACCAGGCGGATCGGTCGCCCGTCGCTGTGCGTCGTCTCCAGCTGTAGGCCGAGAATGCCGTCGACGAGCACGGGCCGAGCCAGCACCCGGTCGACGTACCGACCGGTCCGGCCGAACAGGCCGAGCGTGAGGCGAGCCACGGAGTCCGCACCGAGCACCGGCCAGCGGGCTGCCGGGAAGTGCCCGCCCGAGTCTCCGACGAAGACCACGTCCGGCGCGAGCACCTGAAGCAGCTGGTCCAGCTCGCCGGACTCGGTCGCGGCGACGAACGCCTTGAGCACCCGGCGTTGCTCGGCCGGGTCGGCGGTGTGCCGGGGTACGCCCGGCGAGGTGACCGCCCGTCGGGCCCGGGAGGCGAGCTGCCGGGCCGCCACCTCGGTGGTGCCGAGCACACCCGCGACCCGGGCGAATGGCAGCGCGAACACGTCGTGCAGCACGAGGGCGACCCGTTGCTCCGGTGGGCCGAGCGGAGCACGTCCAGGCAGATCCGAGCGCAGGTAGTGGTCAGCCACGCGGACAGGTCCCGGATCTCGGCACGGGCCGCCGTGTCGGCCAGCGCCCCTGCGTAGCGCAGCCAGGTCTCCTGCACCGCGTCCTCCGCCTCGCTGCGGCTGCCCAGCATCCGGCGGGCCACCGCGAGCAGTCGGCCCCGCTCGGCCTCGAACTCCGTCGCCAGCTCCCGCACGACCCACCACCCCTTCCGGTTGGCGTCCCGGCCTACATCCTCCCGCCGAGTCGGCCCGCCGGCAGCCCCGAGGCGGCCCGGTGGACCGGTGCCTGCCGTGGGCGGAGGTCGGTCGGTGCCGATCAGCGGGCCGGGTTTGGAGGTGACTCTCGGCGGGCGGAACGGCGGTGGGTGGGCGATGATCCGTGCATGAGCGCACCCGAGCAAGGGCAGATCGTTGCACCGGACGGCGGTTCCGTGCGGGACCTGCTGCGGGTCACCGCGCCGGTGGATCTCGGCGCGATCGACCCGCGGTCCATGCCCGGCCTGCCGGAGCCCGCGGGCCGCGGCGAGCACCGTAAGACCTGGGCGCGGGAGCAGGTGGAGCTGGTCGGCGAGGAGTTGGGCCGGCAGCAGGAGATGCTCTTCGCGATGGCCAAGACCGGGTCGGAGCGGCCGGCGCAGCGGGTGCTGCTGGTGCTCCAGGCCATGGACTGCGGCGGCAAGGACGGCACGATCAAGCGGGTGGCCGGCGCGATGAACCCGCTGGGCCTGCACATCCGCTCGTTCGGGCCGCCGACCCGTCAGGAGCTGCGGCACGACTTTCTCTGGCGGATTCGCCGGGAGCTGCCACCGCCGGGGTACGTGGGGATGTTCAACCGTTCGCACTACGAGGACGTGTTGATCGCCCGGGTCGGCTCGCTGGTGCCGGAGACGACCTGGCGAGCCCGCTATGACGAGATCAACTCGTTCGAGCGGGAGCTGACCGAGGGCGGCGTCACCCTGATCAAGGTGATGCTGCACATCTCGTACGCCGAGCAGGGCGAGCGCCTGCTGGACCGGCTCAGCGACCCGCGCAAGCACTGGAAGTACAACCCCTCCGACCTCGACTCGCGAGGGCACTGGGACGATTATCAGGCCGCGTACGCCGAGGCCCTGAGCCGGTGCGGCACGGACGCCGCGCCCTGGTTCGTGGTGCCGGCGGACCGCAAGTGGTACCGGGACTGGGCGGTGGCCCACCTGCTGCGTGAGACGTTCGACACGCTCGAACTGGGGTATCCGGCTGCCGATTTCGACGTGGCGCGGGAGCGGAAGCGGCTGCTGGCTGGGGGAGTGGGTGCGGGTGGGGCGGCCGAGATGAACAGCAGGTGAACGACCGGTGAATGGTGCCTGGCCAGGGGTGGGCCGGCGAATTCCCCGTTCTGCCGTTTCCTAGCATTCACCGGGCGGGCGCTCTCGGGCGCCGCCACCCTTCCACCGACGCGACGAGGTCTGTGCTGTGAAGTTTTCCTTCCGCCCCACCGAGGGCGCCTTCTACGAGCTCTTCACCAGGGCCGCGCAGAACCTGGTCCGGGGCACCGCGCTGCTCAACGAACTGGCCCTGCCCGGCGTGGACGTGCAGTCCGTCAGCGAGCGGCTGACCGAGGTCGAGCACGACAGCGACCAGATCACCCACGAGCTCTACAAGAAGATCAACTCGACGTTCATCACCCCGTTCGACCGGGAGGACATCTACCGGCTCGGCTCGCTGCTGGACGACGTGATGGACCACCTGGAAGCGGTCGGCGACCTGCTCTACCTGTACGGGCTGACCGAGCTTCCGGCGCTCCCCCGCGAGTTGCACGAGATGGTCAACGTGCTCGACCAGCAGGCCAAGCTGACCGCCGACGCGATGCCCCGGCTGAAGTCGATGAAGGATCTCGAGGACTACTGGATCGAGTGCAACCGGCTGGAGAACGAGGGCGACCGGATCAACCGGCAGCTGCTCGTCCGGCTCTTCTCCGGTGAGTACGACGCGTTGACGGTGCTGAAGATGAAGGAGGTCGCCGACGAACTGGAGGCCGCCTGCGACGCCTTCGAGCACGTGGCCAACACCGTCGAGACCATCGCCGTCAAGGAGTCCTGAGCCGGTGTCCCCTGAACTCATCGCCGTGCTGGCGGTGATCGCGGTGGCGTTGGCGTTCGACTACACCAACGGCTTCCACGACGCCGCCAACGCGATCGCCACCAGCGTCTCCACCCGGGCGCTGACACCTCGGATCGCCCTCGGGCTCGCCGCGGTCGGCAACTTCGTCGGCGCCCACTTCGGCGCCGGCGTGGCCAAGACCGTCGGCGACGGTCTGGTCACCCTCCCCACCGGGGTGAACAGCCTGGGGGTGGTCTTCGCCGGGGTGCTCGGGGCGATCGCCTGGAACCTGATCACCTGGTACTTCGGTCTGCCCTCGTCGTCCTCGCACGCGCTTTTCGGTGGTCTGGTCGGCGCTACCCTGCTGTCCACCGGCGGCATCGTGCAGTGGGGCAACATCGGCGAGAAGGTGCTGCTGCCGATGGTGCTGTCGCCGATCGTCGGCCTCACCCTCGGTTACCTGCTGATGCTGGCCATCCTCTGGCTGTTCCGGAAGGGGCAGCCGGGCAAGCTCAACCGGGGCTTCCGCTGGGCGCAGACCGTCTCGGCGGCCGCCATGTCGGTCGGCCACGGCATGCAGGACGCCGCCAAGACCATGGGCATCGTGGTGCTGGCGCTCTACACCGGTGGTTTCCAGGAGAGCAAGACGCACATCCCGGGGTGGGTGTTCTGGACCTCGGCGACCATGCTGGCCCTCGGCACGTACGCCGGCGGCTGGCGGATCATCCGTACCCTCGGTCGCAAGATCATCGACCTGGGACCGCCGGAGGGCTTCGCCGCCGAGACCGTCGCCAGCGCGGTGCTGTATTTCAACGCGCTGGTGCTGAAGGCGCCGATCTCCACCACCCACACCATCACCTCAGCGATCATGGGTGTGGGCGCGACCAAGCGACTCTCCGCGGTTCGCTGGAACGTGGCCGGCAACATCGTGCTCGCCTGGATCATCACGTTCCCGGCCGCCGCGCTGATCGCCTGCGTCACGTACCTGCTGGTCCGGCCGCTCTTCGGCTGAGTTTCCGGAAGGGCCCCCGGTCACGGTCTCGCCGTGGCCGGGGGCCCTTCCGCTGTTCAGATGTAGCGAACGCCGATCTGCTCGCGGACCGTGTCCAGCAGGGTCATCACCTCAAGGGTCGTGGTGTGCGGCACCACCGGGCTCTCGGTCAGGCCGGCGGCAAGGCAGCGCTGCACCTCGATCGCCTCGTACTGGTAGCCGTTGCCGGCCCCGTCGGCGACGATCGTCTCCGGCTCCGCGCCGGCCCGGTGCACTGTCACCGAACCCGGCCGGAAGAACGGCTCCGGCAGGTCGATCCGCCCCGTGGTGCCCGTTACCGAGGCGGTCTGCCCGCTCAACCCGACCATGCCGCAGCTCAGGGTTGCCAGGGCTCCGGTGTCGTAGCCGAACAGCATGCCGGTGTTCTCGTCCGTGCCCTCCGGGCCGAGCTGCGCCCAGGACCGGATGTGCTGCGGCACCCCGAGCAGCAGGTGGGCCAGACTGATCGGGTAGATCCCCAGGTCCAGTAGGGCGCCCCCGCCCAGCGCCGCGTTGCGCATCCGATGCTCCGGCGGGAACGGCCCGGCCACCCCGAAGTCGGCCCGCACGCCGGTCACCGTGCCGATCGCCCCGTCCGCGATCAACTCGACCACCCGCAGGATCACCGGATTCAGCCGCATCCACATGGCCTCCATCAGGAAGACACCGGCGGCACGGGCAGTGTCGATCAACTCCGTGCTGGTGGCCAGGTCGAGGGTGAACGGCTTCTCCAACAGCACCGCCCGCCCGGCGGTGAGGCAGGTCATCGCCGCCTCGTAATGCGCGGAATGCGGTGTCGCCACGTAGATCGCGTCCACCTCCGGGTCGGCGGCCAACTCCACCCAGGAACCGTAGGCGCGCTTCGCGCCGTACGTGTCGGCGAAGCGCCGGGCGCTCTCTGCGGCGCGGGAACCCACCGCGACCAACTCGGCGTCCGGCACCAGCCGGAGGTCTTCGGCGAAACGGCTGGCGATGTGGCCGGTGGCCAGGATGCCCCAACGAGTCATGCCGGAACGCTAGCCGAGCCAGGTGAACCGCCCGCTGCCCGGCCTGCTGCTACCCGACCCGACGCTTCGGGCCTGACGCCCTGATGAGCGTGATGACTCTGAGGCATATTGATGCCCCACAGTCATCATGCTCGAATCGTCGACCGAGCCGACCGCTCCATCGCCCAGCGCGCGGCCGGCGTTCCCCCGGCGGGAACTAGGCTCGCGGCATGACGATCGACAGTGCCGGTTTCGCCGCCCCGGCCGCTCTGGTCGAGCACGCCCGCCGGTTCCAGGCCGAGGGTGGCACCCCGGCGACGCCGCGGGTCGCGGCCACCGTGCTGCTGCTGCGTCCGACCGGCGCCGACTTCGAGGTGTACGTCATCCGCCGGGTCGCCGCGATGACCTTCGGCGGGATGTACGCCTTCCCCGGCGGCGGGGTGGACCGCTCCGACTCGGAGACGCACCTGGACTGGGCCGGCCCGACGCCGGGCGAGTGGGCGGACCGGCTCGGAGTGGCTCCGCAGGCCGCGCAGGCGGTGGTCTGCGCCGCCGCGCGGGAGGTCTTCGAGGAGGCCGGCGTACTGCTCGCCGGCCCGAACCGGGAGACAGTGGTGGGCGACGTCAGCGGCGACGACTGGGAGGCGGCCCGGCAGGACCTGGAGGGGCGGCGACTGGGCTTCGCGGCGCTGCTCGCCGATCGTCAGCTCGCCCTTCGGTCGGACCTGCTGCTGCCGTGGAGCCGGTGGATCACGCCCGAGTTCGAGCCGCGCCGCTTCGACACGTACTTCTTCATCGCCCTGTTGCCGGCGGGTCAGCGGACCCGCGACGTCTCCGGCGAGGCCGACCACACCCTGTGGATCCGCCCGGCGGACGCGCTGGCCCGCGCGCAGGCCGGCGAGCTGACCATGCTGCCACCGACAGTGGTCACGCTGGCCCAGGTGGCGGCGGCCGGTGACCTGACCGGGGTGGCGCGGGCGGCAGCCGACCGGGACGCGGCCACCCCGATCACCCCGCGCCTGGACCTGCCCCCGGACGGCGAACCCCGCTTCGTGCTGGGCTGACCACGGGCCCTGCCGCAGCGCTGGACATGGCACCGGCGCCCACGCCGGGAGGCGGGGCGCCGGTGACCGGACGTGGTCGGCTCAGCCGAAGCGGCCGGTGATGTAGTCCTCGGTCTTCTTCACGCTCGGGTTGCTGAAGATCTTCTGGGTGTTGTCGTACTCGATCAGCCGGCCCGGGTCGCCGGTCTTCTCGATCGAGAAGAAGGCGGTCCGATCCGAGACACGCGCAGCCTGCTGCATGTTGTGCGTCACGATGATGATCGTGAACTTGTCCTTGAGCTGGAACATCAGGTCCTCGATCGCCAGCGTGGAGATCGGGTCCAGGGCGGAGCACGGCTCGTCCATCAGAACGACCTGCGGCTCGACCGCGATGGTCCGGGCGATGCAGAGCCGCTGTTGCTGACCGCCGGAGAGGCCCGCGCCGGGCTTGGCCAGCCGGTCCTTGACCTCGCCCCACAGGTTCGCGGCGCGCAGGGCCTTCTCGGCCGCGTCCTCCAGGATCGACTTCTTGCGGACCCCGTTGAGCTTCAGCCCGGCCACCACGTTCTCGAAGATGCTCATGGTGGGGAACGGGTTGGGCCGCTGGAAAACCATGCCGATGGTGCGCCGGACCGCTGTGACGTCCACGTCCCGGTCGTAGATGTCCTGGTCGTCGATGGTCAGGCTGCCCTCGACCCGGGCCCCCGGCAGCACCTCGTGCATCCGGTTGATCGACCGCAGGAACGTCGACTTGCCGCAACCGGACGGCCCGATGAGGGCGGTGACCGTTTTCGGCTCGACCGTCAGGTTGATGTTCTCGATCGCCTTGAAGCCGCCGTAGTACGCGGTGACGTTCGAGGCGGAGACGCGCTTTGCCATGGTGGTACCTCCGGGGTTCATCGGCTGAGCCTGTTGCGACGGGCCAGCAACTTCGCCGCGATCGTCAGGATGAGCACGAGGGCGACCAGGGTGAGTGCCGCGGTCCACGCCCGTGCCGGGGCGTACTTCGACGCGTCGCCGGCCTGCTGGTAGACGAAGAGGGACAGCGACGACTGGCTGTTCTCGAAGGGGTTGGTGTTGATCGCGGCGCCACCGCCGGCGACCAGCAGCACCGGCGCGGTCTCACCGGCCGCGCGGGCGATGGCGAGCATGACGCCGGTGACGATGCCGGGCAGCGCCGTCGGCAGCACCACCCGCAGGATGGTCTTCCACTTGGGTACGCCGAGCGCGTACGCGCCCTCGCGCAGTGGCGCCGGTACGAGGCGGAGCATCTCCTCGGTGGACCGGACGATGGTGGGCAGCATGAGCACGCTCAGCGCGAGCGCGGCGGCGAAGCCGGAGAAGCTGGGCCGACCGTCGTTGAACCACGGCGACACGATCAGCACCCAGAACGCCAGCACGAAGAGGCCGGAGACGATCGACGGGATGCCGGTCATCACGTCCACGAAGAACCGGATCGCGAAAGCGAACTTGCCCCGCCCGTACTCGACGATGTAGATCGCGCAGAGAACGCCGAGCGGGACGGTGATCAGGGTGGCGATGCCGACCTGCTCCAGCGTGCCGACGATCGCGTGGTACGCGCCACCGTTGGCGTCCCGCGGCCCGATGTTGTTCATCGAGGCGTTGAAGAAATCGGCGTCGAAGCGCTCGGCGCCCTTGCTGACCAGCGTCCAGACGACCGAGGCGAGCGGCAGCACCGCCAACACGAAGGCGGAGTGGATCAGTGCACTCCAGGTGCGGTTGCGGGCCGATCGGCGCCCCTCGACCGCGTTGGCGGCGGCGAAGAGGCCGACCAGGTAGAGGATCGCGCCGAGGACGACCACGAGGACGGGGCCGCCGATGCCGGTGCCGTAGACGACCACGGCGGAGAGCGCCAGGGCCGCCACGGCGATGGCCGGGGCGGCGTACCAGGGCAGCCGCTTGGCCCGCAGCGAGTCGGGCTGGGCCGGCGGCCGGGTGCGGTGGGAGGTGGCGGTTGTGGTCATGCGGCCGACTCCGTGAACTCCCGGCGGCGGTAGATGATCGCCCGCGCCGTGATGTTGACGATCAGCGTGATGGCGAACAGCACCAGACCGGAGGCGATGAGCGCGCCCCGGCCGGTCTCGTTCGCCTCGCCGAACGCGTTGGCGATGTTGGCGGCGATGGTGTTGCCGCCGTTCTGGATCAGGTTGAACGAGATGCCGAAGGTGATGCCGAGGGTCAGTGCCAGGGCGATGGTCTCGCCGAGCGCCCGACCGAGGCCGAGCATCATTGCGGCGATGATGCCGGGACGCCCGTAGGGGAGCACCGCGGTGCGGAGCATCTCCCAGCGGGTGGCGCCCAGGGCGAGGGCGGCCTCCTCGTTCGCGGTGGGAGTCTGGAGGAACACCTCGCGGGAGAGCGAGGTGATGATCGGCAGCACCATGATCGCGAGCACCAGGGCCCCGAGCATGACCGATTTACCGAACGGGCCGTCGCCGCCGAAGATCGGGATCCAGCCGAAGTACTCGTTCAGCCAGACCGAAAAGTCCCGGACCGGGCTGCTGAAGACGTCACGCCCCCAGAGGCCGAAGACCACGCTCGGCACCGCGGCCAGCAGGTCGATCAGGAAGCCGAGCGCGGTGCCCAGCCGGCGCGGCGCGTAGTGCGACAGGTAGAGCGCGATGCCGAGCGCCACCGGCACCGCGATGAGCAGCGCGAGCGCCGAGCTGAGCACGGTGCCGAAGGCCAGCGCACCGATGCCGAACTTCGGCTGGGTGTCGTTGGGGGACCAGCCCTCGTAGGACCAGAAGTTCTCGGTGTTGGCGCGTAGGGCCGGCACCGCCTTGGCGACCAGGAAGATCGCGATGGCGGCGATGATGACCAGAACGGCGGTGCCGGCGGCCAGGGTGAGACCGCGGAAGGCCCGCTCGGCGCCGAACTTACGGCTGCGCGGCAGCGCGCCGCCGCCGCCCAGCCCGGTGCCGCCCGGGGAACGGGTGCTGACTGGTGCCTCGGCCACACGCGCCGAGGCACCGGCGGGCCACTCGTGACTCTGGGTCACGCGCGTCCCGCCGGTGCCGGCGTCGGCCGAGCGGTGAGGGGTTTCACCCATCTGCTCGCTCGCTTCGATTGAAGGTGATGTCAGACAGTTTCGTCAGGAGATGTTCTTGACCGACGCCTCGACCTTGGCGCGGACCGACTCAGGCAGCGGCGCGTAGCCGATTTCGCTGAGCACCTTCTGGCCCTCGGTGCTGGCGGTGAAGCCGAGGAAGCTCTTGACCAGCGGAAGCTTGTCGGCGGCGAGGCCCTTGTCGCAGACGATCTCGTACGTCGCCAGGACGATCGGGTAGGCCCCGGCCTCCTTGGTGTTGTAGTCGATCTTCATCTTGAGGTCGTTCCCGCTGCCGGTGATCTCGGCGCCGGCGATGGTCTTGCCCGCGTTCTCCAGGGTGAGTTCGGCGAACTCGCCGGCTCCGTTGCCGATCTTGGCCATCTTGAGGCTGGCGTTCTCGGCGAAGGAGAGCTCGACGTAGCCGATGGTGCCGTCGGCACCCTTGATGACGCTGGTCACGCCGTCGTTGCCCTTGCCCGCGGTGCCGCCCGGGGCCTTCCACTCCTTGGCCTTACCGAAGGTCCAGTCGGCCTCGGCGGTCTTGGTGAGGAAGTCCGTGAAGTTGTCCGTGGTGCCGGAGGAGTCTGAGCGGTGTGCGGTCTGGATCGCGATGGAGGGCAGCTTGGCGTCCGGGTTGTCAGCCTTGATCGCTGCGTCGTCCCACTTGGTCACCTTGCCGGCGAAGATCTTCGCCAGGGTGGCCGGCTTGAGCTGCAGGTTGTCCACGCCGCTGACGTTGTAGGCGACGGCCACCGGGCCGATCACCATCGGCAGGTTGATGGCCTTGCCACCGACGCACTTCGCGTCCGCCTGCGGCTGCTCCTCCGGCTTGAGCGCGGAGTCGGAGCCGGCGAAGTCGGCGGTCCCGGCGATGATCGCCTGGATGCCGGCGCCGGAGCCCGAGGGCTCGTAGTTGATCGTGCTGCCCTGGCACTTCGTCTGGTACGCCTTGATCCACTCGGCCATGGCGTTCTTCTGCGCCGACGAGCCCTGGGCGTTCAGCGTTCCGGTAGCGCAGTCGACCGCGGCGGCCGAGCCCGAAGCGCTTGCGCCGGGGGCGGGCTCGTTGTTGTCCGAGCCGCATGCGCTGAGGCCGAGCGTCGCGGCTAGGGCGAGGCCGGCAATAGCGCCGTACCGCTGGAGCTTCACCTGAGGGGTTTCCCTTCGCGTCTGACTTGGCGCCCCGAATCCGGGGCCCGAGGACCGGCGATGACCGGCTGACACGAAAGTTAGAAGTGCCAGGTAGCCGGTTCGCCGGTCGCAAGTGAACGCAAGGTGAACACGTACGGCCCCTGAGATGACCGCTTGCCGAGGGTGAGTTGTCCGTTAAGTGAACCCGGGTGCACCTGTCGGAAGTATGGGCATATTTCCGGTTCGGCGTTATCCCGCCGACGCTCAGCCGTTATCCGTCGGTGACGCGCTCGGCGCGACGGCCGACGGTCAGCCCAGGTGGTAGTTGATGTGCGCGGACCAGCGGGCGAAGCCCAGCCGCTCGTAAAGCGCGACGGCCCCGGTGTTCGAGTCGTCCACAAAGAGCATCACCCGGTCGAGGCCGCGCTTGTCCCGCAGGTGGGCCAGCCCGGCGGTGGTCAGGGCCCGGCCGAGCCCGCCGCCGTGCGCGGTCGGCTCCACCCCCAGGACGTACACCTCGCCGATCCGGGCCGACCCCGGCCGCTCGTGCACCTTGGTCCAGTGGAAACCGAGCAGTCGGCCGGTCGCGGTCTCCTCGGCGAGCAGGAAGCCCGCCGGGTCGAACCACGGCTCGGCGAGGCGGACCCGCAGGTCGTCCGACGTCCACCGGCCCTGTTCGGGGTGCTCGGCGAAGGCCCGTGCGTTGAGAGCCAACCAGGCCGCGTCGTCCGCCCCGGGCCGGAACGCGCGTAGCGCCACCCCGTCGGGCAGGTGCGGCTCACCCAGCGGGGCCGCCAACGGCCGGCGCAACTGCCAGAGCACCCGGGCGCGGGCAAAGCCGAGGTCGACGGCGAGCGCGGCGGCCGAGGGGTGGTCGCCGTGCGCCCACGCCCGCAGCGGCCCGGTGGCCGAGGCGAGTACGCCCCGGGCGAGCGCCCGCCCGGTGCCCCGCCGCCGGTACGCGGGGTGCACCACCAGCTCGACCCCGATCCCACCGACCGGGTCGGTGGTGTCCAGGTGCGCGTACCCGATGAGGGTGCCGTCGTCGGCGCGGGCGATCAGATGAACGGCGGGGGCGTCGGGGTCGCGCAGCCGCAGCAGGACGTGCTCGTCGAGCGGGTCCGCTCCGTCCGTGTCACCTGCGGCGCTGGCGAGGGCGAGTACGTCGGCGATCTCCGCCGGCGCCAGTTGGTCGCTCCGGGTCACCTGGTCGCTGGTCGGCTCCGCGCTGCTCATCCCGCCACCGTATCCGTTGCGTGTCGTGACGCCCGGAGCGTCGCCGTAAAGCCGCGGCTCACGTCGGGTCGGTGGGGAGTGCCTCCAGCTCGAACCGGGCGGTCAGGTCGGGCAGGATCCGGCGCAGCGCCTCCACCGTGCCCTGCCGGTCCCCACCGGCGTCGTGCAGCAGCACCACCGAGCCCGGTTCGGCCTGGCTCAGCACCGTCGCGGTGATCTTGTTGGCACCGGGTAGCTCCCAGTCCGACGGATCCACCGACCAGTGCAGCGGGGTCATGCCGAGTTGCCGCGCCACCGACACCACCGGGTACGTCCAGGCCCCGCCCGGCTGGCGGTACCAGACGATCGGGGCGTTCGGCACCGCCGCCCGGATCGCCGCGTTCGTGCGCAGGAGGTCGGAGCGGATCGCGTCGGCCGACCGGGCGCCCAGGCCGACGTCGTGGTGCCAGGAGTGGTTGCACAGGGTGTGCCCGGCGTCCACGATCGACTGGACCAGGTCGGGGTGGTTCTGCGCGTTCTCGCCGACCACGCAGAACGTGGCGCGCACGTCGTATTCGCGCAGGAGGGCGAGAACCTGCGGCGTGTAGCGCGGGTCCGGCCCGTCGTCGAATGTCAGCGCGAGCCGCGGGGTGCCGGTGGTGGCGTGCGCGCCGAACAGGTTGTCGCCTCCGGCGTCCCGTCCGGACCCGTCCTGGCCGGCCTCGGCTGGGCCGGTCTCAGCCGTGTTTGTGCTGGCGCTCGGGGCTCCGCCCGGCTCGCCAACGCTGGGTTGGTCGGCGTAGTGCGGTCCGTCGGCGCTCGTGGTGACACCGGTGGACTGCCGAGGCGTCTGGTCGGGGACGAGGCTGCGGCCCAGCACGTACGCGGAGCCGAGAAGCCCCGCCACCACCAGCGTCACGATCCCCGCGGCCCGCGCGGTGGAGCTGCCGCGCGTCACGACTTCCGCCTGGCTTGCCGGTCACGCCGGCCCGTCGCCCCCGTGTTCAGTGCGCGCACCATCGCCCCTTTCTCCGACAAACCCGGCAGTCAGAATAGAGCCACCAAGCTGCGCAAAAAGGGCATATGGGAAATCGCCCGGAGTGGTCTCCGGATCAGACCGGCACTGGCGCGTGCTCCGCCTCGGGAAGCGACCGCGACGGCGGAACGACGAACTTGTAGCCGACCTGGCGGACGGTGCCGATCATCGACTCGTACTCCGAGCCGAGCTTGGCGCGCAGCCGCCGGACGTGCACGTCCACCGTGCGGGTGCCGCCGAAGTAGTCGTAGCCCCAGACCTCGCGCAGGAGCTGGTCCCGGGTGAACACCCGACCCGGGTGCTGGGCCAGGAACTTCAGCAGCTCGAACTCCTTGTAGGTGAGGTCGAGCGGACGGCCCTTGAGCTTGGCCGCGTAGGTGTCCGGGTCGATGGTCAGCTCGCCGGCCCGGATCGAGCCACCCGCGCCAGCGGTCGCGTTGCTGAGCCGGCCCACCGCCAGCCGCAGCCGTGCCTCGACCTCGGCGGGGCCGGCCGAGGCGAGGATGACGTCGTCGACGCCCCAGTCGGCGTTGAGTGCGATCAGGCCGGCCTCGGTCACCACCGCGACCAGCGGCACGCCGAGCCCGGTCGCGTGCAACATCCGGCAGGTCGCGCGGGCCTCGCTCAACTCCGATCGGGCGTCCACCATCACCGCGTCCGGGCTGGGGCCCGCGACCAGGGTGCGAACATCACGCGGCGCGGTGCGGACCGAGTGCGGCAGCAGGTCGAGCGCCGGCAGCACAGCCGACGGTTCTCCTGCGCGTGCGGTCACCAGCAGCAGGATCTCCACGATCACCTCCGTCCCGGCGGCGCGAGGCCGCACGCGACCAGTCGCACTCATCGAGGAGTGCGCTGAGAAATTGCGTGGTCCCGGCGTCGCTGACGGGCGGGTAACGCGTTGAGCCTAACCGATCGCCTCGGCCGCGCCGTCAGGCCATTTCCCGTTTGTCTACCTTGCCCCTGATCGTGGCCCGGATTTTAACGCCGCTGAAACCCGTGACCACCGCGTCGGGCCGTCGGTCTGGCACGATCGGGTCGTGTTTCCCTCCACCTCGCCCGAGGCCGGCCGCGAATCGTGGCCCGCAGGGCCCCAACCGGGTCCGGCCGCCGCAGCGACGCGCGGCCAACCGCCCGCGCCGCGTACCGGTCCGGCCACCACCGATGGCGACCGCCGCGAACGGGGTGGGCCGCGCCGTGCCCGTCGCGCCGGCGAGCCGGCCCGCCGATCCGAAGAAGAGATCGACGAGCCGGAAGAGGAGGTCATCCCCCCGGTTGCGGTGCACCGTCAACTGGCGCTGACCATCGCCGGCTTCGCCGCGCTGCTCGGTGTCGGCCTGGTGCTCGGCGCGCAGACGTCGGGCCCCGGTCACCGGCTGCCGTTCGCCTTCATCATCTTCGGCGTCCAACTGCTGTTCGTGCTCGCCTGGACGATGGCCATGCGTCCGCCCGCGCTGTTGGTGGTCGCCGGGATCAGCGCCGCGGTCGCGGCGCTGGCCGACATCGCCGCGGTGCAGACCGACGTCGCCGGCCTGGCGCCACTTGGCTACCTCGCCGCCGGTGGGTTCCTCGCCGCGGTGCTCGGCCAACTGGTTCGTCGGGTCGACCGGGTCCGGGTCACCGACTCCCTCGGCGCCACGCTGCTCATCGTGGTCGGGGTGGTGGCCTTCGGCACCCTGATCGTGCTCAGCCGGATCCCGGCCGGCACCCAGGCGATCACCGTCTGCCTGACCGCGAGCGGTGTCGCGCTCACCGTCGCCCGGATCACCGACGCCGTACTGCCCTGGCCCCGGCTCGCCCCGCAGGTGCCCCGGGGCGCCGCCGGCGTGGTGGCCGGCGCGATGGTCGGCACGCTGACCAGCGCCCTCCTCGGCAGCTACCTGGTGGCTCCCTTCACGCCGACCCGGGCCGCCGTGATCGGCCTGGTCGCGGCGGTCACCGCCGTCCTCTCCGACCTCGCCGTGGGGTACGCGGAGGCGGGCCGGTTGATGGCCGGCGAGCCGCCCACGATGTGGGTGGCCCGGCACATGCAGGGCCCGCTCGGCGGTTTCGCCCTGGCGGCGCCCGCCGCGTACGCCATGTGCATGCTCTTCCTCTGAGTCACGGTTGAGCGCTGAGCCGGTCGGGTACCTACGGGTGCGCCGCCGTGCGGCGTCGGTACGAACGACCCGTCGCGACGCGACGGGCGGAGACAGGAGGCGGCGTGGCGCAGGACTATCCGGTGAACGAGGCGCGACCCCGACGGCGTGGCCGCAAGCTGCTCATCGGGCTGTTCGTGCTGCTCCTGCTGCTGGCGGGGTTGCTGGTGGTCGCCGACCGGGTCGCGGTCGGGGTCGCCGAGCGGATGATCGGCGACCGCGTACGCCAGGAGATCGCCAAGCAGGGCGCGCAATCCGCAGCGCCCGAGGTGGAGGTTGGCGGAACCCCGTTCCTCACCCAGGTGCTGGACGGCCGTTACCAGCGGATCACCATCAACCTGCGGGACGTGCAGGCATCGGTCGAGGGCGACGCCGTCCGGCTGCCGGTGCTCGATGTGACCGCCCGCAACGTTCGGGCCTCGCTGGACACCCTTCGCACCGGCCAGGGTGACGTCGTGGCGGACACCGTCAACGGTGCCGGCACGATCAGCTACGAGAGTCTGGCCGCGCTGCTGAACCGCCCGGGTCTCACCCTCGGCGAGCAGAACGGCAAGCTCACCGTCAAGGCCCCGGCCGACATCCTCGGTCAGAAGCTCACCATCAGCGGCACCGCCGACGTCACCGTCGCCGACAACGGCGCGGTCGCCCTGCGGTTCAACGACCTGGACGCCGCGGGTCTGCCGAACCTGCCGCTGGCTCGGGCCTTCCTGAGCAACTACGCCAAGAGCATCTCCATCGATGTGCCCCTGCCGGAGTTGCCGTTCCAGCTCGCGGTCCGGGAGGTCCGTCCACTGCCGGAAGGGCTGGCGGTCACCGCCGACGCCAAGAACGTGCCGATCAACTCCGCTGGCTGACGCCGGAGGCGCGGTGGGACGCCGAAATCCTCGGCGATCCCGGCGATTCCCGGATGGTGGTCGGCCCAGTGGCAGCACGGTCACTGGCTGGTAGGCTCCCTGGCCATGGGGACCCACCTCACCAAACGGCGCGCGGTCGACCTGTGCCGCGTGGCCACCTGCCTGTGTCGCCCCGTCATCTGACGGCGGGGCTGTCTCCGGTCGCCTGACGGCGGCCACCGGCACAGGGTTCTCGCACCCTCCGGTTATCCCACCGAACGCCCGGCAGCGGCGCCGTCGCACGAACCCGTGATCCCGTCCTTCCGCTGGGTCCCGCGCGTGGTGCGACAGTTACACCCATCGATTCGCGCGCGTTGGCTCACCATCCATCCTCACCAGGGAGTGATTCGATGAGTCGCGACACCGCACTCGTTTCGGCCGAGTGGGCCGAGAAGAACCTCGACGCCCCGGGCGTCGTCTTCGTCGAGGTCGACGAGGACACCTCGGCCTACGAGACCGGCCACATCGCCGGCGCCATCAAGATTGACTGGAGGACCGACCTCCAGGACCAGGTCCGCCGGGACTTCGTCAACAAGACGCAGTTCGAGGCGCTGCTCTCCGAGCGGGGCATCAGCAACGACGACACCGTCATCCTGTACGGCGGCAACAACAACTGGTTCGCCGCGTACGCCTACTGGTACTTCAAGCTCTACGGCCACCGTGACGTGAAGCTGCTCGACGGCGGCCGCAAGAAGTGGGAGCTGGACGCCCGCCCGCTCGTCACCGACGCGGTGTCCCGCCCGGCGACGCAGTACGTCGCGCAGGAGCCGGACACCTCCATCCGGGCCTTCCGTGACGAGGTCGTCGCCGCGATCGGCACCAAGAACCTCGTCGACGTGCGCAGCCCCGACGAGTTCGCCGGTCGCCTGCTCGCCCCCGCCCACCTGCCGCAGGAGCAGGCGCAGCGGGCCGGCCACATCCCCACCGCGATCAGCGTGCCGTGGTCCAAGGCGGCCAACGAGGACGGCACCTTCCGGTCCGACGACGAGCTGCGCAAGATCTACGGCGACGCGGGGCTCGACGACGGCAAGGAGACCATCGCGTACTGCCGGATCGGTGAGCGCTCGTCGCACACCTGGTTTGTGCTTCAGGAGCTGTTGGGTCACCGCAACGTCAAGAACTACGACGGCTCCTGGACCGAGTACGGCTCGCTGGTCGGTGTGCCGGTCGCGCTCGGCGACGAACCCGGGGAGGCCTGATCATGACTCTTCCCACCGCCGCGGGTTGCGCCGCACCGGACCAGGCCGCGCCGCTGCCGGCCAGCCTGGATCTGGAGAAGGAAACCGTCATCACCGGCATCGTCCGTTCCGCCGAGGCCGAGCCGGTGCCGGGCGCGTACGTCCGGCTGCTCGACTCGACCGGTGAGTTCACCGCCGAGGTGGTCACATCGGCTGCCGGGCAGTTCCGGTTCTTCGCCGCGCCGGGCTCCTGGACGCTGCGGGCGTTGTCCCGACACGGCAACGGCGACACCGCTGTCACTGCCGGCCGAGGCGTCAACGAGGTTGCCGTCACCGTCGCCTGACCCACTGCTCTGATCGACCGGGGCCGGTCACCCTCCCGGGGGTGGCTGGCCCCGGTCGTTTCTTCGTAGCGCGCCGGCACGCCGGGGCGGGTGCCGAAATTCATCGGCATGCGTCAGTATCTACGGGTGGATTTCAGGGATGAAAGCGGCGGGTCCGACGAAGCGGTCCCCATCGTCCTCTGTGTGGGCACGGACATGTCGCTGCGGGAGCGGGTGCTGGGCCAACTCGACGGGCGCGCCCCGGTGCACAGCTGTTCCGATCTGACCGAGCTACGCGAGCTGTTGTCGTCGCCGGCGGGCCCGGCGCCGGTCAGTCCCACAGTCCTTCCGCTCACCGGGGCGCGGGGCCTGGTGAAGTGGGGTGAGCTGGTCGTCGACCGGGCCGGACACCGGGTCACCTGGCGCGGCGAGGTGCTCCCGCTGACCCCCACCGAACGGGACCTGCTCAACCTGCTCATCGGCCCACCGCTGGTGGTGTGGAGCTACGAACGGCTCTGCGTCTCCGCGCTGGGTGGCGCGGACACAGCGGCGCTGCAATCCGCCATCAGACGGCTTCGTCGCAGGCTGCGGGGCCTGCCGGGCGGACCGCAGGTGCACACGGTGCGGGGCGTCGGCTACCGGCTCGACCCGCCACCCCGGCTGAACGGCCACTGACCCGCAGTCGCTCCGTCGGGCCGACCGCCTCCGCTGCCGGCCCGGCGGCGGGCGCGTGACACCATGGCCGGGTGAGCGGTGCTGTGCAGACGGGTCGGGCCTCTTCGGCCGGCCCTGCCGCGCCGACACCCGCCCGGTCTCGACGGCGTTGGCTGCTGGCCGTGACAGTGGCCTGGGCGGTGCTGCTGGGCGGGCTCACCTGGATATCGGTGCGGAACGACCCGCCGACCGTGCGTGAACAGCGTTCCCTCGATCAGGCCGGCCCGGTGGTCGACCGGGCGGTCGGCGAGTTGGTCCGCGCGGCAGGTGCGGCCGGTCTGCTGGAACTGGGCCCCGCGCGGGTCGCGTCCGGCTGCCGGGTCACCCCGTTCGCCGATGGGGCGAGGCTGCGGCGCGAGGTGGGGGTGCTCGCGGCCACCGGCGACGAGCGGGCCGTGCTGGCCGGCATCGCCGAGCGGTTGCCGGCGAGCTGGCGCGCCGGAGTCGGGCCCGGCGTGGACGGCCCCGAGCTGCGCGCCGACGCCGGAGAATTCGTGGCCGTCGAGGGCCGGCCGACCGTCGACGGCCGGGTGCGACTGGTCGTCGACACCGGTTGCCGGCCGGTCGGCGCCGGTTACACGCCGGCCCCGGCCACCGCTGGCGGCCCGGAGACCGCCGCGCTGACCGCCGCGCTGCGGGCCCTCGACCGGCCGGGCGACGCCGCTTCGGAGCTGGTCACCGCGCCCTGCCCGGGCGGCGGGCTCGCCCGTACCGCGTGGTCCGCGAACGGTCCCGGCCCGGCGGCCTCGACGGCCGCACTCGCCCCGCTGGCCGGCAGCGCCCCACTGCTGGACCACCCCCCGGTGTACGCGTACCGCAGCGGTGTCGTCACGGTGCTGGCCGAGATCAGCCCGGACGAGACCCGACTGGCCGCCACCGTCGGCTGCCCGGTCTGAGCCGGGCGGCCCGCTCGGGTCAGCCGGCGCCCGGCTGGTCCTCCGGGTCACGGCTGCGGCCCAACGCGTCGACCATGCCCCACCGGCCGGGGATGTCCAGCAGCTCGACCCGGCCCATCCCCGGTGGTACGGCCGGGTCGATGATCAGGTGCTCGCCCTGCGGCTCCAACCCCAGCATCACCCGCAGCAGCAGCAGCGGGGTCCCGGTCGACCAGGCCTGCGGGCTGCACGCGGTGGGGTACTCCACCGGGTAGTCGGTGAGGTCCCGGGCGTAGCCGGCGAACGCCTCCGGCAGCCGACCCTCGAAGTACCGGGACGCCTCCAGCATCGTGTCGCAGAGCAACCCTGCCTCCTCCCGGAAGCCGTACCGCCACAATCCCCAGGCGATGATCGAGTTGTCGAACGGCCAGACGGTGCCCACGTGGTAGCCGATCGGGTTGTACCGCCCCTCGTCCGCGGCGAGCGTCCGCACCCCCCAGCCGGAGAACAGTCGTGGCCCGAGCAGGTGCTCGACCACCTTGCCGGCGCGGGACTCGTCCACGATGCCGCTCCACAGCAGGTGCCCGATGTTCGAGGTCAGCGCGTCCACCTGCCGGCCGTCGGCGTCCAGCGCAAGCGCGTAGTACTCGCGGTCGGCGATCCAGAAGTCGCTGTCGAACCGCCGTTTGAGGTCGGCGGCCTGCCGCTCCAGCTCGTCGGCGAACTCCGGGTCGTTCCAGAACTTCCGGGCCAGCCGGGCGGCCCGAACCTTCGCGTCGTACGCGTAGCCCTGCAACTCGCAGGTGGCCCGGGGGAAGCCGGGCATCTGACCGTCGGCGTACGAGATGGCGTCCCAGGAGTCCTTCCAGCACTGGTTCTGCAGGCCGGTCTCCGGGTTGCGGGTCTGGTACCAGAGGTAGCCGGTGCCGAGCAGGTCACCGTAGGTGTCGATCCACTCCAACGCCGCGCGGACCTGCGGCTCCAGCTTGCGGACGAGTGCGTCGTCACCGGTCCACAGCTCGTACTCGTCGAGCAGGATGATGAACAGGGGCGTCGAGTCGGCCGACCCGTAGTACGGCGAGTGTGGCTGCTCCTCGAAGCCGGCGGTCTCCCCGTACCGCAGCTCGTGCAGGATCTTGCCGGGTTCCTCGTCCCGGAAGTCGTCCACCCGGTGCCCCTGTAGTCCGGCCAGCATCAGGATGGTCGGCGGCACCAGTTCCGGCAGGAACGGCAGCACCTGCAACGAGGTGATGATGCTGTCCCGGCCGAACAGGGTCATGAACCAGGGCAGTCCGGCGGCGATCAGCCGTACGCCAAGGGCGATCGACTCGTAGCGCAGCGCGGCCAGGTCGTTCAGGCTGCGCCGGTACGCCCCGGCCAGCGGCTCGCAGTCGCAGCCGAGCTTCGGGGCCCGGTCGATCAGCTCCTGCTGCTCGGCCCGGATGACGTTCGCGCTGCGGCTGCCGCCGTACGGGAGGGTGGCCCGGATGTCCTCGCCCCGGGCCCCGTAGACGACGCTGGACACGTGTAACCGCGTGGTCCAGCTGTCGTTGCGGGCGATCCGGATCCGGAAGGTCATTCCGGTCTCGTCGATCTGGGCCGGCGCGGTGGTGCTGACCACCATCTCCCGGTGAAACGCCTCCCGCCGGTAGGTCAGCCGCAGCTCCTTCTCGGCGACCGTGACGGTGATCCGGCCCCGCTTCTGTCGAGAGTTCTTGATCTCGAACAGGTCGGCGAAGTCGGCCCCGATCTCGATCCGGAGGGTGCACTCGACCTCCGCGCCGAGGTGGTTCAGCACGGTCAGCTCCTCCTCGAAGCTGCCCACGATCGCCCGGCTGCGGATCACCGACGCCTTGGCGTCCAGATAGTGCGTGGGTTCGCCGGGGGCGAGGAAGAACTTGGTGCGATACGACTCGGCATCGTCGACGGAGAGGGCGTGCAGCCGTTCGCCGTCCAGGGTGAGCACCCACTTGGACAGGAAGCGGGTGTCGAAGGAGAACAGCCCGGTGGGGAAGTCGTAGGACGGTTCGATGTCCCCACGCCGGTCGCTGACCAGGAAGGTGTTGCCGTCCAGAATGCTGACGAGGTCCTTCACCGAAGACGCCCGGCTGCTCGACGGGCCGTTTCGCGGGGGTCGCGGGTGCCGGGCGGGTTCGGAAAGAACCGGCGGAAGGCGAGGAAGAGCACCACGTTCCCGCTGAACGTGCTCTCGTTGCGCAGCACCGCCGAGACCCCCTGGGCCTCCCCGGTGACCAGCCGGTCGAAGAGGGCGGCGCTGCTGTACCAGATCGCGTCGGCCGGGCCACGCCCACGGCTGACCTGCACCGACCCGGGCCGCATCCGGACCAGCCAGTGTTCGGTGCGGTGGTCCTCGCCGAGGTCGATCTGGAGGGTGCCGTCGGCCAGGCCGCCCAGGACGTCGGGTGCGCGCGACGGCAGTGCCTCGAAGAACCTTTCCGCCGCCTCGGTCACATCCGAATCGTAGGCAGCCGTCCGAGTTGTCGGGTCGGTATCGGCACTCCGCTCGGATCGACCCACCGCCGCCGTGCGGTCAGTAGACGAGTGCCTGCGCGCCCTCGGCCAACGCCTCCTCGACGAAGACCGCGGCACCGGCGATCCGGACCCCGGGGAGTACGTCGTCCGGCCCGATCTCCCGTCGGGCCGCGCACTGCGTGCAGGCGGTCACCCGGCCGCTGGTCAGGATCACGTGCAACAACTCGGCCAGGGGTGCGGAGTGCGGCAGGTCGAACTGCTGGGCGCGACCGGGCAGCGCGAACCAGGTGGACTCACCGGTCAGCCAGAGCGAGACGTCCACCCCGGCCGCTACCGCCGTCGCGGCGACGGTGAATGCCTGCGCGCACCGCTCCGGGGCGTCCGCCCCCGCGGTGGCCTTGACGACGAGAGTGCGGGCCATGTGGCCCAGCATAGGATGGCCGGGATGGTTACCGAGATCGGGTTTGTCAGCCTGCTGGTCGCTGGCCTGGGCGGGCTCGCCGGTGGCCTGGTCTACCTTGCCGTAAGGATTTCGAGAGGACGCTGGTGAGCGCGAGGAGTGAGCCGGGCCTGCGAGCCCCGCAGTCGCGAACGAAGGTGACCCTGTGAGCGCGAGGAGTGAGCCGGGCCTGCGAGCCCCGCAGTCGCGAACGAAGGTGACCCTGTGAGCGAGAACCCGCTGCAGCCGCCGTGGCTGAACGCGCCGCCGGTCGAGGAGTACCCGTTCGAGGAGAGTCACGACCTGCGGGTCGGGCCGAAGCTGCACCCCGCGCTGGATGCCCTGCTGCCCTACATAGGTCTGTGGCGCGGTCGGGGCAAGGGCGGTTTCCCCACCATCGACGACTTCGACTACGCGCAGGAAATTCGGATCAGCCACGACGGCCGGCCGTTCCTGCACTACGAGTCGCGTGCCTGGATCCTCGACGAGCAGAGCAAGCCGGTCCGTCCGGCCGGCCGCGAGGTGGGCTGGTGGCGGCCGGTGCTGGTGGATGGGCGGGCGACCGACGAGCTGGAGGCGCTGCTGACCACCCCGACCGGGGTGATGGAGCTGCACCTGGGCAAGCGCACCGGCACGCAGCTCGAGTTCGCCACCGACGCGGTGATCCGGACTCCGACCGCCAAGGAGGTCACCGGCGGGCACCGGCTCTTCGGCATCGTCGATGGGGCGCTGCTCTACGCCCAGGAGATGGCCGCCATGGGGCACGGGCTCAGTCCGCACCTCTCCGCCCGACTCGTCCGGGTCGGCGGTTGACCTCGGGGCCGGTGGCCGGCTAGAGGGGGAAACCCAGCAGGGCCTGTAGGGCGGGGGTACGCGGGCAGCGAGCCCGCCGTACCCCGTCCAGGGTGTGGACCTCGGCGGCTCCGCGCAGCGACGAGGTGAACCACACGCCGTCCGCCGCGTGCAGTTCGGCGCTGCTGACCATCCGTTCGGCGGCGCTCAGGCCCAGCTCGCTCGCGTGGGCGAGCAGCCAGGCCACGGTGGTGCCGGCGAGGATGCCGGTGCTGGCGGCCGGCACCGTGCAGAGCGTGTCGTCGGTGAGCCACACCACATTGGCGGTGGGGCCCTCCAGCGCGTACCCGTCGGAGGAGATCCAGAGCACGTCGTCGACACCGGCCCGGCGGGCCCAGCGGCGGGCGGCGCTGTTGACCGCGTACGACGTGGACTTGATGCCGGCCGGCAGCCAGGTCAGCCCACTGCGGGCGGCGGCGGGAAGCCCCAGCGGCAGGGTGGCCACGATGATTCCGTCCCGCCGGGCGGCCCGGGAAGTCGCCGGCACCGGGGCGAGCGTGGCGTAGATGGTGGGCGGACCGCCCGCCTCCGGGCCTCGGGTGCAGACCAACCGAAGTGCCCCCTCCACAGCTGCTGGCCAGCCTGTCCGTACCTGGTCCAGCAGGTCGATCAGCGCGCTGGTAGGGGGCAGGGGCAGCTCGACGGCAGCGGCGGCCGTGGCCAGGCGGGCCAGGTGTTCGTCGCGCAGCCACGGCTGGCCGTCCCGCAGGTGCATGGTCTCGAAGAGGCCGTCGCCGTGCAGCACCCCGAGGTCGTCACCGCGGAGCACCGGGTCGCCGGGCGGCACCGGGCCACGCCCCAGGACGGCGATCCGCGCGGTCGGGTCGGCCGCGTTCTTCCCGACGGACGACCTCACCATGACCGTCGAGCGTAGCGGTGATCGATCGCGGTGCGGGGAACAGCCTGCTGGCCGAACTATGATCGGACGGTGTCCGAATCCTCCCTCGCGGAAATGCTGCGGGCCCGTGGGCTGCGGCTGACGGCCCAGCGGCAGCTCGTCCTCCAGGCGGTGCTCGATCTGGGCCACGCCACCCCGGAGCAGGTGCACACCGCGGTCCGGGAGGTCGCCGCCGGCGTCAACATCACCACCATCTACCGCACGCTCGAGCTGCTGGAACGGCTCGGTCTGGTCACCCACACGCACCTGTCGCACGGCTCACCGACCTATCACGCCGCCGGTGAACACCAACACGTCCACCTGGTCTGCCGGGAGTGTGGCGCGATCGACGAGATCGATCCGGAGCTGCTCCGCCCCCTCGCCGACCAGTTGGCCGCGCAGCGCGGGTTCCGGGTGGACATCGGGCACGTGTCACTCTTCGGCGTCTGCGTACGCTGCGAGAACGGGGACGAAAAATGATCGACATTGCGGGTGCGGTGGCCGTCGAGAGCATCGACGAGGCCAGCCGTGACCAGCCGGATCCGGCGCACGTCGCGGCCGGGGTGCGAGGGGTGGCCGCGCACTACGGCGACCCGCTGCGCGAGCAGCGCACCCTGGACACCGCTGTCGGTCTGGTCGACCGGTCGCATCGAGGGATCATCGCGGTGCCCGGGGAAGAGCGGGCCAGTTGGCTGCACACGGTCACCTCGCAGCACCTGAACGCGCTGGCCGCTGGTGAGGGCACCGAGTTGCTGGTGCTGTCCCCGCACGGCCACGTCGAGCAGCACGCCATGGTCGCGGAGGACGGCGAGACCACCTGGCTGGACACCGAGCCCGGTGCCACCCAGGGCCTGCTGACCTACCTGGAGAAGATGCGGTTCTTCAGCAAGGTCGAACCACGCGACGCGACGGCCGAGCGCGCGCTGTTGTCGCTGGTCGGGCCGGCGGCCATGGAGGCGCTCGGCACGCTCGGCGTGACCGGGCTCGCCGCACCGGACGTGGTCGCGGTGCCGGGTCCGAAGTTCCCGCACGGTGCCGTGCCACAGCGGGCGAGCGCTCGGTACGACGTACGACCGCTGCCGATCGGCGGCTGGGCCCGACGTGGTCCGCTCGGGGTGGACCTGCTGGTGCCCCGGTCGGCGATGGACCAGGTGGTGGCGGAGCTGCGCGGCGCCGGCGTGCCGGTCGCGGGGCTGTGGGCGTACGAGGCGATCCGGGTGGCCGCCCGGCAGCCCCGGGTCGGGGTGGACACCGACCACCGGACCATTCCGGCCGAGGTGGACCTGATCGCCCCGGCGGTGCATCTGGACAAGGGTTGCTACCGGGGGCAGGAGACGGTGGCGCGGGTGCACAACATGGGCCGGCCGCCGCGTCGCCTCGTACTGCTGCATCTGGACGGGGTGACCACCGATCAGCCGCCGGTGGCCGGTACGCCGGTGACCCTCGACGGCCGGGCGGTCGGCTTCGTCGGCACCGCCGTGCTGCACCACGAGTTGGGCCAGGTCGCTCTCGCGGTGCTGAAGCGGAACGTCCCGGACGACGCCGCGTTGCTGATCGGCGAGACCGCGGCGGCGATCGACCCGTCCTGAGCGGGCCGTCTAGGATCGCCGGCATGACGACAGGAACGTTGATCACGGTGGCCCCGACCGGCGCTGAGTCGGCCAAGGCGGAGGTGCCGGCGCTGCCGGTGACCCTCGACGAGTTGCTGCTCACCGCCAAGGAGTGCGAGGCGCTCGGCGCCGCCGTGATCCACGTCCACATCCGCGACGACGAGGCCCGGCCGACGCTCGACCCGGTGCGGCTGGCCGACACGGTGGCGGCGCTGCGGGAGAGCACCGACCTGATCGTGCAGCTCTCCTCCGGCGGCGCGGTGACCGACCCGGAGGCCGCCCGGCTCGCCGTGCTCGACGCCCGTCCGGACATGGCCTCCTGCACCATGGGCACTGTCAACTTCGGCGACGACGTCTTCCTCAACCGCCGGGAGTTCATCGTCGACCTGCACACCCGGATGCAGGAACGCGGAATCGTGCCGGAGTACGAGATCTTCGACCTCGGTCACCTGTCCGCGTTGCAGCGGTTGCTCGGCAAGTACGGGCTGCCAGCCGGCGGGCACGTGCACGTCGACTTCGTGATGGGCGTGCCGGGCGGGATGCCGGGCAACACCGAGACCCTGGTCGCGGCCCACCGGATGCTGCGGGACCTGCCCGAGGGCACCACCTTCTCGGCCACCGGCGTCGGCCGGAGCACCATCGCGGTGCTGCTGGCCTCGCTGTCGACCGGCGGGCACCTGCGGGTCGGCATGGAGGACACCGTGACGTACGCGAAGGGCCGCCCGGTGGAGTCCAACATGCAGTTGGTCGCCCGCGCGGTGGGTTTCGCCCAGCTCGCTCAGCGCCCGCCGCTGACCACCACCGAGGCCCGCGAGCTACTCGGGCTGTAAGGCCGGGTCTGTCCCGCGCCCCTGTCACCCGGGCGGTGGACCTCCTGGTCACCCCGCCGCCGGGCACCCCCGGACCGTCGGTACCGTCCAGCGCGTGACGAAGACGTACGAGGGCGGCGCGCCGCTCGCCGAGGTGGTCCGGTCCGGGTTCGTGGAGGGTGCGCACCGCGGCTCGGTGGTGGTGCTGGACGCAGCCGGTGTCGCGGTGGCGTCCGCCGGGGACGTGACCTCGCCGATCTTCCCCCGCTCGGCCAGCAAGCCGATGCAGGCGATCGGGATGCTCCGGGCCGGCCTGGCCCTGACCGACCCGGCCGACGTGGCGCTGGTCTCGGCGAGCCACGCCGGTGAAGAATTCCACCTGGCCCGGGTCGGTGCGCTGCTGGAGCGCGCCGGGTTGGACTCGTCGGCGCTGCACTGCCCGCCCGACCTGCCGGTGGGGGCCGCGGCCCGGGAGGCGGTGCTTCGGGCCGGTGGCGGCCCGAGCCGGGTGCAGATGAACTGCTCCGGCAAGCACAGCGGGATGCTGTTGACCTGCGAGGCCGCGGGTTGGTCCCGGGAGGGCTACTGGCGGCCGGAGCACCCGCTTCAGCAGCGGCTGCGAGCCGCCATCGAGGAGTTCACCGGCGAGCAGGCGGCGGCGGTGGGGGTCGACGGCTGCGGTGCCCCGGTCCTCGCGGTGTCGCTGGCCGGTCTGGCCGGGGCGTACCTCCGGCTGGTCGACGCCGAGCCCGGCTCGGTGCCGCGCACGGTGGCCGACGCGATGCGGGCGTACCCGGAGATCGTGGGTGGCACCCAGGCCGACGACACCCGGCTGATGCGTGGTGTCCCGGGGCTGCTGGCCAAGGTCGGTGCCGAGGGCGTGATCGCCGTGGCGCTGCCGGGCGTCGGCGCCGTCGCACTGAAGATCGACGACGGCGCCGACCGGGCCCGGATGCCGGTCCTGGTCTCCGCGCTGCGCCGGCTCGGCGTGGACGCTCCGGTGCTGACCGAGTACGCCGAGGTGCCGCTCTTCGGTGGCGGGGTCCCGGTCGGGGCGGTCCGCCCGCTCTGGTGACGCCGGCGGCGGTGGTGGCTAGCTGAGGAAGTCGAGCAGCGCGGCGTTGACCGGCTCCGGACGCTCCAGCGGCAGCAGGTGCGCGGCGTCGGGCACGTCGGGCAGTCGTACCGCGCCGGGGACCTCGGCGGCGATCCGGTCGGCGAGACGACTGATGTCCGGCACGTCCGCGGCGCCGGCGGTGACCAGGACGGGGATCTTCAGCTCACCGAGACGACCGATCGCCGGTGGCGACAGCTCTCCCACCTCGACCGCGCCGAGCGCCAGCTCGGCGGCGAGGGCACGCTGGTCCATCTCCTGCGCGAACGCGACCAGCTCCGGGTCGACGTCCTCCGGCTGGCGGCGCGGGCCGACCACCCAGAACCGCACCTCACCGGCCGCGCCGGCGACGAAGTCGTCCGGGTCGACCTCGCCGACCAGGCCGTCCCAGAGGTCGTTCGCCTCGTCGGACCACTCGTTGCCGGAGACCGCCGTGTCGAACAGCGCGAGCGCGCTCACCCGGTCGGGGTGGGCCAGCGCGGTGTCGATGGCGACCGCTCCGCCGAAGGAGCAGCCGACCAGGGCGGCCCGGGGCAGGTCGAGCGCGTCCAGCAACCCGGCCACGTCGTCGTGGTGCGTGAACGGGGTCGGCGGGAGCTCCGAGTCTCCGTAGCCGCGCAGGTCCGGGACGATCACCCGGTGCCGGGCGGCGAGCGCGGATACCTGCCCTCGCCACATCCGCCGGTCGGCGATCCCGGCGTGCAGCAGGACGACTGGCGAACCGGTGCCGGCCTCGTCGTACGCGATGCTTGCTCCATTGACTGTGATCTTGTGCACGGTCGGACCGTACGGATCGGCCGAGCGGCGCGCAAACGGGATCCTGAGACCTTGCTAACTATGGTTAGCGTTTTGCTTGCAAGAGCTAGCGCGGGCGGTTAGCGTCCCTGCCATGGCCACACCCAAGGACCTTCCCGACGTCGGCGGGTTCATCCGCGATCTGCGGCGCAACGCCAAGATCTCGCTTCGGCAGCTCGCCGAGCAGGCGGGGGTCAGCAACCCGTACCTCAGTCAGATCGAGCGCGGCCTGCGCAAACCCAGCGCCGAGGTGCTCCAGCAACTGGCGAGCGCGCTGCGGGTCTCCACGCCGGCGATGTACCTGCGTGCCGGTCTGCTCGACGACAAGGAAGGCCACGGGGTGCTCGCCGCAATCGCCGTGGACGCCGACCTGACGATGGCGCAGAAGCAGTCGCTCAGTCAGATCTACGAGACGTTCCGCCGGGAGAACACCCGGCTGGCCGAGGCCCAGGCCGAGGCGGCTCAGCCCGACCAGGCCGCCGACCAGTCCGCGAGCCAGGCCGCCGATCTGGCCAATGCGGCCGCCACCGGCCCCACCACCGTGGGCGGCACCCCGACCGAGGCTGTGCTCGAGTCGGTCGCCGTCACCGAGGCGGGCACCGCCCCCGCCCCGGGCAGCACCACCATCCCCCAGAAGAAGAAGGCCGCCGAGGCGGCCGAAGAGGAGACGTCATGAGCGAGCCGAAGACCAACCGCATCCCCGCCCCGATCTACGCTGCCGCAGGCGCCGGTGAACTGGCCATCGAGCAGCTGCGCAAGTTGCCGGCCGTGGTCGGCGTGCTCAGCACCCGGGTCGTCGCCGACCTGGGCGGTCGGGCCGTGCTGACCGGCTTCGAGCTGAAGCAGAAGGCCACCGAGACGCTGCGCACCGCCAATGAGACCGCCGACCTGGCGAAGCTGCGCGAGGTGGCCGACATCGACAAGCTGCGCGCCGCCGCGACCCGCAACGCCGCCCTGGTGGTCGCGAGCGCCCAGGTCGCCCAGGAGCGCGCGTTCGCCGCGTACGGCGCGCTGGTCGCCCGGGGCGAGCGGGTCGTCGGTGCCGGCGTGCTGGAGGCCGCCGAGACGGTCAACGCCGACATCGAGGCCACCGAGGCCGTGACGCCGGCCACCACCCCCGCCGAAGCGCCGACGCCGGCCGACGTGGCCGAGATCGCCGAGGCCAAGCCGGCCGCGGTCAAGAAGGTCGCCCGCGCGCCGAAGGCCGTCAAGCCGGCCGAGACCCCGTCGGCGAAGCTCCCCCGGGCCACCAAGCGGACCCGCCCGGCCGCCGAGTAGCTCGTCGGGTCCACGACCCCGGCGGCGTCCTTGTCGGACGTAGCCGGGGTCGTGGACATAAACTGGCCGACATGGCCAACGCCGCGCCGATCTTCGCGTTCGAAGTCCGCTACGTGATCGAGCTGATTCTGCTCGTCTTCGCGCTGATCATCCAGGGTGTCGCGCTGGTGCACGCCGTCACGCAGCGCTCCGACGCCTTCCCCGCCATCGGGACGCTGCCCAAGGGCGGCTGGATCGCCATCCTGGCGGTCTGCCTCGTACTCACCCTGCTCGGCTTCGGTCCGATCAGCCTCTTCGGACTGATCGGCATCGCCGCCGCGCTCATCTACCTGCTCGACGTACGGGTCGGTCTGCGCGACCTGAGCGACGGCAAAGGGTTCTGGTGAGAGGTTTTCGCTGGCCGCCCCCACCCGACAGCGGGCCCCGCACCTGGGGGCCCGGGCCGGGTGGGCCGCGTACCGGCCGGCCGGCGCTGCCGGAGCCGGAGACCGAGCTGGTCACCACCCCGCACGGCGTACGGCTGGAGCGGCTGGTCACCGGCACCGGTGATCCGGTCACCGTGTTCGCGCACGGGCTGGGCAACGGCATCGCCACCACCCGCCCGTTCGGCAGTGGGGTGAACGGCCGCAAGGTGTTCTTCCAGTTCCGCGGGCACGGCCGCTCCGAAGCCCCGGACGGGCCCTGGGACTACCTGGACCTGGCCCGGGATCTGCGGGCGATCGCCGACCTCGGCGGCGCCAGCCGGGCGTTCGGCGCCAGCCTCGGCGCGGGTGCCCTCTGCCGGCTCCTGGTGGAGAGCCCGGAGCGTTTCGACAAGCTGGTCTTCTTCCTGCCGGCGGTCCTCGACGAGCCGCGTGGGCCGCTCGCTCGGGAGCGCGTCACCGACCTGCTGGAGGCGGTGGAGAGCGGGGACGCCTCGGCGGTCGCCGACATCGTCACGCTGGAGTTGCCTCCGGCGGTGCGCAACACCCCGGCCGGCTGGGCCTACCTGCGACAACGGCTCGACCAACTGCTCCGCGACGGTCTGGCCGACGGTCTGGCCACGCTCACCGACCAGACCCCGCTGCGCCAGATCGGTGACCTGACGGCGGTCACCGCGCCGGCGTTGGTGATCGGTTGCGCGGGTGACGACCTGCACCCGGTCGAGGTCGCCGAGCGGCTCGCCGTCGCGCTGCCCCAGGCCACCCTGCACGTGTACGACCGGCCCGGCGTGCTCTGGTCGGAACGCGCCGATCTGCGGGACCGCATCTCCGGCTTCCTGAACGAGTAACCTGCCCTGTCATGGGCGTCACACAGCACGGCCGGACGCACCGGCTGGACCTTGCCGACCCGACCCTGCGCGAATGGACGTGCACGGTCCTGCACTCCGACGCGGAGCAGGGCATCGTGCTGGACCGTTCGGCGTTCTACCCGGGCGGCGGTGGTCAACCACCCGACCACGGCGTCCTGCTCTGGCAGGGCGTGCAGACCCGGATCGTCGGCACCCGCAAGGGCGACGACCCCTACCTGATCCCCGCCGAGGGTGACCCGCTGCCGCCGGTCGGCACCGAGGTCGTGGGCGCGGTGGAGGACGAGCGCCGCACCCGGCTGATGCGTACCCACTCCGGGCTGCACGTGCTCTGCGGTGTGGTGTTCCGCGACTTCGGCGCGCTGGTCACCGGCGGTAACATGGAGCCGGGCGAGGCCCGGATGGACTTCAACCTCCCCGAGGTGCCCCCGGACTTCAAGAGCCGCATCGAGGAGCTGGTCAACGCCGAGGTGGCCGCCGACCGCTCGGTCGCCACCCGGGTGCTGCCGCGCACCGAGGCGCTGGCCCTGCCGGACATCATCCGTACCCAGTCCAACCTCATCCCGCCGGATGAGCAGGAGGTCCGGATCGTCGACATCGTCGGGCTGGACGTGCAGGCCGACGGTGGCACCCACGTCGCCTCCACCGCCCAGATCGGCAAGGTCCAGGTGGTCAAGGTGGAGAGCAAGGGCCGGGCCAACCGCCGGGTCCGGGTCCGACTGGTCGATTAGATCGAGTACGGAATTCGGACGTCGGTTGTCAGGTATTCCTGACAACGTCGCAGGCATGACACAACCGCTCACAGGAAAAATAGCGCTCGTCGCCGGTGCCACCCGTGGTGCCGGGCGCCAGATCGCCGTTCAGCTCGGTGCGGCCGGTGCCACGGTCTACGCCACCGGTCGCAGCTCCCGGGCCGGCCGTTCCGAGATGGATCGCCCGGAGACCATCGAGGAGACCGCCGAACTGGTCAGCGCGGCCGGCGGCACCGGCATCGCCGTTCAGGTCGACCACCTGGTGCCCGAGCAGGTCCGTGACCTGGTCGCCCGGATCGACGCCGAGCACTGCCAACTCGACGTGCTGGTGAACGACATCTGGGGCGGCGACCCACTGGTCACCTGGAACAAGCCGGTCTGGGAGCAGCCGCTCGACGCCGGCTTCCGTACCCTGCGACTGGCCGTCGACACGCACATCATCACCAGCCACTTCGCCCTGCCGCTGCTGATCCGCAAGCCCGGCGGCCTGGTGGTGGAGATGGGCGACGGCACCAAGGCGTACAACGACGAGAACTACCGGCTGTCGGTCTTCTACGACCTGGCCAAGGTCTCGGTCAACCGGCTCGCCTTCAGCCAGGCGCACGAGCTGAAGCCGCACGGCTGCACGGCCGTGGCGCTCACCCCCGGCTGGATCCGTTCCGAGGCGATGCTGGAGCACTTCGGCGTGACCGAGGAGAACTGGCGCGACGGTGCCGCCACCGACCCGAACTTCCTCATCTCGGAGACCCCGGCCTTCGTCGGTCGCGCCGTGGCCGCGCTCGCCGCCGACGAGGAGAAGGCCCGTTGGAGCGGCAGGTCCGTCGACGCCGGCACGCTGTCCAAGGTGTACGGCTTCACCGACATCGACGGCAGCCAACCCGAGGGTTTCCGCTACATCACCGAGGTGGTCGACGCGGGCAAGCCGGCGGACGTGACCGGCTACCGGTAGAGCGCGGCGAGCCGGTCGGCGCTCTCCGCGAATAACCGCCGCAGCTCGGGTGGGTCGATGACCTCGACCTCGGGGCCGAGCCCCAGCAGTTGGTGGTACGCCACCTGGACCGACTCGACGGGCAGCCGAGCTACCACCCAGCCCTGCCCGTCGGGCGGGCTGGCGGCGGCGACCAGTTCGTCGTACACGTTGGGGGCATCGACCAGGTGCCGGAGCTGGCGCAGGCCGGCGGGGCTCAGCCGGACGGCGACCTCGGCCCGCAGCATGGTCCGCAGAAACGACCCGGCCTGCTCGCGCCAGTGCCCGGCCAGGTCGAAGCCCTCGTCGCGGTCGAAGTGCTCGTCGCCCACCTCGACCCCGGTGACCCGGTCCACCCGGTAGGTGCGCACGTCGTCGCCGACCCGGCCGACCAGGTACCAGACCCCGCTCTTGAGCACCAGGCCGTACGGCTGGACCTGGCGGGTCGCCTCCCGGTCGCCGCGTCGGTAGCGCAGCTCCACCACCCGGTCCGCCCAGACCGCCCGGGCCAGCTCCGGCAGCCAGAGCGGTGGTGCGGTCTCCCGGAACCAGCCCGGTACGTCCAGGTGGAAGCGCTGCCCGGCGCGGGCCGGCGCGTCGCGCAGGGAGGGTGGCAGCGCGGCGAGCACCTTCAGCTCGGCCGACGCGACCGCGTCGGCGAGCCCCATCTCGCCGGCCGGCCCGGGCAGCCCGGCGAGGAAGAGCGCCTCGGCCTCGTCCCGGGTCAGCCCGGTCAGTCGGGTGCGGAACCCGCCGAGCAGGCGGTAACCACCGGCCCGCCCCCGGTCGGCGTAGACCGGCACACCCGCCGCCGAGAGCGCCAGAACGTCCCGGTAGACGGTCCGCTCGGAGACCTCCAGCTCCCGCGCCAGCTCGCTAGCGGTCATGGATCCGCGCGACTGCAACAGCAACAGCAACGAGATCAGTCGGGACGCGCGCACCCGCCCATCCTGCCCGGTGCCGCTCACCGCCCGCCGGGCGTCAGCAACCCCCGGTCGTACGCGGCGGCCACCGCGGCAGCCCGGTCGTTGACCCCGAGCTTGGCGTACAGGTGCAGCAGGTGTGTCTTGACGGTGGCCTCGCTGATGAACAGACGGGTCGCCGCCTCCCGGTTGGAGGCACCCCGGGCCACCAGGGTGAGCACTTCCAGCTCCCGTTGACTGAGCGGTTCCTCGGCGGGAGCGCGCAGCCGGCCCATCAGCCGGCCGGCGACGCTCGGCGCGAGCACCGACTCGCCCCGGGCCGCGGCCCGGACCGCCCGGACCAGATCCTCCCGAGGTGTGTCCTTGAGCAGGTAACCGGTCGCACCGGCCTCGATCGCCGGCAGCACGTCCGCGTCCGTGTCGTAGGTGGTGAGCACCAGCACCCGGGCGGCACTGCCGGCGCGAGCCAGCCTGCCGATGGCGGTCACCCCGTCCATGCCGGGCATCCGCAGATCCATCAGCACCACGTCCGGCCGCAGCGCCGCGACCAGGACCAACGCCTCCGACCCGTCCGCCGCCTCGCCCACCACCTCGAAGTCGGGGTCACCGGTGAACATCCCCCGCAGGCCGTCCCGCACCACCGGATGATCGTCGACGATCAGCAGTCGGACCGGGGCGGTCAACCGGCACCTCCGGTCAGCGCGGGGACGGACGCCGAGATGGCGGTGCCGCCGCCCGGCTCGGATTCGACGGCCAACTCGCCACCGACCCGTGTCACCCGTTGCCGCATGGCGGTCAGCCCGTACCCGCCGCCCGGCTCACGGGGCAGCGGCTGGTCGGTGGGGTCGAAGCCCGCCCCGTCGTCACGGACGTCAAGCGTGACCACGTCCGCCATGTACGACAGGGTCAGCCCGACCCGTGACGCGGCGGCGTGCCGGGCCACGTTGGACAGCGCCTCCTGGGCGGCCCGTAGCAGGGTCACCTCGACCTCCGGGTGCAGCGGACGAGGTGTGCCGGTGGTGGCCACGTCGGCCCGTACCCCGTTCAGGGCCGACCAGCGTCCGCCCAGCTCGACGAGCGCGTCCGGTAGCCGCGCCGTCTCCAACGGTTCCGGACGGACCGCCTGTACCGAACGGCGGGCCTCGGTGAGGCTCTCCCGGGCCAGGGCGAGCGCGTTGTCGACGTGCCGGCGCCAGTCGGCGGACCGGTCGCGGGTCTGCTCGGCCGCCTCCAACTGGGTGATGATGCCGGTCAACCCCTGCGCCAGGGTGTCGTGGATCTCGCGCGCCATCCGTTGCCGTTCGTCCAGCACGCCGGCCTCCCGCGCCTGGGCGAGTAGTTGGGCGTGCAGCCCGGCGTTCTCACTGACCGTCTCGGTGAGTTGGCGGTTGGTCTCGCCGAGTTCCGCCACCAACCGTTTGCGTTTGGCGTCCTCCTGTTCGGCAACCATCGCGAACCAGCTCACCGAGCCGGCCACCACCAGGTTGAACAGCACCAGCACCAGCCAGAGCGGCCAGTGCGACACCGCCACCGACAGACCACCACCCTGAGAGGTGGCGACGAGGGCGGCCGTGGTGATCACGCCGGCGACCCGCCAGCGCCCGGGCAGCACCGGAAAGGCATGGATATAGCCGATCCAGGCGAAGAAGCCGTACCACGGACTGGCGGCCACCAGTGCGGCGGCGAACGTGAGCAGCCCGGCGTAGTAGACCGCCATCAGCGTGCGCCGGCTCTGCCAGCCGGGGTGCACTGTGACGAACCAGGCGACCCAGCATCCGGCCGCCACGGCGACGGCGAGGGTGGGCAGCGCCCCGAGGTGGTGGGGTGCCGGTGCGACGAGGGCCAGCAGGGTGCCCAGGGCCAGCCCGCCGAAGGGGAAAACGCGATAGAGGGCCGCCTCGCGCTCTCGCCAACTGGTCAAACGGTCGTGCCCACCGTTGCAGGTCATCGCATCTCCGCTCACTCCCAGCGGAACAGTTTCGCCGCGCCGGCGCCGGCCGCCACGGCGATCACCGCCATTATCGCCAGGTGCAGCGGTTGCGGCGACGTGCCGGTCCAGGCGTCGAGGAGTGCCTGCACCCCGGGCGGCGTGTAGTCGCCGATCCGCGCCACGACGTCCGGGAGCAGGAACCGGGGCAGGTAGACCCCGCCGAAGAACATGGTGACCAGGAACAGCGGCACGGCCAGGGCCTGTGCCGCCTTCGTCGTCCGGGCCACTGCGGCGACCAGCAGGCCGAGCGACAGCAGGGCGGCCGTGCCGAGGACGAACGCCAGCGTGAAGCCGAGCGGGTGCCGGGGGAACGGCACCCCGAACGCGAGCCGGGCGACGACGATGAGTAGCAGCGCGCTGGCCAGGATCCCGGCCAGGGCCAGCACCAGTTGGGCGGCGAGCAGAGCCGCCGGGTGCGCCGGGGTGGTCGCCAGCCGACGCAGCACGCCGCGTTCCCGGTAGGTGGCCAGCACCGAAGGCAGCGTGTTCACCCCGACCATGGCGAGGGTGACCACCAGCAGCGACGGGGCGAAATAGCTGACGAAGGTCTGCCCGTCGAAGGTCGGATCCGGCTTTCGCAGCGAGGGGACCAGCCCCAGCACCACCAGGATCACTGTGGGTAGCCCGATCGTGGTGAGAAGCGTCGGCAGGTCTCGCAGGTAGAGGCGCGCCTCGGTTCTCAGGATGTTGCGGAAGGCGTGCATGCTGGCTCCCTCTCAGTTGGCGGGCCGGTGCCCGGTCAGCTCGACGAAGACGTCGTCGAGGGTGGACTGCTCCAGCCGCAGGTCCGCGGCGACGATCTGGTGGCGGGCGAGCACCGAGGTGACGGCGTGCAGCAACTCACCGGTGCCGGTCACCACCACCTGGCTGCCGGTTCGCTGCACGGCGGACACCTCGGGCAGGTCGGTGAGGAGCCGGTCGTCGACCGGAGCCGAGGGCCGGAACCGGATCCGCTGCTCCGGAGCCACCGTCGACACCAGGCCCGCCGGGCTGTCCAGGGCGACCACCCGACCCCGGTCGATCACCGCGACCCGGTCGCAGAGCCGCTCGGCCTCCTCCATGAAGTGGGTGACCAGCACGATCGTCACCCCGCTGTCGCGGACCTGTTCGATGAGGCCCCAGGTGTCCCGGCGGGCCTGCGGGTCCAGCCCGGTGGTCAGCTCGTCGAGGATGGCGATCTCCGGGTTGCCCACCAGGGCCAGCGCGATGGAGAGCCGCTGCTTCTGACCGCCGGAGAGCTTCTTGTACGCGGTGTTCCGCTTGTCGCCGAGGCCCAGCTTGTCGATCAGCTCGGCCGGGTCGACCGGGTTGCGGTAGAACGAGGCGTACAGCTCCAGTGCCTCGGCCACCCGCAACCGGTCCGGCAGTTGACTCTCCTGGAGTTGCACCCCGACCCGCTGGCGTAGCTGGGCCGCGTCCCGGCGGGGGTCTAGCCCGAGGACCGACACCCCGCCCCCGTCTGGGACACGCAGCCCGGCGACACACTCCACGGTGGTGGTCTTGCCGGCGCCGTTCGGACCGAGGACGCCGAAGATCTCCCCGGCCTCCACCACGAGCGACACGTCGTCCACCGCCATCAGGTCGCCGTACCGCTTCTTCAGGTGGGTCACCTCGATGACCGGCATCGTGCCGCCTTCCGCCGCCGCTGACTTCGTACCCCTCAAGGGTTGTCGGGGTGGCCCGCCGGCGAATCGACCGGTCGGCGACGAACCTCGGCGTCCCCGGTGGATCGCTGCCGTCCGTCAACCGGTTGATGTGTACGTCGTGAGTCGCTGCTAGCGCTCCGCCCGGCGGATCCGCGCACGGCTGGTTAGGCTGCTCGATCGTGGATGCCAGCAGAATCGCCAGCCCGGTGACCGGGGCCGTCGGACGCTTCCTCGCCGGGGCGGGGCTGCTCCTGCGCGGGCTGGGCCTCTACGCCCGCAGCCCGGGGCTGATGCTGCTCGGCATCGTGCCGGCGCTGATCTCCGGCGTGCTCTTCCTGGTCGCGCTCGCCACGCTGGTGTACTTCGTGGACGATCTCGCCGCGCTGGTCACCCCGTTCGCCGACGACTGGTCGAGCACCGGCCGCAGCCTGGTCCGGGTGATCGCCGGGTTGGCCTTCCTGGGGCTCGGCGGCCTGCTCGGCGTGCTCACTTTCACCGCTGTCACCCTGGTCATCGGCGACCCGTTCTACGAGAAGATCTCCGAGCAGGTCGAGCAGCGGTACGGCGGCACGCCGGGCGCGGTGGACGTGCCCTTCTGGTCGTCGCTGCGCCGCAGCCTCGCCGACTCGGTACGCCTTGTGGCGCTCACGGCGTTGGTCGGCATCCCGCTCTTCGTCGCCGGCTTCATCCCGGTGGTCGGCCAGACGGTCGTCCCGGTCATCGGGGCGGCCGTGGGCGGGTGGTTCCTCGCCGTGGAGCTGGTCGGTGCACCCTTCTACCGACGGGGGATGCGGCTGCCGCAGCGCCGGACGATCCTGAAGGCCGACCGACCCACCGCGCTCGGCTTCGGAGTGGCCGTCTTCCTCTGCTTCCTGATTCCGCTCGGCGCCGTGCTGATCATGCCGGCCGCGGTCGCCGGTGCCACGTTGCTGGCCCGTCGCTCGATGGGCCAGCCGATCGAGCAGAGCTGACATGGAGATCAGCCTGGTCGAGGGAGACATTACCACCCAGCGGGTGGACGCCATCGTGAACGCCGCGAACTCGTCCCTGCTCGGTGGCGGTGGGGTCGACGGTGCCATCCACCGGCGCGGCGGGCCGGCGATCCTGGCCGAGTGCCGGGCGCTGCGGGCGTCCCGCTACGGCAGGGGCCTGCCCACCGGCCAGGCGGTGGCGACCACGGCCGGGGAGTTGTCGGCCCGTTGGGTGATCCACACCGTTGGGCCGGTCTGGTCGGCCAGCGAGGACCGGTCGGCGCTGCTGCGCGACTGCTACGCCAACAGCCTCCGGGTGGCCGACGAGGTGGGCGCGACCACAGTGGCGTTCCCGCTGATCTCCGCCGGCATCTACGCCTGGCCGATCGACGACGCGGTCGGTCAGGCGCTGGCGGTGCTGCGCTCGGCCACCCCGGCCACCGTCACCGAGGCCCGCCTGGTGCTCTTCGGCCCCGACACGTATGCCGTCGCCCGCCAGGTGTTCGACAACCCCGTCGCGTAGGGTATCTCCCCTTAATCAACCCCCGCTGCCGCGTCGATCATGGAGTTGTGGTGAGTGACAAAGTGCCCTTGCCGCACCAAAGCAGGCACCACAACTCCATGATCGACGAGGCTGAGCCGCGTCCTTCCGCGATCTTGCACTTGCTGTCGCGACACATGGGGCATTCTGCGCATTCCGACGACAGGAACTGCAAGATCGGCGCGCGCGGGTCAGGTCAGGTCGGCCAGGCAGGTCCACTGGGAGGCCACCGCTCGGTAGCCCAGTCGGGCGTTGACCGCGAGCATCGGCACGTTCGCCTCGTCGTTCGAGGTGTACGCGACGCGCACGCCGTTCGCGGCAGCCCGGTGCAGCGCCGCCGTCTTGGCCAGCCGGGCCAAACCTCGACCTCGGTATGCCGGGATGGTGCCGGTGTAGTCAGACCACATCCGGTCCCCGTCGCGCTTGACCAGACTGAAGGCGACCACCTCCCCGTCGACCTCGGCGGCGATGCTGGCTGTCTTGTCCAGGCCGAGGTTGTCCCAGACGTCGTACTGCCAGCTCTGGTAGCTCTTGCTGTCGACCGGCACGTCGCCCGGCTCGTCGGCGGCGGAGGCCACGTCCGCCGCGTACAGCAGGTGCGGGTCCAGGTCAGCGACCGGGTGCAGCCGTACGCCCGGGGGTGGGTCGGGTAGCGCGGGTGCCGGGTTCAGATCGAGCGCCGAGTAGCGCACCTCGCGGCTGGGCTCGTAGCCGTGGCGGCTGGCGAACGGCAGCGCCCCCGGTTGTGCCGTTGCACGCACCCGGCGGACTCCCAACGGGCGGAGGTAGTTGGTCGCGGTTGTCAGCAGCTCGCTGCCGATGCCGCGTCGGCGATGCTCCGGGTGCACGTGCAGCAGGTTGATGCCACCGACGTTCGCCACCGATGTCGTGCCGATTCGTTCGGCGGACACCCAGCCGACCACCTGGTGGTCGGCCTCGGCCACGAAGGCGGTCCAGGCTTCCTCCGGCGGGGGCTCGGCGAGCATCTTCCGGGTCGACTCGACCCCGCGCACCAGGTACGGGTAGACGATCGCCCGCAGGGCCACCACGCCCGGAGCGTCGTCCGGCTGCGCTTCACGAATCCGCATGTCAGGCCCCCATCCGTACGGCCGCGACGGCCTCGATCTCGACGAATCGGTGGGAACAGCTGAGCAGCGCTACAGGATCCGGCATGTCGGCGAGGCTAACCAGGATCGCCTGCCCGAGCGACGCATTAACCCGCCCGGCGCGGTCAGGCGGAGGCGCGGCGGATCAGCTCGGTGGGGAGCATGACCGCCTGCTCGATGCTCTCCCCGGCGGCCAGCCGGAGCAGTTGGCGGGTCATCCGGCGGCCGAGTTCCACGATCGGCTGCCGGACGGTGGTCAGCGGCGGCTCGGTGTAGGCGGCGGTCTCGATGTCGTCGAAGCCGACCACCGCCACGTCGTCGGGCACCCGCCGACCTGCCTCGCGCAGAGTCCGCAGGGCGGCGTGCGCCATCAGGTCGGAGGCGGCGAAGACCCCGTCGAGGTCGGGATGCTCGGCGAGCAGGCGGCGCATCGCCGCCGACCCGGATTCCCGGGTGAAGTCACCGATGGCGATCAGCTCGGGCAGCCCCGCGTCGGCGACAGTGCTGCGGTAGCCGCTGAGCCGTTCGATCCCGGCGACCATGTCCTGTGGCCCGGCGATGGTCGCGATCCGTCGACGACCGCTGTCGATCATGTGCCGGACGGCTGCTGTCACCCCCGCCACGTGGTCGACGTCGACGTACGGGACGGGCACGTTGCCGAGTGGGCGACCGCTGACCACCACCGGGATGCCGAGTCGGGCCAGCGTGCCGGGCAGCGGGTCGGCACCGTGCAGCGACGCGAAGAGCACGCCGTCGACGTGCCGGCCGGTGGTGTACCGCTCGACCCGGTGGTGTCCGGCCGGCGAGCCGGCGAGCATCAGCACCAGTTGCTTGTCGGCGGCCTCCAGTTCCTGGCTGACACCCCGGATGATGCCGGGGAAGACCTGGTCGTCGGAGAAGACCCGGGTGGCCGCCTCCGGCATGACCAGGGCGATCGAGTCGGTGCGCTGGGTGACCAGGCTGCGGGCCGCCAGGTTGGGGACGTACCCCAACTCGGCGACCGCCCGGGTGACCGCCTCGCGGATCGGTTCGGCGACGGTGGTGGAGCCGTTGACCACCCGGGAAACGGTGGCGCGGGACACCCCGGCCCGCGCTGCCACCGCTTCGAGCGTCGGCCGCTGCGCCGTCGTCATCGCGCCTCCCCCCCGCTCGTCACAGCCCGTTCCGGGAGATCACCTCCTGGTACCACCGGGCGCTGGCCTTCGGTGTGCGCCGCTGGGTCAGGTAGTCGACGTGCACGATCCCGAACCGCTTGCGGTAACCCTCCGCCCACTCGAAGTTGTCCAGCAATGACCATACGAGATAACCGCGCAGGTCCACGCCCCGGGAGATCGCTTCGTGCGCCGCACGCAGGTGCCCGTCGAGGTAGGCGATGCGATCGGTGTCGATGACCTGCGTCGGCCCGTCGGGCGAGTCGGCGCCCGGCTTGTCGGGGAACGCCCCACCGTTCTCGGTGATCAGCAGCGGCACGCCGGGGTAGTCGGTGGCGATCCGTTCCAGCAGCCGGGTCAGCCCGGCCGGCTCGATCATCCAGCCCATGTCGGTGAGTGGCCCGGTCGGCGGCACGAAGTGCACAGCGCCCTCGGTGCCCGGGTAGGCGTCGTTGCCGGCGCCGTCGGGCCGGCCTGCCACGTAACCGGGTGCGTAGTAGTTGATCCCCAGCAGGTCGATCGGGGCGGCGATCAGCTTCTCGTCACCGTCGCGGATGAACGTCGGCTCGACGATCCGCGCCACGTGCTCGCGGACGTCGTCCGGGTAGCCGCCGGCCAGCAGCGGGTCGAGGAAGATCCGGTTGTGCAGGCCGTCGACCAGGCGGACCGCGGCGGCGTCGGCAGCGCTCTCCGGGTCGGCCGGTCGCACGTCCGCCGGGTTGACGGTGATGCCGACGCTGCGCGCGCCGGCCGCCCGCAGCGCCCGCGCCGCCAGGCCGTGCCCCAACAGCAGATGGTGTACGGCGGTGAAGGCCGCCCCCGGGTCCTGCTCGCCCGGGGCGTGCATCCCGTTGCCGTAGCCGAGGTAGGCCGAGCACCATGGCTCGTTGAGCGTGGTCCACACGTCGATTCGGTCGCCGAGGCGGGCGTACACCGCTGTGGCGTAGGTGGCGAAGTGTTCGGCGGTGTCCCGGTTGGTCCAGCCGCCCCGGTCGCCGAGGGTCTGCGGCAGGTCCCAGTGGTAGAGGGTGACGATCGGGTCGATTCCCCGATCGAGCAGGGTGTCGGTGAGTCGGTCGTAGAAGTCCAGCCCACGTGGGTTGGCCGGGCCGGTGCCGTCGGGCTGGATGCGGGGCCAGGCGACCGAGAAACGGTACGCCCGCAGCCCCAGCTCGGCCATCAGCGCCACGTCGTCGGCGTACCGGTGGTAGTGGTCGCAGGCGACGTCGCCGGTGTGGCCCTGGTACACCTTGCCCGGCGTACGGCTGAAGGTGTCCCAGATAGACGGACCGCGACCGTCGTCGCGGGCCGCACCCTCGATCTGGTACGCGGCGGTGGCCGCCCCCCAGAGGAAGTGTTCGGGAAACCGGATCTCGTTGCTGGACCGGTTGGTTGGCTCGCTCCGCTGGTTCACGCCTTGACCGCACCTTCCATGATTCCGCCGATGATCTGCCGGCCGAACAACACGAAGACCAGTAGCAGGGGCAGCGTCGCGATGGCTGTTCCGGTGAACACCTGCGACATGTCCTGGTAATACCCGTCCGACAGTGCTCGTAGGGACAGCTGCACTGTCGGATTCGCCGGATCGTTCAATACAGCGTACGGCCAGAGAAAGTCGTTCCAGGTGGTCATGAAGGTGAGCAGACCGAGGACGGCGGCGGCGGGACGCAGGGCGGGCAGCACGACGTGCCACCAGACCCGGGCGGTGCCACAGCCGTCCATCCGGGCGGCCTCGATCAGTTCGTCGCTGATGGCCTGGCCGGCGTACTGCCGCATCATGAACACCCCGAACCCGGTGACCAGCACCGGGACGATGACCGCTGGCAGCCGGTCGTTCCAGTGCAGCTTGGTCATGAGCAGGTAGAGCGGGATCACGCCGAGCTGCGTCGGCACCATCATGGTCGCGATGATCACCAGCAGCATCGCGTTGCGGCCACGGAACCTGAGCTTGGCGAAGGCGAACCCGGCCAGGCTGGAGAAGAACACCACGGACACGGTGACCGTGGTGGCCACGATCGCCGAGTTGATCAGACCGGTCAGGAAGTACGCGTCGGTGTTGTCGAACAGTCGGGCGATGTTCGCGCCCAGATTGCCGCCGGGCGTGACCGGGGGTGGCAGTTGGCCCATCGCGTCGTTGCTGCGGCTGGCGACGACGAACATCCACCAGATCGGAAAGACCGACAGGCCGGCGGCGACGACCAGGGCGAGGTAGGTGAGCGGGCTGGCCCGCCAGAGCCGGCTCATCGCGCCGCTCCCTTCTGCTGTCGGTCCGCGCCGCCGAGTCGGCGCAGGATCAGCACGTTGACCGCCGCGACGATCGCGATGAGCGCGAAGAGCAGCCAGGCCACGGCCGAGCCGTACCCGAAGTTGTAGTGCGGGGCGAAGGCGTTCTCGAACATGTACATGGTCAGGGTCTGCGACTCGCGTAGCGGCCCGCCGCGGATCGGATTGGTGCCGGAGTTGAACATCCGGGGCTCGGTGAAGAGTTGCAGGCCGCCGATGGTGGCGATGATGGTGCAGAAGATGATCGTCGGTTTGAGCAGTGGCACGGTGACCGACCAGAACTGCCGGGCGCGGCTGGCGCCGTCGATCGCCGCCGCCTCGTACAGGTCGCGGGGGATGGCCTGCATGGCGGCCAGCAGGATCAGCGCGTTGTAGCCCGTCCACCGCCAGTCGACCATGGCGGAGATGGCCACCCAGGAGGCGAACCGGTTGGACTTCCAGCCGATCGGGTCCATCCCGACCAGGTCGAGCAACCAGTTGATCATGCCGAACTCGCGGCCGAAGAGCACCCCGAACACGATCGCCACGGCGGCGGTGGAGGTGACGTTCGGGACGAGCACCGCCATCCGCCATCCGGTGCGGGCCCGCAGCCCTCGGTTCAGGAGGTTGGCCAGCCAGAGCGCGGCGAGCAGTTGCGGCACCGTGGAGATCACGAAGATGCCCAGCGTGTTGACCAGCGCGTGCCAGAAGTCGGTGTCGGCGAGCAGCCGGGTGTAGTTCTCCGCCCCGACGAAGGGGTGGTCGGCGCCGAGTAGGTCCCAGTCGTGCAGCGACACCCAGAAGGTGTACGCCAGCGGGTACGCCCCGAAGATGCCGAAGATCAGGAAGAACGGGGCGATGTAGAGGTACGGCGAGAAGCGGGTGTCGAATCGACTGAGCCGACCCGAGGACTGGCGGGGCTTACCGGTTGCCGGTGTGGCCGGCGGACGGGCGTCGAGCTGGACGGTCATGCCCGAGGACTCCTTTCCGTCGTGCGGGCGGGACCTCTGCTTCCGAGGCCCGCCCGCACGCTCGCTCGGGCTACTTGGCGGCGGCCTTCTTCGCGTTGGTCACCGCGTCGGTCCAGCCCTGCGCGGGGTTGCGCTGACCCAGCTCCACGGTCCGTACGGCGTTCTCCACCTCGGTCCGTACGGCCTGGTTCTTCGGGCCCATGTAGACCGGCTTCAGGCTCTTCGCGCCGGTGCCGAAGATGGCGCCGACCGGTGCCCCCGAGAAGTACGCGTTGGTCGCACCGGTGATCGCCGGGTCGTCGAGCGCCTGCGGCGAGGAAGGCAGCGGCCCCTTGGCCTTGAACGCCCCGATCTGCCCCTTGGCGCTGGTCAGGAACTTGGCCAGCTTGATGGCCTCGGCCTGGTGCTTGCTCTGCTTGGGAACGGCGAGGTGCGATCCACCCCAGTTGCCGCCGTTGCCCGGCACCCGGGCGATGTCCCACTTGCCCTGGGCGTCAGTGCCGGCGTTGGCCTCGATGACGCCGGTCATCCAGGCGGGGCAGGCGATGGTGGCGAACTTCGACTGCTTGAAGGCAGACACCCACTCCTCCGACCAGGAGCCGTACTTGCCGGAGAGGCCCGAGTCGATGATGTCCATTGTGATGTCGTAGGCCTGTCGCACGGCCGGGTTGCTGTCGACGACCAGCTTCTCGCTGGTGTCGTAGTAGCTGTAGCCGGTCGTGTTGCCGGCGGTCTGCAGCAGGATGGTGTTGAAGGTGTTGGTCGCCCCGTCGAGGAAGGACGCGCCGGTCTTCGCCGCGGTGAACCGCTCGCCGGTGGCGATGTAGTCCGGCCAGGTGGGCCAGAGCTTCGAGACCGCGTCCCGTTCGGTGGGCAGGCCGGCCTTCTGGAAGAGGTCCTTGCGGTAGCAGATGGCGATCCCGCCGACGTCGGTGCCGAGGCCGATGAGCTGCTTGCCGTCGGCGGTCAGACCGGCGTTCCACTTCCACTCCAGGAAGTTGCCCTTGAGGTCGGCGGCGCCGTGGTCCAGCAGGTTGACGAAGTTCGCCGGATTGGCCTTGTACTCGACCAGCAGACCCTCCTCGATGGCCACCACGTCGCCGGCGCCCCGGCCGGCAGCGAGCCACTGGGTGAGCTTCGGCGAGTACTCGTCGAGGTTGGTGCCGGTGCCGCGCTCGACGATCTTCACGCCGGGGTTCGCGGTCATGTACTCCTGGTAGAGCTGCTCGTAGCCGAACTGGCCGAAGACGTCGACGGTAAGGGTGACCGGTCCGTCGCCCGGCTCGTCACCGCCGCCGCAGCCAGCGGTGACGAGCAGGGCGGTGGCGGCGGCGAGGGCCACCGCGGCGAGGCGGCGGCGCGGGAAGACAGCCATGGGTTATCGACCTCTCTCAAGGCGGGCGGGTGATGGCAGATGGCTTAGAGAGCGCTCTCACGACAGGGTGGTGGGTCGTCAACCCGCTGTCAAGAGAGCGCTCTCTCAGCGTTGTCGTCCCGTGATGGAGGGCCGCCGGTGCGCAGCGCGCCCGGTGCGCGATGGATCCCCCGAACGCCGTCGAGGGCGCCACCCCCGCTGGGGTGACGCCCTCGTTCGTGGTGTGGGTCGGTCAGCCGGTGCGCAGACCGTCCAACAGGGTGCGGTCACCGACGACGTCCAGCGTCTCGAAGCTCACCCGACCCCAGAGCGCCAGCAGCAGGTCGCTCGCGGTGCCACTGACCTGGGCGCGGGCGTGGTGATCGTCGTGGTCGAAGATGGTCGCGGTGTCGAGCAGCGCCACGCCCTCGCCGCGCAACCGCAGATACCACTCCTGGGCCGCATCGGTCGCGCCGAGCTGCACCACTCCGTGCCAGCCACCCGGCACCTGCCGCCGACCCGCAGGCAGCCAGGTGTCCAGCACCTCACTCACCCCGTCAGCCGCGAGCTTCGCCTCCACCGGATCACCAGCCCCGATGGCGAGCTGGGCGTCCCAGCGGTGCACAGCCGTCTCGTGCGCCATCCGACGCGGCCAGAAACCGGCCTTCTTCGGCTGCGGCGCCCAGTTCCACGCCGGTGCCTCGGGGTCGAGCCCGTCGAAGAGGGTCATCACCCGGTCGTAACCCTGCTGCCACAGCTGGAGCGCCTCCACGCCCGGGTCGGCCTCGAGCTTCTCCCGCCGAGGCGGTTGGCTGGTCTGGCCGGAACCGGCGAACGACGACACCCAGTGGTAGATGCCGGCCATGTGCAGTGTGACGTCGTTGACCGTCCAGCCCGGACAGGACAGCACCGGTGTCTCCGGCGGCGCCTCGGCCACCGCTGCCGCGAAAGCCGGACCCTCCGTCCGGAGCGCCCCGATCCAGAAATCCTTGCTGCCCTGCAGTCTGCTCATCGCCATCCTCCCGGGGGTGCCGGGCGACCAGTGGGTGCCACGGCTACTTGTCAGCCTAAGGTGAAGGGCGTGCCAGACGCCTCCGCCCAGCCGACAACCGACGCCGATCGTGCCATCCCCGGTCCACTCGCCGGCTACACCACCCTCCGAACGGGTGGGCCGGCCGAGCGGATCGTGGCCGCCGGCAGTGCCGACGAACTCGTCCAGGCGGTACGCGCCGCGGCGGAGCCGGTCCTGATCCTGGCCGGGGGCAGCAACGTGGTGATCGGCGACGCCGGCTTCCCCGGCACCGTCGTGCTGGTGCGCTCCCGTGGCATGCGGGTCATCGCCGAGGACGCCACCTCGGTCACCGTACGGGTCGACGCCGGCGAGCCGTGGGACGACCTGGTGGCCGCCACGGTCGCCAACGGCTGGGCCGGGCTGGAATGCCTGTCCGGCATCCCCGGCTCGACCGGTGCCACCCCGATCCAGAACGTCGGCGCGTACGGCCAGGAGGTCGCCGAGACGATCACCGGCGTCGAGGTGTACGACCGGGTCGAGGGCACCCGTCAGGTCATCCCCGCCGTCGACTGCGGCTTCGCCTACCGGGGCAGCATCTTCAAGTACGTGGACCGCTGGGTGGTGCTCTCGGTCGACTTCCGGCTCACCAGGTCTCCGCTCTCCGGGCCGGTGCGCTACGCGGAGCTGGCCCGAGCCCTCGGTGTCGAGGTGGGCGATCAGGTGCCGCTGGCCGACGCCCGAGCGGTGGTGCTGCGGCTGCGGGCGGGCAAGGGGATGGTGCTCGACGCCAACGACCCGGACACTCGCTCGGTCGGCTCCTTCTTCACCAACCCGGTGCTCGACCGCGCGACGTACGAACAGCTCCTGGAACGCTCCGCCGAGCTGGGCGACCCGCCCGCCTGGCCCGGGGCGGACGGCCTGGTCAAGGTGAGCGCCGCCTGGCTGATCGACAAGGCCGGCTTCGCCAAGGGCCACCCCGGCGAGGGTGGGGTGGCCATCTCCAGCAAGCACACCCTGGCCCTGACCAACCGCAGCGGCACCGCCCACACCAGCGACCTGCTCACCCTGGCCCGCACCATCCGCGATCAGGTCCACGCCCGCTTCGGCGTAACCCTGCACCCCGAACCAGTCCTCATCAACTGCACCCTCTGACCCACCCCCGCCCCCGCCCCACCACCCCGCCACCCAGCCCCGCCCCGCCCCGCTCCCGCCCGCGCCCCGCGATCTTGCAGTTTCGGTGGTGACATAGGGGATATAAACGGGCGAATCGCCAACCGAAAGTGCAAGATCGGCGTGTGGGGGGGTGGGGCGTGGGGCGTGGGGGGGGTGGGGGGTGGGTTAGGGGAGGGGCCAGGAAAGGGTCAGTTCGCCCTGACGCCAGCGGGTGGGGTTGCCGAGGACGGGCCAACCGGTTTCGCGGAGGCGGGTCACCGCGTGCAGCCAGCGTTGGCGGGGGCCGAAGGTGGCGTACGGGGCGGCGGCCTGCCAGGCGTCGTCCAGGGCGCGGATCAGCGCGTGCACCGGCTCACCGGGAACGTTGCGGTGGATCAGCGCCTTGGGCAGCCGTTCGGCCAGCTCGGCGGGGCTGCCCAGCGTGGTGAGCTTCGCGGCCAGGGTCAGCGTCCGGGGGCCGTCGGCGTCGATCAGCAGCCAACTGGCGAGCCGCCCCAACTCGTCACAGGTGCCCTCGACGAGCACTCCGCCGGGGGCGAGCGCGGCGGTCATCGTCTGCCACGCCTCGGCCACCTCGCTCTCGTCGTACTGTCGCAGCACGTTGAACGCGCGGACCAGCACCGGCCGGAGCCCGGCCAACTCGAACCCACCCCGGGCGAACGTCAGCCGGGGTGGGTCGGCGGCCGGCGCCGCGGCCGCCACCCGGGCCGCGTCGATCTCCAACCCGACCAGCCGTACGTCCCGACGAACCCCGGCCGCCAGCCGAGCACGCAACTCCACAGCGGTCACCGGGGTGGCGCCGTAGCCGAGGTCGACCACCAGGGGGTCGTCCGCCGCCAACAGCCGGTCGGCGCAGGTGGCGACGATCCAGTTGTCCACCCGACGGAGCCGGTTCGGGTTCGTCGTGCCGCGCGTGACCACGCCGACCGGCCGGCGCCGCGCCGCAGGGCTCATGTCGACCTCCGGGCCAATCTCCGTTCGCGACTGCGGGGCTTGAAAACCCGGCTCACTTCTCGCTAGACCCGGTGCACCTTGTGCTGGGCGGCCTGTGCGCGGGGCCGGACCACCAGCCGGTCGATGTTGACGTGCTCGGGGCGGGTGGCGCACCAGGCGATGCAGTCGGCGACGTCCTCGGCGACCAACGGCCCCGGCACCCCGGCGTAGACGGCGGCGGCCCGCTCCGCGTCGCCCTCGAAGCGGACCAGCCCGAACTCGTCGGTCTTCACCATGCCCGGGTCGATCTCGATGACCCGCAGCGGCCGGCCACACAACTCCAGGCGGAGCGTGCCGGCGATGGCGGTCTGCGCGTGCTTCGCGGCGGTGTAGCCGCCCCCGCCCTCGTACACGGTCAGGCCGGCGGTGGAGGAGACCACCACGATGGTGCCGGAGCCGGAGGCTTCCAGCGCCGGCAGCAGCGCCTGGGTGACCCGCAGGGTGCCGAGCACGTTCACGTCGTACATCCACTGCCAGTCGGCGACCGAGCCGGACTCCACCGGGTCCAGCCCACGCGCCCCGCCGGCGTTGTTGACCAGCAGGGTTACCGGCCCGGGTGCCTGGGCGGCGGCCTCGGCCAGCCGGGCCACCGATTCGTCCGAGGTGACGTCGCAGGTCACGGCGGTGGCCTGCCCGCCGGCGGCGGTGATCTCGGCGACCAGGTCGGTGAGCCGCTCGGCGCGGCGGGCGGCGGCGAGCACGTGGAAGCCCTCGGCGGCGAGCCGGCGGGCGGTGGCCGCGCCGATCCCGCTGGACGCTCCGGTGACGATGGCGACTGAGGTCATCCCGACATTGTCACAGCGGGCGTACGACCCGCCCCGACCGGGCGTACGACAGCCGTCGGCCGGCGTTCGGTGATGAGGTCCGTCACCCCGAGGGGCCGCGCCGGGGAATTTCCGAAGCCCGATGGGGAAGATGACATCCGGCGTAAAGGTTGACCGAGAAGCGCCGGTCGTGCGAGACGGCATCAACCGTGAAGAAGGAGCGGATGTGGCGGAAATGCACGCCGGTGTCGGGCGTCAGCGAGGTGCCCGACCGTGGCCCCGGCCTCGCCGCATCGCCACCCTGTCGGTGCACACCTCCCCCCTGCACCAGCCCGGCACGGGTGATGCCGGCGGAATGAACGTCTACATCCTCGAAGTCGCCCGGCGTCTCGCCGAGGCCAACGTGGAGGTGGAGATCTTCACCCGGGCCACCTCCGGCGACCTCCCCCCGGTGGTCGAGATGGCGCCCGGCGTGCAGGTCCGGCACATCACCTCCGGCCCCCTGGAGGGCCTCACCAAGGAGGAGCTGCCCGGTCAGCTCTGCGCCTTTACCGCCGGGGTGCTGCGCGCCGAGGCGTCCCGTCCGCCCGGGCACTACGACCTGATCCACTCCCACTACTGGCTCTCCGGCCAGGTCGGTTGGCTGGCCAAGGAACGCTGGGGGGTGCCGCTGGTGCACACCGCGCACACCCTGGCGAAGGTCAAGAACGCCCAGCTCGCGGCCGGTGACCGGCCGGAGCCCAAGGCCCGGGTCATCGGCGAGGAGCAGGTCGTCGCCGAGGCGGACCGGCTGGTCGCCAACACCCGGGTCGAGGCCAGCGACCTGCTCGACCGGTACGACGCCGACCCGACCCGGGTGTCAGTGGTGCAGCCGGGCGTCGACCTGGCCCGCTTCCGGCCCGCGCCGGGTGACAGGTCCGCCGCCGCCCGCCAGGCCCGTCGCCGGCTGGGGCTTCCAGTCGACGGGTACGTGGTTGCCTTCGTCGGTCGGATCCAGCCGCTCAAGGCCCCCGACGTGCTGATCCGCGCGATCGCCGCGCTGCGGGAGCGCGATCCGGCGCTGGCCGACCAGGTGACTGTGGTGATCTGCGGCGGGCCCAGCGGCAGTGGGCTGGACCGGCCGACCGCCCTGATCGAGTTGGCCGCCAGGCTCGGGGTCAGCGACGGGGTGCGGTTCCTGCCGCCGCTCACCGGGGACGACCTTCCGGCCCTGTACCGGGCGGCGGATCTCGTCGCGGTGCCGTCGCACAACGAATCGTTCGGGCTGGTCGCCCTGGAGGCGCAGGCCTGCGGTACGCCGGTGCTGGCCGCCGCCGTCGGAGGGCTGGTCACCGCCGTCCGGGACCAGGTCAGTGGCGTACTGATCGACGGGCACGACCCGGTCGACTGGGCCCGTGCGATGGGCAGACTGCTGCCGAACCGGGCGCTGCGGTCGGTGCTGGCCCGAGGCGCCGAGCAGCACGCCCGGCACTTCTCCTGGGACCGCACCGTCGCCGGTCTGCTCGGGGTCTACGGCGAGGCGATCGCCGGGCAGCGCGCCCGGCTCGCCGCTGACCTGGCGTGCGACCCGGCGCTCTCCTGCTCCTGGTGACCGGGGCCCGTCGTCACCCGGTGCGCGGGCCGGGTCGGTCGTAGAGTGGGTCCGGTGAGCCCGAAGAGCGATCTTGCGACCCTGATCGAGTCGGTCTGCGCCGAGCGGGACCTGGCCTGGGAGTCGACCGGCCCCGGCTCGTACGCGGTGACGCTGCCGGGCACCCACAAGCTCAAGACGATCTGCAACCTGATCGTCGGCGAGCACGCGCTGCGGATCGAGGCGTTCGTGATGCGCCAGCCGGACGAGCGCCGCGAGGAGCTGTGGGCCTGGCTGTTGCAGCGCAACGCCCGGATGTACGGCGTCTCCTTCTCCACCGACGCGGTCGGCGACGTGTACCTCACCGGTCGGGTCAACCCGGCCGGCGTGGACGCCGACGAGTTGGATCGACTGTTCGGCGCGGTGCTCACGTACGCCGACGAGTCGTTCGACACGATGCTGGAGATCGGCTTCGGCAGTTCGATCCGGCGCGAGTACGAGTGGCGGGTGAAGCGGGGCGAGTCGACCGCCAACCTGGCCGCCTTCGCCCACCTCTTCGAGCCCTCCGGCGCCGGCCCCGACCCAACCTGACCCCCCGCGTCCCGCGCGCTGCGCCCCCGACCTGCGCCCCGCGGCCGCATCCCATGATCGTGCTCGAACCAGGAAGTAGTGGTGTCGCCGTTGCGACGATGCCACTACTTCCTGCATCCAGCACGATCATGGCGCGTTGATGGTGGTTCGGAGTGCTCCTGACGGGTATGCCGCACCGCGCGGTGCGGCAAGGGACCCCCGCGCGCCGATGACGGAGTGCCAAGGAGCGGAGCGTCCCATGGCTCAGCGGAACAGCTCAGGTCGCGGCGCGACTGCGACCAGGACGAAGCGACAGGCCGGCAACCAGACGCCGGGTACGCCCGGAGTTTCCGAGTCGGAGATCTCCCGGATGCGGGTGGACGACATCCGCGGGCAGCTGCGTAAACGCGGGGTCTCCGGGATCTCCGCACTGCGCAAGCCCGACCTGGTGAAACAGCTGGTGCGCTCGATGCGGGCCGGCGCGGGTCGGAGCAGCACCGGCCCGTCGGGCCGGGCCGCCGGCACCAGGGCGTCGGCGGGTCGTGCCGCCGCCACCAGGAAGTCGGCGGCCAGGCCGGCGTCGAGCCGCGCGAAGGCCGCGCCGGCGAACAAGAGCGCGCCGGCGAAGCGGGCCGCCGCAACGAAGGCGACCGCCGGGCGGAAGTCGACGGCGGCGGCGAAGCGGGCGCCGGCGAAGAAGGCGACCGCCGCGAAGAAGACCACAGCGTCGACGTCGACGGCCGCCCGCAAGAGCACGGCCGCGAGCCGGACCACCGCCGCCCGTAAGACGGCGGCGGCCCGGAAGACAGCGACGGCGCGTACGGCGCCGGCGCGGAAGGCACCGGCGAAGAAGGCGCCGGCCCGGCCGGCGGCGAAGCGCACGGCACCGGCCAAGAGCGCGGCGGCGAAACGCACGACAGCGAAGCGCACGACGCCGGCCAAGAGCGCGGCGACCAAGCGCACGACGGCCAAGCGGACGGCACCGGCCAAGAGCGCGGCGACCAAGCGCACGTTGACGCCGTCGACCGGTGGCGGGACGGCGGCCGGCGGGATCCGGACCGGACGGGGTACGGGGCGGTCGGTCCGCAGTTCGCAGGTGATCTCGTCGATCACGGACCGGCCGGAGCGGCCGGGACGGAGTTTGATCACGGCGAACCACGAGGTGATCCAGCGGTGGGCCCGGGAACGCGGGGCCAAGCCGGCGACCATCGCCGGCACCGAGCGGGATGGCCGGGCGGGTGTGTTGACCTTCAACATTCCCGGATACCGGGAAAGCAGCCGGATTCGCGAGATCACCTGGGATGAGTGGTTCTACACGTTTGACCTGCGGCGGCTGAACCTGATTTATCAGGAACAGTTGCGGGACGGCCGCCAGAGCAACTTCTTCCGGACCGAGTCACCCGATCGGGAAGACGGCTGAGGTGTTTGCGGGAATGGCCGACGGGTAACCGGCTGTTGCCAACGGACGAGGCCGGAGCAGCGGATACTCGCCAGTTGTGACCGGCGAGACAGCCGTTCTGGGTTGAATCCAGAATCCGGGCGAACTAGCTTTATTGCACCGCGCCACGTTTGGAAACGTTCGGGGGAGCGGCGGATCGATCAGATCCGCGCACCAGACGAGGCGCGAGGGGACGGGTGGAATAACCGTTGGGGGACGGTTCCCACCTGTTTGGACCGGCGGCGTGAGCGGGCGATGCTTACGGGGGTGAGTGTTGCCCGCCGCCGCCGGCCCCACCGGCGGGCGCCCACCACGACCTCAGGGACGTGGTGGGCGCTTTGCGTCGGTTATCCGGCCGGTACGCGGTCTGCGGGGGTTTTCGGCTCCGGGTCGACAACCCGGCGCAGCGCGGCGACGTGCCGCTCCCGCTGTGGTCCGGCGAGCAGGTGCCCGAGCGCGGCCAGCAGACCCAGCCCGCCCACGATCAGCCAGTGCCGGTCGCCGAGGTGCTGGAGGCTCACCCCGCCGAGGGTGGGCGCGACGAACGCCGCGGCTGGGAACGTCAGGTAGAAGACCGACTGGTAGCGCGCTCGTAGCTGCGGTGGCGCCAGGTCCGCGTTGATCTGCGCGTTGGGCGGGGCGGCGAGCATCGAGCCGACCGTCCAGACCACTGCGGCACCCAGGTAGATGGCCAGTTCGTCGGCGATGGCGAGCGCCCCGAAACCGAGCGCGAGCAGCGCCGTGGAGGCGGCCAGCACGACGTCCTTGCGGTGCCGGTCGATCAGCCGGGGCACGAACAACTGCCCGACCACGATCAGCGCGCCGCCGAGCGCCACCACCAGCCCGTACGCCGATGGGCCCAGGCCGTCCGCGCGCATGGCCAGCGGCATGATGGTCGACGTCTGCATGGTGAGCACGGCCAGCACGAAGGTGAGCCCGACGAACACCAGGAAGGTGCGGTCGGTGAGCGCGGTGTGCAGTCCCGGCCGGCGGGTCCGGACGGATTTCGGTGCCGCGCCTGTGGCGGGCGGTGGGTCGGCCGCTGGCCGGGCCAGCCGCAGGGTTTCGGGCACCTTCCAGGCGATCACGGCTGCGGCGGTCAGGGTGGCACCCGCGTCGACCAGGAACAGTGCGGTGAAGCTGGCCTCGGCCAGGACCCCGGCGAGCAGCGAGGCGACCGCCATGCCCAGGTTGAACGCCCAGAACTGAAGGTTGAACGCCCGGGAGCGGCGTTCGGCGGGCACCACGTCGACGATCGCCGCCACGAACGCTGGGCTGGGCATCGAGTGGACCACGCCGATCAGCGCGGAGAGCACCGCGATCAGCAGCAGGGGTCGGGTGAAGGCGAGCGCCACCATCAGGCCGACAGTGGCCAGGTGCGCGGCGAGCAGGGTCGCCCGGCGTCCCCACCGGTCGGCGAGCACCCCGCCGAGCAGTACGCCAGCCGCCCCGCCGGCCCCGTACGCGCCGACCACGGCGCCGGCCAGCCCTTCGCTCGCGCCGCGCACGTCGGTGAGGTAGAGCGAGAGGAACAGCATGGCGAACGCGCCGGCCCGGTTGATCAGCAGGCCGGCCCAGAGGTACCAGAAGGTGGCGGGTAGTCCGCCTGCGGTGTCGTGCCACCAGCGCCGCAGGGCGTGCACCCGACCTCCCGACAGTTCAGGTTGTTAACTGTTTCAACTGCACAGTAGGAACTCCAAGACGGCGGCGCCACTCATTACGCCTCGGCGGGCTGTGGCGCACGGGACGCGGTGGCCGGTGCCAGTGCCTCACCGGAGCGGCGCAGCGCGGCCGCACGCCGTTCCCGGGCCGGGCCCGACACGAGGTGGGCCACCGCGGTCAGGAGGCCGAGCGCGGCGCAGCCGTACCAGAGGGTGTCGTTGCCGGCGTGCTCGCGCACCAGGCCACCGAGGATCGGCGCGCTGGCCCCGGCGATCTGCCACGAGAGGGAGAACACGCCCTGGTAGCGACCGCGCAGCTCGGCCGGGGAGAGCTCGGCGATCAGCGTGGAGTTGGAGGGCGAGTTCAGCATCTCGCCGACCGTCCAGATCAGCACGGTCAGCCCGTAGAACCAGGGGGTGCCGGCGAACGCGGTCAGTCCGAACCCCACGCCCATCACCACGGACGCCAGCGCGAGCACGTGTGAGCGGCTCCGACCCCGGATCAGTCGGGGCACGAAGAGTTGTCCGACCACGATGAGGATGCCGTTGAGCGCGATCACCGAGCCGTAGGTGGCCGGGCTCAGGCCGTCGTCGCCCATCGCGATCGGCAGCATCGAGATGTGCTGGAGGAACACCAGCGCGGCGAACAGGTTGAGTGCCACGAAGCCGAGGTAGACCCGGTCGGTGAGGATCGTACGCAGCGCGCCGCGCGGAGCCGCTGCCGCCGTGACGGCGGTGGCGGGGCGGGCCTGTCGGGTCTCCGGCACCTTGCTGAAGATGATCAGCGCGGTGATCAGCATGGTGGCCGCGTCGACCACGAACAGCAGCAGGTAGTCGGCCTGGGCGGCGAGGCCGGCGAGGACGGCGGCGCAGGCGAAGCCCAGGTTGATCGCCCAGTAGTTGAGCGAGAAGGCGCGCAGCCGGTCCTTCGCCGGCACCACGTCGATTATCATCGCCCCGAACGCGGGCCGGGCCGCCTCGGCGAACATGCCGAGCAGCAGCGCGCCCAGCGCCACCGCCCAGAGATCCCGGGCCAGCCCGAGCCCGAGCATCATGGCCGCCGCGCCCACGTGGGCGGTGAGCAGCGTCGGCCGGCGGCCCCACCGGTCCGCGAGGGTGCCGCCGGCGGTCGTGCCGAACGCGCCACCGACGCCCCAGAGGCCGATCACCAGGCCGGCCTGCGAGGCCGAGAAGCCACGTTCCTGGGTCAGGTAGATGGCGAGGAAGACGAGGACGAACGAGCCGAGTCGGTTGATCAGGGTGCCCGACCACAGGTACCAGAAGGTGGTCGGTAGGCCGCCGGTGGTGTCCCGGAACCAACTCCGCATCGTCCGCATATGGCGCCCCGCTTGCAAGTAATGACCGATGTGACTGGCGTGCCTTACAACCCTAGTGGCGGCCGGATCCGCTGGTCATCAGCTTTTTCACGTGGTGGTCGTCACGACGGCTGCCCGCGTGTCCGTCGGGCGGTTGAGGCAGGATGATCCGCATGACTGCGAGCGAAGGGCCCACCGTCGGGACGCTGGTCCTGCTGCGACACGGTGAGAGCGACTGGAATGCCAAGAACCTCTTCACCGGCTGGGTGGACGTCGACCTGACCGAGAAGGGCGAGGGCGAGGCGCGGCGCGGCGGCGAGTTGATGCGCGAGCACAGCCTCCTGCCGGACGTCGTGCACACCAGCGTGATGCGCCGTGCGATCCGCACCGCCGAGCTGGCGCTCAACGCCGCCGACCGGCACTGGATCGCCGTGCGCCGGTCGTGGCGGCTCAACGAGCGCCACTACGGCGCCCTGCAGGGCAAGAACAAGAAGCAGACCCTCGACGAGTACGGCGAGGAGCAGTTCATGCTCTGGCGCCGGTCGTACGACACGCCACCGCCGCCCATCGACGACAACGACGAGTGGTCGCAGGTGGGTGACCCGCGCTACGCGCTGCTGCCGACCGAGCTGATGCCCCGCACCGAGTGCCTCAAGGACGTCGTCGACCGGATGCTGCCCTACTGGTACGACTCGATCGTGCCGGACATCCTGGCCGGCCGGACGGTGCTGGTGGCCGCGCACGGCAACTCGCTGCGCGCCCTCGTCAAGCACCTCGACCAGATCTCCGACGAGGCTATCGCGAAGCTGAACATCCCGACGGGCATCCCGCTGCGCTACGACCTCGATCCGCAGCTGCGCCCGCTCACTCTGGGCGGCACCTACCTCGACCCGACCGCTGCGAAGGCAGCCGCCGCGGCGGTGGCCAACCAGGGGCGCTGAGCCACCAGGAAGGGGCCCCTCGTCATCGCGGAGAGCGATGGCGAGGGGCCCCTTCCGTGCCGGTCAGTTACTGCTGGGCGCGCTCTCCCCGGTGATCAGGTAGATCACGTGCTCGCCGGCGTTGACCGCGTGGTCGGCGAAGCGCTCGTAGAAGCGGCCCAGCAGGGTGGCGTCGATCGCCGTCTCCACCCCGTACGGCCAGTCGTCGCCGAGCAGCACGGCGAACAGGTTCTTGTGCAGCTCGTCCATGGCGTCGTCGTCGCGGTCCAGTTCGCCGGCGAGGTCGGCGTCGGGCTTCGCCAGCACCGAACCGATCTTCACGGCCATCCGGTCGGCGATCTCGGACATCTCGGTGAAGACCGTCCGCAGCTCGGCCGGGACGGCGGGGGACGGGTGCCGGCGCAGCGCGGTCTTCGCCACGTGCTCGGCGAGGTCGCCCATCCGCTCCAGATCAGCGGCCACGTGCAGCGCGGTGATCATCGCCCGGAGGTCGGAGGCGACCGGCGCCTGTCGGGCGAGCAGGTCACAGACCCGCTCCTCGACGTGCCGGTAGAGGTCGTCGATCTCGGCGTCCCGCTCGATGACCGTCTCGGCGGCCTGCCGGTCGGCGGTGAGCAGGGCCCGGGTGGCCTGGCGCATGGCGGCGCGGACGCCCTCCGCCATGTCCACCAGCAGTTGGCTGACGATCTGGAGGTCGGCCCGGAACTCGTCGCGCATCATCACGTCCTGTGGTCGGTCGCCGCCGACGGGTGCCGGCGCAGGGGGTTGAGCAGGTGCGACGCCAACGGTAGGGCGCGCGGACGGATCCCGGATGAACCACGGTGAACGACGCCAGACGTGGGGGTGAACACTTCCGTAAGTGAGGGTAGTTCGTCCCGTTCTGTGTGGTAGGCAGGTTAACAATGACCCTACGATCGCCGGGTGGAGTGGGCGGTGGCGGTCGTGGTGGCTCTGGCGTTGGTGGCCGGGATGGCCGCCGGCCTGCTGCTGCCCCGGTTCCTGCCGAGGCGGGACGGTCACTCCACGTCGACGGGGAGCGTCAGCTTCCGCTGGAGCAGGGGGAGGCCCGCGATAGCCGACGAGCAGCAGGCCGGGCTCGGCCGCCGGACGATCGACTCACTCCGGGCCGGTGTCGTGGTTCTGGACGACGACGACGTCCCCGTGCTGATCAACCCGGCCGCCCGCGCGATGGGGCTGCTGCGTACCGGCAGCACTCCCGGCTCAATCGCCGCGCACCCGCTGATCCGTACCCTTGCCGGCCAGGTGCGACGCACCGGCGTGCGACGCGAGATCGAGCTGGACCTGCCCCGAGGTCGCGACAGCGCGGGGGAGAACCCGCTCGGCGTGCACCTGCGGGCGATGGGTCTCGGCAACGGCTTCGTCGCGGTCGAGGCGGTCGACGTGACCGAGTCGCACCGGCTGACCCGGGTACGACGCGACTTCGTGGCCAACGTGAGCCACGAGCTGAAGACCCCGATCGGGGCCCTGCAACTGCTCGCCGAGGCGTTGCTGGACGCGACCGAGCCGGCCGACGCCGCGGCACCCGACCTCTCCGAGGACCTGGTGGCCGCCCGCCGGTTCGCCGAACGGATCCAGCACGAGTCGACCCGGCTGGGTCGACTGGTGCAGGAGTTGCTGGAGCTGACCCGGTTGCAGGGGGCTGAGCCGCAGCCGCCACCGGAGCCGGTCGCGCTGGACTGGGTGATCGCCGAGGTGGTCGACCGGACCCGCACCACGGCCTCCGCCCGGGGTGTCGCGGTGACAGTGGACGGGGCGCGTGGTCTCACCGCGTACGGCAGCGACTCCCAACTCGCCACGGCGGTGGCGAACCTGGTGGAGAACGCCATCAACTACTCGGGCGAGGACACCACGGTGCGGGTGACCCTCCGCGGCGACGACGAGCACGTCGAGGTCGCCGTCGCTGACCAGGGCATCGGTATCGCCCCCACCGACGTCGACCGGATCTTCGAGCGGTTCTACCGGGCCGACCAGGCTCGCTCGCGTGCCACCGGCGGCACCGGGCTCGGTCTGGCGATCGTGAAACACATTGCGAGCAACCATGGCGGACGGGTCGAGGTGTCGAGCACTCTTGGTGGTGGATCGACGTTCACCCTCCGGCTGCCCGCCAGTCCACCGGACGACCTCCTGGCGACACTGCCGCCGGTTGGGATCGAGTCCGGTCCGACTGGGCTACGGCAGGTCTGACAGCAAATGGAAAGGAAACCCCCGTTGAGCCGCGTTCTCGTGGTCGAGGACGAGGAGTCGTTCTCCGACGCCTTGTCGTACATGCTCCGTAAGGAGGGCTTTGAGGTTTCGGTCGCCGCGACCGGCACCGACGCCCTCACCGAGTTCGACCGGACCGGCGCCGACATCGTGCTGCTCGACCTGATGTTGCCCGAGATGTCGGGGACCGAGGTCTGCCGACAGCTGCGGCAGCGCTCCGCCGTACCGATCATCATGGTCACCGCCCGGGACAGCGAGATCGACAAGGTGGTCGGGCTGGAGATCGGCGCCGACGACTACGTCACGAAGCCGTACTCGCCGCGGGAACTGGTCGCCCGGATCCGGGCGGTGCTGCGCCGGCAGAGCCCGGAGGTGACCGAGGCGGGTGCGCCGACGCTGGCCGCCGGGCCGGTGCGGATGGACATCGAGCGGCACGTGGTGACCGTCGACGGCGGGGCCGTACAGCTGCCGCTGAAGGAATTCGAACTGCTGGAGCTGCTGCTGCGCAACGCGGGTCGGGTGCTCACCCGCGGCCAGCTCATCGACCGGGTCTGGGGCGCCGACTATGTCGGTGACACCAAGACGCTGGACGTACACGTCAAGCGGCTCCGCTCCAAGATCGAGCCGGAGCCGTCCGCGCCGCGCTTCATCGTGACCGTCCGGGGTCTGGGCTACAAGTTCGAGCCGTGATCGGCGTACCCGAAGGGGGTCTGCGCTCGACGCAGACCCCCTTCGGTGTTGCCTAGAGGCGGCTAGATCTCGTCGGCGGGGTGCGGGGCGATCATGCCCTGCTTCGTCCTGGTCGCGCACAGCTCGGCCAGCCGCTCGTACGCGGCAGCGCCGATCAGGGCGGTCAGCTCCGGCCCGTACGACAGGTACATCGGCTCGGTGCCGACGTGCGCGTCCGTCGAGGAGGTGCACCACCAGTCCAGGTCGTGCCCACCGGCTCCCCAACCCCGCCGGTCGAACTCGGACAGGGTGGAGACCAGCACCTTGCTGTTGTCCGGTCGCTTCACCCAGTCCTGATCTCGGCGGATCGGCAGCTGCCAACAGACGTCCGGCTTGTATTCCAACGGGTGCACGCCGTCGCGCAGCGCCTGGGCGTGCAGGGCGCAACCGCCGCCGCCAGCGAAGTCGGCGTCGTTGAGGAACACGCACGGACCGTCGGCGCCCTGGGTGGCGGTGCGGCGGGCCGGGTTCTTGCCGTCGATGGTGTCCTCGTCGGTCCAGTTCTTGAACCCGCGCCGGAAATGCTGCCAGGTCGACGGGGCGAGTCGCCGGACGGCGTTGCGAACCCGCTTCTCGTCGTCCGAGTCGGTGAAGAACGCCCCGTGCGAGCAGCAACCGTCGGCGGCCCGGCCGGCGATGATGCCGTGGCAGCCCTTGCCGAAGATGCAGGTCCAGCGGGAGAGCAACCAGGTCAGGTCGGCCCGGATCAGGTGCGTCTCGTCGGCCGGGTCGGTGAACTCGATCCACTCCCGAGGGAAGTCCAGGGGCACCTCGCGACTGCGCGGGTCACCCGGGTCGTCCACCAGCACACGGAGCTCCATCGTCACTCGGCCCAGCGTACGCGCGGTCACGTCCGCAGGCCGGTGAGCCGCGCAAACGTGTTGCGCCTAGGGTCTTCACCATGCGACTGGGTGTCCTCGACGTCGGATCCAACACGGTGCATCTCCTTGTGGTGGACGCGCACCACGGCGCGCACCCGTGGCCGGCGCACTCCGAGAAGGTGGTGCTGCGGCTGGCCGAGCAGATCGGCCCCGACGGCGCGCTGACCGAGGTGGGCGCGGATGGCCTGGTCAAGGCGGTGGGCATGGCCAAGGCGGCGGCCACCGGGTTGGCGGCCGACGACCTCATCGCTTTCGCCACGTCCGCGGTGCGCGACGCCACCAACGCGGCCGAGGTGCTGGCCCGGGTCCGGGACGAGACCGGCGTACGCCTGGCGGTGCTCTCCGGGGCGGACGAGGCGCGGATGACGTTCCTGGCGGTACGGCGGTGGTTCGGCTGGTCGGCCGGCCGGCTGCTGGTGCTGGACATCGGTGGCGGCTCGTTGGAGATCGCCGCCGGCATCGACGAGGACCCGGACGTCGCTGTCTCCCTGCCACTCGGGGCCGGCCGGCTGAGCCGCGAGCGGCTGCGGGTCGATCCGGCCAGTGCGGCCCCGCCGTCGGCGGAGGCCGTCGACAAGCTCCGGGAGTACGTGGACGGCCGGCTGGACAAGGTCGTCGACCAGATGACGGAGGTGGGCTGGGGTCGGGCGGTGGCCACCTCGAAGACGTTCCGGACCCTGGCCCGACTGGCCGGGGCGGCCCCGTCCGGTTCCGGGCTGTGGGTGCGACGCAGCCTGACCCGGGCCGGCTTGCGGCAGGTCATCGGTTTCATCCGGCACATCCCACCGGCGCAGTTGATGGAGCTGGAGGGGGTCAGCGCGGGTCGGGCCCACCAGTTGCTGGCCGGTGCCGTGGTCGCCGAGGCGGTGATGCGCCGCCTGGATCTGGACTCGCTGGACATCTGCCCGTGGGCACTGCGGGAGGGAGTCATCCTCCGCCGCCTCGATCAACTGGAGCCGATCTGATCCGGCGGCCGTTTTCGGTCGATTTGCCGGCGCTCGTCACGATGCCCCCGGCGCTGCCGGGCTACGCTGGCTGATGTGACTTCCCGCGTTCCCGTGCTCCTGTCCAGCTCGTCGGTCTTTCCCGAGCCGACCGCTGCGGCGTTCCAACTGGCCGCGGCGCTCGGCTACGACGGCGTCGAGGTGATGGTCTGGACCGACGTGGTCAGCCAGGACGCGGGCGCTCTGCGCGGCCTCTCCACGCACTACGACGTGCCGGTGCTCTCGGTGCACGCGCCCTGCCTGCTGGTCACCCAGCGGGTGTGGAGCCCGGACCCGTGGGAGCGCCTGCGCAAGGCCGCCGAGCTGGCCGAGACGCTGGGCGCGCCGACCGTCGTGGTGCACCCACCGTTCACCTGGCAGCGCGACTACGCACGCAACTTCGCCGAGGGTCTGGCCACCGTCGCGGACCGGTTCACCGGGCTGCGCTTCGCGGTGGAGAACATGTACCCGGTGCGGATGGCGGGCCGGCAGTTCGTCCCGTATGTGCCCGGTTGGGACCCGACCGACGCCGGCTACCCGTCGTACACCCTGGATCTGTCGCACTGCGCGGCCTCGCACAGCGACCCCCTGGAGATGGCCGACCGGATGGGCGCCGGGCTGGCGCACGTACACCTCGGCGACGGCACCGGCGAGGGCCGCGACGAGCACCTGGTGCCCGGGCGCGGCACCCAGCCCTGCGGGGAGCTGCTCTCCTCGCTGGCCGGCCGGGGTTTCACCGGGGCGGTGGCGGTGGAGGTCGCCACCCGGGGCGCGAAGAGCCGCGCGGTGCGCGAGGCGGACCTGCGCGCCGCGCTGGAGTTTGCCCGCCAGCACCTGACCGCGTCGTCACCGGTCGACGCCTGACCCGTCTGCCCGAGATCGGGCGGCGGCGGTGTCAGCTGACCGGTGAGAGGGAATCGGCGGCGGAGGTCGGCTGCGGAGCGACAGTGACCTGCTCGCCGACCGCCGCCCGCTTGCGGGCCCGGTGCGCGGCGACGTGCGAGCGGGTGGCGCAGCGCTCCGAGCAGAACCGCCGGCAGCAGTTGGACGACGTGTCCAGGTAGACGTTGCCGCACCGCTCGTCGGCGCAGACCCCGAACCGGGCGCTGCCGTACTCGCAGAGCCAGACCGACAGCCCCCAGACCGCGCCAGCCAGATATTCGGCGCTGACCGATGCGCCCCGACTGGTCACGTGCATGTGCCAGTCACTGGAGTCGTGCCCGGAGATGCGCGGCTGCACCGGGAACGCCTCGAGCAGCGCGTTCAGCTCGGTGACCGCCTGGGCGTCCCGCCCCGAGGTGCCGTACTCGAAGACGTCGCGCAACCGTTTCTGCGCCCGGCGGAAAATTGCCACGTCCCGGTCCGCGACCTCGTCGCGCATCCAGGCGTTTTCGTCGGGGAAGAGGGCCCGCAGGTCGTCGAGGTCGTCCAGGCGGGCGTTGACCAGGTCAACGCCGGTCCGGGCGTACGCGTCGAAGTTCACGCCCCAACGGTAGACGACTCAGCGGGTGCGCGGCGCGTCGATGTAGTGCGGCAGGAACCGCGCGTAGCCGTCGGTGATCAGACTCGCGCTCTCCCGCACGCCCACACCGGCCGATTCGCCGTCGACGATCCAGCTGCCCAGCACCATCCGGTTGCCGGCGAACTGCGGCAACGCCCGGAACTCCTGGTAGCACCAGCCCTCGTCGCCGTAGATCCCCGGGTTGGTGATCTCCTCCTCGGCGGTGACGATGCGTACCGATCCGCCCTCGCGGCCGAGTAGTGGCTTGGCGACGTACTCCCGCATGCCGCGCGGCGAGTCGAGGTACGCCGGGAGCAGGTACTCGTGGCCGGGGTACAGCTCCCAGAGGACCGCCAGCAGCGCCTTGTTGGAGAGCAGCAGCTTCCAGGCCGGCTCGATCCAGGTGGTCGGGGTGCCCGGGGCCAGGGCCGCCGGCCCGTACGGCTCGGCCAGCATCCATTCCCACGGGTAGAGCTTGAAGCAGGTGGTTACCGGGTTGTCGTCGGCGTCGACGAAGCGTCGGCCGTCCCAGCCGATCTCCTGGATGGGTTGGAGCTCGACGCTCAGGCCGGCCTGCCGGGCGGTCTCGGCGAGGTAGCCGGCGGTCATGTGGTCCTCGCCGGACTCCTCCTCGTTCGACCAGAGCACGTGCACCCGGGGGTCGTGCAGCCCCGCCCCGATCTTGGCCCAGGCGCCGACCAGCCGCTCGTGCAGGCTGTTCCACTGGTCCAGCTCCGGCCGGGTCTGCTCCAGCCAGTACCACTGGATGATGCTCGCCTCGACCAACGCGGTGGGGGTGTCCGCGTTGTACTCCAACATCTTCGGAGGCCAGGTGCCGTCGTAGGCGAGGTCGAACCGCCCGTACAGGGTCGGTGGCGCCTCCCGCAGCGACCGGGCCACCGCCTCGGCCGCCCACTCCGGGATGCCGAACTCGGCGTACCGGCGCTGCGCCACCACGTGCTCGGCGGCGGCCACCGACATCCGGTGCAGCTCCTCGGTGGCCTCCTCCAGCCGCAGCACCTCGTCCAGGTCGAAGGCGTACGCGGCGGTCTCGTCCCAGTACGACATGATCCCGCCGTCGGGCAGTTCGGTGTCGACGTAGACCAGCCCCTGCGACCGGATGGTGGCGTCCCAGTCGGGGCGCGGCGTGACCGTCTCGCGGCGCACGTCAGCCGCCGCAGGCGGCGAGGTGGGTGCCGAATCCACCGCGTTCGGGCAGGGCGGCGGTGGTCGGCTCCGGGGCGGTGCGACCGGCGGCCGGGTCGGTGACCCGCATCGCCAGCGCGACGGTGTCGCCGCCGCCGACCGGCCCGAGGGCGCAGTCGTCGTCATCGTCGTCGTCCGAGGTCATGTTGCAGCCGGAGAGGGCGAGCGCGAGAGCGGTGAGCGCGCCGAGCTGCACGGAGGCCGAGCGGAGTCGGCGGCGGGGGCGTTGGTCCACGGCATCGTTGTAGCCGATCGACGCCACCGCCGCCGCCCCGCCCCCGGGCCGAGGTGGCCCGGCCGCCCCTCGGCGGGGCCCCTGGCAGGGGCGTTACGCTCGGCTCATGCTCCGTTCCGTCATCCTCGCCGCCTCCCGGTCATCCCAGGTCGAGCGGCTCGTCGCGACTGCCCCGTACACCCGGGACGTCGTCCGCCGGTTCGTCGCCGGCGCCGCCACCGACGACGCGTTGCGCGCGACCCGCGGGCTCGTCGACGACGGCCTCGCGGTCACCCTCGACCACCTCGGTGAGGACACCGTCCGCCCCGAGCAGGCCACCGCCACCCGGGACGAATACCTGAAACTGCTGAAGATGCTCGGCGTCGCTGGGCTCACCCCGGCCGCCGAGGTGAGCGTGAAGCTCTCCGCCCTCGGCCAGATGTTCGACGAGCAGTTGGCGTACGACAACGCGCGGGCGATCTGCGCGGCGGCCGACGCGGCGGGCACCACTGTCACCCTGGACATGGAGGACCACACCACCACCGACTCGACGTTGGAGGTGCTGAGCCGGCTGCGCAAGGACTTCCCGTCGACCGGCGCGGTGCTCCAGGCGTACCTGCGGCGGACCGAGTCGGACTGCCGGGAGCTCTCCTCGGCCGGGTCGCGGGTGCGGCTGTGCAAGGGCGCCTACAAGGAGCCGGAGTCGGTGGCGTACCAGTCGGCCCGTGAGGTGGACAAGTCGTACGTGCGCTGCATGAACATCCTGATGTCCGGCGACGGTTACCCGATGCTGGCCACCCACGACCCGCGGATGATCGCCATCGGTGAGGACCGGGCCCGGTGGTTCGACCGGGGTCCCGAGCGCTTCGAGTTCCAGATGCTCTACGGCATCCGCCCCGAGGAGCAGGCCCGGTTGGCCGGCGAGGGCTACACCGTGCGCACCTACGTCCCGTACGGCGACGAGTGGTACGGCTACCTGATGCGCCGGCTCGCCGAGCGCCCCGCCAACCTGGTCTTCTTCGGCCGTGCCCTGATCTCCAAGAAGTAGTTCCTCCGGTTCGGCCGACGGGCCGGCGGTGACCCCTCGGGTCACCGCCGGCCCGTTTCGGTTATCCGACTTGCCACCGTTGGCTAAGTAGCTTAGCTTTAAAGCTATGACAACTAGCCAGGTGTGGCGGGACGGCGGACACATCGCGTACGAGGTGCGGGGCGAGGGGCCGTTGGTGGTCCTCGCGCACGGCATGGGGGAGAACAGGGCGAGCTTCCGGCACCTCGTGCCGCTACTGGTGGCAGCCGGTCACCGGGTCGCCTCGATCGACGTCCGGGGCCACGGCGAGTCCAGCGCCGGCTGGCCCACGTACGCCCCGGCGGAGGTCGGCGCGGATCTGCTGGCCGTGGTCCGTGACCTCGACGCCGGTCCGGCCGTGCTGGTCGGCAGTTCGTCCGCCGCTGCGGCGGTGGTCTTCGCCGCCACCGACGCGCCCGAGCTGGTCACCGGCATCGTGCAGATCGGCGCGTTCGTCGGTCAGCCGAAGCTCAACCCGCTGCTGCGGATGGCGACGTGGTCAGTGCTGCACAGCCCTCGACTGTTCGGGATGTTCCACAACACCCTGTTCCCGGTGCACCGACCCGCCGACGACGCCGCGTACCGCCGTTCGATGGTGGCCAACCTGCGCGAGCCCGGCCGGATGGCCGCGACGCGCGGCGTGGTCGCACCGGCCGAGCCGCACTGGACCGCCCGTGCCCCGCAGGTGCGGCAACCGGTGCTGGTGCTGATGGGGACCAAGGACCCGGACTTCCCCGATCCGGGAGCCGAGGCACGGGCCGCCCGGCGGCTCTTCGGCACCGCCGAGGCCCGGATGATCGAGGAGTCCGGCCACTACCCGCACGCCGACCGGCCGCAACGCACCGCCGAGGAACTGCTCGGCTTCCTGGCGGTGTGCGCCGGTGCCTAGGGCCGGCCTCAACCAACAGACCGTCGTACGGGAGGCGGCCCGGCTGGCCGACGAGGTCGGCTTCCAGCAGCTCACCCTCGCCGCGCTCGCCAGCCGGCTCGGGGTGGCGCTGCCCAGCCTCTACAAGCACGTGCGGGGGGCGGACGCGTTGGCCCAGAAACTGGCAGCCCTGGCCACCGCCGAGCTGGCCACCGAGATGACCACCGCCGCCGTCGGCCGCTCCGGTGGCGACGCCCTGCGGGCCATGGCGGACGCCTACCGTGGCTACGCCCTCCGGCACCCCGGCCGCTACCCGGCGACGCAGCGGGTGCCCGACCCGGCCGACCCGGAACACGTCGAGGCCGGCGAACGCGCCGTCGGTGCCATCTTCGCTGTGCTGCGCGGGTACGGGCTCACCGGTGACGACGCGGTCGACGCGACCCGTGCGCTGCGCAGCGCCCTGCACGGCTTCGTGACCCTGGAGGCCGCGGGCGGCTTCGGTCTGCCCCGCGATATCGACCGCTCGTACCACCAGTTGGTCGCGAGCATGGACATCTCGTTCCGCTCCTGGCCGCGCACAGGCGGGTGAGCGAGCGGCCGGGCCAATCCGCCCGGGGCGGCCTCGCCGCATCCAGGTAGTGGTCGTACCCTTCGGCGGGTGACTGACGAGGTGCAGCAGCCAGCACCACGGCGGCTCTGGCCGCTGTGGACGGTGCTCGTGGTGGTCCTCCTGCTGCTGGGCTGCGGCCTGCCGGCGGCGCTCGTCGTCGGAGTGATCCGGGAGACAGGCGCGCGCCCCACCGTCAGCCGGGTCGGCTCCTCGGCGGCCGACGACCCGGCCACCGTCGTGGCCCGCGGGCTGTCCGACCGGATCACCGCACAGCTCCACCGGCAGTCCGCGGCACTCCTCGGCGGCGACCGCGCCGGTTTCCTCGCCGTCGCCGATCCCGCAGCCCACAACGACCTGCGCCGACGCTTCGCCGCGCTACGCGAGCTCAAGGTGACCGGCTGGCGCGCCGAGCCGAGTGGCCTGCCCGTGCCGATCATCGGCAAGCCCGGCGAGTGGCGGCTGTTGGTGCGCTTCCAGTACTGCTTCGTCACTCCGAACTGCCGGCCCAGCCCGGTGCTGATCGGCACCCGGTGGCGGGAGAACGGCGACCAGCCCCGGATGGTCGCCATGGAGGAATCCAAGTCGGTGGAGACCGGCACCCGACCGTGGGAGATCAGCGACCTGGCGGTCGCCATCGGCGCGCGGACCATCGTCGCCACCACCCCGGCGCTGCGCGGCAAGCTGCCCGGCCTGCTCGTGCAGGCCGAGGCGGCGGCGAAGGTCGCCGACGGGTACGCGGTGACCGGCTCACCGCCGGACCGATACCGGATCTTCTACGCCGGGCGCACCGAGTGGCAGCGTTGGTACGGCGGGGAGCGCCCAGAATGGACCGGCGGTTACGCGGTCACAGTGGGCGGCGGTCACCACGAGGTGGTGCTCAACGCCGAAGGGCTTTCCAACAGCGGCACCGACGACCTGCTCCGGCACGAGCTGACCCACGCGGCGTCATTGCCGGAGCGCGGCTACCCGGGCGAGCTCACCTGGTGGTTGGTTGAGGGCCTGGCCGAGTTCGCCGGTGCCGGCGGCCAGGCGGTCGACCGGTACGAGGGGATCGCCGACGTGCGCAAGATGGTCCGGGGCGGCTGGGACGGCAAGTTGGAGGGCGTCAACCCCGCCGACGACGCCTCCGCCGAACGGGTAGCCGCCAGCTACGGCATCGGCTACCTGGCCGTCCGGCACCTCGTCGACCGGTACGGGCCGCTGCGGCTGCTCACCTTCTTCAAGACCGTGGTGCACGATGGCAGGACCATCGACGCGGCCTCCGAGAAGGCGTTCGGTGAGCAGTGGTCGACGCTGCACGACGAGTGCGTGGCGTACGTCCGCGCCACCGCCGCCTGACGCAGCTCGGAGGCGGTGCGGCGGTGCGCCGTACCATCGATGGGTGCGCCGTCCTCAGTCGTCACGGCCCGCCAGCACCATGCGGCCCCGCCTGCTCATCGCCCTGACCGCCGTCATCGTCCTCACCGCCACCACCGCCGCCTCCTGCGGCGACGAAGGCCCCGATCTCACGCTGGCATCGGCCGCCCGCAACCCGGTCACCGAGGTGATCGACGCACCCGCCACGGTGACCGCCCGCGCCGCCGCCACCCTCACCGCTCCCGCCGACGGCACCCTGTCCAGCCTGCGCGTTCAACCTGGACAGCGGGTCAAGCGCGGTCAGGTGCTGGCGGTGGTCGACTCACCGAGCGCGCAACAGCGTCTCCGTCAGGCCAAGGAGGCGCTGACAGCCGCGAAGCGGGCCGGTCGAGGCGTCGGAGCGGGCAGCCTGACCAGCAGCCGGCGTGGCACCGACAAGGCCGCCGACGAGGCGTTCGACGCGGCCCGGAAGGCCGCCGAGAAGATCGCCGACCCGCAACTGCGCGACGCGCTGCTCACCCAGGTGACGTCCGCGCAACGCCAGTACGCGGCCGCCGCGCGCAGCGCCGACCAGGCGGTCCGCGCGGTGCAGCGGGGGATCAACGGCTTGAGTTCCGCCGTCGGCGCGCTCTCCGCGGCACAGCGGCTCCAGGCCCAGCAGGCGTACGACCTGGCGAAGGCGACAGTCGACGCGCTGACCCTGCGCGCCCCGATCGCCGGGGTGGTGCAGCCCGGCGGCACCCGGGCCGGCGGTGGCGCGAATGCCGGTCTGGCCGGGCTGTTGGAGCAGGCCGGTGGCGGGCAGGCGGCCGGCCTCGACCCGTCCGTGCTGGCCCCCAGCCAGGGTGGGCCGCCGGCCGGCGTGGACGACGCGGTCGCGGTCGGTGGTCAGGTCGCTGCCGGCACCCCGGTGCTGACCGTGGTGGACACCGGGCAGTTGGGTCTGCTCGCCGAGGTGGACGAGACCGACGTGCTGCTGGTCAAGGCCGGTGTGCCGGCCACTGTCGAGTTGGACGCCGTCACCGGTGCCAGCTACGACGCCACCGTCCGCTCGGTCGACGTGCTGCCCACCAGCTCCGCGCAGGGCGGGGTCACCTACCGGGTCCGCCTCGCGCTGGGCGTCGGCAAGCTGGCCGAGGACGAGCCGGCCCCGACGCCCCGCCCCGGCATGAACGCGATCGTGCACCTGCGGGTACGCGAGGCCGTCGACGCGGTGACCGTCCCCGCGTCGGCGGTGTTCTCCGCCGACGGCCGCGACGCGGTCTGGGTGGTCCGTGACGGCAAGGCGGGCCGGGCGCCGGTGACCGTGGGCGTCCAGGGGTCCGACCTCGTGCAGATCCTCAACGGCGTGCAGCCCGGCGACCGGATCGTGGTACGCGGCGCCGACCAGGTCCGCGACGGCCAGGAAGTCCAGTGACCGAACCCGCCGTCGCGGATCGGCCGGCAGGGGAGCGGGTTCCGGCCATCGAGGCGGTGGACGTGTCCCGGACGTACCAGCTCGACGGGGTGTCGGTGGAGGCGCTGCGCGGGGTGTCGCTCACCGTGCAGCCTGGGGACTACGTGGCCCTGGTCGGCCCGTCCGGCTCGGGCAAGTCCACCCTCATGCACCTCCTCGGCGGGCTGGACCGGCCCACCGGCGGCCGCCTGGTGATCGGCGGGCGGGACGTCAACGCCCTCGCCCCACCGGAGATGGCGACCCTGCGCAACGAGACGATCGGGTTCGTCTTCCAGGCGTTCCACCTGTTGCCGCGTACCTCGGCGGTGGAGAACGTGGCGTTGCCCCTGGTCTATCGGGGGGTGTCGGCTCGGCAGCGGCGGGAGCGGGCGGCGGCGATGCTGGGCCGGGTCGGCCTCGGGCACCGGCTGGATCACCGGTCCAACCAGATGTCCGGCGGTGAGCAGCAGCGGGTGGCGATCGCCCGCGCGCTGGTTACCGAGCCGACGGTGCTGCTGGCCGACGAACCCACCGGAAACCTGGACAGCGTCACCGGCGCCGCCGTGCTGGAGCTGTTGGAGCAACTGAACGCGGAGTCGGGGGTGGCGCTGGTGATGGTCACCCACGACCAGGAGGTGGCGGCCCGCGCTCACCGCCGGATCACCATGCGCGACGGGGTGGTCGTGGCGGACAGCGCCGACCCGCGCTCCGCTCATGATCGACCGCCGTCCGTTGATCACGGTCGACCTGCGACACTGGTCCCCGCTCCCAGCGCGGAGCCCCGGTCCGCGTCCGGAAGCGGTCCGGGGCACCCGCCCGGTGGCTCCGGTGGCGCCGCCGGAGCCACCGGGCGCCTTCCGCGCGAGGTCGAGCGGCCCGGAGGTACGGCGTGAGAGTTGCCGAGGCGTGGCGGGTGGCGTTGGACGCCCTGCGGGCCAACCGGTTGCGCAGCGCGCTGACCATGCTCGGGGTGATCATCGGGGTGGCCTCGGTGGTGCTGCTGGTGGCCATCGGCACCGGCACCAAACAGAAGGTCGAGCAACAGGTCGAGGGCCTCGGCTCCAACCTGCTGCTGGTCGTCCCCGGCCGGATCGAGGTGGGCAACGCGCCGGTCGTCTCGCCGCTGACCCTAAAGGACGTGGACGCCGTCACGCGGGTGGTCGGCGATCCTGATCGGGTGGCGGTCACCGTCGCCTCCGGGGCGACCGCGCGGGCCGGCGCCCGTTCGGACTTCACCACAGTGCAGGGCGTCCTGGAGACGACCCCGGCGGTGTTCACCCGCTCGCTGGCGCGGGGACGCTACCTCACCGGTACCGACGTGGACACCAGCCGACGGGTCGCGGTGCTCGGTGACTCGGTCGCCCGTGCGCTCTTCCCCGACCGGGACCCGCTCGGTCAGCAGGTGGCGCTGGCCGGGGTGCGGTTCCGGGTGATCGGTGTCTTCGCGCCCCTCGGGCAAAGCCTCGGCGTCGACCGGGACGACGAGGTGCACGTGCCGGTGACCGCCGCACAACGACTCTGGGGCACCCAGCGCGTCGACGGCATCGCGGTGAAGGCACCGGACCGGGAGCGGATCGACGAGCTGGGCGAACGGATCGTCGCCGAGCTGAACCGCCGCCACCCGGACACCGAGTTCAGCGCGGTCACCCAGCAGCAGATCCTCGGCGTGCTCGGCGACATCCTCGGTGTTCTCACCGGCGTCCTGGCGGCCATCGCCGGCATCTCGCTGCTCGTCGGCGGCGTCGGCGTCTCCAACATCATGCTGGTCAGCGTCCGGGAGCGGACCCGGGAGATCGGGCTGCGCAAGGCCGTCGGCGCGCGTCCCCGCGACATCGGCGTGCAGTTCCTGCTGGAGGCGGTGCTGCTCACCACGATCGGCGGGCTCACCGGGATGGCGCTGGGCGTGGGAACCGCCCTCCTGGTCGACGCGCTGTCGCCAATTCCGGCGGCGATCACCTGGTGGTCGTTGGCGCTCGCCTTCGGCGTTTCGGCGGTGGTGGGCATCGTCTTCGGGGTGGTTCCCGCGCAGCGCGCCGGCCGTCTCGACCCGGTGGTCGCCCTGCGCACCGAATGAGCACCCGGACCAACCGGACGACGGACGCGGACGGGCGGATACCGGGAGCACGGATCGGGTGAACCGGCCACCGAAGCATGATCAGTTGCAGGAAGGGATCGCGCCGGTCACAACCGCCCCGCTACCGTACTGGTAACACGCGCGTCGTCGGCCCGGCCCGGAGCATCCGTCGGGTTGGCACGCGCCGGGCATGGGATGGGTCGGTGAGCCATGGCCGGGTCACAGTCCGACGGACGGCTGTCGGAGGTCAAGTTCCTGACCGTCGCGGAGGTGGCGACGGTCATGCGGGTGTCAAAGATGACGGTCTATCGCCTGGTGCACAGCGGTGAGCTCACCGCCGTCCGGGTCGGCCGGTCATTCCGGGTGCCCGAGCATGCGGTGCACGAATATCTCCGGGGTGCCTTTCAGGAGACCGCCTGAGCCACCGCCCCGCCCTCCGATCGTCAGCTGACCGGCATCGGTGGGCGTGAGGAGTGAGCTTGCGGGCCCGCTGTCGCGGTCCAGAGGCGGCCGCGACGGGGGCGCGTTGGTCCGGCTGACGCCCTCCGGCTACCCTGGAGCCCGACCGAGACCCCACCGGTGCGCCCCGCCGCCCAGACTGGTCCGGTCCGTTGTCCGCAAGCGGTCGCCGTCGCCACCTGCGTGGTGTCATCCGGTCCGCCCCGCACGTTGTATCGAAAGGCTGTCGTATGGGCTCGGTGGTCAAGAAGCGCCGTAAGCGCATGGCTAAGAAGAAGCACCGCAAGCTGCTGCGCAAGACCCGCGTCCAGCGTCGCCGTCTCGGCAAGTGATCGCCGCCGGGCTGTCGGCCCGGCGTTCGGCGTCACTTGCCAAACTGTCGACCTCCGGAGGCTCAGGTGATCAGGCCGTGGTCGTCCCGGCTCGGTCCATCCTGCCGGCGTAGGTGCGTCAGATGACCCCCGGTGGCACCTCAGGTGCTCCGGGGGTCGTCGTCGTCACCGGAGTAGGCCGTTACCTCGGTGCCCACGTGGCGGCTCGACTGGCCGCCGACCCGCGCATCGAGCGGGTCATCGGGGTCGACGCACCGGACTCCGGCACCGAGTTCCCCGACCTGCTGGACCGGGTCGAACGCATCCGAGTTGACAGCGGCTCCCTCGGTGGCCTCCTCGCCGACCTGGACGTCGACGCGGTGGTGCACCTCGCGTTGGTCACCTCACCCGATCCGGCGCATGGCGGCCGGTCCGCGATGAAGGACCAGAACATCATCGGCAGCATGCAGATGCTCGCCGCCTGCCAGCGGGCACCCCGACTGCGCAAGCTCGTGGTCCGCTCGTCGACCGCCGCGTACGGGGTGTCGTTCCGGGATCCGGCGGTCTTCACCGAAGAGACCGAGCCCCGCGAGGTGCCGCGCGGCGGTTTCGGCCGCGACATCCTCGACCTTGAGGGGTACGTGCGCGGCTTCCGCCGCCGCCGATCAGACGTCACCGCCACGGTGCTGCGCTTCGCCCCGTTCATCGGCTCGACCGCCGACACCACGTTGACCCGCTACTTCTCACAGCCGTTCGTGCCGACCGTCTTCGGCCGTGACCCCCGCCTGCAGTTCCTGCACTTCGACGACGCGCTGGAGGTGCTGCACCGGTCGATCGTGGAGGACCATCCCGGCACGTACAACGTCGCCGGCCCCGGGGTGCTGTCGCTGTCCCAGGCGATCCGACGTGCCGGACGGGTGGCCGTCCCGGTGCTGGAGCCGGGTCTCTCCGGGGCCGCAGCGCTGGCCCGCAGCATGGGCTTCGGCGGCTACGGCCTGGACCAGGTCGACCTTTTCGTACACGGCCGGGTGGTCGACACCAGCCGGCTCGAGCACGAGTACGGCTTCACCCCCCGGTCGACCGCAGAGGCGTTCGAGGACTTCATCCGCGCCCACCACGGTGGGATGGTGGTTACCCGGGGTCAGTTGGCCGCTGCCGAGCAACTCGTCCTGGACGGCATCCGGCAGGTCCGTTCAGCGATCCGGGAGCGGTCATCGTGAGCGCGAGGAGTGAGCCGGTCTTGCGAGCCCCGCAGTCGCGAACCGAGGCGGCATCATGAGTGGGCCGGAGGAGGGGCGCGACCCGCAGTCGGTCGGGCGTTTCGACGTACCGCAGCAGGTGCCCGCGCCGGACGCGGAGCCGGCGCGGCGCAACGGACATCGACCGGCCGCGCAGGCCACGCCGACCCCGACGGAACCGCCGGCCTCGACCACACCGCCGGCCTCAACCCCGACCTCGGCCTCGACCCCGACACCTTCCGACGAGGTCGACGCCGGGTTGCCCGGCGGCACCGAGCCGGCGGTGTCGGACCGGCCCGGGGACCACTGGGACCGCAAGGTCGCGAACGGGTTGGCGTTCCTGCGCCGGCGGCTCTCCGGTGACTACGAGGTCGACGAGTTCGGTTTCGACTCGGAGTTGACCGACGCGGTCTTCCACCCGCTGCTGCGGCTGCTCTACCGAGACTGGTTCCGCACCGAGGTCAGTGGGGTGGAGCACGTCCCCGTGGATGGGCCCGCGCTGGTGGTCGGCAACCACTCCGGCACGGTGGCACTGGACGCCCTGATCCTGTCGGCGGCGCTGCACGACAAGCATCCCGCCCACCGCTACCTGCGGCTGCTCGGCGCCGACCTGGTCTTCCGGATGCCGGTGGTCTCCGAGTTGGCTCGCAAGACCGGCGGCACTGTGGCCTGCAACCCGGACGCCGAGCGGCTGCTCGGCGGCGGCGATCTGGTCGGTGTGTTCCCCGAGGGCTTCAAGGGCATCGGCAAGCTCTACGCCGACCGTTACAAACTGCAACGCTTCGGGCGGGGCGGGTTCGTCTCGGCGGCGCTGCGCACCGGCACCCCGATCGTGCCCGTCGCCATCGTCGGCGGCGAGGAGATCTACCCGATGCTCGCCGACCTCAAGCCCCTGGCGCGGCTGCTGAAGCTGCCCTACTTCCCGGTCACGCCGACGTTCCCGCTGCTCGGCCCGCTGGGCATGGTGCCGCTGCCCAGCAAGTGGCTGATCGAGTTCTGCCCGCCGATCCCCACCGCGCACCTGACCGACTCGGCGGACGACCCGCTGGTGGTCTTCAACCTCGCTGACCAGGTGCGGGAGACCATCCAGCAGACCCTGCACACGCTGCTGGAGCGACGTCCCGATCCGTTCGGCCCATAGGGCGTGTTTCAGAGGTGTCGGTCGAGCCGAGGCTCTGACACCCGCCCTTGGCGGGCGGCTCAGCCGGCGCGGCGGCGGCGCTGCAGGGCCAGGCCTGCGGTGACCGCGCCCGCGACCAGCCCGGCGGCGGCGGTCGACGGTACGGCGATCTTGACCGCTCGGCGGCCGGTGCGGAAGTCCCGCACCTCCCAACCGTGCTGGCGGGCCTGCCGCAGCAGGGGGCCGTCCGGGTTGACTGCCACCGCCCGGCCCACCGCGCAGAGCAGCGGCAGATCGTTCGCCGAATCGCTGTAGGCCGCGCAGCGGAACAGGTCGAGCCCTTCCACGGCGGCGAGCTGGGTGACCGCCTCAGCCTTGGCCGGCCCGTGCATCAGGTCACCCACCAACCGCCCGGTGTACGCCCCGTCCAGCACCTCGGCCACCGTGCCGATGGCACTGGTCAGGCCGAGCCGGGCGGCGATCACCCGGCCGATCTCGACGGGGGCGGCGCTGACCAGCCAGACCCGTTGACCGGCGTCCAGGTGACGCTGAGCGAGCTGGTGGGTGCCGGCCCAGATCCGGGGGGCCATCATCTCGTCGAAGATCTCCTCGGCGAGGTGTTCGACCTCGTTGACCCGCCAGCCCTGAACGAAGGCCAGCGCCGCCTCCTTGGCCACTGACATGTCACCGGCGTGCTCCCGGGCCAGCAGCCGGAAGCGGAGCTGCTGCCAGGCAAATCGGGCCAGGTCGGCGGTTGTCACGTAGTTCCGGGAGGCGAGACCACGGGCGAACCAGTAGATCGACGCGCCCTGCATCATCGTGTTGTCCACGTCGAAGAACGCCGCGGCGGTCGGGTCGGGTGCGCTGACCGGGGCCAGGTCGGTCTCCGCCCAGGCTGCGGTGTGCCCCTCGGCGTCGGTGCTGACCGTCACCTTACGGCTACGCGCCACGCGAATCCCTTCCTCACCGGTACGACGGATGCTCCCCCGCGAGGGTATCCGCCGTAGACGGGTGACCGGCCGGGCACACAGCGAACTGTGGCGCGGCCGGTCGGACGTGCGGTATGGGGACGCGGGTCAGCGGGCACCGGGGCAGGTGCTCGGGTTCGGCCCGAGGGCGTCGCTGGCGGTCGGTGCCGGCAGGCCGCAGGCGATCGCCGCGCGCAGGTCGTCCGAGCGTTCCCGGATGCTGTCCAGCAACACCAGCGACCGCTGGGTCCGTTCCCGGTCGACCCGGGTGCTCCCGTCGAGCAGACCGCGTACCGCCCGGCGCTGGCTCGACACGAAGGTGTTCAGAGTGTCCAGGCTGCCCGGCTCGGCCCGCTGCACAGCGGCCGAGGTCAGCAGGCGAACGCCCTGCCGGCTGTCGGCGTCCATGTCGTCGAGGACCGCGCTGTAGCCGATCCGGTCACCGCGCAGCTTGGCGGCTTCGCCGACTCTGGTCCGGGCGAAGTCCAGGAAGAGTTGGCCCCTGCTGATGTCGGAGCTGGCCAGGGCGAGCTGTGCCCGTTCGGTGGAGCGCTTCATGCCGTACAGCGCGTCACCGGGCACCGCGTTCTCGCTGGCGGCGGAGATCCCGGAGACGGCGATGGCCCCGGCGGCGATGCCGACCAGGATCGCGCCCCGGGCTCGGGCCCGCCGTGCGGTGACCGCCGGCAGTAGCCGCCCGCGGGTGGTCGTGGCGGCCGGTTCGCTGACCGCCACTGGTGCGCTGCCCAGCCCTTCCCGCTCGGCGGTTGCGAGCAGCATCGCCCGCAGGCCGGTACGGAAGTCCTGGTCCACCTCGACAGCCGGGGGGCCGACGCTGAGCCGCTGACCCACTGCGACGAGCGGCGCCAGTTGGCCGTCCACCCGGGATCGCACGTGGTGTCGTCGAGCGCCGTTGGCCTCGTCGAGAAGCTGCGCGAAGCGCTCCGCGCGCCGGCGGGAGAAGAGGGTGTTGTCCACCGCAGGCACCTCCTCTCGCTGGTCACGGCCGGTCGGCCGCCGTCGTTGCCAGCGACCGGGCGGCAGTGTGACACCAGGAGGTGAGGTGCCGCCGGCATGCCGGTCGGACCTCGGTGACCCGGGCCTGCCGGGACATCCACCGGTCGCACCCGGAGAAACGCGGCGGACCGGGCACGGGTTACGGGCCTGGCGGAGCGGAAATTACAGAAAGTGATGGTCGTCACCGGGCGGGACCGACTCTGAGCTGTGCGGACGTTGATCGACGCCCGTCGGTCCCGCCGTAACAAGCTACGGCTGGAAGCCGTCGGGCAGCAGCCGGGCCAGGGCGCGGACTGCGCGGTACTGGAGGGCCTTGATGGCGCCCTCGTTCTTGCCCATCGCGCGGGCCGTCTCGGCCACCGAGAAGCCCTGGAGGAAGCGGAGCACGATGCACTCCTGCTGCTCCGGGTTGAGCTGCTTGACGGCGGTGAGGAGCGCGACGTTGGTGATGTGCTCCACCACCGCCGCCTCCGGGCTGCCCTCCGGGCCCCGGTCCTCCCGGTCGGCGTCGAGCACGTCGCCGGTGGTGACCTCCAGTCGGTACCGGCCCGACTTGAAGTGGTCCGCGACGAGGTTGCGGGCGATCGTCACCAGCCAGGCGCCGAGGTCGCGGCCCTGCCAGGTGAAGCTGCCGATCCGCTTGAGCGCGCGCAGGAACGTGTCCGAGGTGAGGTCCTCGGCGAGTTGCCGGTTGCCGACCCGGAAGTAGACGAACCGGAAGACGGTGTCCACGTAGCGGTCGTAGATCAGACCGAACGCCTCGGACTCGCCGGCCTGGGCCCGCTCGATCAGCGTCCAGACCTCGGTTGCCGGGTCGGACGGGTCCGGGCGGCTCGGGAAACCGGTCGGGGTGGTCGCGGTGGTGGCCGGCACCGCCGGGATCACCGCTGTCTCACCCGCCGCCGGGTCGGTGGTGACCGCAGGTGTGTCGCTTACCCGACGACCCTGCACAGGCATGGTGGGTCGGGACGGTACGGCGACCCGGCCGCCGGCCGGCTTCGCGTTTCCACCGGGCACCGCGGGTCGCGGGGGTGGCTCGTTGTGGTGTGGCCGGCTGCGGATCCGTGGCGCCGCGCCGTCACCCCGCACGACGCCGCCGTGCTGTTCGTCCGATGGGGCACGGGCCGCTGGCCGCTCGTTGACGTGGGAGCGGGCGGGTTGACCGGTCAGGCCGACCGGGCGTTCCGCGTAACCGAAGGTGGTCACCGCGTTGCCCCCGTCCCGTCGGTCGCCGGGCGGGCCGGTCTAGCTCTCGTCGGGGCGGACCGACCGGATGACCGGTCGGGCAGGACGGTCACGGGAGTTGCCGACGGGCGGCAATTCCCCTGGAGGTGCTGGTCCAATGCGCTCACAGGCACGGGGGCCTCCTCGGGCTGAGGGGTGTCGACTCACGGCAAATGGGGTGAGCCGACCCGAGTGATGATAGGGCCAACGTCACCCGCGCGTGGCAAGTCCGTTACACAAGGCGGAAGTATTTCCCGCTCCTCCGCACCGATGGCGGACCGGTTGTCCGTCGTGTGCGATTGACTTTCCGTCGGCCCGGTGTTCCAGGATGGATCCCCAGGTCGGAGGCGCGCCGCCCGTTCGGCCTACCCGCCGCGCCGGCCGACCGGACGGGGGCGGCCGAACTGCCCGTGGTCAGCGTCGCACGTCCCATCGACAGGACCTGATCGGATCGCCGATGGCACACCGGACAGTCCCGTACACGGGACTGCCGCGGTGCCGTCCTCCGGGCGTGGCCCCCACCGTCGGGCGTGGCCCCTCGCCGTCCGCTGTGCCAGACTCGATCACCGTGCAGGACGCCTCGGAAAGCCCCGCGCCGAACCTCGCCGACCGGGTCCGCCGGGCGGCTCTCGACCGCGCCGACCGGCCCGCGCTGCACTGGGGTGAGCACGCCCTGAGCTGGTCCGAACTGGACGGCGCGGTGGACGCCGCCGCCCGCGGTCTGTCCGCCGCCGCGCCACCCACCGACCCCGGCGGTCTGCCGCCACGCGTCGCCATCGCGCTGCCCAACACACCGGACTTCGTGATCACCTGGCTCGGCGCCCTCCGCGCCGGGCTGGTCACCGTGCCGGTCAACCCCGGCCTCACCGCCCCGGAGCTACGGCACGTGCTGGCCGACTCCGGCGCGTCGGTGCTCATCGCCACCGACCACGTTCGAGGCCTGGTCGCCGACGTGGCCGCCGAGCTGCCCGCGCTCGCCTCGGTGCACGGCACGCCCCCGACCGCCGAGGCGCCCGGACCGGCACCCCGCCCTCGACGCGGCGGCGCCGACCTGGCTGTCCTGCTCTACACGTCCGGCACCGAGGGGCGACCCAAGGGGGCGATGCTCTCGCACCAGGCGCTGCTCGCCAACCAGGAACAGGTCGCGGAGATCGAGCCGCCGGTGGTCGGGCCGACCGACACTGTTCTCCTGGCGTTGCCGCTGTTCCACGCGTACGGGCTCAACTCGGGGCTCGGCGCGGTCGTGCACCACGGCGCGACCGGTGTGCTGCTCGACGAGCCGGGCCCGACGGCGGGGCTGGACGAGATCGCGCGGCACCGCGTCAGCGTGCTGGTCGGCGTACCGTCGATGTTCCTGACCTGGGCCGGTGCGGCCACGGCCCGCGCGGCGACCGCGTCGGTGCGGGTGGCGGTCTGCGGCGCGGCACCGCTCGAACCCGCGGTCGCGGCGCGCTTCACGGAGGTCACCGGGCATCAGGTGCACATCGGGTACGGCCTCACCGAGACCGCGCCGGTGCTGACCTCCACCCTGGTCGGCGGCGTGGCCAAGCCGGGTTCGATCGGCCGGCCGCTGCCCGGGGTGCGGCTACGCCTGGTCGGCGCCGACGGGACGGACCTGTGGCGCGACGGGCTGGCCGTCCCCGACGACGACCCGGACGAGCTGGACATTTCCGACGTGGCACCGGGCACCGACCCGGGGCAAATCGTGGTGTCCGGTCCGAACCTCTTCACCGGCTACTGGCCCGACGGTCGGGGCGGCCCGGACGCCGAGGGTTGGTGGGGCACCGGTGACATCGCGTACGCCGACGAGGACGGGGACCTCTTCCTGGTCGACCGGCTCGGCGAGTTGATCCTGGTCAACGGGTTCAATGTCTATCCGCACGAGGTCGAGCTGGTGCTCGCCGGGCACCCCGGGGTGGTCGAGTCGGCGGTACTGGGTGTGCCGCACCCGCGGACCGGCGAGACTGTGCGGGCGTACGTGGTGCCGGTGCAGGGCCGACCGGTGACCAGCGAGGAACTGCTCGCCCACTGCGCACGGAACCTGGCCCGGTTCAAGTGCCCGACCGCTGTCGAGTTCGTCGACGCCCTGCCGCTCTCGGCGATCGGCAAGGTACGCAAGACCCAACTCCGGTCGGCGACGCCGACCGACGGCACGGAGGTAACCGATGGCCAGTGACGCCCGACTCGCCCTGATCACCCGACCCGGCTGCCACCTGTGCGACGACGCCAAGGCGGCGCTCGACCGGGTGGTCGCGGTCACCGGCGACAAGTGGGTCGAGTGGGACGTCACCGGCGACGAGGGGCTGGAGCGGGAGTACGGGGACCGGTTGCCGGTGGTGATGCTCGACGGCAAGGAGCACGGCTACTGGCGGGTCGAGGAGGACCGGCTGCTGCGGGACCTGACCACGCCGCAGCTCTGACGGGTGCCTATGGTGCTCTGATGACCTCTGCGCACCCGCACCTCGTCTGGGACTGGAACGGCACCCTGCTCAACGACCTCAGCCTGGTGGTGTCCGCTACCAACGTCGTGTTCGCGAGCCTCGGCGGGCCGACGGTCACCCCGGACGAGCACCGGGTGCGGTTCCGCAGGCCGATCGCCGAGTACTACGCCGAGGTGCTCGGGCAGGCCGTGGACGACGACGAGTTCGGCCGACTGGACAAGATCTTCCACGACGCGTACCGCACCGGGCTGACCACCTGCGAGCTGGCCGCCGACGCGCGCGCCGCCATGGCGGCCTGGCCGGGCAGCCAGAGCCTGCTCTCCATGTGGTTCCACGAGGAGCTGGTCCCGACCGTGCACACGTACGGGTTGACCGGCCACTTCACCCGCGTCGACGGGCTGCGGGCCACTGTCGGCGGCGGCCACAAGGCCGAGTCGCTCCAGCAGCACCTGGCCGAACTGGGCGTGGACGGCGCCTCGGTGGTGCTGATCGGCGACTCCATCGACGACGCGGACGCGGCGCTCGCGGTGGGTGGCCGTGCAGTGCTCTACACCGGCGGGTTCACCGACCCGGCCCGGCTGCGCGCCTCCGGTCACCCGGTGGCCGACACCCTCACCGACGCGGTTGCCCTGGCCCGGGAGGTCAGTTCCGCAGATAGGTGAGGACGGCCAGCACCCGTCGGTGCTGTTCGGTGTCCGGCGGCAGGGTGAGCTTGGTGAAGATGTTGCGCACGTGCTTCTCCACGGCGCCGTCGCTGACCACCAGGGCGCGCGCGATGGCGGTGTTCGAACGCCCCTCGGCCATCAGGGCGAGCACCTCGCGCTCGCGGGGGGTCAGCTCGCGCAGCGGGTCGTCCCGGCGACGCCGGGCGAAGAGCTGACCGACCACCTCCGGGTCGAGCACCGTGCCGCCGCCCGCCACCCGCCGCAGTGCGTCCAGGAACTCGTCGATCGCGGCCACCCGGTCCTTGAGCAGGTAGCCGATCCCGCCGCCGGCGCCGCCGGTGGTGGCGAGCAGATCATCGGCGTACGACACCTCGACGTACTGGGAGAGCACCAGGATCGGGGTACGCGGTACCAGCCGGCGGGCCTCCACCGCAGCCCGCAACCCCTCGTCGGTGTGCGACGGCGGCATCCGGACGTCGACGATCGACACGTCGGGCCGGTGCTCGACCACCGCCTCGACCAGGGCGTCACCATCCCCGACGGCGGCCACCACCTGGTGCCCGCTCTCGGTCAGCAGCCGGACCAGCCCCTCCCGAAGCAGGACGGCGTCGTCGGCGATCACGATGCGCATGGCTGTGTTGTCTACCACGTCCGGCCCGTCGTACGGGCTCGGCGCGGTGCGGGACCGCTCACAGCGGCAGCTCGGCGCGGATCTCGGTGGGGCCGCCGGTCGGGCTGACCACCACCAGTTCGCCACCGGCGGCACGGACCCGGTCGGCGATCCCGGCGAGTCCATGCCCCTTCGCCAGGTGCGCGCCGCCCTGCCCGTCGTCGCCCACCCGCACCTGCAGGTGGGTGCCCTTGCGGGCCACGGCCACGGTGGCCTCGGTGGCCCGGCTGTGCTTGGCGACGTTGGTCAGCGCCTCGGACACCACGAAGTACGCGGTGTTCTCCACCGCCGGGTCGAGCCGCCCGGCCGGGGTGCCGAGCTGCGGGTCCACCTGGAGCTCGATCGGGATCAGCCCGCGGCCGGCGATCGCGGCCAGGGCGCTGGGCAGGCCCCGGTCGACCAGGATCGGCGGGGCGATGCCCCGGGACAGCGCCCGCAGTTCGGCCAGCGTGTCCCGGGTCTGGGTGACCGCCTCGTCGATGGTTCGGCCGGCCGCCTCCGGGTCCGAGGCGAGCTGCATCCGGGCCCGGCTGAGGTCCATGGCCAGCCGGACCAGTCGCTGCTGGGGGCCGTCGTGGATGTCACGTTCCAACCGGCGCAGCGCGGAGGCCTCGGCGGACACGGCGGCCCGCTTCTGCTCCTCCAGCACGGTGATCCGGTCACGCATTTCGGCCACCCCGGTCAGCATGGCCTTGGCGAAGCTGGCCTGGAGCAGTGCGCAGCCCCGCACCACGATCGGCAGGGTGATCAGGAAGAACACCCCGAGCGCGGTGTGCAGGCCGATCCGGGCGGTGGTCGAGTCGCCCAGGCCGAGCAGTTGCGCGAGGTCCTGGTCACCCTCGCCGTCGGCCCGGGGCAGGGCCCAGTCGTAAGCCCAGTAGAGCGAGCCGGCGATCGCCGCGGCCCACCAGGACAGCGTCACCACGAAGGTGCCCACCGCCGCGATCAGCCGCAGGATGCCGTGCGCCAGGTCGAGCCAGGACTGGGCGTCCCGCATCGGCACGAAGATCCGCCGCCAGGCGTTCGCGCCCGTCTCGGGCAGCCGGTAGTGCGGCCGGATCCGGGGTTGGTGGAGCACCGCGGGCAGCCGCAACCGCTCGACGTCCGCCAGCCCACGGGCGGCGTACAGGGTGCCGCTGAGGATCGGCAGGCCGATCACCGTGACCACCAGGCCGATGCCGACCGCGAGGCCGACGATGAGGACGACGAAGCTGGCCACCGCCAGGGGCAGGCCGAGCACCACGTACCCGGAGTCGACGAAGAGCTGGCGGGGGATGCTCGGTGCCAGCGTCGGTCGGTCGCTGGTGGCGGCAACGGCGGTCATGCTCAAAGGCTAGGCATCTGGGCTCGGCGTCCCCATCCCGAAACCCCGCCTCTCCTCCGTAGTGCTGTCCCTACCCCCACCCCACCCCACCCCACCCCACCCCGCCCCACCCCCGACCGCGTCGATCTTGCACTTGTGGTTGGGGATTTGCCCTCTCTTGGGCGAAAGGCGGGGACAGCAAGTGCAAGATCGCGGGCGTGGCGATGGGCTCGGGGCAGGGCCGGCGCGGGATTGGTCAGAGAAGTCGGGATTGAGCAATAATCGCCCGGGCGGTGAGCGGACCAGGCCGTTCAATCGATCTTGTGGAATGGAGGGGCTGGTGAGGTCGCGCCACGCAGCGACAAGATCGCGATTTGTGCACGTCTTCACAAGCGCCTACGCTGTGACTCCGACGCGCCCTGCTAGCACAGCCGGCAACCTCGGTCGCCAGCGGGAGTCCACAAACGGCCGACCAGCGGAGTTGGCCGAGGATCGCACCGCACGGAGTCTCATGAGTCAGCACCGTCACCCAGGCGCGCCCGGCAGCGCCGGTGCCGTACCGGCGCTCCCGGATCTGCCCGAGGCGACCGTCGCTCGGCTCCCGGAGTACCTGCGCGCGCTGCACAACCTGGCCGACACCGGGCACGAGACGGTCTCCAGCGAGGGTCTCTCCGCCGCCGCCGGGGTCAACTCCGCCAAGCTCCGCAAGGACCTCTCCCACCTCGGCTCGTACGGCACCAGGGGCGTCGGCTACGACGTCACGCTGCTGATCGAGCAGATCGAGTATGTGCTCGGGCTCACTCAACGCCGGGCGGTTGCCCTGGTCGGCGTGGGTAATCTCGGTCACGCTCTGGCCGGCTACGACGGTTTCGCCAGCCGGGGCTTCCGGATCGCCGCACTGCTCGACGCCGATCCCTCCCGGGTCGGTGAGGAGATCAACGGCCTGGTAGTCCGGCATGTCGACGACCTGCCGACGGTCGCCGCGGAGGAATCCCTCGCGATCGGCGTGATCGCCACCCCGGCCGCCGCCGCCCAGCAGGTCGCCGACCAACTGGTCGCCGTCGGCGTGACGAGCATCCTCAACTTCGCGCCGTGCGTACTCTCGGTTCCGGAGGGGGTCGACGTGCGCAAGGTCGACCTCGCCATCGAGCTGCAGATTTTGTCCTTCCACGAGCACCGCAAGGCGTCGCTGACCGCGCTGCCCGCCACCGGCGGGACCGCTCTCACCGCCCTGCCGGGCGGGTTCGCGGCCACCGACACCCAGGAGGCGATAGGCACGTGAAACTGCTCGTCGTCGGCGCGTCCTACCGGACCGCCCCGGTCGCCACGCTGGAGCAGCTGGCCGTGCCTCCCGCCGACCTGACCCGAACACTGGACCGCCTGGTCGCCCAGCCGTACGTTTCCGAGGCGGTGATCGTCTCCACCTGCAACCGGGTGGAGGTCTACGCCGCCGTGTCCGGTTTCCACGGTGGGCTCGGCGACGTCTGCGCCGTGCTGGCCGAGCAGGCCGGCAGCTCGCCGACCGCGCTCGCCAGCCACCTGTACGTGCACTACGACACCGCGGCCGTGGATCACGTCTTCCGGGTCGCCACGGGTCTGGACTCGATGGTGGTGGGCGAGGCGCAGATCCTCGGCCAGTTGCGTGACGCGTACCACTGGGCCACCGGCGCCGACTCGGCCGGCCGGCTGTTGCACGAGCTGATGCAGCAGGCGTTGCGGGTCGGCAAGCGCGCCCACGCCGAGACCGGCATCGACCGGGCCGGCCAGAGCGTCGTCACCGCCGCCCTGGAGCTGGCTGCCGGGCACCTCGACGGCGACCTCGTCGGCCACCCGGCCCTGGTGGTCGGCGCCGGTGCGATGGGTTCGCTCGGGGTGGCCACGCTGTCCCGGCTGGGTGCCGGGCCGCTCACCGTCAGCAACCGGGGTGCCGACCGGGCCGTCCGGCTCGCCGAGTCGTACGGGGCGACTGCCGCGCCGATGACCGAGCTGGCCGACACCCTCTCCACAGTGGACATCGTAGTGGCCGCCACCGCGTCCACCGAACCGGTCCTCACCCGGTCGGTGGTCACCGCGGCGCTGGCCGAACGTGACCCGTCCCGGGGCCCGCTGGTCCTGCTCGACCTGGCCGTTCCGCGCGACGTCGAGGAGGGCGTCGCCGAGCTGCCCGGCGTCGAGGTGATCGACATCGACCGGATGGCGGCGCTGCTCGCCGACGGTCCGGCGGCTGCCGACGCCGCAGCCGTCGAACGCATCGTCCTCGGCGAGGTGGAGGGCTTCCTCACCTGGCTGCGCGGCGCCGACGTGGCACCCACAGTGGCCGCGCTGCGCGGCCGGGCCGACGACGTGGTCACCGCCGAGCTGCGCCGACTGGCCCAGCGTCGCCCCGACCTCGGCGACGACCTGCGGGCCGAGGTGGCCCGCACTGTGCACCGGGTGGTGCAGCGGCTGCTGCACCAGCCCACCGTCAAGGTCCGCCAGTTGGCCGCGGAGCCCGGCGGCGACCAGTACGCGGCACTGCTGCGCGAGCTGTTCGACCTCGAGGTGCCGCAGACCTCGCCGGTGGACACCGTCCCGGACGTGCTGACCCCCGACCTCGGCATGGCGCTCCCCGGCACCGACCCGGTGTCCGGAGCCGACGCCGCCGAGCCCACTCCACCCACCGGAGGTGCGCGATGACCGCCCCCCTGCGCCTCGGCACCCGGGGCAGCGCCCTGGCGATGGCCCAGTCCGGCCAGGTCGCCGAGGCGGTGACCGCCGCTACCGGCCGCCCCGTCGAGCTGGTCGAGGTGGTCACCGCGGGCGACCGCTCCAACGCGCCGGTGCACCGGCTGGGCGTCGGGGTGTTCGTCTCCGCCCTGCGTGACGCGCTGACCGCCGGGACGATCGACTTCGCGGTGCACTCGTACAAGGATCTGCCCACGGCCGCCGCCGGTGGGCTGCACATCGTGGCGGTACCGGCCCGGCAGGACCCGCGCGACGCGTTGGTGGCCCGCGACGGCCGGACGCTCGCCGAGCTGCCGCCCGGGGCCACCGTGGGCACCGGAGCGCTGCGTCGGATCGCCCAGTTGCACGCCCTCGGCCTGCAACTGGAGGTCACCCCGATCCGCGGCAACGTCGACACCCGCCTGGGGCGGGTGCTCGGCCCCGAGGCCGACCTCGACGCCGTCGTCCTGGCCCGGGCCGGTCTGGCCCGACTCGGCCGGCTCGACGTGATCACCGAGTCGCTGGACCCGATGCTCATGCTGCCCGCTCCCGCTCAGGGCGCGTTGGCAGTGGAGTGCCGGGTCGACGACCAGGACCTGGTCGAGCTGCTCGCCGTGCTCGACCACGCACCGTCGCGTGCCGCGGTCACCGCGGAACGTGCGTTTCTGGCAACCCTGGAGGCCGGGTGCAGCGCACCCGTCGCCGCCTATGCCGAACTCGCCGAAGGCGAGACCGGCGATGAGATCTACCTGCGCGGGGCGGTGATCAGCCCGGACGGCACTCGTGACCTCCGGCTGTCCCGCACCGGAACGCCCGCCGACGCGGCGGAGATCGGTAAGGCACTCGCCGCCGAACTCCTCGACCTCGGCGCCGACTCGATCCTCGGCCACGAAGGACACACCGGCCCGGGGACCCAGCAATTTGGGAGCACAGAATGACCCGCACCCGTAAGCCCGTCGGCCGTATCGCGTTCGTCGGGGCTGGCCCCGGTGACCCGGGCCTGCTGACCCGTCGGGCCCACGACGCCCTGGTCGACGCCGACCAGGTGATCTACGACCGGGGAGTCCCGGAGTCGTTGCTCACCGTCGTTCGCGCCGAGGCCAGGGACGATGCCGAGTTCACCCCGGCCGAGGGCGCGCCGGGGGACGTGGCGAAGGTGCTGATCTCCGCGGCCCGCTCCGGGCTCAACGCGGTGCACCTGGTCGCCGGCGACCCGTTCGGGCACGACTCGGTGGTCAAGGAGGTGCAGGCGGTGGCCCGCACCGCCGCCCACTTCGAGGTGGTGCCCGGCGTCGGCCAGGCCGAGGGTGTGGCCACCTACGCCGGGGTCCCGCTACCGGGTGTGCGTACGGCCGCCGACGTCGAGGACGTCAGCGCGCTGGACTTCGAGGCGTTGGCCACGGCCGTCGGCCGGGGTTCGCTCGCGCTCGCCGTGGACGCCGGTGACCTCGCTGCCGTCCGCGACGGGCTGCTCGCCGCCGGGGTCGACGGCACCACCGGCGTCGGGGTGACCGGCGACGGCACCGGCGAGACCCAGTACACGACCACGTCGACAGTGGACAGCTTCGTGGCCGCCGCGCTCGGTTTCACCGGCCGGGTGGTGCTCACCGTCGGTGTCGGGGTGGGGCAGCGCGACAAGCTGAGCTGGTGGGAGAACCGCCCGCTGTACGGCTGGAAGGTGCTCGTACCCCGGACCAAGGAGCAGGCCGGCGCGATGAGCGCCCGGCTGCGCGCGTACGGGGCGATCCCGTGCGAGGTGCCGACCATCGCGGTCGAGCCGCCGCGTACCCCGGCGCAGATGGAGCGGGCGGTCAAGGGCCTGGTCGACGGCCGGTACGCCTGGGTGATCTTCACATCGGTGAACGCGGTCCGCGCGGTCTGGGAGAAGTTCGCCGAGCACGGTCTCGACGCCCGACACTTCGGTGGCGTCAAGATCGCCTGCATCGGTGAGGCCACCGCGGACGCGGTCCGCGCGTTCGGCATCCAGCCGGAGCTGATCCCCGCCGGGGAGCAGTCCTCCGAGGGTCTGCTGGCCGAGTTCTCGCCGCACGACGAGATCCTCGACCCGGTGGGCCGGGTGCTGCTGCCGCGCGCCGACATCGCCACCGAGACGCTCGCCGCCGGGCTCACCGAGCGGGGCTGGGAGGTCGACGACGTGACCGCGTACCGGACGGTGCGGGCCGCTCCGCCGCCCGCCGAAATCCGCGACGCGATCAAGTCGGGCGGGTTCGACGCGGTGCTCTTCACCTCGTCCTCCACCGTGCGCAACCTGGTCGGCATCGCCGGGAAGCCGCACGCCCGGACCGTTGTTGCCGTCATTGGGCCCAAGACGGCGGAGACCGCGACGGAGTTCGGCCTGCGCGTCGACGTCCAGCCGCCGCACGCCTCGGTGCCCGACCTGGTGGAGGCGCTCGCCGCCTACGCCGTCGAGCTGCGGGAGAAGCTGGCCGCCATGCCGGCCAAGCAGCGCCGTGGCTCGAAGGTGCAGGGCCCGACCGCTCTGCGCTTCCGGTAGTCGTTCGAGGAGGGCCTGCCATGTCGTACCCCGAGATCCGGCCCCGCCGGCTGCGCCGCAACCCGGCGGTCCGCCGGCTGGTGTCCGAGACCCGGGTCGACCCGGCCGAGCTGGTCGTGCCGATGTTCGTCAAGGAGGGGCTGACCGAGCCCCGCGCCATCGGGTCGCTCCCGGGGGTGCTCCAGCACTCCCGGGACTCGCTGCGCAAGGCGGCGGTCGAGGCGGTCCAGGCCGGTGTCGGCGGGATCATGCTCTTCGGTGTGCCGGAGCAGCGGGACCCGACCGGCTCCGGCGGCATCGACCCGAACGGCATCCTCAACGTCGCCATCCGCGACGTGGTGGCCGAGGTGGGCGACGCCACGGTGGTGATGAGCGACCTGTGCCTCGACGAGTTCACCTCGCACGGGCACTGTGGGCTGCTCACCCCCGACGGTGAGGTCGACAACGACTCCACCCTGGCCGCGTACGCCGAGATGGCGGTGGCCCAGGCCGCCGCCGGGGTCGGCATGGTCGGGCCGTCCGGGATGATGGACGGCCAGGTCGGCGTGGTACGCCGGGCCCTCGACGCCGCCGGCTACCAGGACGTCTCCGTGCTGGCGTACGCCGTGAAGTACGCCTCCGCCTTCTACGGCCCGTTCCGGGAGGCGGTGGAGTCGGCGCTGGAGGGCGACCGGCGCACCTACCAGCAGGACCCGGCCAATCTGCGTGAGTCACTGCGCGAGGTCGCGTTGGACGTAGCCGAGGGCGCCGACCTGGTGATGGTCAAGCCGGCGCTGCCCTACCTCGACGTGGTGTCGGCGGTGCGGGCCGCGGTGGACGTCCCGGTCGCCGCCTACCAGGTCTCCGGGGAGTACGCGATGGTCGAGGCGGCCGCCGCGAACGGCTGGATCGACCGCGAGCGGGTGATGTTGGAGACGCTCACCTCGATCAAGCGAGCCGGTGCGCAGGTCATCCTCACCTACTGGGCTGTCGAGGCCGCCGGCCTGCTCCGCCAGCGCTACTGAGCGGCCCGCCCGCGACCATCGGCCCCCCCCCGGGCCCGACGCCGCCTCGCGTGGCGGAGCCCCGGACTCGACGTCGCCTCGCGTGGCGGAGCCCGGGGCCGGACGCCTCCACACCTGCATTTGCTCTGCACCGCGGCGATCCGCCGCCGCCACAGCTCTGGCGGTACCGCTGAGGCAGGAGAGACGACGGCCCGCCGTCCCGAGCGGGTCCGGCGGGCCATCGTCGACCGCATTCCGTGATCAGTCGTCGTTGGTGATCGTTCCGGTCGCGAGTGGATCGGTCAGCCGCAGGCCGGGCACGCCGGCCACCAGTAGCGTCAACTTCTCGTCCGCCTCCCGCTTGCGGTCGCCGCGTACCGACACCGGGAACGCCACCGACGTCTGTCCGGCGGCCAACACCTTGCAGCCGGCGTACGGGTCGAAGTCCGAGCCCGCCTGCGCCGTGAGGCCGACGGTGGCGGCGCAGAGCAGCACCGACTGGGACAGCGGCCGAGACACGGTCGCGGTGAAGGTGAGCTGCCGGGTGCCCTGGTTGCCCTCGGCCACCGCCGTGTCGGCCACTGTCAACGACGCCCGGGACCGGAACCGGGCCACCTGCGGGTCGTGGTCACTGGAACCCCGCGACCCGTCACCGGCGAACTCCGCCGGCCAGTCGGCGTTGATGTGTGCCGCCCGCACCTGCACCAGGTCGCCGTAGAACGCGTCGTTGACGAACAGGTGGTCGAGAGTCTGCGCCTGTCCCTCGAAGCTGTACGAGTAGGCCGAGGCCGGCACATCCGCGACGAGGTTGTCCCACAGGTTGTGCAGGCCCGCCTCGTAGAGCGGGGCGAGCTGGTCCGACGGCGTCGGCTGGTCGCCGGTGGCGATGGGATCGTCCGGGCGGGGGAACACGTTCAGGTCCCCGCCGTAGACCACTCGGGCGGTCTGGTCGGCCGCCTCGATCGCGGTGACGATCGCCGCGCCGTACCGCGCCTGCTCCCGCCGCTGCCCGACCCGGCTGTCCGGGCCGGAGGAGTAGTGGTTGCTGAGGGCGTACAGGGTGAACCGCTCGGTCGAGCCGGGTGCCGCGGCCACGCTGAACTTGCCCAATTGCGGGGCACGGGTGAAGACGTTGCTCCCGTCCCGACCGGTCGAGGTGTCCACATCCGCCGGCAACACCGCGTTGAGGGCCTTCGGGTTCTGCACGTCGGCGTTGGCCGGCAGCCCCGCAGCCCGGTACTGAACGGTCGGTGCCGACCCCAGCAGGGGGTCCGCCGCCGTCGCGGCCGCCAGCGACACCCGGTCCGTGCGATACAGGAAGGCTGCGGTGATACCGCGGGCGTCCGCGCCGGTCCGGTCATAAGCGGCGGCGTACGCGGGCCCACCGGCTGCCGCGACCGTGAGCGCCAACTCCTGGATGCTGTCCGGAGCACCATCGGCGTTGTTGGTGCCGCCGCAGCTCAGCGCCGCCCCGGAGATCGCGCAGATGTCCTGGTCCTCGGCCTCCTGCACCAGGATCAGGTCCGGTGCGTGCAGGTCCTTGACGATCTGGTCGGCGAGCGCGGCCAGTTGCTCGCGGTACTCCGCCTCGCTGCCTGGGACGTAGTCGAACGGCGGGTCGACGCCCACGCAGCCGGCGTTACCGGCGAAGTCGCAGCCGTCGAACGGGTCGTCGCGGTAGTCGTACAGGTTCTCCACGTTGTAGGTGGCCACGGCCACCTCCTGGGACCGGTCGGCCGGCTTGGGCGGGTTGTTCTTCGACGGGTCGGCCCCGGCGGCGAACTCCGCCCGCTCGACCTGGACGCCGTACTTCTCGAACGAGTAGTAGACCCCGCCCACCGCGTCCGCCCGCAGCGTGTCGAAGGTGTGCGCCGGCGGGAGCAGCGCGGCGCTGTCCCCGGCGGTGGCCTTCACGCCCATGCTGCCGAGCAGCGTCCGCTGGCCGTTGCCGTCGTCGAAGCGGCGGGTCGGGTCGTTGTCCAGTGGGTGCGAATCACGGAAGACCCGCCGGGAGTACGCGTCGGCGCGGTCCAGCAGCGGGTCGTCGCGGTCGACCACCCACAGCTCCGCGTCTGCCGTGGAGGAGAAGACGTCCCGGCCACTCACCGCGCCGCTGCCCGCGCGTACCCGAATCCGAGAACCCTCGTGCCGCTCCCAGAAACGCTGCGCGTCGGTCAGCACGGCCGGCGGCACCGCGTCGGCCACCGCGACCGCGGTGTCCACGACCAGCCCACCGCCGATCCGGCGGACCAACGACGCGCCGGAGAGCTGGGTGAAGTTGTAGTACTCCGACACCCGGGCCCGCAGCACGACCTCGTCGCCGACCGTCGGCACGTAACCGCCGATCAGCGAGGTGAACGTGCCCATGAACACGAAGATGCCGTCGGAGCTGGTCGGGTCGCCGTCGGTGTCACCAACGCGGCTCTGCAGGAAGAAGCCGTGCTGCTCCGCCCCCGCCGAGGTGCGCGCCAGGGTCAACTGGGTGATCACGCCGCGTACGTCGTACAGCGTGCTGCTCGTGCCGTTGCCGCTCGCCGGTGCGAGCGGTGACCGGTCGCTCGGACCGGACTCGGTGTCGGTGGTCGGCCCCTGCACCTCGCCGACGGTCAGCTCCCGGGTCACCTGCACGGCCAGCGCGCAGCTCGCGGTGCCACCGCCCGCGTCGGTCGCGGTGAGGGTGACGGTGTACGCCCCGGCGGCGAGGTCGGCGCTCACGCCGACCGTGGCGCGGGCGGTGCCGCCCACTCCGTCGGCGGGGGTGAACGCGGTACGGGTGATCGAGCCGGAGGTCGGGCTCGGGCTGATAGCGGTCACCGCCAGGTCGACGATCGTGTCGTCGGGGTCGGCGGCGGTCACCTCGCGGCTCGCGGCCGTGCCGGCGGCGGTGACCAGCGGCCCGCCACAGGTCACCGTGGCCGGCACGTCGACGGGGCCGCCGCCGTCCACGGTGTGCGCGCCCAGCCCGTCGAACGTGTCGACTGGGAAACCGGCCCACTGTGCGGCGGGGTCGAACGCGTCCGACGGGTCGGTGTCACCGGCGGCCACGTTCGGCAACCGGCGCACTGTGTTGTCCGCGGTGCTGGTGACGCCGGCGCCCCACTCGGTGCCCGGGTCGACGCCCACCTGGCCGATCGAGTCGAGCACTGTGGTGCCCCGGCGCAGCACGATCGCGTCGTCACCGTTGAAGAGGCTCGCCCCGGTGGTCTGGTCGGCCTGGGCGAGGATGGCGGCCCCGGCCGAGGCGCTGGCGAACACGAACGCGTCACCGGCCGCCACGCTGCCGGTGAGGGCGATCGTGGTGGCCGTGGTGGAGCCGTTGAAGTAGAGCTGCAACTGGTAGCCACCGGCCGACAGGTCGACGGCGGCGCCCGTGCCGTTGAACAGCTCGATCGCCTTGTTGTTCGACGAACCCTCGACGTACTCCGAGATGAACAGGTCGGTGGGCGCGGCGCTGGCCGCGGTGGGTGCGACGCCGAGCGCCGTGACGGTCACGGCGGCGGTGGCGGTCGCGAGCGCGGCGATTGAGCGGCGCGGGCGCATAGGGCCTCCACGATGGGTGGATGGGGGTCAACGCACGTTAAGGTGCGCGACTGTCCACCGTCCATCCCCTAATGGACAGTTTCGTGAATTTCTCAGCGTGGCAGATCGGGGCGGTGCACCAGCTCGGCGACGTCGACGCTGTATTCGCACCAGTCCCGGTCGGGGCGGTAGCCCAGCTCCGCGTTGACCTTCAACATCGCCTCGTTGGCCTGCGCGTTCCAGGTCTGCACCTCGATCAGCTCCGGCTCGGCGGAGCGCAACTCCAGCAGCATCCGGGCCTTGATCGCCCGATCGATGCCGTAGCCCCGGTGATCCTGCGCGACGATCGTGTCGTACTGGTCCGCGCGGGTCGGGTGCTGCGCCGGCACCACCACCTCGGTCAGGCCGGCCACCTCGCCGCTCTGCTCGTGCCGGGCGAGCACGATGTACGGCTTCATGCCCCGTCGGTGCAGCGTGTCGAGGCTGTCCCGCAGCCGCTCCGGGTCGTAGGAGCTGGGGCGCAGCTCACCGTCGTCGACGTCGCGCACCTCGGCCTTGGCCCGCGCGTACGCCTCGATCAGATCATCCGGCGGCCCGCCCGGGAAGAACTCCAGCTGGTAGCCCGCGCTGATGCCGGTGGCCATCTCGGCCAGCTCGGCCCAGTCCACCGCGGTCAGGTCGAGCACGCTGCGCGTCTCCACGTACTCCCGGTTGAAGCCGAGCGACTCGTAGAACCCGACCGCCGGCGTGTCGCCGACGACCTCGACCCCGATCGACCGGAAGCCCTCCTGATAGACCCGGCGCGCCGCGCGCAGCACCAGGTCACGGCCGAGGCCGGTGCGCCGGGCGGACGGGTGCACCAGCACCTCGAGCACGCCGATGTCACCCAGAAGGAGTACGTGCACCTGGCCGAGCACCGCGCCCGTGTCGCCCGGGGCGGCCGGTTCGGCCTGGGCGATCCAGGAGATCCGCCGCTCGCCGGGCATCACCTCGGCGAGGTACTCCCGCAGTGAAGCCTCCCGCCAGGGCGGATCCTGCGGCAGATCGGCCGCCAGGACCGCGTTCAGCGTGGCCAACAGCGACGCGATCTCGGCGGACGACGCGGTCCTGGGGTCCCACTCGCGCACCATCACCCGTCTAGCTTGCCGCTAACAGAGGCCCGGGGGAAGTGTCCAGTTCTCCAACGTATCGAGACGATCACTTCATGACCGACTGGCCCGTCCGTACCGGTTCGCGGTGTCGTAGACCTCCTGGGCGTACCGCCGTACGTCGTTGTAGGAGAGGATCGCGTTCCACCAGTCGCCCGCAATGCTCAAATTTCGGCCGCCCTTGCAGAGGTAGTTTCCCGCTGCAAGCGCGGCGTCGTCCAGGTCGTGCGGGTCCTTGCGGCCGTCGTTGTCCGCGTCCGCGCCGATCTCCTGCCAGGTGGTCGGGATGAACTGCATCGGCCCGATGGCGCGGTCGAGGGTCGCGTCCCCGTCAAGCGCCCCACGGTCGGTGTCGATGATCCGCATTCGACCCTCCTTCCCGTCCAGCGGCAGCCCGAAGATGTTGGGCAGCGCCTTGCCGTCCTGCCCCAACCGCGCCCCGTTGGTCGAGCCGTGATCCGATTCGACCTTTCCGATCGCGGCCAGCGTGGTCCAGCTCAGCGCACAGCTGCGGTTGGTCTGGGCGAGCACCAGCTCGGCGTAGCCGTACGCCTGCATGGCGACCGCCGGCACACCGACCTTGGCACCGACCTGCTGCGCCCAACCGGCCAGGGCGTCCGACGGTCGGCCACCGATCACCGACCCGGTCGGCAGCCCGTTGCCGGGCAACCCGCCGGTGGGCAGCGGCTGGGTCGGCAGCGGCCCGGTGGGCAGCGGGCTGGTCGGCAGGCCGGACGGCACCCCCGGCGCCGCGATCCCGCTCGGCGCGGCCGAGGCGTCGACCGCCACCGGGCGCGGTGCGCGGATCGCGGCCGGTACGAGCAGCGCTCCCGCCGCTGCGGTCGCGGCCACCAGCGCCAGCAGGAAGACGCCGGGCAGGGTCAGCCGACCGCTCGGCCGGCGCGCCCAGGCGCGGGTCGCCCGGGCCGCCGCGGCCGCCGCCCGGCGCGGCGGCAGACGTACCGCATGCGCGAACTGCACCCGCCGCCGACGGGCCGGGTCGGACGCTGCCACGACCGGAATCTCATCCACAGTGGTCTTCGCCGGACCCGCGGCACCGGTCTTCGCTTCGTCGGCTGGGGTGTCGGCGGTCGACGCCTCGGCTGACTTCGACGGGGACGAGCCGCTGGCGCTGCCGTCGGCCTTCGTGCCGTCGGCCTTCGTGACGTCGGCCTTCGTGACGTCGGCCTTCGTGACGTCGGCCTTCGTGGCGTCGGCTTTCGCGCCGTCGGCCTTGGGTGCCTCGGTCTGCGGGGCAGCTACTGGGCTTGCGGTCGGGACGGGTCCCGCTCGGGTTCCCGTGCCGGTGGCGCTCGCGTCCGGTTCGGACCCGGCGGAGTCGGCCGCTGTGGGGTTGGCCGCTGGCGGAGCCGGCGCGGTGACCGGTGGCGTGGTCGGCGCGGTGACCGGTGGCGTGGTCGGCGCGGTGACCGGTGGCGTGGTCGGCGTACCCGCGGAGCGCCCTATCAGCCAGGGGCGGCGGGGGCGCGGCACCTTGCGCACCGGGTCGGGCGCGGCCCCCGAGCCTTCGAGCGGCCCGTCCAGCGGCGCGGCCGGTCGTAACGGTTGCACACGCGTGTCGTCCTCGCCGTCCACCACCTGTCGAGTATCACCCATGCTCCGCGAACCGCCAGATCCACGTACCCTGGGTGCCATGCCCCGGTACGAGTTCCGCTGCCGCGCCTGCGGCGACACCTTCGAGGTCAACCGTTCGATGGCGGCGGCCGGTGAGCCGGCGAGCTGCCCACAGGGACACGCCGACACGGTCAAGCTTCTTTCCGCGGTCGCGGTCACCGGCCGCAGTGGTGGTGCCCCGGCACCCGCTGCTGGTGGCTGCTGCGGCGGCGCCTGCGGCTGCTGATCGGGCCAATTCGCCGCCGCCTGGTGGGCCGGCCTTGCCGGGAGCGGGTCCGAGTGGCACGTTGAGGCGGCACTTGCCCGGCCGTTCTCACGATGTGTGATCGTTCGGATTCAGGCAGCATGAAGCCGACGTCACGGGCGGAGGTTCCTCGCATGTCGCCACGGATCCAGCTCCCGAGCGGTTGGGTGACCTTCGTATTTACCGATATCGAGGGCTCGACCCGGCTGGCTCAGCTGCTCGGCCCGGACTATCGCCCGGTGCTCGCCGAGCATCGACGGCTGCTGCGCCGCACGCTGGCCAGCACGGGTGGCGCGGAGCTGCTGACCGAGGGCGATTCGTTCTTCCTCGCCTTCGAGGAAGCGACAGCGGCGATGACCGCGTGCCTGACCGCCCAGCGGGCACTGTCCAGCCACGACTGGCCCACCACCGAGGCCGCGCCCCGGGTGCGGATGGGCCTGCACACCGGCTATGCCGAGCCACGCGACGGCGAGTACGCCAGCCCCGAGGTGCACCGGGCTGCCCGGGTGGCGGCCGCTGCGCACGGCGGGCAGGTGCTCTGCACCGCGTCCACCGCACGTCGGGCCGAGCCGATGCCGCCGGGTGCGACACTGCTCGACCTGGGCCTGCACCGACTGCGCGGCTTCGACGACCGGGAACGACTGTTCCAACTGGTCGCCCCGGGTCTGGAACGGCAGTTCCCCCGGCCCCGCACCGCGGACGCGGTGGCGCACAACCTCCCCACCCAGGTGACCTCGTTCGTCGGCCGGCAGGCCGAGCGCATCGAGCTGGGCCTGCTGGTGCGTCAACACCGCCTGGTCACCGTGCTGGGCGCCGGCGGCGCGGGCAAGACCCGGCTCGCGGTGGAGTTGGCCAGCGGAGTTGTCGAGGCGTACCCGGACGGGGTCTGGTTCGTCGACATCGCCTCGGTGACCGACCCGGGGCTGGTGGCGTTCGCCATCGCCGCCGTGCTCGGCCTGCGTCCCGAGCCCGGTCGGCCGATGCTGGACACCCTCGTCGAGTACGCGGCCGGCCGCCGGATGTTGGTCGTACTCGACACCTGCGACACCCAACCGGCCGCCTGCGCCGAGGTGATCGCGCGGCTGCTGTCCGGCGGGGGCGGCGTACGGGTGCTCGCCACCAGTCGTGAGTCGTTCAGCCTGCCCGGCGAGGTGGTGTGGCGGATTCCGCCGCTCTCTGTCGACCCGCACGCGGACGGTGCGGAGAGCGACGCGGTGGCGCTGCTGCTGGACCGTACGGCGGCGGCGCGCGGTGGGCGGCAGCCGGACCCGGCCGAGTCCGCCGACCTGCGTCGGGTAGTGCAGCGGTTGGACGGTCTGCCGCTCGCCATCGAGTTGGCCGCCGCCCGGCTGCGGGTGCTCTCCGTCGGTCAGCTCGCCGAGCGGCTGGACGATGTCCTCGGCACGCTGGACGCCGGCCGGGAGGACCCGGATCCGCCGCCGGTGGAGCGGGGCTGGTCCGGCAACCAGCAGGACACCGTGGACCTGGTCGCGGCGGCGGCCGGTGCGTCACCGCCCACGCCGGCGAGCCGAGCGGTGCAGCGCTCGGCCACCGAACGGCATCTGACCATGCAGGCCACCGTCACCTGGTCCTACCGGACGCTGGGGCCCCGGGCCGCCCGCCTGCTGCGGTGGCTGGCGGTCTTCGCCGGCCCGGTGGATCTGGCGACGGTGGAGTGGCTGCTGGGTGACGATCCGCTGGACCCGCTCTCGGTCCTGGTGGACAAGTCGATGGTGTTGGCCGAGCCGCGTGCCTCCGGCAGCACCTACCGGATGCTCGACCCCATTCGGGCGTACGCGGCGCGGCGGTTGGCAGAGGCGGGCGAGGAGCAGGCCGCTCGGGACCGGCACGTGGCCTGGTCTGCGCACGCGTTGGACCGGGCCCACCTGGGCCAGGACGGCCGGCCTGTGACGCTGTCGTTGTATGCCCTCGATCCACTGGCCGGGGAGCTGCGCGCCGCGCTGCGGTGGTGCGCCACCGGAGGCAGCGCCCGAGCCGGGCTCGGTCTGGCGGGCGGGCTGGACCAGTGGTGGTTGGAGCGGGGCCTGGCCCGCGAGGGGCGGCTGTGGCTGTTCCGGCTGTACGGACGGATCGCGGAGACGGGGGAGCGGATCCCGGAGGCGGAGATGGCGGCGGCGTACCACATGCATTCGCTGCACGCCAGCGCCGACGGCGAGTTCGCCGAGGAGCTGCGCTACTCCCAGCGGGCGGAGGCGGCGGCGCGGCAGGCCGGCGACGCCGGATTGCTGGCCCGGGTGCTCGCCGGCAGGGCCGCGCCGCTTGTGGACATGGGGCAGTTCGTCGAGGCCGAGCGGGTGTGCCGGGAGGTCATCGACTGGGCGCACGGGCAGGACGTGGTCGGCGAGGCGCTGTTCGCGGTCTTCAGCCTGGCCGAGCTGCTCTGGCGGCGGGGCGCCCTGGAGGAGGCGGCGGAACTGCTGGGCGCGGTCCGTCCGGTGGAGGCGGCCCGGCCCGTGGAGCGGGGCCGGCGTTCGGTGGACATGCTGCTCGGCATGGTCGCGCTGGCCCGCGGCGACGTGATCGCCGCACACGAGCATCTGCTGGTGGCGCTGCGTTCCCGGATGGGCCACGGCTACCACGGGCGGGCGTGCGACACCTTGAACGCGGTCGCGGTGCGCTGCGCGATCGGCGGGGAGCGGTCGACCGCCGCCCGCCTGTTCGGGGCCGCGCAGGCCACCCGGGCGAGCATGCGTGCCACCCCCGGCATCTTCGGCGGTTACTGGGCCGAGCAGCAGGGGGAGTTGCGCGCGGTGCTGGGCGACGTGGCCTTCGACGACGCGTACGGCGAGGGTGCGGAGTTGGGGCTTGACGAGGCCGCCGCGCTGGCACTCGACGTGGAACACCCGGACCTGGCGGCGGACTCGACCCGCTTCAGCACCGGCCTGTCCCAACCGACCCCCCGCCGTCCCGCCGACCCCGACCGCCACCCGGCCACCCGAACCGAACGCGCCTAACCCCACCCCACCCCACCCCACCCCCTCCCGCCCTGCCCCGCCCTGCCCTGCCCTGCCCTGCCCTGCCCCAGCGATCTTGCACTTTCTGCAGTGAGATAACGGTGTCAAAGCGGCAAACCGGCAACCGAAAGTGCAAGATCGCGTGGGCGTGGGCGTGGGCGTGGGCGTGGGGGTGGGGGTGGGGGTGGGGGTGGGGGTGGGGGTGGGGGTGGGGGTGGGGGTGGGTTAGCGGGTTGCGGCGTTGGCTTCGGCTTGGGCCTTCATTCGGGCGGCGCGGTCGATGTCGGCCTGCTGGACGGCCGCTACCGAACCGAAGATGCTGACCGCCTGGTAGTAGGTCCAGGCCAGGCTGTAGCAGGCCGGCCGGACAACCGAGTTGTACGTGGTGCAGACGCGCTTCAGGTCCTCGTAGAAGGCGCTGTCGAGGCGGGACTTGTTGGCGGAGAACTGGCCGACCGCCTTGTAGTTGCGGTAGCCGAAGTCGTGCCGGTAGCAGCCCAGGTTGAAGGTGAAACCGAGCGGGTTGTCCGGGCTGGACGAGCAGTAGTCGGTGGACCAGTTGAAGTTGTACTCGGCCCAGGGTGCCCGGTTGACCCGGGCGCTGTTCCACGAGTTGTAGCTGGACGCGCTGGTCTGGGTCCAGCTGGACAGCACGGAGAGCCGCTGGGCGGGGGTGACGGCGGCGGCGGGGGAGGCGATGGCGAGGGTGGCGAGCAGCGCTAACGCGCCCGAGGCGAGCAGGGTGGCGAGACGTCGGGGCACGGGTTACCTCCGCGGGGGTGAGCGGGTGGGACGGAAGTTACCGGCGGGTTACCGGATGTCGATGAGTGTCGATCAGCTGATCAACTAGGCGGTATGCGCATCGCCAACTATTGGTGACATACGTTGAAACAGACGAATGCCCCGGACGCGCGAGGCGTCCGGGGCATCCCGAGAGGCGGTCAGCGCAGGACGAATGCCGGCGGGCTGGCGGGGCTCTCGTTGGCCAATCGGTCCAGGGCGGTCAGCTGGTAGGTGTAGCGCCGACCGGGCTCGGCCGAGGTGTCCACCCAGGACTGGGCGTTGCCGGGCGTGGCGCGGACGGTGTCGACCAGATGCGCGGCGTCGGCCGTGGCGCACCGGCCGGGCAGCGTGGTGCCGTCGAACCGGTAGATCGCGTACGAGGTGGCGGTGCCGAGCGGGCCGACGCCGTCGGCGGGCTGGCGCCAGGTGAGCCGGACCCCGTCGGCCTGCCGGGTCGCCTTGCTGACCACCGGGAAGAGCAGCGGCCGAGCCGGCAGGTGGGGCATGGCCGGCACCAGCGCCGGGCGGGAGTAGTGCTCGTCCGCATAGATGTCGGTGGCGCCGAGGCGGTTGGCCCGCACCTGCACCGCGGAGAAGTGCACGTTGCCCTGCACCTCCGGGTACGACCGGTTGAGCGTCAGGTGGTCGGACAGCTCACGTGGGTTCTGCCAGTACGGCCCGTACGCCGGGTCGCCGCTCTTGTAGTCGGCCTGGCCGATGTAGAGCTGCACGCGGGTGCCGCGCACCGTCTCGGCCCACCACGGGACGAGGCGCGCGTAGTCGGCGGCCGGGTACTGGCCGATGTACCAGTAGAGCTGCGGCACCACGTAGTCGATCCACTCCTGCTTGATCCACTTGCGGGTGTCGGCGGAGATGATGTCGTACGACTGGCTGCCGGTGGTGTCCGAACCGAGCGGGTCGGCGGTCTTGTTGCGCCAGATGCCGAACGGGCTGACGCCGAACTTCACCCACGGCTTCGCCGCCTTGATCTTGCCGTTCATCTCCTGGATCAACAGGTTGATGTTGTCCCGCCGCCAGTCGGCCCGGTCGGTGAAGCCCCGGTTGTGGGCCGCGAAGGTCGCGTCGTCCGGCACCTGGTAGGTACCGCTGGGGTAGGGGTAGAAGTAGTCGTCGAAGTGGACGCCGTCGATGTCGTACCGCTTGACGGCGTCCATCATGGCGGTCTGGACGAACTCGCGGACCTCGGGAATTCCGGGGTTGTAGTAGAGCCGGCTACCGGCCACGCCGGCCGGCGGGTAGGCGAAGGTCCAGTCGGGGTGCTGCTGCGCCGGGTGGCCGGGGGCGAGCTGGGCGAGGTCGGCGCCGGCGCCGCCGGGGGCCGGCATGGAGACGCGGTACGGGTTGAACCAGGCGTGGAACTCCAGGTTCCGCTTGTGCGACTCGTCGACGAGGAAGGCCAGTGGGTCCCAGCCCGGGTCCTGGCCGCGTACCCCGGTCAGGTATTCCGACCAGGGCTCGTACGGAGAGGGCCAGAGCGCGTCGGCGGTGGGCCGGACCTGCACCACGACGGCGTTGTGGTGCAGTCGCCCGGCAAGGTCGAGCAGCTCGCGGTACTCGGCCTGCTGGGCCGCGACGCGATCCGGGCTGGTCTGGGACGCCTTGCTGGGCCAGTCGATGTTGACCACCGAGGAGATCCACATGGCCCGGAACTGCCGTTTCGGGGTGGCCGGGTCGGTGGCGCAGGTGGCGGTGGTGGTGTCGGCCGCGCTGGGTGCGGCGCTCGCGGGGGTGGCGCTGACGAACGTGCCGAGCAGGGCTGCGACCAGCCCGGCGATTCCGAGTCGGGTGGCTTTCATGCGGTGTGTCCCTTCGTTGGGGCTCCCGGATGCTTCGCGCGGTGCGCGGCAAGATTCGCCGTCGGTGTCCGCGTTGCTGGTAGGAAATTTTCACAATCTGGCCACCGCCGCAAGGGTTCGTGGTTGACCAATCGCGCCGGTGGGTAGCAACGGCGGTCACCGGCCGCCACGGAGGTGGTCGCACGGTGGGAGGGGTGACCGGGTGTCCGTGCTGCGCACAAAACCAATCAAGGACGTGATAGCCCAGGGTGAGGCGGACGGCAGCGACGGCCAGCTGGGGCTGAAGAGGCGGCTCGGCGCGATCGACCTCACCGGCTTCGGCATCGGCATCGTGATCGGCACCGGCATCTTCACGCTCACCGGGATCGAGGCCCGGGACAGCGCCGGGCCGGGCGTGGTGATCTCCTTCGCCATCGCCGGCGTGGTGGCCCTGCTCGCCGCCCTCTGCTACGCCGAGCTGGCCTCCAGCGTGCCGACCGCCGGCAGCGCCTACACCTACGCGTACGCCACGATGGGCGAGATCGTCGCCTGGATCATCGGCTGGGACCTGCTGCTGGAGTTCGCGCTCGGCGCCGCCGTGGTGGCCCGAGGCTGGTCCGGCTACCTCGCCGAACTGCTCGACCTGCCGACCCGGTGGTTCGGCGAGGAGGGCAGCACTGTCAACGTGGGCGCCATCGCGATCGTGCTGATCCTCGGCGTCGTGGCGGTCGTCGGCATCCGGGAATCCGCCCGGATCACCAACCTGCTGGTGCTGGTCAAGGTGGCCATCTGCGTCTTCGTGGTGGTCGCCGGGCTGTTCTTCGTCAAGGCCGCCAACCTCACCCCGTTCATCCCGCCGGCCGAGCCCGCCGGTGGCGGCGACGACGGCATCAAGCAACCGGTCACGCAGGCGCTCCTCGGGCTGGAGCCGTCGGTCTTCGGCTTCGTCGGGGTGCTCAGCGCCGCCGCCGTGGTCTTCTTCGCGTACACCGGCTTCGAGGCCGTGGCCAACCTGGGCGAGGAGACGAGGAAGCCCAAGCGGGACCTCACCCTGGGTCTGCTCGGCACGCTGCTGATCTCCACGGTGCTCTACATCGGCGTCTCGCTGGTGGTGGTCGGGATGGTGCCGTACACCGAGATCGACAGGGGCGCCCCGATCGCGTCGGCCTTCGAGTCGGTCGGCGCGGGCTGGGCCGCCGTGCTGGTCTCCATCGCCGCAGTCGCGGGCCTGACCAGCGTCATCCTGGTCGACCTGGTGGCGATGGGCCGGATCGGCTTCGCCATCGCCCGGGACGGGTTGATCCCGCCCTCGATCGCGAAGGTGCACCCGCGCTGGGGCACCCCGTACCGGATCTCGGCGATCATGACGGTGGCGGTCGCGCTGTTGGCCGGCTTCCTGCCGCTCTCCGCGTTGGCCGACCTGGTCAGCATCGGCGCGCTCTGCGCGTTCGTCCTCGTGTCGATCGCGGTGCCGATCCTGCGCCGCAAGCGGCCGGACCTGGAGCGGCCGTTCCGGGTGCCGTTCTCACCGGTGCTGCCGATCGTCTCGGCGTTGGCCTGCTTCTACCTGATGCTCAACCTGTCGGTGGAGACCTGGCTGCGGTTCCTGGCCTGGATGCTGCTCGGCGCGTTGATCTACTTCGGCTACGGCCACCGCCGCAACCGGCTGGCCCAGCACGAGCCGGCGGTTGCCCCGGCCCCTCGCGAGCCGACCGCCTGACCGACGCGCGCGGGAGGGCCCCCAGCTTCGGGGCCCTCCCGCACGACAGCTCAGGGGCGCGGCTGCGGCGTGGCCGTCGGACCCTTGACGACCGGCTTGCCGTCTACCCAGGTCACCTCGTCGAGCCACACCTGCCGACCCGGGTCGGTGCTGCCCTCCTGGCCCGGCGGCCAGGCGTGGTACAGCAGCCAGGTCCGCCCGTCCTTGACCACCATCGACGCGTGGCCGGGGCCCGAGGCGGCCTCGTTGCCCTTCAGGATCGGGTTCTCGATGGCCTTCACACACGGGCCGGTCGGGCTCTCGCAGACCGCGTAGCCCTCGGCGTACTCCGCCCGGTCGTACGCGTTGGCGGCGAAGAAGAGCAGCAGCCGACCGTCCTGACGGTGGAAGAACGGCCCCTCGATCAGGGTGCCCTCCCACGGCTCGGTCTGCTTCAGCAGCTTGGTCGGCTCGCCGATGAGGGTCAGGCCGTCGTCGGCGAGGCGCTGCGACCAGAGCCAGGTGTCCACCCCGATCGCGTTGCCGTCGTTCTTCCACAGCAGCCACAGGCTGCCGTCGGTGTCCCGGTACGGGCTGGCGTCGATCGCCCCGCCCAGGTCGGCTTGACAGATCAGCGGGCCGGCCGCGTCGTCGGAGTACGGCCCCTGCGGCGCGCTGGCCACCGCACGCCCGACGCACTGCCGCCCCGACTCCCGGCCGGCGACGGTGTAGTAGAGCAGGAAGCGGTCTGGCGCGAGCTGGATCGCCTCCGGCGCCCAGGTCCTACCAGCGTCCGCCCAGTCCGGCAGCACCGGCAGGGCGTCCCCGGCCTCGGTCCAGTCGACCAGATCCGTCGAGGTGAGCACGGGGACGTTACGGCCACTGGAGTTGGTGTGGAACAGGTACCAGGTGTCGCCCACCTGGATCGCCTGCGGGTCTGGGGCGTCGGTCTTCACGACCGGGTTGATGAACACGCTGGAATCGCTCCCGCTGCTCGTGGTGGGGGTGGGTTCGGTGCCGTCGGAGCAGCCCGCAACGAGCAACGCGGCGGCGAGAACGATCGCCGCCGCGCCACGTCGCCGGGCGGTCGTACGCGTCATCCCTTGAGACCGCTGCGGGAGACACCCTGAATGATGTGCCGCTGAGCCAGCACGAAGAGGATCAGTACCGGCAGGCTGGCCAGCACCGCGCCCGCCATGATCACCGGGTAGTCGGTGACGTACGAGCCCTGAAGCAGGCCCAGGCCCGGAGGCAGGGTGAGCTGCTCCGGGCTGAACAGCACGAAGATCGGCCAGAGGAAGTCGTTCCAGTTGGTGAGGAACGACAGCACGGCCAGGGTGGCCAGCGCCGGCCTGGACAGCGGCAGCACCACCTTGTAGAAAATCTGCCACTGGTTGGCGCCGTCCAGCGTGGCGGCCTCCTCCAGCTCGTTAGGCAGGGACAGGAAGAACTGCCGCAGGAAGAACACCCCGAACGCGCTGGCCGCGCCCGGCACCACGACCACGGCGAGGGTGTCGATCCAGTTGAGCTCGTCGACGATCAGGAAGTTCGGGATGATCAGCGAGGTCGGCGGGATGAACAGCGTCCCGACGATCAGTGCGAAGGTCACCCCGCGCCCCCGGAACTTCAGCCGGGCCAGGGAGTACGCGGCCATCGAGGCGGTCACGAGCACCAGCGCCGAGTGCAGCGTGGCGGCCAGCATGCTGTTGAGGAACCAACGCAGTACCGGGTTCGCCGTGTTGTTGAGGATCTGCTCGTAGCCGTAACCGGCGAGCGGGTTCGGCAGCCAGCTCGGCGGGATCTGCTGGGCGGCGGTGTAGGTCTTCAGCGAGGTGATGACCATCCACAGCAGGGGGACCAGGAAGATCAGGGCCAGGGCGACCAGGGTGGCGTAGAGCCCGACCCGGCGCAGCCCCGGTGTGGAGCCGTCGGTTGTCGGCGTGGGCGTCGTCATGGCGGTCCCCTCAGTCTTCCTTGTAGCGGAAGAGGCGGAAGTTGGCGATGCTCACGACCGCCAGCAGCAGGGCGAACACGATGCTCATCGCGGCGGCGCGACCGGCGTTGTTGTTTCGCAGGCCTTCCTCGACGATGAACCACACCACCGTGCGGGTCTCCGTGCCGGGCGTCCCCTGGGTGATCAGGAATGACTGGCCGAACATGTTCGCCGAGGCGAGCACGGTCGTCGTGATCACGAAGAGCAGCACCGGCCGCAGCCCGGGCACTGTGACGTTGCGGAACCGCTGCCACGCGTTCGCGCCGTCCATCCGGGCCGCCTCGTACAGCTCCGGCGAGATGTCCTGGAGGCCGGCCAGGTAGATCACCGCGTTGAAGCCGGACGTCCACCAGACGGTCACCCCGACCAGGGAGATCCACGCCCACGGCATGTTCGTCACCCAGGGGGTGTCCGACGGCAACCCGACCACGCCGAGGAGCCGGTTGACCAGGCCCAGGTTGGCGTCGAGCAGGAAACGCCAGAGCAGGCCGATCACCGCGACACCCAGCACGTACGGCGCGAAGTAGATGGCCCGGAAAAACGTCCGGCCCGGGAAGGAGCGGTTGAGCAGCAGTGCCAAACCCAGCGGTACGACCACCAGCAGCGGCACCGACAGAACCGTGAAGATCGCGGTGGCCCGGACGCTCTGCCACCAGTCGCCGTAGACGGCGGAGTCGCTGGAAAAGAGCTGCTTGTAGTTGTCCAACCCGACGAACGGCCGGTTGGGCAGCTGGAAGTCCCACTGGTGCACGCTCAGCCAGACGCCGAGGACGATCGGCAGCAGGCCGAACACCCCGAACAGGACCAGGTAGGGAGCGAGGAACAGATATGGCGTCGCCCGTCTGGTCCGACCCGCCGAGGCGGACCGGCGGACTGCGTTGGCCGCCGGGGGCGGCGCGTCACCGCGCGCCGCCCCGACCTCGATCACGCCCGCCACGGGGTATCAGCTCCCGTACTTCTTGCGGTTGTCCTCGAGCTGCTTGTTGGCCTTCGCGACACCGTCGTCCAGCGCCTGCTTGGGCGACTTCTTGCCCAGCGCGGCCTCATTGAAGGAGTTGTAGAAGGTGGTCATGACCTCGCCGAGACCCGGGGCCGCCGGAGGGAACGCCGCGTACTCCAGCTCGGGGGCGAGCGACGAGATCTCCGGCAGCGCCTTGAACTCGGCGCCCTCGCGGACGGCCTTACGGGCCGGGACCTGGCCGCCCTTCGCCCAGTCCAGCGAGTGCTCGCTGAGCCAGTTGATGAAGACCTTGGCGCCGGAGACCTTGTTGGCGTCGTTGGCCCGCTGTTTCACGATGGTGAAGTTGTGCGAGTTGGCCCACGCCGCCGGCTTGCTGCCGATCTGGGGGAGCGGGGCGACGCCCCACTGCACGTCGGGGCTCTTCTTCAAATCGTTGATCTGCCAGATGCCGTTCCAGGTGAAGGCGTTCTTGCCGCTCTTGAACGACAGGTAGTCGGCGTCCTGACCGACGTTGGCCGGCGAGAAGCCCTGCTTGATCATGTCGACCAGCCAGGTGCACGCCTCGACTGCCGGGTCCGAGTTGAAGGTGGCCTTGGCCACGTCCGCGTCGAACAGGGTGGCGCCCCACTGGTTGAGCAGCGAGTAGAAGGTCATGCCGCCGGTGAACTGGAACGGGCTGACCCAGAAGCCCTGGATGCCGGCCTTCTTCAGCTCGGTCAGCGCGCCGACGTAGTCGTCCTTGGTCGTCGGCGGCTTGTTCGGGTCCAGGCCGGCCTTCTGCATGACGGCCTTGTTGTAGTAGAAGCCCAGCGGGTGCATGTCCAGCGGGATGCCGTACCGCTTGTTGTTGTAGAGCCCGCCCTTCCACACCGTTGGGGCGAAGTCGCCCTCGGCGAGTTCCAGATTCTTGGCGACGTCGTCCAGCTCGGTGATCACGCCGCGGGCGGCGAAGGTGGCGAGCTGGTCCATGTGCATGACCGCGATGTCCGGGCCGTTGCCGCTGGAGGCCGCGCCGGGGAGCTTGTTGTAGTAGTCCTCCCACTGGTACGTGGCCACCGACACGGCGATGTTCTTGTGCTCGGTGTTGAACTGGTTCACCAGCGTCTTGAAGATTTCGCCGTCACCGCCGGTGAAGCCGTTCCACAGCTTCAGGTCCACCTTGGGGCCGGTGTACTCCTTGCCCCCGTTGCCGGCGGCCGGCCCGGAGGCGCTGTCATCGCCGCCGCCGCAACCCGCGAGGGTCAGCGAGGCCGCGGCGCCGAGTCCGAGACCGAGGCCGAGCAGGCGACGCCGGCTCATGTCGTTCTGGATCATGCTCTATCTCTCCTTGAGGGGGAACGGAATGAATTGTGCCTGCTCAGAACCGGTGTGACACCTACGCGTTGGCCGGGCCGAAGCGGAGCACGCTCCAGGACACGGCGGGCAGGCGCACTGTGCACCGGCCACCGTCGGGGGTGGGGGTGGGCAGGTCCCGAGGCGTCACCCGGTCGGGCTCGGCCTCGGTGTTCATCGCCGACGGGTCAAACCCGGCCACGATGCTCTGGAAGGACAGGCCGGACATAGCCGGCAGCCCACGCAGATCGATCTCCAGCGGGAGATCGGTGGAGTCCCGGTTGACCGCGAACACGGTCAGCTCGCCGGTCTCCTCGTCGTGCACGGCGACGGTGTCGAGCACCGGCACGTCCCCGTACTTCTTCGTGTCGTAACGCGGCGACACCGGGTCGGTGCGCAGCACGGTGCCCCGGGCGTACCGGGCGGTCAGCGCGAACGGGTGGAAGATGCTCTGCCGCCAGGCGGGGCCGCCGTTGCGGGTGCGAATCGGCGCGATCACGTTGGCCAGTTGCGCCTGAGCGGCCACGCCGACCCGGTCCGCGTGACGCAGCAGGGTGATCAGCAGGTCGCCGACGACCACCGCGTCGACGGCGGTGAAGTCATCCTCGATCAGCGCCGGAGCCTCGACCCAGCCGCGCCGGTCCAGGTCGGCCTGGAGGCGGGACTCGTACCAGACGTTCCACTCGTCGAAGGAAATCTTCAGCTTGCGCTTGTGCCGCTGCTTGGCGGCCACGTGGTCAGCGGTCGCGACAACCTCGGTGATGAAGTTGTCCATGTCGACGGCCGACGCCAGGATGCTCGCCTGGTCGCCGTCGGACGGGTCGTAGTAGGTGTGCGCCGAGATGTAGTCGACGTGCTCGTAGGTGTGCTCCAGCACGGTCGCCTCCCATGAGGCGAAGGTGGACATCCGCCGGTTGGAGCTGCCGCAGGCGATCAGGCTGATCGACGGGTCGATCATCTTCATCGCGCGGGCGGCCTCGGCGGCGAGGCGGCCGTACTCGTCGGCGGTCTTGTGGCCGACCTGCCATGGGCCGTCCATCTCGTTGCCCAGGCACCACAGCCGCACCCCGTACGGGTCCTCGGCGCCGTGCTTGCGCCGCAGGTCGGAGAGCTCCGTGCCGCCCGGGTGGTTGGCGTACTCCAGCAGGTCCAGTGCCTCCTGGACCCCGCGTGTGCCGAGGTTGACCGCCATCATCGGCTCGACGCCGGCCTCTGCGGCCCAGGTCATAAACTCGTCCAGCCCGAACGCGTTGGTCTCGATCGTCTTCCAGGCCAGGTCGAGCCGGCGGGGCCGGTTGCCGACCGGGCCGACCCCGTCCTCCCAGCGGTAGCCGGAGACGAAATTGCCACCCGGGTAGCGGACCACCGAAACGCCCAGCTCGCGGGTCAGGTCCAGCACGTCGCGGCGCAGGCCCCGGGAGTCGGCGCTGGGGTGGCCGGGCTCGTAGATGCCGCCGTAGACGCACCGCCCCATGTGCTCGACGAATGAGCCGAAGAGGCGTCGGTCGGCCGGGCCGATGGAGAAGGCCGGGTCGATCGTCAGCTGCGCGGTCCGCAAGGGGGTGCCACCTTTCCTCATGCCGATGCCCGGGTGAGCGCGGTCACTGTTCACCTGGTGTCCACCGTTTCTACAACGTTGTAGGCAACGTTGTAAAGGGCTGATGAAGAGGTATGGTGCGCTGGGTTACATCGGGGAGGTGGGGGAGTGCGACACAGGCTCAAGGACGTGGCTGAACGGGCCGGGGTGTCGGTGAAGACCGTCTCCAACGTCGTCAACGGCTACGTGCACGTGCGGCCGGACACTCGTGCCCGAGTTGAGGAGGCGATCGCCGAGCTCAACTATCGGCCCAACCTCTCGGCCCGCCACCTGCGTAAGGGCCGCACCGGCGTGATCGCGTTGGCCGTTCCGGAACTGGACATCCCGTACTTCGCCGAGCTGGCCCGCTACGTGGTCACCGCCGCCGCCGCCTACGGCTGGACGGTGCTGATCGACCAGACCGGCGGTCGGCGTGAGCAGGAACGGGTGGTCGCCTCCGGCATCACCGACCACCTGATCGACGGGCTCATCTTCAGCCCGTTGGCGCTCACGGCGGAGGACCTGGCCGGCCTGGACGGCACGCCCATGGTGCTGCTCGGCGAGCGGGTCGAACACGGCCCCGCCGATCGAGTGGTGATCGACAACGTGACCGCGGCCCGGGAGATCACCGCTCACCTGATCCAGCTCGGCCACCGCCGGATCGCGGCGATCGGCTCCCAGCGAACCGACGAGGGCGCCAGCGCCCGACTGCGCCTGGCCGGCTATACCGACGCGCTGCGCGCCGCCGGGCTCGACTACGACGAAACCCTGGTGGCGCCCGCGTCGGCCTGGCACCGCGCCGACGGTGCGGCCGCCATGCAGGGCCTGCTCACCTCCGGTGTACGCCCCGACGCAGTCTTCTGCTTCAACGACACCCTCGCCCTGGGTGCCCTCCGCGCCCTGCACGAGGCCGGTCTGCGGGTGCCCGAGGACGTGGCGGTGGTCGGCTTCGACGACATCGAGGACGGTCGGTTCTCCATCCCCACCCTGAGTACCGTCGCCCCGGACAAGGAGAAAATCGCCCAACTGGCGGTCGAACTCCTCGCCAACCGCCTGGACGGCGACCGCACCGCCCCGGCAAAGGAGCTGTCCGCCCCCTACCGCCTGGAACTTCGCGAATCCACCCAGACCCCCTGACCCCCCCGGACCGGGTGGGGTCAGTCGAAGAAGCGGGCCAGGTGGGACTGGGGTGCCGGGTCGGCGTCCGGGGGGAGGGGCGTCAGGTCGGCGAAGATCGAGGCGCCGTCGCAGCCCGCGTGCAGTGGGTACCAGCGCGGCGTGCCCGGTGGCCGGAGCTGACAGATTCCCTTGAACGTCTGCACGTCCATCAGCCGGACGTGGGTCGGGTCGGCCACCGCGTTCACATGCCCCCACCAGGGGCTCATCACGTGCAGCACCCCACCGGGGCGGAGCACCCGATGACACTCGTCGACCAGCGGCAGGAAGTCGATCAGGTGCTCCAGGATGTGCACCGCGAAGAGGACGTCCACCGAGTTGTCGGCGAGCGGCAGCGAGCCGGACAGGTCCGCCACGGCATCCACTCCGGGCGCCGGGTAGATGTCCAGCCCCAGGTTGCTCGACCACTGCTTGGTCGGCCCACAACCGAGGTCCACCACCACCGGCGCCCGCCCGCCGATGCCGACCCGGCACCAGACGCCGTAGACACCGGCCAGCCGCCCCACCAGCTCGCGCACCAGCCGTAGCTGGGCGGGATCGGCCACGTCGCCGCTCAGATGGGCCACCCCCCGGTCGAACCGCACCTCGACCGCCAGGTCCCGCAACCGGTCATCGTGGCGGACCTGGTCCGCCCACGCCTGTGCGAGGGAATCGTCGATCGCCCGCAGCCGGTCGGCCGAGGGCGGAGTCTGTGCCAGAGCGACCATTCGGGCCACCTCCCGCCGCGCGATACCCGCAATCGCGCCCGTTATGCCCCGCTCGTCCACCTGGTCGGCGTGGCCCGCGCAACCGTGAATCGGCGTGTCGCAGCCTGCCGGACGCCCACGCGCCCAAGCGCCACGCGGCCGATCGCTTGGGCGCCGAGCGCCCGGGTCAGCCGGAGAGAGTGCGGCGGCCCCCGCGCATCCGCTGACGGGGCGGCGGGGCGGCGGGCTTCGGCCGCTTGAGGTGGTAGCGGTGCAGTTCGTTGTTGCCGGGCAGGGACGGGTCCTCGCTCATCGCGACCAACTCCCAGCCCTGGTCGCCGGCCCGGTTCAGGTGTGCCAGGGCGGTGTCGCCGTACGGCGTCACGTCGACCATCGAGCCGTCCGGGCCGTACCAGACGAAGACGACCTCCCAGCCGAGATCGTTGGTCGCGGCCTGGCGGCGGCGGACCAGCAGGGCGTACTCCCACTTGAGCATGGCGTCATTCTCACCCCGCGCCGACCCGCGGGCACGGATCAGTCCTCGGCGATCCGCCCGGCGTCGACCCGCAGTCGCCGGTTGGTCTCGATGGCGGCCAGCATCCGCCGGTCGTGCGTGACCAGCAGCAGCGTCCCGGGGTAGCTGGCCAGCGCCGATTCGAGCTGCTCGATGGCGGGCAGGTCCAGGTGGTTGGTGGGCTCGTCCAGCACCAGCAGGTTGACCCCACGGCCCTGGAGCAGGGCCAGCGCGGCCCGGGTCCGCTCACCGGGGGAGAGGGTGGCCGCCGGCCGGGGCACGTGCGCCGCCCGCAGGCCGAACTTGGCCAGCAGGGTCCGCGCGTCCGCCGGCGACAGGTGGGGTACGGCCGCCTCGAACGCGTCGATCAGCGGCACGTCACCGAGGAACAGCCCGCGTGCCTGGTCCACCTCGCCGACCACCACGTTGGGCCCGAGCGAGGCGGTGCCGGCGTCCAGCGGCAGCCTGCCCAGCAGCGCGGCCAACAGGGTGGACTTGCCCGAGCCGTTCGCCCCGGTCACCGCGACCCGGTCCGCCCAGTCGATCTGGAGGTCGACCGGGCCGAGGGTGAAGCCACCACGGCGTACCACGGCTCCGCGCAGCGTGGCGACGACGGCGCCGGCGCGGGGCGCGGCGGCGATCTCCATCCGCAGCTCCCACTCCTTGCGGGGCTCCTCGACCACGTCGAGCCGTTCGATCAGCCGTTCGGTCTGCTTGGCCTTCGCGGCCTGCTTCTCACTCGACTCGCTGCGGAACTTCCGGCCGATCTTGTCGTTGTCGGTGGCCTTGCGGCGGGCGTTCCGCACGCCCTTCTCCATCCACCCACGCTGGGTGCGGGCCCGAGCCTCCAGCCCGGCCTTGGTGTCGGCGTACTCCTCGAAGTCCGCGCGGGCGTGCCGGCGGGCCACCTCGCGCTCCTCCAGGTAGGCCGCGTAGCCACCGCCGTAGTGGTGCACCTGCTGCTGCGGCAGGTCCAACTCCACGACCCGGGTCACGGTGCGGGTGAGGAACTCCCGGTCGTGGCTGACCAGCACCGTGCCGGCGCGCAGCCCGGTGACGAACTCCTCCAGCCGCTCCAACCCGGCCAGGTCCAGGTCGTTTGTCGGCTCGTCGAGCAGGAACACGTCGTACCGACTGAGCAACAGCGACGCGAGCCCGGCCCGGGCGGCCTGACCGCCGGAGAGCCCCGTCGTCGGGTGGTCCAGGTCGACCGCGAGCCCCAGGTCGGCGCTCACCTGCTCGGCGCGTTCGTCGAGGTCCGCGCCGCCGAGGGCGAGCCAGCGCTCCAGCGCGTCGCCGTACGCGTCGTCGGCGCCCGCCGCCCCGGAGGTCAGCGCCTCGGTCGCCGCGTCCAACGCCGCCTGCGCGGCGGTCACCCCGGTTCGGCGGGCCAGGAAGTCCCGTACCGTCTCGCCCGGTCGCCGTTCCGGCTCCTGCGGCAGGTGGCCGACGCTCGCGGTGGGCGGGCTGAGCCGCACGCTGCCGGCCTCGACCGGCAACAACCCGGCGAGGGTACGCAGCAGCGTCGACTTGCCGGCCCCGTTCGGCCCGACCAGCCCGACCACGTCGCCGGGGGCGACCACCAGGTCCAGTCCGGCGAAGAGAGGACGGTCGCCGTGCCCGGCGGCCAGGTCCTTGACGATCATCGTGGCGCTCATCAGGACGGCAGCCTATCCGGCCGCCCGCATACGACCGGCGGGCAGCGGGCAGACTCAACGACGTGGTGACCACACTGGCGATCGACTGTGGCGGCGGGGGCATCAAGGCGTCCGTGCTCGACGAGGCGGGAACGATGCGGGCCCGGCCGTTGCGGGTGCCCACCCCGTACCCGTTGCCGCCTGCGCTGTTTGTCCGGACCCTGCTGGATCTGGGCGGTCGCCTGCCAACGGCGGACCGGCTCACTGTCGGCGTACCCGGGATGATCCGGCACGGAGTCGTGGTGAGCACCCCGCACTACGTGACCCGCAACGGCCCCCGCAGCCGGGTCGACCCGGACCTGCTTGCCGAGTGGTCCGGCTGGGACGCGCGCGGCGCGCTGGCCGACGCGTTCGGGGTGCCGGCGCTGGTGCTCAACGACGCCGAGGTGCACGGCGCCGGAGTGGTCGCCGGCACCGGCTGCGAGCTGGTGCTGACCCTGGGCACGGGGCTGGGCAGCGCGCTCTTCGACGGCGGGGTGCTCGCACCGCACCTGGAACTGTCGCACGCGCCGGTGCGCTGGGGCACCACCTACGACACGTACGTCGGCGAGCCGGAACGGCGACGGCTCGGCGACGCCTTCTGGTCTCGTCGGATCCGCCAGGTGGTGGACGGCCTCCGCCCGGTGTTCCGCTGGGACCGGCTCTACCTGGGTGGGGGTAACTCCCGACTGATCCGGCCCGAGCAGCTGGCCCGGATGGGTGACGACGTGGTGGTGGTGCCGAACACCGCCGGAATCGTCGGCGGTGTCCGCGCCTGGGAACTTTCCGCCGGACGCCGGGACGCCCGCACCTGACCCTTCGGCGCCCGACGGGGGCCCGAACTGACCCGATCTCGACCCCGGGAACAGTCGCCAAACTCCCGGTGTTGTGCCAGCGTCGGAACAGGTGACGGTGCGACCCGAGGAGGTGGCAGATGGATCTTCTGGCGGACTACCGGCGGGCGACCATGTTCTTCGAGACCGGTGACCCCAGTGGGGCAGCCCGACTGCTGGAGCCGATCATCGACGCCGAGCCCGGCAACGCGGCGGTCCGGCAACTGCTGGCCCGGGCGTACTTCCAGTCGGCCCAGCTCAACCGGGCCGAGGAGCATCTGCGCGAGCTGGTCGAGCGGGACCCGAGCGACCACTACGCGCACCACGTGCTCGGCCGGACGCTGGAGCGGCTGAACCGACACACCGACGCGCTGCGGCACCTGCGGATCGCCGCCGCGATGTACGCGGCCAACGACGACTACCGGACCGCGCTGGAGCGGGTGGAGACCCGACTGGGCGGCCGGCGCTGAACGTGCGGCGTGACCCGGCAGGGGCGGTCCTTCGGGGCCGCCCCTTCGTCGTCGGACGACCTGGCGGAGGTGCCTAGGATGGCGGACATGGGACCTGACCGGCCGGGGGCTGCGGCATGAAGCTCAAGCTGGACCTGCACGAGATCTTCAACAAGGGCCAGGACATCGACCGGGCGTTGCGCGGGATCATGGACGAGGCGGTGGCGAAGAAGGCCACCCTCGTCGAGATCATCCCCGGCAAGGGGTCCGGCCAGCTCAAGAAGCGCGTGCTGCGGTTCCTCGACCAGAAGGACGTCAAGCAGCTCTACCACCGGGTGGAGAAGGACTCGAAGAACTTCGGCCGCCTCTTCGTCCACTTCCGCTGGAAGTAGGAGCGGCAAAGCCTCTGACCTGCATAGCAGGCCGCTGCCAGGGCCGATGAACCATGATCATGCCGTGTCCAGGCCGCCAAGGCGGCCCGCTTCGCTGGCCGCTCGCGCCGCTGGACCTGGGCCGGAGCCTCTGGCCCGCCGCCCGCCTCTGGCCTTCGGCCGCCGGCGTGGCGGTTGAAGCCCGCCACCGGCGCGACGGGACACAGTGAGAAGCCCCGGACCGCTTTGGTCAGCAGCACGGGGCTTTGCCCTAATGGCGTGCGGTCAATTTCTGATACCGCAATCTATGCCGTTTTGGACCGACCTATCCTTGCCTCGGCCCTGATCGAATAGCTACGACGACTGCATCTGCTGCTTCCTTCGCGGCGCGAATAGAAAAGCACTCGTCGAAATCGACCGTCTCCATAGCGAATTGCCGACAGAAAACCTCAGCGATCAGCTTCATTAGCCTAGCTGAACCTTCTATTACGAAGAGCAGTCCGTCTTCGTCGTGAGCGGCCCTGGTTGAGTTCAGGTAACGCTTGCTTGCGTCGAGCCCATTCACGGTGGCGAAAGATCCGGCGTGGATGAGGTGATTAGCCGCTAGGTAGACCGTCCTCCACGCGTGACCCGAAATGTGTCTGTCGAGGTCGGAGAAGGTTATCCGACCTGCCGGGCTGCGGAATGCCGGCCTAGCCCATTCGAATGGGCGTCGAATGTCTCGCCCATACCGATGGAACAATTTGTTGGCTTCGGCTTCAATCTCTGCAATCTCTTTGTCGATTTCATCTAGGGGCAGGGCTTGCGCCTCGTTGGACCTGCGCTGCTCTTTCAGGTCTACCAGGTACTCGATCGTTGCGTATGCCTGATAGCGTTCGCAAACCTCATACGACGCGATCGCCAGAGTGCAGTGAATCATCACCAGCTCGTACAAGGTTCGCAGCCTGGCTGTAGCGCCGTCTGAAAATCCACCGAAAGCTAGGTGACCAACTTCTGAACCTGTTTTGCATGCCCGTGCAAACAGGCTCAGCAACACCAGCATCTTAAGTTCCGAGCCGGTCAGGGCATTGTCAACTCCGGACTTGGCCGAGGCTTCCCGAACCCCAGACGGATTATCGCGCTTCCACTTACGCACCATGTTGCCTATGGCGCGGGAGTGGATCTCCTCGCTGGTGGCCAGCAGGTGCTCGTAAGTGTCAACGACTTCTTTCCAGTCGCGGTGAATCCTCCGGCGAACTGCGTTTCCAGTCCTACGCCGCCACGTCACACGGGATGCCGATCTCTCCCTGACTGCCTTTATCTGATCAGGTACCAACTCGTCGGCGTGAGAGACCGCCTCTTCCACCAGGTTGTCGAAGTCGACATCCTCCGGTTGTCCGATCTCCTTAATTCGGGCATTTACAAACCGCAACAAGATCGATTCTTCCTGCATCGGACGACTCCAGCCAGTAGGCAGCCGGACAGAATACATCCGCATTGAGGGAGTCCTCTACTCGATAATTCGGCTGGGCTTCCCTGGTCCGGGTTGACCGCAGGTCGAGGCCTCGCAGGCACGTCACTTGGGCAGGTCGACTTGCCGCCAGAGCCAGCGCCGCCCTTGAGGTCCGAGGGGTACGCCCCCGGCGGGGCGCTCGGGCACTCTGGGATGGCTGGGGAGGCGTGCCCCTCGCAAGATCATGCCGTATCCAGGCCGTCAAACGAGAGCCAACGACAACCATCGTTGACCTTCCACGCCAGGCGTAGCAGCAGCTCAAACCCGCAGTCGTCTGGTTTGATCGACTACGCCCCCTGGCTAGATCAATACCGCAGGAAGTAGCGCCCAACGGCCAGTGTTCTGCGGCGACCGGTCCGTGCGGCCACCGATCCTTGGTTTAGATAGATCGCATCGAAGTTAGATTCCATCTAGCTTCGGAGGGATTGGTTCGGTTTGGCGTCGAATGGATCTTCGTCGTGTGGTGCGACGGAGCGTCTGCGCCAGCGGTCGGATACTGGGCTGGTGACGGAGGAGCAGGGTACCGAGCCGACGCGGTGGACGATTCACGGTGAACGGCTGGTGGATGGCAGCCGGCGGGCGCGGTTGAGCATCGCCGACGTGGAGCTGCCGGACGGGGTCCGTTTCGAGCAGTACGTGATCAGGGCACCCCGGTCGGCCATGGTTGCGGTGCTTGACGAGCAGGAGCGCCTGCTGCTGATGCGGCGGCACCGGTTCGTGTTCGACAGGTGGGTGTGGGAGCTGCCTGGGGGTTACGTCGACGACGGTGAGCAGCCGGCGAGCTGTGCGGTCCGGGAGGCCGAGGAGGAGACCGGGTGGCGTCCGGGTGCGGTGGAGCCGATGCTGTCGTTCCAGCCGTGGGTGGCGACCGCGGACGCGGAGAATCTGTTGTTCCTTGCGCGCGCGGCGACACATATCGGTTCGCCGGTGGACGTCAACGAGGCCGAGCGGGTGGCCTGGATGCCGTTAGCGGAAGCGCGGGACCTCGTGTCCAGGGGCGAGATCGTGGGATCCGGCACGGTGATCGCGGTGTTGGAGCTGATCGCGCGCAAAGCCCGGGGTGAGCTGTAGTCAGCGGCGTTGACCGAGGGCCACGTCGACACGGTTGATGAAGTGTCGAACGGCTGGCCGGCGGCGCTGCGCTGTGAATCCCTCGGCTTCAACGGGGGAGCGGGTTGGCGACGTACACGCCCTTGCCCTGCCGCCCGTCGATCAGGCCCTCGGCTTTGAGTAGGAGCATCGAGGCGCGGATCACCGTGTTGCTGACGTCGTAGTGCTCGCACAGCGCGGCGAAGGACGGCAGCTTGTCGCCCGGCTTCAACGTGCCGGAGCTGATCTGCTCGCGGATATCTCGGGCGACCTGTAGGTAGGCAGCTTCAGACATAGGTGGTGCTCCCAGCTTGGCGGCTGGTGCAAGAGAACCACATCTTCGGCTCGACTTACAACGCTATGTGTCGTAGCTGTTGACCCTGCGCACATTGCGTCCTAAGTTGGCTCGTGGGGCTACCCAGCTTGGCGGCCGGGTCGTCCTTGCCGTGGGTGCCCTGTCTCCGGACACGGCTGGCCGGGTGCCCACGGAACCCCAGGCGTCGGCGGGAGGCACAGTGACCAGACCGAACGATGCTGCCTCAACCGGAGGCTTCGCCCGTGCAGCTGGGGATCTCGACGATCGGCAGCGAAGGGCGGCGAACAACCAGCGGGTGTCCTACGACGAGTACGTCATCGCAGTGGCGCTCACCCTGGCGCGCCGCCACCGACCAATCTGGTCCTGGCAGCACTGGCGACGCATCTGTCGCTGCGGTTCCGACCTGCCGTGCAGAAGCCGCCACCGCATCCCAATCAGTCGCCGTCACTGGCCGAGTCAGGACGAAACGCAATGACGAGCCACCTCGCGATCACCCCGGCCTGGATCTGCGCCGGCTGTGGTGCCGACTGGCCCTGCCATACCCGCCGTCGAGAGTTGCAAGCGGAGTACCACAAAGCCCCGGTGTCGCTCGCCCTCTACCTGGCCACCCAGTTGGTTGACGCCGCCCAGGACCTGGCCCACGTTCCGGCCGGCCATCTGCACTATCGCTTCCTGGGTTGGACCCGATGAGCATTCTTCGTGCGGGTGACGAGAAGTTCCACTACAGCGACGGCTCCCACAGGTGGATCCCGCCGGACCCCGACTACGACCAGGATGTCTGGGACGAGCAGATTCGCCAGCACAAACACGGCCACCTGCGAAACGAGCGTCCGAAGGTCCGCGTCCAGCGGCTGGTCTGATCGGAGCAGCGGCGGTCAGAGGCTGGCGATGAGGAGTCCGCACACGGCCAGTGGAAGCACCGCGGACAGGCTGCCCAGCATGGCCGCCGAGCGGATCCGGGTACGGGCGATGAGGACCGCGAGCATTGCCAGGCTGACCAGCAGCGCGAGGAACAGCGCGGGCGTAGCCACGTAGAGCCCGAAGAGCAGCGCCCGCGACCGTTCCGAGTCGCACACCTCGGCGCAGCCAGCCGGGACCGACCCGGAAAGCGTGCTGAGGAACAGGCCGAACGACACGACAACGGCCACGTACCAGCCGACCAGCACCAGGAAGGATGAGCGCGCGTCAACGAGATCAGCGCGTGACGGTGCCAGAGTCATGAGCGAAGTATCCGCTGTTGCGCGAGCGGGGTCAGCCTTTGCGGGCATCGGTCGGGGGAGCCGTAGCCTGGCCGGGCGGCGGACCTGCACTGCGAACGGCCGGCTTCAACACCAGACGATCGTTACGCCTGTTCAGGGGTGACGGTGGCACCATGCGCGTCAGGCCCGATCTCAGCGACCATGGTGTCCGCGTCCTCGAACGACTCAACCGTGCGAAACCCCTCAGCGGCGTACACCCTCGCAGCGAAGTTCGCCCGCTCCACGCTCAGCGACACCGTGCGGATGCCACGTTCTCGTGCGGCCTGCAGAACGGCGCGCAGAAGCGTCCGCCCCACGCCCCGGCCCCGCCAGGTTTCCACCACGCCGATAGTCAGCTCTGGCACGTCGTCACTCACGTACCCGTAGCCGGGATCGGCGGAGGTCAGGTACCGGAACCAGGCCGCGCCGACTGAACGACCAGCCGAGTCCACCGCAACCAGGCCGAAGTCGTCTGGTCGCATCCAGCCGGTGACGTAGTGAGCCAGCGCAGGGTTCGCCAGGATCTGTTCGCGCGACCAGTTGCGCTCAGGCAGCCAGTTCACGGCCTCCACGAGCATGTCGACCAGGAATTCGGAATCAGCAGAGGTGGCCGCGCGAATGCCGAGGTCAGTCACCGCCGTAGCCTCGCACAGGGCCGGGCCTGGTCAGCTCTGTGGTCGCTGCGCCCAGAAGAGGGTGTGCCCGCTGCTGCCCTCGGGGACGAAGTCCTCGGCGATGATTGCCAGCCCCGACTGTCGCAGCCATGAGCGGTAACTGGAGGCATCGGCTTGGCTCCACCACATGGTGGCGTCGCCATCAAGCCAATTGTCCTCGGTGCCTGTCCAGGCGCTGTTGCCGACGGTGGTGAGCAGCCAACCGCCGGGGCGTAACCAGGTGGCGATGCTCTTGATGAGCTGCGGTTGATCGGCCAGGGGCATGTGGATGACTGCGTACAGGCAGACCACGGCGTCGAACGAGGCTGGCGGCAGGTCGAGCCGGGTGGCGTCGGCGCGGAGGAAGGTGCCGTTGGGCACCAGGCGGCGCGCCCGCTCGATCTGCACGTCGCTGATGTCAACGCCGGTCACGCGGTGTCCAGCGTTGGCGAGGAAGCGGGCGACCGGCACCCCGCAGCCGCACCCGAGGTCGAGGACCGCTGCTGAGGCAGGTAGGCGTTGGTGCAGGCCGGCGAGCCAGGGAGCGTACTGACCGTCTTCAGCGTCGTCCGATCGATAGCGGTAGGAGAGCGAGTCGTACCCCCGTCGTACCACGTCACGCTCGTCACTCCTGCTCATTCCGGGAACGCTACGAGGCTCGGTGCCGCCTGCCGATCCATTTATCTCGGTACGGCTGAACCCTGCCAGCGGTACAGGTCGCGCAGTAGGGAGATCTCGGCGTCGACGGTGATCGTCGACCCCTAGGGTGTTCTGATGTCGGCGGTTAACCTGCGGCGGTCGGCGCGTGCGGTCGTCGTCGATGAGGACGACCGTGTTCTGCTGCTACGACTCGCCATTCCCGACCCGGCCGGCACGATCGCCGTTTGGATCACTCCCGGGGGTGGCGTCGAAGACGGCGAGACGCCACTGGCCGCCCTGCGGCGAGAGCTGCGCGAAGAGGTCGGTCTTGCTCTCGATGTCGACCCGCCTCAGGTCTGGCGCCAGGAGATAGTCGCCGCCGGGTTCGCACCCGGCCACGACGGCGTCGTGAACGACTACTTCCTCGTTCGGACCGCGTCGTTCACGCCGCGCGGTGCGATGAGCGATGAGGAACTGGCCGCCGAGCACGTCATCGGCTGGCGTTGGTGGTCGCTGTCAGAGATCAGGGATCACCTCGGCCCGGAACTGTTCTCGCCCCGCGACCTTGCCACACCGTTGGCCGCACTGATCGCTGATGGAGTACCAACCCAACCCGTCGCGCTCGGCCTGTGAACCAGACCCCTGCCGGGACCAGCTATAGCGCCCAGCCAACGGTAGCGACCCTGCGGCTTAGGTAGACCGCTCCGAAGTAAGACTCAATCTAGCTTCTGGCGGCGCCTGCGCTCGATGTCCCGCTGGACTTCGGGATCCCACAGGGACGCGTTCCAGTCTTCCGGCTGCGTCTCGATGTCGAGCGCCAACCGGGCGGGCTGGCTTTCCACCTGCCCCGGCCGAGCTTCGTTCATTCCGAGTGGCGGGATGCCCGCACCGGTGGTGTCGCTCTGCTCTGCGGGGGTGGCCGGGCCGGCGAGCCGGCGCGTGGCTCTGCGGTGGGTGATCAGGGCGCCGATGGCGAGCAGGATCGCAGCGGCCGCCCGGACGACGTGGAAGGCGGTCGGGGTCTTCACCGGCAGGAGGTACGACAGGAAGAGGAGCAGAGCACCGGCTCCGACCGCCCAGTGCCGGACCGTCGCCGCGGCGATCGAGTGCGCGTCGATGACGCGTTTGGTGACATTCGACCAGGTGAGGAAGGCGGCGAAGAGGGCCAGCGGCCCGGCGATCGACAGGGCGCTGATGACCTTTCCGCTCGGCGGAGTCAGCAGGTCGGCGGTGATCGCGGCTCGGACCAACGAGACCCCGGCGAGGAGCGCCGCGAGCGCCACCAGCGCCCACTGGGCCGCCTGCCAGTGCGCGGGTGGCTGGGGTGGCGGCGCGACGCCGCCGAGACAGGTGTGCCCCTGCCCAGGATGGTCGAGCGGGCTTCCACAGTTCGAGCAATTCATGCCGCACCGTCCCCCGTGCTGGCTGTAGCGAGGCGTCAGGCTAGCAGCGCTGTCGGGGCGGTGGGGGAGCTATATGGAGGGTCAGCCCGCGAGGGCGTCTGCGCGGGCGCCGTGGCCGGTGGGGCGTCGGGACCAGCACTGTGGGCGCTGCCGGACGGCGAGCTCCAGGGCCTGATGGTCGGACTCGATCATTTCCCGGGCGATTCGACGCGCCATTTCCAGGCGATCGACGTGCATGTCAAGATCCGTCGGGCCGGCGCCTGCCATCTCGAACTCCTTGTCAGCGTTCGAACTAGTCGCATCATGCTTCACGCCGAGAATCGTCACCATTCCCCGATCGGTGGAAAGCTTCCGCCGTACGGTTCGGTGTCGCGTACCCCGGTTGCGCCGATGGTAGCGGTGGCCGTGCCAACTCGCCCGGAACTGCGAATACCTCGCCTTGCCTGCGGTTTGTACATTGCACGGTGCGCGGATCGGGGGCGCGACAAGTCCGGTGAGGGATCTTCGTTACGGGAGGACCGCCGTGCAGCATTCGAGCACTACCGATCCGTTGTTCGTCGCCGTCGAATCAGAGTCGATCACCCGGGCGGATGTCGCCGGGCTCATCGCGGGGCGGCTGGCCGCCGTCCGGGTGCCGGGGTTGCTCTCCGCGGCCCGCTGTCAGGCGATCACCGCCGCCCTCGCCAACGCGCCGATGGACCGCTACGACGAGAGTCGGGTCTTTCCCGTCGTCGCCAAGTTCGGCCCGGCCATCAACGATCACCGGGCCGCCGGTGAACTCCGCGACGACTACTGGGACGCGGCCCGCGCGGCCGAGAAGAGCTGGTCCACGCTGGGTCTGTCGGACTCGCCCCGGGACCTGTGCCTGGCCGCGTTCAGGGGTGCCTGGCCGGACGTCGCGCCCGGGCGGCGGCAGGGTCGGGAGATGCACGTCGGCATCGTCCGCGAGATCAACGCGGGGCTCCAGGTGCACTTCGACGACGCGGTCCGGGAGTACGCGGGTCGGCTGCTCGACGGCGAGGTGGTGGCGCAGTTGGCGTTCAACATCTACATCCGGGTGCCACCGGCCGGCGGGGAGACCGTGCTGTGGCGGCGGCGCTGGCAGCCGGACGACGAGGCGCTGCGGATCCCTGGCGGGTACGGCTTCCAGGAGGCGGTGGGCGCCGACACGCAGACGTTGACGTTGCGCCCCACGCTCGGGGAGGGCTTCCTGTTTGATCCGCGGCACTACCACACGGTGCGTCCCGCGTCGGATGGCCGACGGATCTCCATAGGATGTTTCGTCGGGCTCACCGACGATGGTCGACTGGCCCTCTGGTCGTAGTGAAGGGCGTTTCCCCATGGTGGACAGAAGCGACGTCGAGGCGGCCGCTGCCCTGGTCGAGGGGTGGGTCCGGGAAACCCCGGTCATCGCCGTCGACGGTGCCGATCTGGGTGTGCCCGGGCAGCTCAGCCTCAAGTTGGAGTTGCACCAGCACACCGGCTCGTTCAAGCCGCGTGGCGCGTTCAACCGGATGCTCCAGGGTTCGTTGCCCTCGGCCGGGGTGATCGCCGCGTCGGGTGGCAACCACGGCCTCGCCGTCGCGTACGCGGCCCGGTCGCTGGGCGTGCCGGCGGAGGTCTTCGTGCCGGTGACCGCCTCACCGGTGAAGGTGCAGCGGTTGGCCGGGTTGGGCGCACAGGTGCGCCAGGTGGGCCAGCACTACGCCGAGGCCCTGGCCGCGAGCAGCCAGCGGGCCGCGGAGACCGGCGCGCTGGTCGTGCACGCGTACGACCAACCGGAGGTGGTGGCCGGTCAGGGCACCGTCGGCCGGGAGTTGGAGCGGCAGGTGGACGGGATCGACACCGTCCTGGTGGCGGTCGGTGGCGGTGGGCTGGTGTCGGGTATCGCCAGTTGGTTCGGTGGGTCGGTACGCGTCGTCGCTGTCGAACCCGAGCAGATCCCCACCCTGCACTCGGCCCTCAAGGCGGGTCGGCCGGTCGACATCGAGGTGGGTGGCATCGCCACCGATTCGCTGGGTGCCCGGCGGATCGGCGAGATCGCCTTCGACACCGCCCGCCGCACCGAGGTGGTGTCCGTGCTGGTCCGCGACGAGGACCTGGTGCGGGCGCGCCGGTTGCTCTGGTCTGAGCTGCGGGTCGCGGCCGAGTTGGGTGGCGCTGCGGCGCTGGCCGCACTGGTCGGCGGTGCGTACGTGCCACAGCCGGGGGAGCGGGTGGCAGTGATCATCTGCGGTGGCAACACCGACCCGAGTGACCTGGGCCCGGCCGCGCCGCACTGACCGTTCAGTCGCCGTTACGCAGCCGGCGCAGCGCGTGCTCCACCTGAAGGGTGTCCAGGTGGGTGTCGCCGAGCAGTCGCCGGCGATCGGCCAGCAACTGCTCGTACACCTCGATCGCCGCGTCGACCTGCTCCTCCAGCAGCAGCACCAGACCCAGGGTGAACCGGATGGCGAGCACCTCGCTGCGGTCGGCGTGCCGGGGTTCCACTGTGGCCAGGGTGGCCCGCAGTTCGGCCTCCGCCTCGGCGAGCCGGCCCTGCGCCTGCATGCAGCGGGCCAGCGTGTGCCGGGCCTGCCAGGTCTCCGGTTGGTTCAGCGGCCACAGCCGGTAGCGGACCTCCAGGATGGCGTGCAGCATCTCCTCTGCCTCGGGTGCCCGTTGCTGGGCGAGCACCGCCAGGGCCAGGCTGTGCCGCACGATCATGGTGTCCCAGTGTTCCGGGCCGCGTACCTGGTCCTCGGCGGCGACGATCTGCCGCAGCTCCAACTCGGCCTCCGGCCACTGGCGCTGCGCCATGATCGCCTTGGTGAGCTTGTGCCGGCTGGCGAGGGTGTCGGCGTCGTCGCTGCCCAGCACCCTGGTGCGGTCCGCGATGACCTCGCGGAGCACCCGGTCGGCCATCTCCGGCTGGTTGCGCTCCAACCAGGTGCGCCCCAGCTCGTGGCGCAGTGCCAGCACCTGCGGCCGGTCCAGGTCGTGGTCGTATGCGGCGCAACCGCGCACGATCGGGTCGAGGATGTCGAAGGCCGAGCCGGGCAGGCCGACCGCGATGAGGTAGCGGGCGGTGAGCCGGGTCAGCTCCAGCGCGCGGCGTACCGTCTCGGGGTCGTGCTTGTGTTTCTGCGGCACGAGGTATTCCCGCACGGCCTCGACCAGGTGTGGCACCAGCACGTCCCAGTTGGTCCAGGCCGCCGAGTCGTCCGGGTTCTGCCCCTCGGTGGCGGCGAGCAGCAGCTTCATGACCAGCCCGTGGTATTCGGCGATCTGCTCACGCACCTCGTCGCGGTCGCGGAACATCGCGTGCACCAGTGGGTGCAGCGAGAGCACGTGCGCGAACGCCGGGTCGGTGACCTCCTCGTGGACGTCGAAGTCGACAAGGGCCAGGTTGCCGATGCCCTCCAGCACCTTCACCCGTTGCCGGCCGGTGAGCCCCTTGAAGAGCGGTGACGCGGCCAGGATGGCCGGCTTGAGCACCACCTCGTAGGGCACCGGGGAGGTGCTCAGGCAGGCCAGCACGTTGAGCAGTGGTCGGCTCTGTTGGAGCTGGCGGCGGGCCAGCAGGTCCAGTGAGATGTCGTCGACCTCGCGGACGATCTCCAGGCCGAGGGACTCGTCGAGGTCGACGTCGGCGGCGTCGCGCGGTGAGCGGAACCGACGCTGCACGGCAGTCCGGTAGTCGGCGAAGGTGGTGATGGTGGACGAGCCGCGCCAGACCGGGCTGGCGTTCACCGACCGGAGGTAGTTACCGGCGGCGCGCAGGGCGAGGGGCAGCCCGCCCAACTCCCGGGCCAGCTCCCGGGCGTCGGCCAGGTCGCCGGCCTGGGCGCCGGCCCGGTCGATGAGCACCTTTGCGCCGGCGTCGGCGTCGAGGGGGCGCACCTGGTGCAGCACCGACCAGGTGCCCCAGGTGGCCCGGTTGCCGTCCCGGCTGGTCACGATGACCATGCCGTCGTCGGCCTCCGGGCTGCGCAGCCAGCCGGTGCCGTCGGCGAGCACTCCGTCGGTGGGGCCCAGACTGGCGGGCTCGTCCGCACCGTCGAAGATCAACAGCCAGGGCTGCGCGGCCTGGTTGAGGTAGCGCCACACCAGGTCGGTGGCGCTGATCATCCCGGCCCAGGCCTGGTCGACCTGGGTCTCCGACGCGCCGAGTTGGCTGACCACCTCCCGCATCCCGGAGTTGAGCCGCCCCGCCTGCACCCACCAGACCGTCCGGCCGAGAGCGCGGGCCCGGCGGGCGATCTCCAGCGCGACGTGGCTCTTGCCGGAGCCACCCATGCCGCACAGGATGTGCACCGAGGGGCGGTCCCCGCCGGTTTCCCCCGGCTGGACGATCTCGTCGATCAGGTCGTCGCGGCCGTGCAGCGGGCTGTCCAGTCGCCCGAGCGGTGGATCGACTGAGACACGACTCGGCCGGTCGTACGCAGGCCGAGACACGCCGGCATCCTCGGGTGGAACGTCCGCAGTCAATGCGGTCCCCCTTCGGTGGCGAATTCACAATGGGGCCGGCGGCGAAAGATCGTGTCCATCTGATGGACAGTCGGAGGGATTGCCACCCACACCATGTCGACCGCAAGCGTATCCACCCCCGTACTGGGTTGCACACTCTCCGTTTAGGTCACCGGGCTGACCGGAATCGGTGCCGGAATTCCCAATTCGCTGCTGATTCCGGCCGATCCGCCGTGCGCGGCACTCGACACGGGCATCCACGATGGACCTATGAACTGGTCGCCAATCCAGGACGTCGTCGACTGGGGTTCCGTGCCGGACTGGTTCGGCGCGGTCGGCTCCATCGCCAGCGTGCTCTTCGTCTATCTCGGATTGCGGCGGGAGATTCGCGCCCGTCGTAACGACGACCTGCGGATCCGGGCCACCCAGGCCCGGCTGGTCTCGGCGGTGGCCGAGATTCGCGGCACCTCGGTGCTGCGGGTCGCCGTGGCCAACGAGAGTGACGCCCCGGTGCTGGACGTGGTGGTGCTGGCTCGGCTCGTACCGCCCGACGATCCGGACGCCCCGCCGGTCGAGCTGGCCGCGGCGAAACAGGTCCGTCGGATTCCTGGTCGCGAGGTGCACGACCTCTTCGTCACCGTCGCGGCGGAGCATCGGCTCCGCCCGGCCGACACCGTTCTGGTGGACCTCACCTTCACCGATCACGACGGTAATCGCTGGCACCGGGTCGGTGCCGGCCAACCGGAGCCGGTGGGTTGACCGGAAACGGTGGTCCGGCGGGGAAGAACGTTCCGCCGGACCACCGTTTCACCTCAGATGGGATAGGTGCGGGCGACCGCCAACATCTCCGAGCTGTGCGACCCGACGACGCCGACAGCCGGCGGCCGGGGGCGGAAGCCGGGCAGCGCGTCCAGCCCGTCACTGGCGTCCATGGCCCGCAGCGCCACCTGCCCGGCGATCGGCCGCACTGTCAACGTGACCTCGATGCCCTCGACCGGCGGGGCGTGGAACACCAGCCCGAAGCCCCACTTCCCGGCGCGGGGCTCCACCGGCACCGACCGCCCCGCCACGTCGGCGCGCAGCACGGTGGCGGTCGACGTGTCGACGTGCAGTGTGGCGAGCCGAGCCTCCCGCTGCGGGGTGAGCCGCAGCCGCAGCGTGCGCTCGCCACCCGCAGTGGCGTCGGCCACCACCTCCAGTTTCGGTGCCGGCAGGTTCGCCGACTGCGCCGGGCCGGCCCGCAGCTCGCCGTCGCCGAGCCCGGGGAAGTCGCCGCCGACGTCGGTGACCCCGTCCACGTAGCCGTCCGTCCACGGCTGCGGGTCGCTCTCGTGGCTGAGCCAACGGGCCTGGCCGGTGCCGGCGTCCATGGCGTACATCAGGTGGGTGGGAGCGGGGTGGGCGGCGTCGAAGCGGTCGACACCCAGGCCGACCCCGGCGAGCACCACCGCCGCCACGGCGGCGGCGCCGGCCGGCAGCACCGCGAGCCGCCGGGCCCGCAGCGCGAGCAGACCACGCTGGCCGCCGGCCTGCGGGTGCAGCAGGTCGACCACCGGCAGGGCGACCAGGCCGAGCAGCACCGCGACCAGCGCGGCCACCCCGCCCATGGCCATCCCCAGCGCGGGGAAGAGCAGCACCACTGTGGGCAGCAGGATGACCACACCCACGGCCGAGGCGGCCGTCACCGCCACCACCGGCCACGGTCCGGTCTGCCGGGCACGCAGCGCGACCAGCCCGCCGAGGGCGCCGGCCAGCGCCGGCACTGTGGTGAGGTACGCCCCACCCGGCACCGCCACGGCGAGCAGCACCCCGAGCACTGCCAGCCAGGCCAGCCCGGCGACGGCGAGCGCGGCCGGGCCGATCCGGCGGCGGGTCAGCGCGTACCAGGTGAACAGGATGGCGGTGGCGAGCGCCAGGACGGCCAGCCGATACCAGATCGGCCGGTACGGGTCGAGCAGCTCCGCGTACCCCGGCCGGATGGTGGTGACGGCCAGCCAGAGCAGTTGGGCGGCGACCGGCGCGGCGACGATCGGCACCAGGGTCAGCGCGAAGCCGGCGGCCAGCCGGCCGGTGCTGGCCCGGCCGCTCCGGCGGGTCAGCCAGCCCAGGGCGGCAACCACTGCCACCGCGAGCAGGGCCAGCGGCAGTGTGAGCCAGCCCGGATAGCGGACCAGCCCACCGGGGACGGGAAAGTAGGTGGCGTCGTGCCCGGAGCGCAGGTCGGTCAGGTCGGTGCCACCGAACTCCCGGGCCAGGCCCAACGCGTTGTCCCCGTGCTGCTGGAGGCTGCCTCGGTCCATGGAGGCCGGGGTGTCCAACGGCGTGTGGTAGATCGCGCCGCCGTCGATGTACGCCGAGTTCAGCCCGACGAACTTCTGATCGAGGAAGGCGGTGAAATCGGTGTCGTTGGGCAGCGCGCGGTAGATCTCCACCGCGAACGAGGTGCCGACCGGGTGTGGGGCGGCGCGGCCGAAGATGTCCACCAGCTTCGCGTTGTTCCGGGACGTCTCGAACATGATCACCGGCCCGGTGGATCCCCGCGCCTCCAGGTTGAGCACCACACCGCCGTCGGCGGCCAGCGGGTGGCTGGCGGCGAACGCGGCCGCGCCGCAGAGGCACGCCTCCTCGGCGTCGGTCAGCACGAAGACGATGTCGTTGCGCGGCCGGGGGCCGGTGGTCAGCGCGCGAGCCACCTCCAGGATGGTCGACGTGCCGGCCGCGTCGTCGTTGCCGCCCGGCCCGGTCTGTACCGAGTCGTAGTGGGAGACCAGGAAGACCCGACCCGTCGAGTCGGTGCCGGGCAGCCGGGCCACCACGTTGCGGACCCGGGCCACTGTCGCCCCGCCCGCCGCTCCGCTGAGCTGACCGGCCTCCGGTGCCACAGTGTCCTGCACCTCGGTCTCCAGGCCCAGCCCCCGTAACTGCTGCTCCAGGTGCGCGCGGACCTGTTCGTTGGCCGGGCTGCCGGCGACGTGCGACCGGGCGGCGATCACCTGGACATCCTCGTACGCGCGGCCGGCGCTGAACGCGCCGGCTGGCGCGTCGGTCGACTTCGGGGCCGGGGTGCGCAGGTCCAGCAGACTGCCGGCGCCGACCGCGGCCAGCGCGACCAGCGCCGCCGCAGCGGCCACGAGCCGCCGACGCGGCCGGGTCAGCGCGCGGCTGGCAGGGGGTACGCCCGGAATCGGACGGGGCGGCGTGCCCGTCGTGGCCGGGGTGGTGGGTGCGCCCACGGGAACTCCTCGGGGGGTGGTGGGGCCTGGGGTGGGATCATCCTGCCCGTCGGCGGTCGCGGAGGGGATGGCCGGTACGTCAGGCGTCCATCAGCCGCCCGGTTTGTCCACGGCCGAGCAGTGATGCGCCCCATCCCCGCCCGCGCCGCAGGCATCGTGTTGTGTGCGACCGTTGTCTAATACAGGATCAGCAGGGCACTCGGAAGGAGCCCGACATCACCAGCGAACTCCCGCGTCTCGCGGCGGTGACCCGGCCGCACCGGGGGGCCGGCTTGGCCGGTTCCCCAGTCGTGCCGTACCCGCACGGTGGCCTGGCGCGGCACGCCAACCTGCCGCCGGGTGAGCGGCTGCGGGTGCTGCTGGTGGAGGACGACGAGGGCGACGCCTTCCTGGTCGGTGAGCTGCTCGCCGAGACGAACTCGATGATCGACCTGCTGGTCGCCAGCAGCCTCCGGGAGGCGCGGCAGCGGATCAGCGACGTCGACTGCGTTCTTCTCGACCTGGGCCTGCCCGACGCCCAGGGGCTGGACGGGCTGCGCCAGGTGTTGGAGATGTCCAGTGGCGCCGCTGTCTGTGTGCTGACCGGCCGCACGGACGAGCACCTGGGCGTCGTGGCGGTCGCCGAGGGCGCCCAGGACTACCTGGTCAAGGGCCAGGTCGACGGGGTGCTGCTGACCCGGGCGCTGCGCTACGCCGTGGAGCGTAAGCGCGCCGACGAGAACGCCCGCCGGTTGCGCGAGGTCGAGCTGCGCCAGGCAGAGTCGGCCCGACTCGAACGCGGCCTGCTGCCCCAACCGCTGATGACGACCGACCAGGTCGCTGTGCACACCTTCTACCGGCCGGGCCGGCACGCCGCGTTGATCGGCGGAGATTTCTTCGACGTGGTGCAGACCCACCCGGACCGCCTCGACCTGATCGTCGGCGACGTCTGTGGGCACGGGGTGGACGAGGCCGCGCTCGGGGTCGAGTTGCGGGTGGCCTGGCGCGCCCTGGTGCTCGCCCGCGTGCCGGACGACGAGGTGCTGCCCGCCCTGGAGCAGGTGCTCATGAGTGAGCGTCGCCTCCAGGAGATCTTCGCGACGGTGGCCACCGTCAGACTGGACCTGGACGCCAACCGGGCCACCGTCCGACTGGCCGGCCACCCGCCACCGCTGCTGCTCTCCGGCGGCCGGGTCGCCCCGGTGCCCGCGCCCGGCGGCCTGCTGCTGGGCGTACGACCTCGCCGGCCGATCGCCTACGACCTGGAGTTCGACACCGATGACTGGTCCCTGTTGATGTACACCGACGGCCTGATCGAGGGGCGGGTGGGTGCCGGCAACGAACGGCTCGACGTGCCGGGCCTCTGCGGCTTGCTGGACGAGCCGGCCAACCGTTCGGTGCCGCTGCCCGAGTTGCCGGCCTGGCTGGTCGGGCGGGCCGAGCGGCTCAACGGTGGCCCGCTCGCCGACGACGTGGCCATGCTGCTGGTCAGCCGGGGCGGTGGCCGGTGAGGCCGGTGGTCGGCGGCTGGAGTCTCCGCCGCCGGGTGATCACCCTGCTCACCGTCGTGGGCTTTCTGTTGATCGGGCTGGCCAGCGCGGAAGCGGCCATGGCCGCCCGCAACCGCACCCAGATCGACGCGGTCCTGAACGAGACCGGCCCGTTGCGGGTGCAGTCCCAGGAACTGCTCAACGCGCTGCTCGACCAGGAGACGGCGATCCGCGGGTACGCGGTCAGCGGCGACCAGGACGACCTGAACCCCTACCGGGAAGGGCTCGCCCAGGAGCAGAGCGTCACCGCCTCGATGCGGACGCTGCTCGACGACTATCCAGGGATCAGCCAGGAGTTGCGGACCGTCGAGGAGCGCGTCACGCAGTGGCGACAGTCGGTCGCGGAGCCGGTGATCGCCACCACCGAGCAGAGCGGCACCACCGCTGGCCAGGCGTTGGTCACCGAAGCGGCCCGGCAACAGTTCGACGAGGTGCGCTCGGCGGTGAACGACCTCCAGGCGGAGGTCCTCGCCGCCCGGGAGCAGACCGCCACCAACGTGCGTACCAGCAGCAACGTGCTGGTCGTCCTGCTGATCGTGGCCGCCCTGGTGGTGGTCGTGGCCGGTGCGGTGCTGCTGCTCTCGCTGGACCGGATGGTGGTCCGGCCACTGACCGCCCTCGCCACCCAGGTTCGCGAGGTGGCAGAGGGCGACTACCAGCACCGCATCGCCACCGTCGGCCCGCCGGAGTTCATCCAGCTCGGCGAGGACGTGGACGCGATGCGGCAGAAGATTGCCGCCGACCTGGCCGAGGTCCGGGCCGCCCGCGAACGCATCGAGTGGGTCAACAGCCAGCTCCAGAAGCAGGCTGAGGAGCTGACCCGGTCCAACCGCGACCTGGAGCAGTTCGCGTACGTGGCCTCGCACGACCTCCAGGAGCCGCTGCGTAAGGTCGCCAGCTTCTGCCAGCTGCTCCAGCGCCGTTACGCCGGGCAGCTCGACGAGCGGGCCGACCAGTACATCGCGTTCGCGGTGGACGGCGCGCAACGGATGCAACGCCTGATCAACGACCTGCTCGCGTTCTCCCGGATCGGGCGGCTCACCACCGGCTTCGTCGAGGTCGACCTCAACAAGGTGATGAGCGACGTGGCTGGCCAGACCGAGGCCGCCCGGCAGTACGCGGACGCCGAGTTGACCTGGACCGAGCTGCCGGTGATCTCGGGTGAGGAACCGCTGCTCACCAACCTGCTGGCCAACCTGGTGAGCAACTCGATCAAGTTCCGCCGTCCGGATGTGCCGTCGAAGGTGCACGTCTCGGCCCGGTTGGTGGGCGCCGAGTGGGAGATCACCTGCCAGGACAACGGCATCGGGATCGAGCCGGAGTTCGCCGACAAGATCTTCGTGATCTTTCAGCGGCTGCACTCGAAGGACGCGTACCCGGGCACCGGCATCGGGTTGGCGATCGTCAAGAAGATCGTCGAGTACCACGGAGGCCGCGTCTGGGTGGACACCGACGTGCCGGAGGGCACCGCGATCCGGTTCACCCTGCCGGCGCTTCCCGAGGACGTCACGGCGGCGGCAGCCGCCGACTCCGCGGGGGAGCCGAACGACCCGACCGTGGGCGACGCGACGCCCTCGACCGAGGCTCCGGCAGCGCTGACGGAGCAGGCCGACGGGCCGGACCAGCCGGACCGGGCCGACGAGACGCTGGAAAGCGGTAGAACGGGTGACATGAGGGAGACGGTGGGATGACCGCGCCGGCGGATGGCAAGAGCCCGATCGAGGTCCTGCTCGTCGAGGACGACCCGGGTGACGTGCTGATGACCCAGGAGGCGTTCGAGGAGCACAAGCTGCGTAACCGGCTTACCGTCGTCTCCGACGGGGCCGAGGCGCTCGCCTACCTGCGCCGGGAGGGTCAGTACGCCGACACGGTGGCGCCCGACCTGATCCTGCTCGACCTCAACCTGCCCCGGCGCGACGGCCGGGAGGTGCTGGAAGAGATCAAGAAAGACCAGGACCTGCGCCGGATCCCGGTGGTGGTGCTCACCACCTCGCAGGCCGACGAGGACATTCTGCGCAGCTACCAGCTGCACGCCAACGCCTACGTGACCAAGCCGGTTGACTTCGAGCGCTTCATCTCGGTGGTCCGTCAGATTGACGAGTTCTTCGTCAGCGTGGTCAAGCTGCCGCCGCGTGGCTGACACCCTGCTGGACGACGTCGGTGGCCTGCTCTGGGAGGCCGCCGACCAGGTCGTGCTGCCGCTGTTCCGCAAGCTCGACGACGATGACGTGTCGGAGAAGGCGCCCGGCGAGGTGGTCACTGTCGCCGACCGCCGGGCCGAGGAGCTGCTCTCGGCGGGGCTGCGCCGGCTGCGGCCGGGCTCGATGGTGGTCGGCGAGGAGGGTGTCGCCGACGATCCGGGGTTGCTGCGGCACTTGCACGACGGCGGGGACGTCTGGCTGGTCGACCCGGTCGACGGGACCGCCAACTTCGCCGCCGGTCGCCGGCCGTTCGCCCTGATGGTGTCGCTGCTGACCGAGGGGCGACCGACCGCCGGCTGGATTCTCGACCCGCTCGCCGGCACTCTCGCCGCCGGCTCGGTGGACGAGGGCACCCTGCTCAACGGTCGGCCGGTGGACGGCTCCGGCCCGGTGCCGCCGCTCGGCGAGCTGCGCGGCGCGGCGATGACCAAGTTCCTGCCGCCGGAGACCCGCGACCGGGTCCGCGCCGGCGGGCGGCGGCTCGGTGAGCTGCTGCCCGGCCAGCACTGCGCCGGTCGGGAGTACCTGGACATCCTCACCGGCGAGCAGCAGTTCGCCCTCTTCTGGCGCACCCTGCCCTGGGACCACGCCCCGGGCACCGTGCTGGTCCGCGCCGTCGGGGGTGTCGCCCGCCGGTTCGACGGCGTCGACTACCACCCCGCCGACGACGGCCGTGGCCTGCTCGTCGCGGCCAACGAGCAGGTCTGGGCCGAGGTGCGCGACGCGCTCCTGAGCACCTGATCGGCGCGCTGCGCAACCGCGTTGGGACGCTCCGTCGACATCGAGACGGCCCGAGGGTCAGCGGGCTGGTCACCGGCCCACGATCCGGTATCGTGACCGGCGGTCTCCGCCAGCAGGCCGCCGACCGGCGCCGCCGTGCAGTGTTCATCGGGGGCCGGCGGTCGACGGAAGGACGCTTTCGTGCCCAGGACCAGGCTCAGCCCGCGGCTCGGTCGCCGCGCTCTGTTCGCAGTGCTCGCCGCCGTCGCGCTGGTGCTCGGCGGTGCCGCCGTGCCCGCGTACGCGGAGCCGGGCGAGGGCGGCAGCAAGAAGTTGCAGGACGCGCTGGAGCTGACCGCCAAGGGGCACATCGAGGCCAAGGCCAAACTGGACAACTCCAAGCGTCGCCAGACGGCGCTGACCGGCGAGCTGACGACGCTGGAGGGTCGGCTGGTCGGGCTCAGCAGCCAGGTGGGCGAGGTGGCCGCCCAGTCGTACCGGGTGGGTCGGCTGAGCGCCGTCTCGATGCTGCTCAACACCGCCACGCCGGAGGCGTTCCTGCAACGTGCAGGCGACCTCGACCTGATGGCCCAGCGGGACAGCAAACGGCTGCGTGACCTCACCGAAGCCCGGCAGCAGGCGCAGCAGGCCAAGGTCGCCATCGACGCCGAGGTCCGCGAGCAGCAGAAGCAACTCGCCGTGATGGCGAAGAAGAAGAAAGAAGCCGAGGAGGCGCTCGCCGAGGTCAGCTCCGGCGGCAGCAACGGTTTCAGCGGTGGCAGCTCCGCCTCGGCGAAGCCGGCGCCGCGTAACTCCGACGGGTCCTGGCCGTCGGAATCCTGCTCGGTGAAGGACCCGACCACCTCTGGGTGCATCACTCCGCGCACCCTCAACGCGCTCAAGCAGACCCAGGCAGCCGGCTACAAGCGGCACGTCTCCTGCAAGCGCAGTGGCGGCAGCGGCGAGCACCCGAAGGGGCGGGCCTGCGACTTCTCGGCCGCCACGAACGGCTTCGAGGACAAGAACGCGACCGGCGGCGACAAGGCGTACGGGGACAGCCTGGCCGCCTGGCACGTGCGCAACGCCGACCGGCTGGGCGTGCTCTACGTGATCTGGTACCGGCAGATCTGGCATCCCGGCACCGGTTGGCGCTCGTACAGTGGAAGTGGCTCTCCGGCGGCGTCCCACACGAACCATGTTCATCTCTCGATGTACTGACCCGAAGCACCAGCTTCGCTGCGTACCATCGCGACGATGAGCTCCCCACCGTCCGACGTAGCGGCCCTGCCGGCACCCCCGGTCCCGCCCGTGCCGGTCACCGGCCGGGCGCTGCCCACCGGCCTGGCCGCCTTCCTGGTCTTCTTCTCCAGCGGTGCCGTGCTGGTGCTGGAGACCGTCGCACTGCGACTGGTCGGCCCGTACGTCGGGGTGACCCTTCAAGTGACCAGCTCGGTGATCGGCATCGCGCTGGCCGCGATCGCGTACGGGGCGTGGTCCGGCGGTTGGCTGGCCGACCGGCGCAACCCGCGAGGCCTGCTGGCACCGGCGCTGGTGCTGGCCGGCATCGCCACCGCTGTCACCCTGCCCGTCGTCCGGTACGCGGGTGAGGTGCTGCGCGGTGGTGCGGCCAGCGGCATCCTGTTGCTGGTCGCGTTGGCGGTGTTCGTGCCGGCCGCGCTGCTGGCCGCGGTCACCCCGCTGGTCGTGAAACTCCAGCTCGCGGACCTGCGCCGCACCGGCCAGGTGGTCGGTCGACTCTCCGGGATCGGCACCCTGGGCGGCATCACCGCCACCCTGCTCACCGGGTTCGTGCTGGTCGCCGCGCTGCCCAGCACCGTCATCCTGCTGGCCCTGGCGCTCGCGCTCGGGCTGGTCAGCATCGGCCTCGGCTGGTACCTGCGCCGGCAGGAGCCCACCGAGCTGCCCGGTCCGGCCCGGGCCCGGGCCGCGCTTGCCGTGCTCGGCCTGGCCGGGGCGGGGCTGACCACCGTGGCGCCCAACCCGTGCGACATCGAGACGGCGTACCACTGCGCCCGGGTCACCGCGGACCCCGCCCGGCCCAGCGGGCGGACGCTGCTGCTCAACTCCGCCCAGCACTCGTACGTGGACCTCGCCGACCCGAAACACCTGGAGTACGCGTACACGAAATGGATCGGCGCGGTCGGCGACGTCGCCGCACCGGCCGGTCAGCGCCTGGACGCGCTGCACCTGGGCGGCGGTGGGTTCACCGTGCCGCGCTACCTGACCGCGACCCGACCGGGCACCGACAACCTGGTGTTCGAGATCGACGGCGGGCTGGTCGAGCTGGGTGAGCAGGAGCTGGGCGTACGGCCGGGGCCGGAGCTGCGGGCGGTGGTGGGTGACGCGCGGATGCTGGTTGCCGGCGAACCGACCGACAGCCGTGACCTGGTGGTCGGTGATGCGTTCGGGCACCTGGTGGTGCCCTGGCACCTGGCCACCCGGGAGATGGCCGCCGACGTGCGGCGGGTGACCCGCCCCGGCGGCGTGTACGTGCAGAACGTCATCGACTACCCGCCGCTGCGGTTCATCCGCGTCGAGTTGGCCACGGTGGCCGCCGAGTTCGGGCACGTCGCGTTGATCGCGCCGCCGGAAGCGCTCGCCGAGGAGCAGGGCTCCAACTTCCTCATCGTCGGCTCCGACGCACCGTTGCCGCTGGAAGCCGTCCGGGCCCGGCTGGCCGAGGTGGACCCGAAGGTCAGCCTGCTCTCCGGCGCGGCGCTGACGGACTTCGTCGGCGGGGCGATGGTGTTGACCGACGACTACGCCCCGGTGGACCAACTGCTGGCCACCGCCTGATCGGGTGACAATCCTGACCGATTCCGATACTCCAGGTGTAGGCGGGCCGTTCCTGGGCAACATCGCTCACCATGGGTGGTGGGGACCGAAACGGCGCGCAGTTGCTCGATGAGCGGTACCGGCTGATCGAGCAACTCGGCGCGGGCGGCATGTCGGTGGTCTGGCGTGGCTACGACGAGGTGCTCGGCCGCCAGGTCGCGGTGAAGGTGCTGGCCTCCCGGCTGGCCAGCGACCGGGCCTTCCGCCACCGCATTCGGATCGAGGCGCAGGCCGCCGCCCGGCTCTGCCACCCCAACATCACCAATGTGTACGACTACGGCGAGTCCGAGCAGGTCGGTCTGACCGTGCCGTACGTGGTGATGGAGCTGGTCGACGGCGCTTCGCTGGCCAGCCGGTTGGGCCGGGAGAGCCAGCTGTCGTGGCGGGAGGCGGTGACCATCGGCGCCGAGGTCAGCTCGGCGCTGGCCACCGCGCACGCTCGCGGGGTGGTGCACCGCGACGTCACCCCGGGCAACGTCATGCTCACCTCGACCGGGGTCAAGGTGGTCGACTTCGGCATCTCCGCGCTCGTCGGGGAGAGCGAGAAGGGCCCGGACGGCGCGCTGTTGGGCACTCCCGCGTACCTCGCCCCGGAGCGGTTGGACAACGGCCAGGTCTCCCCGGCCACCGACGTGTACGCCGTGGGGCTGCTGCTCTACCGGATGCTCACCGGCCGACTGCCCTGGCAGGCCAGCACCACCACCCAGATGCTGCGCGCCCACATGTACACCGAACCGGAGCCGATGCCCACCGTCCCGGGGCTGCCCGACGGGGTGGCCGACCTGGTCGGACGCTGCCTGGCCAAGCGGCCCGCCGACCGGCCGGCCACCGCCGAGCTGACCCGGACGCTCGCCGAGGCGGCCGGCATGCTCGCGGCGGTGCCGGTCTCCCCGGCCGCCGGGCCGCTGGACGCGGCAATGCTCGGCAGTGCGCGTACCACGATTCTGCCCTGGTCGGCGGCGACCGACGCGTTGCCGCTGTCACGGACCCGCAACCGTCGGACGCAGCAGCGGGTGACCCGGCGGCGGCGGGTGGAGGCCGGAGTGGCCGCCGTCGGGCTGATCGCGGTCACCGGGGCCATGTGGGGGTTCACCTCGCGCAGCCCGGCCAGCGGCGGGGACCGACCGACGACCGAGGCTCGGATGGGTCTGCCGGCGGCGGCGCCCTGCGAGGTGGCGTACGCCTTGCGCAGTGACTCCGGCAAGGACTTCGCCGCCGAGCTGACCCTGACCAACAGCGGCAAGCAGGACCTGCGGGACTGGACGATGAGCTTCACGTTCCCCGGCCAGCAGACGGTGACGAAGGCGGAGCCGACGCCGGTGCACCAGCAGGGGAGCACCGTGCTGATCCGGCCGGCGGCCCAGCGCACCACGCTGGCGCCCGGCGCGGCCGAGAAGGTGACCATCGCGGGCAAGTACAGCGGGGCGAACCCGTTGCCGGTGGAGTTCCGAGTCGGCGACGCGACCTGCGGGGTGCGAGTCTCCGGGGTGGCCGGCAGCGCGCCGTCCACTGTCCCGCCGAGCAAGGCGGCCACGGTGAAGGCCCCGCCGAAGAAGGCGACCGTCCCTAGCGGCTCTGGTTCGGGCGGGGGTGCGACGAAGGCCAAGCCCGCGAAGCCTCCCAAGGCTGCCGGCAAGCCGGGCAAGGGGACGGGCGGTGGTGGTCCGGGAAAAGCGGAAAGGTGACCAAAGGGCCGGGTGGTCACCGGAAATGACAGGGCCACACCGTGTGGCCACGCCCCAGGGCCGTCCGACCAGTTGGTCCGACGGCGCTCCGCAGGCCGGCCGGCGCACACCAGGTCAGCCCAAGCCCGCGAACCGCTGCACCTGGTCGATCCCACCTTCGACGATGAGCACCCCGCCCTGGGGAAGCGCGGTGTCGTCGGAGGTGTACCGGAAGCGTTCGCCCGGCAGCTTGGCACCGACCACGCGTACCCCGAAGCGCTCCTCCGGTTTCAGGTCGAGCAGTGTGCGCCCGACCAGGGACTCCGGCACCCGGACGGTGGCGATGGCGAAGTCGTCGTCGAACTCGATGAAGTCGAGCAACCGGCTGACGATCAGGTGCGCGACCCGGTCCCCGGTCTCCGCCTCCGGAAAGATCACGTGATGCGCGCCGACCGACGCCAGGATCTTGGCGTGCTTCTGCGAGGTGGCCCGCGCCCAGATCTGGGGCACACCCAGCTCGACCAGCGCCAACACGGTGAGCACACTCGCTTCCACCGAGGCACCGATGGCCACCACCGCCCGCCCGAAACTGGTGATGCCCAGCTGCCGCAGCGCCCCCTCCTCGGTCGCGTCGGCCTGAACCACCCGGTCGAGCTGCGCCGACCAGCGCTGCACCTTCGCCGGGTTGCGGTCGATGGCCAACACCTCGCGGTCCATCCGGGTCAGCGACCCAGCCAGGTGGCAACCGAATCGACCCAGCCCGATCACCACGATGCCGCCGCTGTCCGCCCGTCTAGCCGACACCTCGGCCCTCCCTGCTCCCAAGCGCGTGGTTCCGGCGTGCGGGCCGGCCGACACTTCCGAAACACGCCCTAGCCGACAATGGGTTGCTCCTGGGGATAGCGGTAGAGGCGGCGTCGGGTGTTCAGGGCGATCGCCGACCCCAGGGTGAGCGTCCCGACGCGGCCGATGAACATCAGCACGGTCAGCACCAGCTGGCCGCCGACCGGCAGTTCGGCGGCCAGACCGATGGTCAGACCGGTGGTGCTGAACGCCGAGGTGATCTCGAACAGGGCCGCGACGAAGCGGACACCCTCGGTGAGCAGCAGCAACAGCATGGTCCCGGCAGTCACCAACGCGACGCTGAGCAGCGCCACGGTGACCGCCTGCCGCTGGCTCGCGGTGGCCACCCGCCGGTGCCCGATCGTCACGTCGGGTTGGCCCCGCAACTCCGCCCAGATGGTGAACGCCAGTAGGAAGAACGTGGAGACCTTGATGCCACCGGCCGTGCTGGCACTGCCGCCGCCGATGAACATCAGCACGATCAGCAGCGGATAGCTCTCCTCCTGAAGAGCGGCGATGTTCAGAACGCTGTAGCCGCCGGTGCGGCTCAGTGCGATCTGGGTGAACGACGCGAGGATCTTCCCGGGTACGTCGTACTGGCCGATCGTGCTCGCGTTGGTCCACTCGGCGGCGAGCAGGCCAGCGAAGCCGACCAGCAGCAACGCCGCGCTGCCCCAGATGGTCAACTTCGTCGCCACCGCCCAGTGCGCCGGCTGCCGCCACTCGCGGACCGCCTCGAAGAGCGCGGGAAACCCGAGACCGCCGATGATCGCGCCGATCGCCAGGGGCAGCGACACCCACGGGTCACGGCTGAAGGCCAGCAGCCCGTCGGTGTAGAGCGCGAAGCCACCGTTGTTGAACCCCTGCACGGCGTGGAAGGCACCCGACCAGAGGGCCCGCCCGAACGGATAGTCGTAGGCCAGCCAGAGCCGACCGGCGATCAGCACGGTCATCACCGCCTCGCAGGCGAAGACGGTCAGCGCGATCCGGCGGAGCAACCGGCCCACCTCACCGATGCCGAACTCGGCCGTCTCGGCCTGCACCAGCAACCGGTTTCGCAGTCCGAGCTGGCTGGAGACCACCAGGATGACCAACGCCGCGACAGTGAGGATGCCGAGGCCGCCGAGCTGGGTGAGCAGGGTGATCACCACCAGTCCTCCGCCGGACCAGTAGTTCGGCGTGTCGGTGATGGCCATGCCGGTGACCGACACGGCCGAGGTAGCGGTGAAGAGCGCTGTGACCACGGGTGGGCGTACGTGTTCCACGGTCGCCCAGCGCGCCATGAGCAACAGGGTGCCGAGCAGTATCGGCACCAGGAACGCGAACGGCACCAGTCGCACGGGATTGCGGGAAAACCGGCGCACCAGACAATCTTCCTGTCCGCCAGCGGCCCCGGAGTGGGAACGGGCATTCCGGAGATTCATCTGCCGGCCAGCCATCGACCAACTCCTGGCAAATCACGGGCGGTCTGCTTACCCGGACCACCGATGACAGGAGACGGCGTTGCGACGTACCCTCTCGACCCTCGGCGTGGCCGGCGTTCTGCTCGCCGCCGCCGTGGCCCTGCCGACCATCGCGGCCGCCGAACCGGCCACGAACGCGGGCCACTCCCGGGCCAACGACCGACCAATCGTGATCGGTCACCGGGGCGCCAGCGGCTACCGACCGGAGCACACGCTGGAGGCGTACCGGTTGGCGATCCGGATGGGTGCCGACTACATCGAGCCGGACCTGGTCTCCACCTCCGACGGCGTGCTGGTCGCCCGGCACGAAAACGAGATCTCCGGCACCACTGACGTGTCGACCCGCCCGGAGTTCGCGTCCCGCAAGGCGACGAAGACCATCGACGGTGTCGCGGTGACCGGTTGGTTCACCGAGGACTTCACCCTCGCCGAGATGAAGACGCTGCGGGCCAAGGAGCGGCTGCCGCAGGTACGCGTGGCGAACACCGCCTTCGACGGCCGCTTCGAGGTGCCCACCCTCCAGGAAGTCATCGACCTGGCCCGGACCGAAGGGCGGGCACGGGGCCGCACCATCGGCATCTACCCGGAGACCAAGCACCCGAGCTACTTCGCCTCGATCAAACTGCCGCTGGAGGAGCCGCTGCTCCGGGTGCTGCGGCAGAACAAGCTGGACCGGAAGAACTCGCCGGTCTTCATCCAGTCGTTCGAGACGGCCAACCTGCGTCGCCTGAGCCGGCTGACCGACGTGAAGCTGGTCCAACTGCTCGACGCGACCGGCCGCCCCTACGACTTCACCGTCGCCGGTGACGCCCGCACCTACCAGGACCTGGCCACGCCGGCCGGCCTGAAGTGGATCGCCGGGTACGCCGACGGCATCGGCGCGAACAAGAACCTGATCGTCCCCCGGAACGCCGCCGGCGCCCTGCTCGCCCCGACCACAGTGGTACGCGACGCGCACCGGGAGCACCTGCTCGTGCACTCCTGGACGTTCCGCGCCGAGAACCAGTTCCTTCCGGCGGACTTCCGGATCGGCGCCGACCCGAACGTGCGCGGCGACATCACCGCCGAGTACGAACTCTTCCTTGGCCTGGGCCTCGACGGTGTCTTCAGCGACCACCCGGACACTGCCGTCGCCGCCCTCGCCGGTCTCTCCACCCGCCCCGGCCACTGACCCACTCCGAGCCTTGGCCCGAAGCTGACCCGCTCCCGGCCGGGCACCGGGCCGACCTGGCTCGGGCCCACGAGCTGGCCCGTCGTCCGCCACCCGGACGGCGGGCCAGCGGCACGTCCGCCCACCCAGGGGTCCGGCCAGGTGGCCTCGCGGGCGCGGGCAGCACCTCGCGGACGCTATGGAGTTGATGCCGTAAACGAATTGCACTCGCTCCGAAGATCGCATCGAGCGTGGATGCAGTGGCCGCCAACGTCTAGTGACACCACTGCGCAGGTCTCAATTGGTCTGGCCCCGCGGTTGGCCTGCGTGCTTTGCCGGCCCATGGCTGGCCGCATCGTGGCCAGCGAAGATGGCGGGCCGACACGCCGCGCAACCCTTCCCATGCGTACGGTTGTTCGACAGTATGGGCCCGTCGAGCGGAAGGAGAAGCGCATGGCAGACAAAAGCGCCATCGAGTGGACGGAAGCAACCTGGAATCCCACCACTGGTTGTGACCGCATCTCGTCGGGCTGCGATAACTGCTATGCGATGACTCTCGCCAAGCGCTTGAAAGCTATGCGCTCGGCCAAATATCAGACCGATGGAGACCCACGCACCTCCGGCCCCGGTTTTGGCGTCGCCCTGCACCCTGATGCCCTCGATATTCCTCGTCGCTGGCGTGACCCACGGACCGTCTTCGTCAACTCCATGTCGGATCTGTTCCACGCCCGGGTTCCACTCACCTACGTGCAACAGGTTTTCGCTGTCATGCGCGAAACCCCCAGGCATACCTTCCAGGTGCTCACCAAGCGCGCCGCCAGGCTGGCGAAGGTCGCCCATCAGATCGACTGGCCGGCGAACGTCTGGATGGGCGTGAGCGTCGAGGATCACGCTCAGCGGGAACGGGTCGCCCAGCTCCGCGAGGTGCCGGCCGCGGTACGTTTCATCTCGGCTGAGCCGCTGCTGGGGCCACTGGTCGACCTGGATCTCGACGGCATCGGCTGGCTGATAGCGGGGGGCGAGTCGGGGCAGGGCTGCCGCCCGATGGAGCCAACGTGGGTGCGTGACCTCCGGGATCAGTGCGTGTCTGCTGGCACGGCCTTCTTCTTCAAGCAGTGGGGTGGGCGTACGCCGAAACTTGGCGGCCGGCACCTCGACGGTCGGACCTGGGACGAGATGCCGGCCCCGCGCCTACTTGTGCAGGCATAGGGGCCGCCGCGGGTGGGGCCCGGCTCAAGGCCGCCAGAGGACTTCCTTCCAGAAGTCACCGGTGCCAGGGCTGCTGATCCGGCCCTGTCGATGCAGCGACTTGACGGCCTGTCGTACATGTGGTGCCCAGGCGTGCCCAAGTACGTCACCGTAGACCTCTGGCACATGATCGACGATCTTGACCGTAGAGGTCTGTTCGAGCAATTTGATGATGTTCCGCTCGATCGCACCTGACCAGCGAGGGGCGTTCTCGGCCTTGTACTGCTCGGCGTCGAAGACGGGACCGTCGCCGAACAGCGTCTCCGCTACGTGGTCGCCCCGGCGGATCTGCTCCCGGACCCACGCCTCCTCCCATTCGACGCCAGCCTTGCCGAGGGTGTCGGCGAAATGCCAGGCACCTTCGCCATGGGTGGTGAACAGGGCGAGGACGTATTTCGGGGCGAGACCCGGGCGTGGGCGCACCGGCATCTGCACCGCCTGGTAGTTGGACCCCTGGGTGAGATCTCGGGCGTACCTGTCCGCAACCCGGAGTGCGACGTCCGTGGCGCGCTGGTCATCGCCCGCATCCGACACCTCGGCGAAATAGCTGCGCCACCAGCCGCTACCCAGGAATCGATCCAATCGCGCGGCCGTCCTCCGGTCGCTCTCCGACAGCCCACCCGATCGACTCTCGGCAACGTGGACGGCCCGTCCCATCCGAGCCACGGTGGAAACGCTGAAGTGCAGTAGCAATTCGGTCGGCGGCCAGTTGGGGCCCCCGAGCAGCCGCGTCCGGATCAGATCGAAGTCAAGAGCCGGCCCGAAGGGATCGAGAAAGGCGAAGAGCGAGGCACCCTTGGCTAAGGCCAGCACCTCGGGCAGGTGCTGGTCAAGGGTGCCCTGGCGAAGTTCACGTCGAACCACCCCGCCCTTGTCGCGGAGCACCTGCTCCAGGTTCGCGTAGCTGTCCGGATCCTGCTCGACGAAGAACGCGAGCACGTCGCGGAAGCCTTGAACGAACTCGGCGCACCGGGACAACAGCAGCGGAGATCCCGGCTCTCCACCGTCGTACTCGCCTCTGCCGGCGTAGCCGTCGAGGAAGACGATCGGGTTGCCCTGCCCTGTCTTGGAGGCGAAGACCACGGGATAGCGCTTGAGGATGCCGTGCTTCAGTACGGCCGCTGCCTTCTTCGACCGAAAAAATTCGTCGTTGTTGGACAACGGCCCTCCTGTGACACTCACGTGCGGTCATGAGAAGGTAGCGCTGTGTTTCTGAGCTCGCTGCCCCACGGAAGGGGTCACTCGGATCGCCAGCGGCGTCCCCGGCGTAGACGCAGGCGGGCAGAGGCGCCGGTGCCGGTTGAGGCAGCAGGCGGCAGCAACTTCCCTGTTGTTGCTGGCTCAGGGCCGGCGGAAGCAGCAACAACAGGGAAGTTGCGCGGATCTTCGCCCACTCGACCTCGCCGGCCTCGACCTCGCTGGCCTCGACCTCGCCGGCCTCGGCTGCGGCTTCAGCGACGCGGTGGGCGGGAGGGGTGACGGCGGACGAGTGCGGAGGGTGGGAGGGGGCGGAGGGAGGGAGCGTCAGCGGGCGGCTTGTTCGGCGACGTAGGTGCCCCGGCCGGGCTGGCCGGTGATCAGCTCGCGGTGCTTGCTGGACGGTTGCCGACGCTGCCCGCGCGCGGCGGCCCACGACGGAGTCTGCGGCTGACCGAACCGGGCGAATGGCGCGGGGCGACACACGGCTCGGCTGGTCCGTGGGGGTTTGGGCCATCGAGGGCGTGGGCTCCCGGCTGGTGGTGCGTCCCGCTGTAACCTCCGGCCACCTCATTCCTGTTACTTGTGTGTTTCCGCCACATAGCTCGTGGGTGACGTCACTTCTAGCGTGAGCCGTCACGAAGAAGTTCTCTCCCTCTGAGTCCTCATGTGGAGTCGCAATGACGGTCCGGACGACGCGGCGGGCGTTCCTTTCCGCCGCCACGATGATGGCCGCGGCGCTGGCCGCCACGGCCTGTGGCAGCCCGCAGGACACCGCCACCGGCGGCGGCGACAGCGCCGCGCCGGTCAAGGTCGGCCTCGTGTACTCCCAGTCGGGAGCCCTGGCCAGTTACGGAAAGCAGTACATCGAGGGGTTCAAGGCGGGGCTGGACTTCGCCACCAAGGGCACCGGCAAGGTCGGTGACCGGAAGATCGAGCTGACCGAGGTCGACGACGCGGGCGACCCGGCCAAGGCGGTCTCCGCGGCGAAGGACCTGATCGGCAAGGGCACAAAGATCATCGCCGGCTCCACCGCCTCCGGTGTGGCGCTCCAGGTGGCGCCGATCGCGGCGCAGAACAAGGTGCTGTTCATCTCCGGCCCGGCCGCCACGGACGCGGTGACCGGCGCGAACAAGTACACCTTCCGCTCCGGTCGGCAGTCGTACCAGGACGTGGTGACCGCCAAGTCGTTCATCGGAGACCCCACCGGCAAGAAGGTAGTGGTCTTCGCCCAGGACGGCGCGTTCGGTGACGCCAACGAGGCCGCCGTCAAGGCCGTCATCGGCAGTGCGGGCGCGACCGTGAGCAGCGTCCGGGCCCCGGCCAGCGCCACCGAGTTCACCCCGTTCGCCAGCCAGATCAAGGCCGCGAAGCCGGACCTGCTCTTCGTGGCGTGGGCGGGTACGACCGCCCCGGCCATGTGGCAGACCCTCGACCAGCAGGGCGTTCTCTCGTCCACCACTGTCGTCACCGGACTGGACATCCGCGCCTCGTGGCCGACCTTCGGTGCTGCCGGCGCGAAGATCTCCTTCCTGTCGCACTACTTCGACGGTGCCAGCGACACCGAGGCCAGCAAGGCGCTGAAGGCCAAGGTCGACACCATCGACCTGTTCCACCCGGACGGCTTCGCCGCCGCGCAGATGGTGGTCCGGGCCGCGCAGGAGGGTGGGGACGACGTCGACAAGATGGTCACCGCCCTGGAGGGCTGGAGCTTCGACGGGGTCAAGGGCAAGATGACCATCCGGGCCGCCGACCACGCGCTGCTCCAGCCGATGTTCCAGGCCAAGCTGACCGGCAGCGGCACCGCGTTCACGGCGACCGCGCAGAAGAGCCTCACCGGTGACGAGACCGCGCCGCCGGCCGTGGCCATGAAGGGCTGACCATGCTCGCCACCCGCGGTCTGACCTGGCGGATCGGTGAGGTCGCCATCGTCGACAGCGTCTACCTCGATCTGGCGCCGGGGGAGTTCCTGGGCGTCATCGGGCCGAACGGCGCCGGCAAGACCTCACTGTTCAACCTGATCACCGGCCTGCGCCGGGCCACCGAGGGCCGGATCGTCCTGGACGGGCAGGACATCGGGGGGCTTCCGCCGCACCGGCGGGCCCGCCTCGGTCTGGGCCGTACCTTCCAGGCGTCCTCGGTCTTCGGCTCGCTCAGCGTGCGGGAGAACGTCCGGCTCGCCGTGCAGGCGCACCGCGGGGGCTCGATGGCGCTGTGGCGGCGGGCGGCGGCCGACCGGGAGGTCGCCGCCGCCGCCGACGCGGCGCTCGACCGGGTCGGCCTCGCCCACCGGGGTACGGCGCTCGCCGGCACCCTGGCCCACGGCGAGAAGCGCAAGCTGGAGATCGCGCTGCTGCTCGCCGGTGAACCGCGGGTGATGCTGCTGGACGAGCCGATGGCCGGGGTCAGCGCCGAGGACGTGCCCGAGCTGGTCGCCGTCATCAAGTCGTTGACCGGCGACAGCGGCCGGTCGGTGCTGATGGTCGAGCACCACATGGACGTCATCCTGGAGCTGGCCGACCGGATCGCCGTCATGCACCACGGCGCGCTGCTGGCCTGCGACACCCCGGAGACGGTGATGGCCAACCCCACGGTGCAAGAGGCCTACCTGGGGGAGTCGCTCTGATGGAACCGATCCTCAGTGTGGAGGAGCTGTCGGTCCGGATCTCCGGGCTGCACATCCTCCAAGGGGTGTCCTTCACTGTCGCCCCGACCGGCGTGACCGTCCTGCTCGGTCGCAACGGCGTCGGCAAGACCACCACGCTGCGCGCGATCGTCGGCCTCACCCCGCCTGCCGGGGAGGTCCGCGGCACCATCCGGATGGGTGCGCAGAGTCTGCTGTCCCGACCGACGCACCGGCTGGTCCGCGGTGGGCTCGGCTACGTGCCCGAGGACCGCTGCGTGTTCGCCGGGCTCACCGTCGCGGAGAACCTGCGGCTCGCCGAGCGGCGCGGCACCACCCCGGCGTACGACAAGGTCTTCGCCCTCTTTCCGGAGCTGGACCGGCGCGGACGGCAACGGGCCGGTTCGCTGTCCGGCGGGCAGCAGCAGATGCTCGCCATCGGTCGGGTGCTGCTCAACGACAACCGGCTGCTGCTCGTCGACGAGCCGACCAAGGGGTTGGCGCCGAAGGTGGTGACCGAGGTGGCCGAGGTGTTGGAACGGGTCGGGGAGTCGGTGCCGGTGCTGCTCGTCGAGCAGAACCTTGCCGTCGTACGTCGACTGGCCCGCGACGCTGTCGTGCTGGCCGCCGGCAAGGTGGCCTGGACCGGCGACGCCCACGAGTTGCTGTTGGAGACCGCGTTGACGAAGTCGCTGCTCGGTGTCGGCTCGGCGGAGGTGTCCCACTGATGGGCACCGTGATTCTGTTGACGTTGACCGGGCTCGGCCTGGCGGCGCTGTACTTCCTGGTCGCCTCCGGCCTGTCCCTGGTCTTCGGCCTGGCCGACGTGCTCAACTTCGCGCACGGGCTGTTCCTCGGCGTCGGCGCGTACGGCACCTGGTGGGCGGCGGGCAACCTGCCGGGCGCCGGCCCGGACGGGTTCGGCTTCGTGTTCGCTGTCGCCTTCGGGGTGGCCGCCGGCACGCTGGTCGCGATCCTGGTCGAGCTGGTGCTGATCCGCCCGCTGTACTCCCGCACCATCGAGCAGGTGCTGGTCACCGTCGGGCTGTCGCTGGCCGGGGTGGCGTTGCTCCAGGCCACCTGGGGTGCGGACGCCCGGCCGTTCCCGCGTCCGGACTGGACCCGGCAGGTGACCGGGATCCTCGGCGCGCAGGTGCCCAACGGTGGCCTGCTGCTGATCATCGCAGCGGTGCTGGTGCTCGGCGCGATCCTGGCGTTCCTGCGCTGGACCCGGTACGGCCTGGTGATCCGCGCCGGGGTGGAGAACCGGGAGATGGTGACCGCGCTGGGCATCGACGTCCGCAAGGCGTTCACGCTGGTCTTCGCGATCGGTGGGGCGGCCGCCGCGCTCGCCGGCGCGCTCGGCGGGGTCTACTTCGGCACCGTCTCGCCCGGGCAGGGCGGCTCGCTGCTGATCTTCGCGTTCATCGTGGTGGTGATCGGCGGGATGGGCTCGGTGGTCGGCTCCGCGTACGCGGCGGTCGTGGTCGGGCTGGTGCAGCAGTTCGTCAACTACTACGGCACGTCCGGGCTGGGCGACATCTGCGTGGTCGGGCTGCTGGCCGTGGTGCTGCTGCTGCGCCCGCAGGGCATCGCCGGAAAGGTGGCAACGGCATGACGGTGATCGACGCGCCTCGCGCACAGGTGCCCGACGAACTGAGCCCGCAGCGGGGGCGGTGGCACCGGGTCCGCCCGTTCCTGCCGCTGGTCGCACTGGTCGTGCTGGCGATCCTGCCGTATTCGACGATCTCCCTGCCGGGGATCTTCGAGGGGCCGGTCAACTCACCCGGCACCCTGCAACTGCTCGCCATCTGCCTCATCTTCGGCGGCCTGGCGGCCGGGTACGACCTGCTCTTCGGTCGGACCGGGATGCTCTCCTTCGGGCACGCGCTGTACTTCGCCGCCGGTGTCTACGGCACCGACATCCTCATCACCCGGGCCGGTCTGCCCCTGTGGCAGGCGGCGCTGCTGACCATCACCGGCGGCACCATCCTCGCCGCGCTGCTCGGCGCGGTGGCGCTGCGGACGGTGGGCATCGCGTTCGCCATGGTCACGCTGGCCTTCGCCCAGGTCGGCGCGATCCTGGTGGCCCGGGACTTCGGCGGGCTCACCGGCGGCGAGGAGGGTCTGCCGCTGGACGTGTCCGGCCTGCCCGCAGGCCTGGTCGGGGTGACCAACACGGTCAACCTGTACTGGTTGGCGCTGGCGTACCTGACCCTGGTGGTCTTCGTGGTGCACCGGGTCAGCGGGTCGCCGACCGGTCGGGTGCTCGCCGGGCTGCGTGACGACGAGCGGCGGATCGGCGTGCTCGGGCTGGACCCGTACCGCTACAAGCTGGTGGCGTTCACCCTGGCCGGCGGGTTGGCGTCGGCGGGCGGGGTGGTCTACGTCCTGATCGTCGGCGGCGCGTCGCCGCACATCACGTCCTCCGAGCTGACCCTGTCGCTGCTGGTCATGGTGGTGCTCGGCGGGCCGGGCACCCGCTGGGGTCCGGTGCTCGGTGGTGTCCTCTACATGTACCTGGATCACCGGCTCACCGCCTTCGGCACGAGCGACGCGGTGGACAACCTGCCGGCCGTCCTCAGCCGTCCGCTGAGCCAGCCGCTGTTCGTCCTGGGCACGGTCTTCATCCTGGCCGTCTACTTCTTCCCCGGAGGCCTGACCAGCCTGGCCCCCCGCCTGTCCCACCTGACCCGAGCCCTCCGCCCCCGACCCCGCCGCTGACCGTGTTGATCAAGAGGTCTGCGTCAGAATCCGGCCGAATGATGACGCAAACCTCTTGATCAACGAGGGCTTGACGGACAGCGCTGGTAGAAATGCCGGGTGGAGACAGCAGAGCGGGCAGGCGTACGGAAGCGGGCCGAGGCGGTGCTGCGCCGGCTGGCCGGTGACCACGCCCGGCTGCGCGAGGACCAGTGGCGCGCCATCGAGGCACTGGTCGTAGACCGGCGACGGGTGCTGTGCGTCCAGCGGACCGGTTGGGGCAAGTCGGCTGTCTACTTCGTGGCCACCGCCCTGCTCCGGGACCGTGAGCAGGGCCACCAGGCCGGGCCGACAGTCATCGTCTCGCCGCTGCTGGCGTTGATGCGCAACCAGGTCGAGGCGGCCGCGCGGGCCGGCATCCGGGCCCGCACGATCAACTCGGCGAACCTCGACGAGTGGGACGAGATCACCGCCGAGATCCAGACCGGCGCGGTGGACGTGCTGCTGATCAGCCCGGAACGCCTCAACAACCCGGACTTTCGTGACGGCGTCCTGCCGAAGTTGGCCGCCACCACCGGCCTGCTGGTGGTCGACGAGGCGCACTGCGTCTCCGACTGGGGGCACGACTTCCGACCGGACTACCGGCGGCTGCGGACGTTCCTCGCCGAGCTGCCCGAGCGCACCCCTGTGCTGGCGACCACCGCCACCGCCAACGCCCGGGTCACCCAGGATGTCGCCGAGCAGTTGGGCGACGCCCTCATTCTGCGCGGCACCCTGGACCGCGAGTCGCTGCGCCTCGGGGTGCTCGACCTGCCCAGTCCGGCGCACCGGCTGGCCTGGCTCGCCGACCACCTGGACCAGCTGCCCGGCTCGGGCATCGTCTACACGCTGACCGTGGCGGCAGCGGGGGAGACGGCCGAGTTCCTGCGCTCCCGGGGCTACCCGGTCGCCTCGTACAGCGGGCAGTCCGACGACGCCGACCGGCGGGCCGCCGAACAGGACCTGCTCGACAACAAGATCAAGGCGTTGGTCGCCACCAGCGCCCTCGGCATGGGCTTCGACAAGCCCGACCTGGGCTTCGTCGTCCACCTCGGCGCGCCACCCTCGCCGATCGCGTACTACCAGCAGGTCGGCCGTGCGGGCCGCGCCGTCGAGCACGCCGAGGTGCTGCTGTTGCCCGGCGTCGAGGACGCCGCGATCTGGCGTTACTTCGCCTCGCTCGCGTTCCCGCCGGAGCAGCAGGTCCGGGCCGTGCTGGCCGCCCTGCACACCGACCGCCCGCTCTCCACCCAGGCGCTCGAACCCCTCGTCGACCTGCGCCGGGCCCGGTTGGAGCTGATGCTCAAGGTGCTCGACGTGGACGGCGCGGTCCGCCGGGTGCGCGGTGGTTGGCTCGCCACCGGCGAGCCGTGGGTCTACGACGAGGCCCGGTTGCGCCGCGTCGCCGAGGCGCGCACCGTCGAGCAACAGGCGATGCGGGAGTACGCGACGACGTCCGACTGCCGGATGCGGTATCTACGGGAACGCCTTGACGACACCGAGGCGGCTGACTGCGGCCGATGCGACAGGTGCGCCGACCCACTCTTCGCCGCAGACGTGTCGACGGCCGCGCTCGCCGCCGCGCAGACCTTCCTGGGCCGACCCGGCGTGGAGATCGCGCCGAAGAAGCTCTGGCCGACCGGGCTCGACGCGGTGGGCGTACCCCTCAAGGGCCGGATCGCCCCCGCGGACCAGGCGCTGCCGGGCCGGGCCGTCGGGCGCCTCTCCGACCTGGGTTGGGGTGGCCGGCTGCGCGCTCTCGTCGGCCCGGAGGCGCCGGACGCGCCGGTGCCCGACGACGTCGCCGGCGCGGTCGTCGAGGTGCTGAAGGCGTGGGCGCACGGCGACGACCCGTGGCCCCGCCGGCCGGTGGCGGTGGTCGCGGTCGGTTCCCGGCGTCGGCCCCGGCTGCTCGGCTCGCTCGCCGAGCGGATCGCCACCGTGGGCCGGCTGCCGCTGCTCGGCGAGGTCCCCGCGGCCGGCCCCGGCGGTCCAGCCGGGCCGCGCGGCAACAGCGCCCAACGGGTACGCGCGCTGCACGACACCTTCACCGTGCCGACCGACCTGGCCGACGCCCTGGCCGGGCTGGACGGCCCGGTGCTGCTCGTCGACGACCTGATCGACTCGGGCTGGACGATGACGCTGGTGGCCCGGGCCCTACGCCGGGCCGGCGCGACCGGCGTGCTCCCGCTCGCCCTCGCCGTGGCCGGCTGACCCGCTGCCGTCCGGTCGGGTGGGAAAGTTCCCGGGCGGTGTCGAATGCGACAGTCGCCACGCTGTCCGGGCGTCGGCCTGACGTGGCCGGACGCGGCGGTACCGTGGGCGGCATGACCGACCAGCAGCCCGTCCGCCGCGCGTGCGCCGGCACGGACCCGACCGCCGGCGGCGAGGCCGGCCAGGCGCGGGGCGTCGGCCGTGGCTGACCAGGGCTCCGCCGAGCCGGACCGGAGCACTGTCCGGCTGGCGCTGGTCGTCGGCGGGCTGGTGCTGGCGGTGCTGCTCGGCTTCGGCCTTGGCCGGCTGAACGCCAACGGTGCCGTCACCGGCAGCCCGTCGTTGGCCGCCGAGCACACCGACCCACCGGGCGTCGCGCCGCACAACCACGGCAGTGCCACCACCACCGATCAGGGCGCGGCCACCGAGCCGGGCGGTCTGGCGGTCAGCTCGGCCGGGTTCACCCTGGCGCCCCTGACCACCGAGTTCGCGGCGGGTCGCCCCGGTCAGTTCCGCTTCCAGGTGCGCGACGCGCAACGTCGGTCGGTGACCCGGTTCGCCATCGTGCACGACAAGCCGATGCACCTCATCGTCGTTCGGCGGGACCTGACCGGTTACCAGCATCTGCACCCGACCATGGCGGCGGACGGCACCTGGTCGGTGCCGTTGACCCTCGCGCAGCCCGGCCTCTGGCGCGCGTACGCCGATTTCACAGTGGTCGCCGACGACGGCGCGCAGACCGCGGTGACCCTCGGCGCGGACCTGGTGGCACCAGGCGACTACCGGCCCCGTCCACTGCCGGGGCCGGCCACCTCGACGACCGTGGGCGGCTTCACCGTCGGCTACCAGGGCACTCCGCAGGCCGGGGCGACAGTGCCGCTGACCTTCCGGGTCGACGGTGCTGGCGGCGCAGCCTCGCTGGAGCGCTACCTCGGGGCGTACGGGCACCTGGTGGCGTTGCGCGAGGGGGACCTCGGCTATCTGCACGTGCACCCGGAGACCGAGTTGGCGGACGGTCAGATCAAGTTCTGGTTGACCACCCCTGGCCCGGGCCGCTACCGCCTCTACCTCGACTTCCAGGTGAACGCCGAAGTCCGAACCGCCGAATTCACAGTGACCGTCCCCTAGGCCTCGGCCCTCACCCCGGCCCGGTGATCATGAAGTTACTGCCGCTCGGGAGGCGTCAACGGCGGGATGAGAGTCGTCCATTTGTCGCGGGACCCCGCGATTACGGCCGCTGGTGGAAGCTGATGCGCATCAGCCGGCTTTCGGCCCAATCTTCGAGGCGTGTCGGCCGGATGGTCCCGGGGTCGTGGGGCTGATTGAGATCCGCGACGATTTCCGCCAGCACGGCCTGACGCTCGGCTGTGTCGGTGACCGGCGTGGCCCGTGCGGGCAGGTCCGCGGCGATCCCGTTCTTGAGATGGAAGGTGAAGTCGGGATTGGCGAGAAGGTTCGCGTGCCAGTCGGTCGCGGCGCCGCCGGCGCCGCTGCACAGGTAGGTTGCGCCCACGGCTCGGTAGAAGAAGATCTCGATGCGGCGTGGCCGGCCGGTGCGACGCCCCAGCGTCGTGATGTCGATGATCCGTTCCCTGGTGCCCGCGGCGGGTGTGATCTCGATGGCTCGCCGGATCGGATCGGGCAGATGGGACAAAGACGCGTCGAAGTCGCTCGATCCGGTCGTGTCTGGAGTGCTCATGCGGTCTCGTTCTGGAGGGCGGGGCCGAGGAGGAGCCCACCGTCGATGACGTACTCCGAACCGGTGATGAACGACGCGTCCGATGACGTGAGGAAAAGGAGAAGACGGGTGACGTCGGTCGGCTCGCCGAGGCGGGGGATGGCGAACGGCTCTGGTGAGTAGAAGTCGGCGATTGCCGCGGTGGCGCCAGCCGCTGGTTCGTGGATGAAGGACGTCGCGATCACGCCGGGGTGGATGGTGTTCACACGGATGTGGTCGCGGCCGAGTTCGAGCGCTGCCGTCTGGGTGAGTCCTCGCACGGCCCACTTGCTGGCGACGTAGGGCGCGTAGTGAGCCGTGCCGCCCAGGCCCATGGTCGAGGCGATATTGACGATGGCTCCCCCTGCTGCGCGACGCAGAGCTGGGGTGGCGACCTTGATGCCGAGGAAGGTCCCCGTGAGGTTGATGTCGAGGATGCGCGACCACGTGGCCTGCTCCGTGTTCTCGATTGGCGCCGGCGGGTTCTGGACACCCGCGTTGTTGACAAGCACGTCCAGGGCGCCAAAAGCGCTTTCGGCGGCTAGCACAGCGGCGGACCACGAGCTCTCGTCGGTGACGTCGAGGCGGGTGAAGCGAGCACGGGGCCCGAGTTCGTCGGCGAGAGCGGCGCCGCGCTCGGCGTCGATGTCGCCGATCACCACGTTCGCTCCCTCGGCGTGAAAGGCGCGTACGTGGCTCGAGCCCTGGCCGCCGGTCCCACCGGTCACGAGCACGGTCTGGTTGTCGAAGCGGTTCATCAGATGTTCCTTCGGCACGGGGGGTGTCCGACCGGGATCATCGGCGATGATCGCCGGCCGATGGTGAGCCGAGCGACTCACCATTGCCCCGACGCTACGCCGGCGGCAGTGGCGAGTCAAGCCACTCACCTCGTATGCTCGGTCCATGAGCAGGGTCGTGACGACGTACCACCAGCGCGTCGCCCAGGAGAAGCGTGCGCTGATCGTGGCGGCCGCGACCGCACTGTTCCTCGAGTTGGGCTACGACCGGACGTCGCTGGCGCGGATAGCAGAGCGCTCGGGTGTTTCGCGGGCCACCTTGTTCAAGCAGTTCCCGAGCAAGGCTGCCCTGTTCGACGCCATCGTCACCGAATCCTGGTCGACCGCTGACGAGGGGGAGCCTCCGCCGGCAGGCAACGTCGTTGACGGGCTCAGCGTCATTGGTCGCCGATACGCCGAGCTGTTGAGCCGACCCCAGATGACCGACCTGTTCCGGATCGTCATCGCCGAGCTGCCACGGTTCCCCGAACTGGCCCACGCGCAGTTCTCGCACGGGAAGATGCCCTACTTCGAGTCCGTACGCGGCTATCTCCTGGCCGAGCACGAGGCGGGCACGGTGCGGATTGAGGACGTGGACGTCGCAGCCACCCAGTTCCTGGGCATGATCTCCAACTACGTCTTCTGGCCGAAACTCCTCGTGCCGGACTGGGAGGTGAGCGCCGCACGCATCGCGCAGGTGGTCGACGAGGCCGTCAAGACCATCGCCGCACGGTACGGCGCGACCGGCGCATCAGGCGAATGACGTTCCCGGCGCCTTTCGTCAACGATCAACCGCTACCAGACCGGCAGGACACGCCCTAGCCGGCTCGGCGGATGGGGCGGCGGGCCAGGTAGCGGAGCAGGTCGCGGATGTGGTGCTTCTCCTCGGCGGGGACCGTGGGGTCGGCCAGCCGGTCCAGGATGGCCCGGACGTCGGCCTCGACCGGGCCGTCGTCGTGGCGTCGGCGGGGCGCGGGGCCGGCGTCGGGCAGCCCGAGCGCGCGGAACGCGGCGGCGACCGGCAGATCCAGCGCGGCACAGAAGCCGCGCACCTTGGCCAACTCGGGATAGTCCTGCCAGTCGCCGGCCAGCCAGCGGAAGACGGTGGAGCGACCGACGCCCGTGTGCGAGGCAAGATCAGTCACGGTCCAGCCACGTTCGTCGCGAGCGTCATCGATGGCGCGCCGGACGAAGCGGGCGAAGGCCATCTGCGGTGATACGTCGGCTGATCCCATCCCTGTGTGTCTTCCCCTCCTGCCGGAGCACCGGGACGATGCGCCTTCCGAGGGTAGTACGCCAGGAGCCGGAAACAATTGACTGACCGCACAAACTGTCCCGTGGACGAGACTTTTCTCTGGAAGCGTGTGTGCAGAACGAAAATTGCATCGAGCGATATTCATCGTTCTTCCATTAAGCTCGGTGCCCGTCCCGACATCGCGTCTGTCGCCTGCCGCCTCCGACCGGACCACTGCCGAGGAGCACCATGGCCGAATCGAGCCGCCCCCAGCCGTACCAGCCCGGTGCGGTGAGCCTCTTCTTCGTCGCCAAGGCCGGCGTCTTCGCCGCCGCGTTCTGGATCTGGTTGCTGGTCCTGGTGCTCCGCACCGACTCCGCGACCGGTCTCCAGGTGCTGGCCGCCACCGGCACCATCACCACCACGCTCGTCGCGGTCCTGCTCGGCGCCCGGATGGCGTTGCAACACAACGCCGCCATCCGGCACGCCGAGGTGAAGAAGTTGCTGGTCGACATCTCCTGGAACGCCTTCGCGGCGGCCGGCAACGCCGAGACCGGGGGCAAGGTCGTACCATTCCCGACCGCACCGGGCGGCGGTGAGTGGGCCGCCCAGCGGCCCGCCGTCGACCGGGTGTCGGTCCTCGACCGTGGTGCCAGCGAGCGCAACGGTGGCCGGGACCGCCGACGCTAGCCCCCGAGGAGCTAGGGCGCCTCTCCGGTGGCCAGCAGGGTCTCCAGCCGGGGAGTGACCTGCCACTGGTCCACCAGCTCGCGGTACTCCGCGCGCTGCGGCTCGGTCGCCTCGGCACCGGTACGACGGGCGCGGATCAGCAGGTTACGCGGGGTGTGCTGCGAGTCCACGAACTCCACCACCTCGGTCCGGTACCCGTGCACCCGCAGCAGCCCGGCGCGCAGGGCGTCGGTGAGCACGTCGGCGAAGCGCTCGCGCAGGATGCCCTGCCGGGTCAGCAGCTCGTACGGGGCCGGGGCGGGATGGGCGCGGAGCTGCTTCGCCAGATCGTGATGGCAGCACGGGGCGGCCAGCACCCAGCGGGCCTCCCAGCGCACCGCGCGGGCCAGCGCCTCGTCGGTGGCGGTGTCGCAGGCGTGCAGCGCCAGCACCAGGTCGGGGGCGGGGTCGACGACGGCGTCGGCGATCGTCCCGGCCACGAAGCTGACCTGGTCGGCCCAGCCCAGCCGCTGCGCCAGCTCGGTGTTGCGCCGCCGCTGGTCCTCCCGGACGTCCACGCCGACCAGCTGGACGTCGAGGCCCCGACTCGTCAGGTAGCGGTACGCGGCGAACGTCAGGTAGGCGTTGCCGCAGCCGAGGTCGACCACCCGTAGCGGACCGGTCAGATCGTCGGGCAGGGTCGCGGCCAGGGCCCGCAGGAACGCGTCCACCTGGCGGCGCTTGGCCGCCGAGCCACCGATCTCCGCGAAGATCGGGTCGCCGGGGTCGAGCAAATATTCCTTCGTCCGGTCGTTTCCGGTGGGCGTCGCCGCCGGACGGGACGTCGCGGCCCGGTGCACCTGCGCCTCGCCGGACTTGGTCACCCGCAGTTGAAGGGTCGCGTCGGCCGTCTCGACGTGCCAGTTGCCGAACGGCTCGGCCAGCAGTTCGTCGATCGCCGCAGCGGCCTCCGCACCGGAGGCGAGGTTGCGGGTGTAGGGGCGAGCACCGTCGGACGTGGTGATCTGCATCCGGGGGCCGGCCTTGAGCCGCACCGGCCGCAGTTCGGCCCGCTCAACGGTGGGGCGGCGACCGCGTCGACGTCCGGCGGCGACCGCCCGGGTCAGCGCGGGGTCGAGCAGCAGCGCCCGAACCTCGGTCAGGGCGGCGTCCAGTGGTTGCGGCATCGTTCCATCTTCGGCAGGTGGGGTGGGAGAAGGGAACATCCCCCGTACCGCGCGAGGCGGTGCGGGGGATGTCAGGTGTGGCTGGTGGTCAGTCCGCGGTCGCCTCGGCCGGCGTGTCCGTACCGGAACCGCCACCACGGCGGCGGCGTCGGCGGCGCGGCTTGGACGCCTCGCCGTCGGACGCGGTGGCCGGCTCGGAGGGGCCGGCGTCGGCGGAGATCACCGCGGTCGCCTCGGCCGCGACCACCTCGCCGGCCCGGCGGCGACGCCGGCGGCGGGGGGTACGGGCGCCTTCGTCGGCGGCGTCGGCCGCAGGTGCCTCGACGACGGCCGGCGTGTCGGCGTCGGAGCGGTCGCGGCGGCCATCGCCCCGGCCACGGCGCTCGCCGCGACCCTCACCGCGACCCTCGCTGCGGCTCTCGCCGCGTCGGGGGCCCCGACCACCACTGTCACCCCGGCGGGAGCGGGTCGTCCCACCCAGATCCTCTTCGATCTCGGCGGACAGCCCGGCGCGGGTGCGCTCGGCCGTGGGCAGCGTGCCGCTGACCTCGGTGGAGATGTGCAGATCGGTGTAGAGGTGCGGCGACGTGTGGTACGTCTCCGGCGGCTCCGGCATCTCCAGACCGAGGGTCTTGTCGATGATCCGCCAGCGCGGCATGTCGTCCCAGTCGACGAAGGTCACCGCGACACCCGTCGCGCCGGCCCGGCCGGTACGACCGATCCGGTGGGTGTAGGTGTCCTGGTCTTCTGGGCAGTCGTAGTTGATGACGTGGGTGACGCCGGTGACGTCCAGCCCACGGGCCGCCACGTCGGTGGCGACCAGGATGTCGATCTTGCCGGCCCGGAAGGCCCGCAGAGCCCGCTCGCGGGCGCCCTGGCCGAGGTCACCATGCACCGCGGCGACCGCGAACCCGCGGAAGTCGAGATCCTCGGCGACCCGGTCGGCGGCCCGCTTGGTCCGCGTGAAGATCATGGTCAGGCCACGCCCCTCCGCCTGGAGGATGCGCGCCACCACCTCGACCTTGTTCATCGAGTGGGTGCGGTAGACCAGCTGCTGGGTCTGCGGGGACGGGCCGGTCTCGGCGGTGTGCCCGGCGTGGATCGTCATCGGCTGGCGCAGGAAGCGCCGCGACAGGGTGACGATCGGGTCCGGCATGGTGGCCGAGAAGAGCATCGTCTGCCGGTCTTCCGGCAGCATCGCCAGGATCTTCTCGACGTCGTCGAGGAAGCCCAGGTCGAGCATCCGGTCGGCCTCGTCGAGGACGAGTGCGTGCACCCGGTCGAGCCGGAGGTGCTTCTGCTTCTGCAGGTCCATCAGTCGGCCAGGCGTGCCGACCAGGATCTCGACGCCCTTGCGGAGCGCGTCGATCTGCGGCTCGTAGGCCACGCCGCCGTAGATCGGCAGCACCCGGACGCCACGCGTCCGGCCGGCGGCGGCCAGGTCCTTGGCGACCTGGATGCCCAGCTCACGGGTGGGGACGACGACCAGCGCCTGGGGGACGCCGTCGCTGCCCTCGCCCGGGGCGAAGACGCGGTCGAGCAGCGGTACGCCGAAGCCGAGGGTCTTGCCGGTGCCGGTGGGCGCCTGACCGATCAGGTCGACGCCACGCAGCGCGATCGGGATCGCGTACTCCTGGATGGCGAAGGCGCGGGTGATGCCGGCCGAGGCCAGGGCCTCGACGGTCTCGGCGCGGGCGCCGAGTGCGGCGAACGTGGGGGCCTCCGGTCGAACCGGGGCGGTGGGGGCCAGTTCCTGGCCGTCCAACAAGTCTTGAGTCAGGTCGCTCATGTGGATGTGGGGGTGCCCTCTCGTGGGTGCGCCCGTCATGTCCTCAGGGCGCGTTCGGTATGACGCGGGCCACACGGTCGGCGGCAGATTGCCGAGCCGGACCGGGCCGCACGCGCGCTGCGGGCTGAGCTTCGATCAGATCGGCGCCCACGGCAACTGCTCCATGTTACCTGAACAGGCATGTCCCCGTCGCGATTCCCGGTCGGCCACTCGCCACGCGGGGCAAGTAAATGTGACCTACACCACAGTGATTGCCCGCCGCCCATCCCGTCGACCTTGATCGTGAAGTGCGGCTTGGGCGAAGTGCGCGGGCCGCGCGCCAGGGCCGGCACGCGATAGCCTGCCGCTCGTGTCCGCTTCCGGTTCCGCGTACGCCGACCTGCTGGGTCTGGTCGCCTTCGGTGAACTGCTCGCCTTCGAGCGGATGGCGGGCGATGCCCGGCTCGCTCCTGACCTGCGCCGCCGGGCCGCACTGAACGAGATGGCCGCGGCCGAGATCGCCAACTACCGGCGCCTCGCCGATCGGCTCACCGCGCTGGGTGTACCGCCGGAGGATGCGATGGCGCCCTATGTCGAGCCGTTGCAGGCGTACCACGATTCGACCGAGCCACGGGACTGGGCGGAAGTGGTCACCAAGGCGTACGTGGGCGACGCGATCACCGACGACTTCGTTCGCGAGATCGCCGATACGCTGGAGGAACCGGACCGGGTGCTGGTGCTGGACGTGCTGCACGACTCCCGGTACGCGGATTTCGCCGCGGCGGAGATCCGGGTGGCCGTCGCCGACGACCCCGGGTGGCTGGTCGACTCTCGATGTGGGCCCGCCGGCTGGTCGGTGAGGCGTTGTCCCAGGCCGGCCGCGTCGCCGCCGAGCGGGCCACCCTCACCGCGCTGATCGCACGCGACGGCCGGGTCGACGTGCCGGGGCTGTTCGGCAGGCTCACCACCGCGCACACGGCGCGGATGGCCGCCGCCGGGCTGAACAACTGACCACCCGGACGGGTCGGCCGGTGCCGGCCTGCGGCAGGTGGGCCGATTGCCGACCTGCCGCGATGGCCGGACCGGTCAGCGGACGGTGAACCCGACCGCCCGGGACGACGCCTCGGCGATCTCGACGTAGGCGACCTTCTCGACCGGAACGATGACCCGCCGGCCCTTCTCGTCGGTCAGGGAGAGCGTGCCGCCGTTGCCGGCGAAGGCGTCGGTCACGATCTGCTCGATCTCGGCCGGCGACTGCGCGCTGTCCACTACCAGCTCGCGTGGCGCGTACTGCACGCCGATCTTGACCTCCACTGTGCCTCCTCAACTGGGGCGAAAGAACCGCCCTGCGAAGGCTATCCGATCACGGGGCCGGCGGTCAGGCTGACTCACCTTGCAGCGGGAAGCTCGCGATGCCCCGCCACGACAGCGCGGCCACCAACGCCTCGGCCTCGGCCTTCGGCACCTGCCGGCCACCGGCCAGCCAGAACTGCGCGGCCGTCTCCGCCGCGCCGACCAGCCCGGAGGCGAGCAGCTCGGCGTGCGCCCGGCTCACCCCGGTGTCGGAGATGATGGTGTCGGTGATCGCCGCGATGCAGCCCTGCTCGACCCGCTCCACCCGCTGCCGCACGGCCGGGTCGTTGCGCAGATCCGACTCGAAGACGAGCCGGAACGCCTCGCTCTCGTGGTCGACGAAGTCGAAGTACGCCCGTACCGACGCGCTGACCCGCTCCTTGTTGTCGCTGGTACCGCGCATCGCGTCCTGCACCTGAGCGACGATGGCGTCACAGTGCGTGTCCAGCAGCGCCAGGTAGAGATCCATCTTTCCGGGAAAGTGTTGGTAGAGCACCGGTTTCGAGACCCCGGCCCGCTCGGCGATGTCGTCCATCGCGGCGGCGTGGTAGCCCTGCGCGACGAACACCTCCTGCGCCGCAGCGAGAAGCTGCTTACGGCGCGCGGAGCGGGGCAGGCGGGTGGGCCGGCCAGCGGTCTGTGCACCATTCCCCGCAGCGGTCATGGGATCCTCCGAGTTTCTCCGTACGAGCCGGCATTTTCCCCCCAGACCGGGCGAGGCCCGTGACCTCGGTCGTGGAAATGGCCCGCCGCTGTAACTTATCGCCACTCTCGGCACACGGTAGCCTCAGCGGGGGCGACCAAGGAGCGCGCGGTGAGTGAAACAGGGCAACCCGGAGCCGCCACCCCGGGAGAGCACGGTGACGGAGCGGGTCAGCACGACGACCCGAGCCGTTCCGTCAGTGGGTGGGCGCCTCCGGCGGGTGGGTGGCCCCGAGCCGCCGACCACGAGGACGCCCGGGATGAGGCGCCGCGCTTGCAGCCCGGCCCCGCGTCGGGTTGGCGGACCTCCTCGACACGACACGGCGATCTGCCATCGCCCCTGGTCGGGCGGTCAGGCGACCCCGAGTCGCCGGCCCGCACCAACGGCCACCACGTCAACGGCGCGCACCACCCGGACGACGTCAACGGCGTCCACCACCCCGGTCTCGAACCGCCCGCGGGACGCGCCACGCCGGTGAGCGCCCCGCCCGGGCTGCCCGCCGAGGGTCGCCCCGGAGCGGCCAGCGACCGGCTCGTGGTGCCCGCCCAACGTCCCGCACCGCCGACGGAGCAGGGTGCCGTCGAGCCCGACCCGGGCCCCGCCCCACACTCCACCGTCGATCCGGCTGCCGCGCACCGTGCCCGTTGGGCCGAGCCCGGGTTGCCCACGTCGGCCCCGCCGGCCGTCCAGGTGCCGCCCGTCGGCACCGCAGCGTCGGGTTTCGAGGTGCCGCCCGGTTTTCATGCGCCGACCGGCGAGCGGCTGGCCGCCGACGAGAGTCCGACCGCGCCACGCGACTGGCGGGACCCGCTCGCACCCGAGCCCGCCGCGACCTCGGGACGCACCCCGGGCCCGGCCGCCTCCGCCGACGAGGGCGAGCCCGGCCGCGCTGCCGAGAGTTCCCGGCCGGCAGAGACGCATCGTGCCGGAGAGACGCATCGCACCGGGGACGCGCACCGTCCCGGCGAAACTCACCGGGCCGGGGAGTCGTCGGCCATCGAGCCCGACTGGTCGGGGCCGAGCTGGAACCGTCCGAGCTGGGGTGGCGGGTGGGCCCCGCCCTGGTCCCGCCAGGACGACGAGCCGGCCGGCCCGACAGCACGGGACGAGCCGGCGCCGGACTGGGTCGGCGAACCCCACCAGCCGTACGAGCCGGTGCGCGCCGAGGTGCCCCGCCCGTACGAGCCGGTGCGTGTCGATCCACCCCGGGCGTACGAACCCGGCCGGGGCGAATCCGAGTCCACCGCGGAACGCCCCGCCGAACCGACCAGCGCACCGCCCGCTGACCGTCCGTCGTGGGCGGGTGGTGCGACGCCGACCAGTGGTCCGCCCGCTGACCGTCCGTCGTGGGCGGGTGGTGCGACGCCGACCAGTGGTCCACCGGCTGACCGTCCGTCCTGGGCGGGGTCCGGGGCGACCGGCGGACCCCGGGCCGACCGTCCGTCCTGGGCTGGCGGGGCCGATCCCGATCCCACCAGCGCGTCGCCCGCGCGGCCCTCCTGGGCTGGGGGGTCCGATCCGACGCCGACCAGCGTGCCGCCGGTGCGGCCGTCCTGGGCCGGCGGGTCCGAGGCGGCGACCAGCGTGCCGCCGGTTCGACCGTCCTGGGCCGGCGGGTCCGAACCGCCCGCGACCAGCGCGGCGTCGGCGCGGCCGTCCTGGGCCGCCGGTGCCGATCCGGCACCGGCCAGCTCTCCGTCGACGCGACCCTCCTGGGCCTCCAGCCCGGCATCGGCCGACCCGCCCGCACCGGCCGAGGCGATACCTCCGGCACCCGCCGGCCCGCCTCCGGCTCCGGCCGGGCCACCTCCCACGCTGACCGACACGCCACCGGCTCCGGCAGGCCCGTCGCTGGTCGCCGAGCGCTCGTCCTGGACCGGCGGTGCGCCGACGGCGAGCAGTTCCCGGGCCGAGCGGCCGGACTGGTCCGAGGGCCGGCTCCCGGCCACCCCGGTCGAGCGCCCCTCGTGGCCGGCCAGCCGGTCGGCCAGCGCCGGTGGGGGCGACGGAGGCGAGACACCCGGCCGCTCCCGGCCCGACGTCCGACCGACCGCACCGTTCCGGCTCCGGCCGGCGACACCCGTGCCCGGACCGTCACCCGTCGAGCCGCCCCCATCGGCCGCGCCGGTCAACGGCTTGCCGTCGACTGACGCCACCCCGTCCTCCACCGCGGCGGTCCCGCCCACCGCCACCAAGGGTTCCGGCCGCCGCGATCAGCCCGCACCGGCGTCCGCCTCCGCCTACGCGGCGCGCCGATCCGCACCCGACCCGACGTCGCCGGCCGACGATGGCCGGCCGTCGGCTGCGAGCGCGGTGGTGCTGCCGCAGCGCGTCCCCGCGGAACCGGACGTGCCCGTCGTGCCGGAGCCGCCAGCCGTGGAGCCACCCGCCGAAACCCCGGAACTCGCCCGCATCGCCACTCACCTGCGCCGGGACGACGAGCCGGCCCCCCTGCGCGAGCGCCCCGAGGGGTTCGATGTCAACGCCATCCTGGACGCCGTCCGGGAGGTGGCCGGTGTCCGCGACGCGGCTCTGCGCCGTACGCCAGCGGGAGCGCACAGTCTGCGACTGGACCTGGCCGACGGCGCCGACCCGGCCGAGGTGAGCCGGCAGGTGGCCCGGCTGCTCCAGGACCGGATGGGGTTGGCCGCGGCCCCGCAGAACGTGCCCGGCCTGCCCAGCACGCCGCCTCCACCGGTTCGCCGTCGCGCGGCTGAGCCCGCCGAGCGGCGTACCCCGGAGATTCGAAACGCGGCTTCGCGCGATTTCGGCGAGGTCCGGTCGGCCGAGTCGCCGACGGTCGCCCGCCCGTCCGGCGGTCGGGTCGAGTCCCCGCCGTCCGGCCCGGAGCAGCGGACCGGCACGGACCCGACGCGCCGCCGCCGTTCGAACGCTCCGCACCGGGGGCGCGCCACGGTGGAGGAACCCGGGTCGGTCTCGTCCGCGCCGACCGGCGCCGCGACCGGTAGCCCGGCGACGCTGGGCACGTCGTACTCCGGTGGTCAGGTGACCACGACGGAGTCGGCGCCGTCCCGGCCGCTGGAGACCGGCGGTACGCCGGGGCCCCGAGTGGTGATCGACCACGTGCAGGTCAGCACCTTCGGCTTGGACGCGAACGTGGAGGTCCGGCTGCTGGCCGGGGGCGACAGCGCCTCCGGGTACGCCACCGGGCCGGCCGTGGACGGCTACGTGTTGCGGCTCTGCGCGGTGGCGGCGGCGGCCGCGGTGGACGAGTTGCTGCGCGGGGCCGAGAACGCCGAGCGGGGGCGCTGTTTCGTCGAACACGCGGCAGTGGTGCCGTTCGGCAATTGCGAGGTGGCCACCGTGGTGGCGCTGCTGGTTTGTGAGGGCTGGGTCGAGCAGCTCGCCGGGTCGGCCCTGGTCGCGGGTGATCCGCGTCAGGCGGTGGTCCGGGCGACGCTGGCGGCGGTCAACCGTCGGCTGGAGGCGCTGCTGTCCTGAGTGGTTCGAGGCAGACTGGAGCGATGAGACGCGCCACCCTCTGGCCGGACCACCTGCTCCCCGACGACCGCGTTCCGCCGCCGTGGCCGGGCCGGGCAGTCCGCCTCGACGGCCGGGTCACGTACGTCCGGGACACCCCGGCCACCGCCGCTGGCGCGGAGCCGGCGCTGTACGTGCACGGGTTGGGCGGGTCGTCGCAGAACTGGACCGACCTGGCCGGGCTGCTCGCCGACCGGCTGGACGGTCAGGCCATCGACCTGCCCGGCTTCGGCCGGAGCGAGCCGGGCCCGAGCTACACGATTCCGGCCTTCGCGGATCTGGTCGTCCGCTGGATCGAGCATTCCGGTCGAGGGCCGGTGCACCTGTTCGGCAACTCGCTGGGTGGCGCGGTGGCGGTCCAGGTCGCCGGGCTCCGGCCGGATCTGGTACGCACCCTCACCCTGATCTCCCCGGCGCTGCCGTTCCTGGATTTCCGGCGCTCGTTGCAGGGGCGGATGCTGCCGGTGCTCGCCATTCCCCGAGGTGAGCGTCTGGTCGCCCGGCACCTCACTCAGCTTGCTCCCGAGGTGATGGCCCAGCAGGTGCTGGAGGCGTGCGTCGCCGACCTCAGCCGGATCTGCGATCAGCGCCGGGCCGAGGCGCTGGAGGAGATCCGGGTGCGGTACGAGGCCGAGCACTACGCCGCCGCGTACGTCCGGACGTTCCGTGGGCTGGTTTCCAGCTTCCTGCGGGCGTACCTGCCGGGGCCGGGGTCGCTGTGGCGCCTCGCCGAGGCGGTGCGCGCACCGACCCTGGTGGTGGGCGGTCTGCAGGACCGTCTGGTCGACGTGCGGGTCGCGCCGCAGACCGCCCGGGTCATTCCGGACAGCCGATTGATGATGCTCCAGGGCGTCGGCCATGTGGCGCAGTTGGAGGTTCCCCGGCTGGTTGCCCGCGCGGTGGTCGGCCTGCTCGCCGAAACGGAGGACGCCGCGGGGCGGTCTGATCTGGCAGGCTGACCTGGATGCCCAGCTCAGCCCGCCATCCTGCTCGCCGTCGGCGACGTTTCGCGCTGTTCGCCCAGCTGGTGGCGGTGGTGGTGGCCGTCGGCGCGGCGGTGACCGTGATCGCCGAGGGGCCGGGTGGGCATCCCGGCGCTGACAGGTTGGCCGCCGAGGAGATCGGCGCGCCGCCGCTGGTGGCCGGGCCGCTGCCGCCCGACCCCTCGCCCTCTGGCGCGGTTCCGTCCAGCCAGCCCCCGGTGTTGCGGGTGCCCGGCGCGGTTCCGAGCGCCGGCACGGGCGGGTTCGGCTATGACGCCCGTTCCGGCCCGGTGCTGGGTCGGGCGGGTGAGCTGCGGCGTTACCGGGTCGCGGTGGAGTCGGGCAGTGCCGAGGACGTCACCGGGTTCGCCCAGGCGGTTGAGGTGGCGCTCGCCGGGCCGGGCAGTTGGGTCGACAGCGGCAGGTTGCGGCTACAGCAGGTGCCGGGGGCTGCGCCTCGGGACTTCACCGTCTACCTGGCCACCGCCCGCACCGCGGGTCGGATGTGCGCGAAGGGTGGGGTGGACATCCGGATCGACGGTCGCCCGTACACGTCCTGTCGAGCGCCCGGCCAGGTGATCATCAACCTGGATCGGTGGCGGTTGTCAGTGCCGCACTTCGTCTCGGCCGGCGTGCCGTTGACGGTCTACCGGACGTACGTGGTCAACCACGAGGTGGGTCACCAGCTCGGGCATCGGCACGAGCGCTGCCCCGGTGCGGGCCGGCCGGCGCCGGTGATGATGCAGCAGACGCTCTTCCTCAACGGTTGCCGGGTCAACCCGTGGCCGTACCTGAACGGGCGTCGATACACCGGTCCCGCCCTGTGAGTTGCTCGGCCTGACCCGCCGCCATTGACCCCTCCATCGGGCGGCTTGCGGTAATAGCGATAAAAAACGGAGAAATGCCCGAATAATCTGGCACGCTTGATCCCATGACGCCGTCGTCCCCTTACGGCCCGCCCCGGCCGCCCGAGCCCCGCTCGGCGTTGCGGGGCGTGCGTCAGGCGTTCGTCCGGATGCACCGGCGTCGTCGTCGCAGCATTCTGTTCGGCCTGCTCGTGCTCGCGGCCGCCATCGGGGTGACGGTGAGCCGGGGCGGCGGGCCGTCGGTCGAGCCTCCGGCCACCACGCAGGGCGGCATGGGCCACGGAGGCGGGGCGGCCGCGCACCCGGCGCCCACCGGCTATCCGTCGGTCGGAGCGGGACGCTTCACGGCAGCCGACGGCGAGACGCCAGTGCACGGAACGGACGGGCCGCTGCACCGATACCGGGTCGTCGTCGAACGAGGCGCCGGCCAGGACGCCGACGTGTTCGCCGCAAGGGTGGACGAGGTGCTGGCCGACCCGCGCAGTTGGATCGCGTCCGATGAGCTGCGGGTGCAACGGGTGGCCGACGCCGGGGCCGCCGACTTCACCATCTACCTGGCCACCCCGGTCACGTCCGAGCGGATGTGCGCCGAGGGCGGGTTGACCACAGAGCGCTACACCTCCTGTCGCCTGCCCGGTCAGGTCATCATCAACCTGGCCCGCTGGATGGAGGCGGTCCCCGACTACGGCGCTTCGCTGGACACCTACCGCACCTATGTGGTCAACCACGAGGTGGGCCACGAGTTCGGCGAGGAGCACGAGGCGTGCCCCGGCCCGGGCGAGCCCGCCCCGGTGATGCAGCAGCAGACGTACGGCCTGGAAGGCTGCGTCGCCAACGCCTGGCCGTACCTCGACGGTCGTCGCTACGCGGGGGACATCGTCCCCTGATCTGCCGGCTCGTCGGTTATTCCCGCTCCCGCATACCGGACCACGTGTCGTCCCTCATGGCCGAGGGGGGATCCCGCGAGCAACAATGGCGCGGTTCACACCGCCGATCCCGGGGAGTCCACCGTGTCGTTGCCCCCGCTCGTCGAGCCCGCCGCCGAGCTGACCGTAGACGAGATCCGCCGCTACTCACGTCACTTGATCATCCCGGACGTCGGGGTGACCGGCCAGAAGCGGCTGAAGAACGCCCGGGTGCTCTGTGTCGGCGCCGGTGGCCTCGGGTCGCCCGCCCTGTTGTACCTCGCCGCGGCCGGGGTCGGCACGCTCGGCATCATCGACTTCGACACCGTCGACGAGTCGAACCTCCAGCGCCAGGTCATCCACGGCGTCTCCGACATCGGCCGGTCCAAGGCCGAGTCCGCCGCCGCGTCGATCCGCGAGATCAACCCCCTGGTCAACGTGGAGATCCACAACACCGCGCTGGACCGCGAGAACGTCCGCGAGATCTTCGCCCAGTACGACCTGATCGTCGACGGCACCGACAACTTCGCCACCCGCTACATGGTGAACGACGCGGCGGTGCTGCTGGGTAAGCCGTACGTCTGGGGCTCGATCTACCGCTTCGACGGCCAGGCGTCGGTGTTCTGGGCCGAGCACGGCCCCTGCTACCGCTGCCTGTACCCGGAGCCGCCGCCGCCCGGCATGGTCCCCTCCTGCGCCGAGGGTGGCGTGCTCGGGGTGCTCTGCGCGTCGATCGGTTCGATCCAGGTGAACGAGGCGATCAAACTGCTCACCGGCATCGGTGAGCCGCTGGTCGGTCGCCTGATGGTCTACGACGCCCTGGAGATGGAATACCGCAAGATCAAGGTCCGCAAGGACCCGAACTGCGCGCTCTGCGGCGACAACCCGACGGTCACCGACCTGTTGGAAGACTACGAGGACTTCTGCGGCGCGGTCTCCGAGGAGGCCCAGGAGGCGACGCTCGACTCGACCATCACCGCCCTGGAGCTCAAGGAGTGGCAGGACGCCGGCAAGGACATCTTCCTCGTCGACGTACGCGAGCCGGCCGAGTACGAGATCGTCCAGATCCCCGGCGCCACCCTGATCCCCAAGGGCGACATCATCTCCGGTGAGGCCCTCGCGAAGCTGCCGCAGGACCGGCAGATCGTGCTGCACTGCAAGTCCGGCGTCCGCTCGGCGGAGGCGCTCGCCGCGCTCAAGGCGGCCGGATTCAAGGATGCCGTGCACGTGCAGGGCGGCGTGCTCTCCTGGATCAAGCAGATCGACCCGTCGCTGCCCGCGTATTGACGATCGAGCCGGGGCGGCCGGGTAGCCGCCCCGGCAAATCGACGCAGGTGACGCCGAGCGGCCGTCCGGCTGGAGCGACGCAGCTATTCCGGGCTGGCCGATTCTCTGAGGCGGCATCGCGTCTGCGCAGGTAGCGTCTCCGCCGTGGTCGACTTGGAAGCCGCGATCGGGTTCGTCGTGGCGCATGGGGATGCGGTGGAACGCGCCCGACTCTCCTGGCTCCGCAACGGCACCGTCGTGCCCGCCGAGTTGCTGGAGACGGCCGAGGTCGGCCAGTCACCGGATGGCGGTTGGCCGGCCACCTGGGGCGGCGAGGTCGCCTCGATCGACGCCACCTGCTTCCGGCTCGTCGAGTTGGACGACCTGGGCGCGCTCGGTCGTCCCGCCGCCCGCCGCGCTCTGGACTGGCTGGCGTCCCGGCAGCAGGCCGACGGCGGTTGGGAAGAGGACGCGTCGCTGGCCGGCTCGGCACCGGAGTGGGCCCGTCCCGGCGACCCGGAGGCCGGGTTCCTCGTGTCGGCCAACGCCGGCTTCTGGCTCACCGTCGCTGGCCTGGACGCCCGGGCCTCGGGTCCGCTCGACCATCGGGTCGGCGGGGCGTACGCCGGGGTGGTGCAGGCGGCGGCCCACTCGCTCGCCGCGCGGCTGCGCCCGGACGGTAGCTGGCCGTCATACCTCGCCGCCGGCTGGCTGAGCGCGGCCGTGCTGCACCGGCAGGAGATGTTCCAGGAGTCGGCCCGGATCCAGGTGGTGCTCGCCGAGCGGATGCCGAAGATGTCCCCCGGGGACGTGGCGTGGCTGGCGGCCACGTTGCGCCGCGCCGGCGTCGACCCACAGGACTGGATCATGGTGCGGGCGCTGCGCCGGCTGACCGAGACCCAGCGCAGCGACGGCGGCTGGGAGAGCGACGACGGCCACCAGTTCGACGTGCACGCCACGCTGGCCGCGATCCGCGCCGCCCGCCCCACCACGCCCGGCTGAGCCGCCCCGCCCCCACCTCGGCGATCTTGCAGTTTCGGTTGCGGATTTGCGCGTAAATGCCCCTTGCGTCGGGGCAGTAAGTGCAAGATCGCGGGAGGGGGTAGGGCCTTAGCGCACGTGCCCGTCGCCGGTGACGACGTACTTGGTGCTGGTCAACTCGGGCAGGCCCATCGGACCGCGGGCGTGCAGCTTCTGGGTGGAGATGCCGATCTCCGCACCGAAGCCGAACTCGCCCCCGTCGGTGAACCGGGTCGAAGCGTTCACCATCACCGCCGCCGCGTCCACCCTCGCGACGAAGTCGCGGGCCGCGCTCGCCGAGTCGGTGATGATCGCCTCGGTGTGCCCGGTGCCGAAGCGGCGGATGTGCGCGACCGCCGCGTCCAGCGAGTCGACCACCGCCACCGAGATGTCGGCGGACAGGTACTCGGTGGCGTAGTCCTCCTCGGTCGCCGGGACCACGGCGGCGGAGTGGGCAGCCACCTCGGGTGAGCCGTGCACCGTCACCCCCGCCTCGGCGAACGCGGCCAGCACCGGCGGCAGGAACGCGTCGGCGATGCCCGCGTGCACCAGCAGCGACTCGGCGGTGTTGCAGGTGGACAGGCGTTGCGTCTTGGCGTTCAGCGTCACCGCGACGGCCTTCGCCAGGTCGGCGGCGGCGTCGACGTAGACGTGGCAGTTGCCCACCCCGGTCTCGATCACCGGCACTGTCGACTCCTCGACCACGGTGCGGATCAGCGACGCGCCACCGCGCGGAATGAGCACGTCGACGAGACCCCGGGCGCGCATCAGCTCCTTGACCGAGTCCCGGGAGCTGGCGTCGAGCAACTGCACCGCGTCGGCGGGCAGACCGGCCCCGGCGACCGCGTCGCGCAGCACCGCTACCAGCGCGGCGTTCGAGTGCGCGGCCGACGACGACCCTCGCAGGAGCGCCGCGTTGCCGGACTTGAGGCAAATCCCGGCGGCGTCCACTGTCACGTTGGGCCGCGCCTCGTAGATGATGCCGACCACCCCGAACGGCACCCGGATCTGGCGCAGCTCCAGGCCGTTGGGCAGGGTGGAGCCGCGGACCACCTCGCCGACCGGGTCGGGCAACGCGGCCATCTCACGCAGCGCGTCGGCGATGCCGGCCACCCGACCCGCGTCGAGCGCGAGCCGGTCCAGCACGGCCGCGCTCAACCCGGCTTCACGGCCGGCCGCCAGGTCCGTCTCGTTCGCGGTCAGGATCTCCGGGGTACGCGCCACCAGCGCGTCGGCCATCGCCACCAGCGCGGCGTCCTTTACCGTACGCGTGGCCACGGCCAACTCCGCGGCGGCGTCCCTCGCCAGTCGCGCCTGCTCGGTCACGCTCATGCCGGCACTCCGCTGCGCTGCGTGCCGCCCTGAGGCACCACCGCGCTGATTCGATGATTCGCTCGCTGACGCTCACTCATTGTCGACTCCTTAGAGCAGCACCAGGTCGTCGCGGTGGACGACCTCTCGTTCGTACGCCGGGCCGAGCGCCGCGGCGAGTTCGGACGTGGAGCGGCCGAGCAGCCCGGGTAGCTCCACCGCGTCGTAGTTGACCAGCCCTCGGGCGACCGGTGCGCCGGCGGTGTCCACCAGGTCCACCGGGTCGCCGGCCGTGAACGTGCCGTCCACTGCGGTGATGCCGGCCGGGAGCAGCGACTTGCGCCGCCCGACGACGGCGGCGACCGCGCCCGGGTCGAGGTGCAGCCGCCCCCGGGGTGAGGTGGCGTGTGCCAGCCAGAACAGCCGGGCCGTCGGGCGTCGCCGCTGCGGATGGAAGAGCGTGCCGACCGGGTCGCCGGCCAGCGCCGGCGTGGCCAGGTCGGCGGCGGTGAGCACCACCGGGATGCCGAAGCCGGTGGCGATCCGCGCGGCCTCGACCTTGGTCACCATGCCACCGGTGCCGACGCCGGACCGGCCGGCCCCGCCGATGGTGATGCCGGCGAGGTCCGCGTCGTCGCGCACCTCGGCGATCCGCGTCGAGCGCGGGTTGGTGGGGTCGCCGGTCCAGAGCGCGTCCACGTCGGAGAGGAGCACCAGCAGGTCGGCGTGCACCAGCGCGGCCACCAGGGCGGCCAGCCGATCGTTGTCGCCGAACCGGATCTCCTGGGTTGCCACCGTGTCGTTCTCGTTGACGATCGGCACCGCCCGCAGGTCGAGCAGCTTGCGCAGCGTCCGGTACGCGTTGCGGTAGTGCGCTCGCCGGGTCACGTCGTCGACGGTGAGCAGCACCTGCCCGACGGTGCGGCCGTGCCGGGCGAAGCTGGCCGCGTACCGGCCGATCAACAGCCCCTGCCCGACGCTGGCGGCGGCCTGCTGGGTGGCCAGGTCGCGCGGGCGTCGGGACAGCCCGAGCGGGGCGAGCCCGGCGGCGATGGCGCCGGAGGAGACCAGCACCACCTCGCGCCCTTCGCCGGTGAGTCGACCGAGGGTGTCGACCAGCGTGTCGACGCGCTCGTCGGCCAACCCGCCGGTGGCGGTGGTCAACGAGGAGGATCCGATCTTGACGACGACCCGCCGGGCCGTCGTGACTGCGTCGCGCACCCGACCATTCTGCGTGGTCACGGCCGCACCGCCCGGCGGCGTTCCCATATGGTGGCGGATTGTGACTCCAGACGAGTACGTCGAGGCGGTGCTCGACCTGGTCGAGCGGATCCCGGAGGGCCGGGTCATGTCGTACGGCGGGGTGGCCGACGCGCTGTCCGAACGCTCGGGGCGTGCCTCCGCCCGGTTGGTCGGCAACATCATGGCCCGGCACGGGGGCTCGGTGCCCTGGCATCGGGTGGTGACCGCGAGTGGTCGACTGCCGCCGGGGCACGAGCGGGAGGCGCGGGCCCGACTGCGGGCCGAGGGAGTGCCGTTGCGCGGCGAGGGAGTGGACATCGCGGCGGCGGGCTGGTCGCCGGACGAGGTTCGGTGACCATCGCCGAGCGGGTGCGGTCGGTGGCGCGGATCGCCGGCGGCGCGGTGCCCCCTCCGGGTCAGGGACGGGGCACCGCGAGGTGGATCAGAGCTTGAAGGGGAGATCGACGCTGTTGTCGTCCTTTTTCACATCGGGCCACTCGCGGTCCTGGGCATCGTGGTGGGCGACCCAGAATCCCCGGATGTGCGCGTCGGGCCCGGGCTCCCCCGGCACCAGTTGGACGAACGTGTAGCGCCGCGACTCACCGGCCGGCACTCCGGGTAGCAGGCACGACCGGTTGGCCGTCTCGGCCGCGTGCTTCGGGTCGCACTTCGACCAGTCCCCGCCCGCCGCCTCGAAGTCGAAGCCACGGACAGAGATTTGGGGCGCGTCGAGCGGCCCGGCGTTGGTGACGGTGAGGACGGTGGTGAGTTTGCGCCGGCTGTCGGCACCGGGGACCTCGACCAGCTCGTGGGTCATGCGCAACCTCAGGTCGGTGAGTCGGGGGTCCTTGCCGAATGCCGTGGGGCCGTCGGTCTGACCGAATCGCTCCCCGTCCCACTGGTACGTCCGCACCTGCTCTCGGCGCAGGTAGACCGGTGTGCCGCAGCATGGCACGATGTCGGCCACGCGCACCTCGACCGACCCGTTCCGGTGGACTTCCACAGCGCGAATGTCGTCGAAGCCGTCGCCGGTCCGGACCACCCTGCCGACCGTCACGATTCGACCGTCCGGGTCCCGGTCGAAGGCCACCACCTGCTTCGCCGACGCCTCGCCGTACCGGCAGGCGACGACGGCGATGGTCTCGACGGCACCGTCGTCGTCCAGGTCGCCGTACCTGAACGGGTCGTCCGCCAACATCGACACGAAGGTGTCCGTCGTGTTGGTCTTGAGCCGAACCTTCGAGGTGGTGCAGCCGCCCTCCGCCATCCCCGACGGCCAACTCGGCAGGTCGACCCGGGTGGCGAGCAGTTGGCCCCGACTGATCCGCCCGTCCGGGGCGTTCGGGGTGCTCGTGGTCGCCGACGGCGACGCGTTCGGTGTGGGCGTCGGCGGTGCCGAGGTCGACGGGGCGGTGGGTTGGGCGGACTCCGCCGGCACCGGCCTGTTCTGGTCACCGCGCAGTGCGGCGTTGGCGACGACGGGGGCCACCACCAGAACGACCGCCGCGGCGGCCACGGCCACCGCCGTCATCCGCCGGCGTCGGCGCAGGAGGTGCCGGGCCTGGTCGGGCCCGGGGCCGGCGGCCTGGCTGACCACATCATTGCGGTACGCGGTGAACCGCTCGCGCAGTCGCGGGTCGAGGTCAGACATCGCACACCCCCTCGGTGTTCTCGTCGAGCAGCCCGGCCAGGGCCGTCCGGCCACGGTGCAACCAGGACTTCACGGTGCCCTCGGCCACCCCTTCCTGAGCGGCGATCTGACTGACGGAGAGGTCGGCCAGGTAGTGCAGGACGACCGCTCGGCGATGGTTGGCGGGTAACTGCGCCAACGCCGCGTCGATCGCCACCCGGTCGGGGGTCGGACCGGCCACCTCCGCCTCGGTGCGTCGTTGCCGCAGCAGATGGTTGCGGGCGGTACGCAAGCGTCGCCAGCGACTCCGGGCCAGGTTCCAGGCGACCTGCCGGACCCAGGCCACCGGGTCGTCGTACCGGACCAGGCGGTCCCAGCGGGCCAACGCTCGGTAGAACGCCTCCTGGGCCAGGTCCTGCGCATGCCCCAGATCCCCGGTGTACGCACACAGTTGGGCGGTCACGCTGCTGAAATGCGCGTAGTAGAAGTCGTCGAAGGTGATCGTCGCCGCGACCACCCCACCGGCCGGCCGTGCCGCCGGTGGCTCATTGGCGCGGGCTCCCATCGTTGCTGTCACTGCCCCTCCCCGTTACCGCCAGGCTGGTCAGCCCTGGGCACCGGTAACACTCCGACACGGTGACGGCGGTTGCGGGTCTGCACTGCCGTCAACCTGACTGTTCGGCTGTGCCTACCAGGGCCGGCAGGTTGGTCAGCCCTCCAAATAACGTGAGTAACATTCGGGCCCATGAAAACGCCGCCGGGCGCCGGCACGTCAGCCACCGGCTCGCTGCCCCGGTCGGTGCACGCCGGCTACGCGCTCGGTTCACTGGCGACCGGAGCGTTCGGCACCGTGCCCGGTCTGCTGCTGCTGCCGTACCTGACCGACACCCTGGGCGTGGCCGCCGGGCTGGCCGCCCTGCTGGTGTTGCTGCCGAAAGCCTGGGACGTGCTGGTCAACCCGGTCGCCGGGCGGATCTCCGACCGCACCCGGTCACGGTGGGGGGCTCGCCGGCCGTACCTGCTCGTCGCCGGCCTCGCGCTCGCCGTCCTGTTCGCGTCGATCTTCGCCGCGCCCTTCGGTAACGGTCCGGCCGCCGTGGCGTACGTGGCGTTCGCGTTCCTCGCCACCGCCACCGCGTTCGCCTTCTTCCAGGTGCCGTACGTGGCGATGCCGGCGGAGCTGACCGGTGACTACGCCGAGCGCACCCGGTTGATGACCTGGCGGATCGCGGTGCTGGCGCTGGCCATCCTGGTCTCCGGTGCGGTCGCGCCGCTGGTGGTGGGCGCCGGTGGTGACGGCGTGGCCGGGCACCGCTGGATGGGCCTGTTCGTGGCGGTGCTGATCGCCCTCGGCGCCCTCGGCGCGTTCCTGGGCACCCGGTCCGCGCCGACCGGCACGGTGGGCGAGAGCGAGCCGAGCCTGCGCGCCCAGCTCGCCGTGGCCGGTGCCAACCGCCCGTTCCGGGCACTGCTGATCTGCTTCGTGGTGCAGTCCGCCGGAGTGGCGACGATCCTGGCCGGGGTCAACTACTTCGCCGGGCAGATCCTGCGCGACGAGGAGAGCGGGCCGACAGTGCTCTTCGTCTGCTTCGTCGGGCCGGCGCTGCTGGTGATGCCGATCTGGAGCCGGATCGGTGCCCGACTGGGCAAGCGCACCGCGCTGGTCGTCGCCTCGCTGATCCTCGCCGTCGGCGCGTTCGCCCTGGTCGCCGCCCCGGTGCTGCCGGCGGTGGCCGTCTATCTCGTGGTCGCGCTGATCGGCGTGGGGTACGCCGGGCAGCAGGTCTTCGCGCTGGCGATGTTGCCGGACTGCATAGCGCACGAGACGGCGCGCACCGGTCGACGGCAGGCGGGCGTCTTCACCGGGCTGTGGACCGCCGGGGAGACCTTCGGCCTGGCTCTCGGCCCGGGCATCTACGGACTCGTGCTCCAGCTCTCCGGCTACGTGTCCTCCGACACCGGCTCGGCGGCGGCCCAGTCCGACACGGCGAGGCTGGGTGTCCTCCTCGGCTTCACGCTGATCCCGGCCCTGCTGATCGCCCCTCCGATCCTTCTGCTCCGCCAGTACACCCTCACCGCCCACAGCGACCTGGCGGATCGTGGGGTTGTGGTGGGGGACGAAAGTCGTTGACCGTCACGAGAAGGGCACCGTTACTCCATGATCGACGAGAACAGGGTTGAGGCCGGGGCGCTTTCCGCTACCGGGGTTGCGGCGGAACGGGTTCTGGAAGAGGTGCGGGAGTTGCGGACGAGTGACGCGCCCACCCACGGTGGACGGCTGTTCGCGTACGTCTACGACCCGGCGGTGCCTGGCCTGGACGAGCTGGCCGCCGCCGCCCACCGGGAGAGCGCGCACGTCAACGGGTTGGACCCGACCGCGTTCCCGTCCCTGCTGGCCATGGAGAACGCGCTCGTCGGCGCCGCCGGCCGGGTGCTGGGCGCCGGCCCGGGCACCATCGCCCCGGACGTCGTCGGCAGCGTCACCAGTGGCGGCACCGAGTCGCTGATCCTCGCCGTCAAGACAGCCCGGGACGCGCACCCGGAGATCGCCGCACCCCGGATCGTGGTGCCGTCGAGCGCGCACGCCGCGTTCGCCAAGGCGGCGCACTACCTGCGGGTGGCGCTGGACGTCGTGCCCGTCTCCCCGGAGACGCTGCGTCCCGACCCGGCCGCGATGGCCGCCGCGATCCGCCCGGAGACGGTGCTGGTCGCCTGCTCCGCGCCGTCGTACGCGCACGGGGTGGTGGACCCGGTCGCGGAGATCGCGGGCGCCGCGGCCGAGGCCGGGGTGCGCTGCCACGTGGACGCCTGCTTCGGCGGCTGGACCCTGCCGTACCTGCGCCGGCTCGGGGAGCCGGTGCCGCCGTTCGACTTCGCGGTGCCCGGGGTCACCTCCATCTCGGTCGACCTGCACAAGTACGCGTACGCGCCGAAGGGGGTGTCCGTGCTGCTGCACCGCGACGCCACGCTGCGCGCCCCGCAGTACTTCGCGTACGCCGACTGGCCCGGCTACACCATGATCAACCCGGTGATCGCGTCCACCCGCTCGGGCGGCCCGATCGCCGCCGCGTACGCCACGTTGCGGCACCTCGGCGACGAGGGCTACCTGCGGCTGACCGCCACCACCCGGGACGCGGTAACCGGGCTGGCCGACGCGGTCCGCGCCGTCGACGGGCTGCGGCTGATGGCCGAGCCGGAGTCGACAGTCGTCTGCTTCACCGCCACCGAGGGTGGCCCCGACCTGTTCGTCCTGGTCGACGAGCTGACCGCGCGGGGCTGGCACACCCAACCCCAACTGTCGTACGACGGCCTGCCCGCCAGCGTGCACCTCACGGTGACCGCCGCGGTCGCGCCCCGGGTCGCCGAGTTCGGACCGGACCTGACCGACGCGGTGGCCGCAGCCCAGGCGGTCGGTCCGGTCGCCCTTCCGCCTGAACTGACGGCGCTGGCGACGTCGTTGACCCCGGACGCGCTGACCCCGGAGCTGGTCGCCGGCCTGGCCGCCGGGCTGGGCATGGGCGGCGAGCCCGATGGTGCGCCGCTGCCGGAGCGGATGGCGGTGGTGAACACGCTGCTCGACGCCGCGCCGCCGGCCCTGCGGGAGCGGCTGCTGGTCGAGTTCGTCGGGCTGCTGCAACGTCCCACCTGGTGACCGGAGCGCCGGCCGCGACGTACGCCCCCGTGGCGTACGTAGCGGCCGGCGACCGGATGCTCAGCGGTACGTCATCCGCACCTGGTTGTCGGCGTCGTTGACGTCCAACAGGAAGTCGAATCCGGCGTCCATCGCCCAGACCCGCACGTCGGCCTTTCCGGTGCCCAGCGCGACCCCCTCGGCCACCCGGAAGTTGAGGTCCAGCCGCACCTCCGCCCCCGCTGCCAGCCGACCGAGGGTGCAGGTCACCGGCTCGCTGGAGTGTTGGGGCTCGCCCCCGCACGGGGCCCATCCGTCGACGTCCGGCCGCACCGCAGCGGGTACGCCCAGCCGCAGGTCCACGTGGGCGACCGGCTTGGTGCCCCGGTTACGAACCCGCACGGTGGCCGTACCGGTTCGGGAGCCGTCGTCCGCCGTGGTCAGCACGAGGTCGGTGGCGGTGACCGAGACGTCCGCCGAGTGCGGATTCTGGCCGAAGGCCGTCGGCCCGGAGACCTGGGCGAAGCCGTCGCCGTTCCAGCGGTAGCCCCGCCACTGCCGCTGTGACCACTCGGCGGGCCAACCGCCTCCGGGAGCGATGTCACCGACCTGCACGCGGACCGTGCCGTCGCCCACGACATCCAGCGCGAACAGCCACTGCGGCTTGTCGATGGTGGTCGTGACCACCCGGCCGACCGTCGTCACCTTTCCTTCCTTGTCGCGGTCGAAGGCGACCACCTGCATCGGCCCGCGGGTGCCGAGCACGCACTGCACGAGCGCCACCGTCTCCACCGCGCCGTCGCCGTCGAGGTCGCCGTGGTCGAGCGCCAAGAGCCAGTTCGCGCCCTCCCGGGCATCGGCGGTGAGCCGCGTCTGCGACGTGGGGCAGTCTGGTCCGGCCCGCCATGCCGGCAGGGTCACCGGCACCCCCAGCAGTTGGGCCCGGCTGAACCGGCCGTCCGGCACGGTTGTGGTCGGGCTGGCACTGGTCCCGGCCGGGCTGGGGGTCGGGCTCGTCGGCATCGGCGTCGGCGTCGGTGACACCGAGATGCTCGGCGTCGGGTCGACCGGACCGGGCCGGTGGTCCGGGCCGCTCAACGCCGCGTATCCGACGGCCGACCCGCCGAACAGGGCGAGCGCCGTCGTGGCGCTGGCAGCCAGCCGGCGTCGGCCGCGGCCTCGTACGGTCCGTCGAACGGCGGCGGGTCCCGGCGCCTCGACCTCCGCCAGCGCGGTACGGCGGTAACGGGCGAACTCTTCGGCGAGGTCAAGGGTCTCCTGCTCAGACATCCCGCACCTCCTCATTGGTGTCGCGTAGGTGGGTGGCGAGTGCCGTGCGGCCCCGGTGCAGCCAGGACTTGACCGTCCCTTCGGCGACCTGTTCCTGAGCGGCGATCTCCGCGACCGTCAGGTCGGCGAGGTAGTGCAGTACGACGGCCCGCCGCTGCTTCGGCGGCAACTTCGCCAACGCGGCGTCGACGGCGACCCGGTCCGGGCTCGGCTCGGCAACGTGTGTCTCCCGCTGCCGCAGCAGCCACAGCTGGGCGGTCCGCAGCCGCCGCCAGCGGTTGTGGCCGAGGTTCCAGGCGACCCGACGGACCCAGGCCAGGGGGTCCTGGTATCCGGCGAGCCGGTCCCAGCGGGCGTACGCCCGACAGAACGCCTCCTGAACCAGCTCCTGCGCCTGCCCGCGGTCGCCCGTGTACGCGGTCAACTGCACCACCAGGCCGCGGAAGTGGGCGTGGTAGAAGTCGTCGAAGACCAGCTCTGTCGGCGCGGAGGTTGCGGTTCCCGGTGGGTCCGGTGGGCGTCCACCCACCCGCACATCTCGTGTCACAAGCACTCGTCCTCCCCGTGGCGACTGCGGGCGGTGTGTTCGCCAGCACCGGTCACACAAGCGAGCGTGCCTGCAGGTTGCGCGTCAATCGCTGCCGATGCTTGTCGGCTCCGGGACAGTTGACGGGCCGCTCGCGCCGATCACCGCCGGACCGCACAGACGCCGTCTGTGATTCACTGTCGGTGAGGAGAGGGGGGCGGTCGTGCAGGTGCCGGCAGTGCTCGGTGAGCCGATCCGGTTCGTGCTGAACTGGGGGCGCCGCTACTCGCTCTGGGTGTTCAACTTCGGTCTGGCCTGCTGTGCCATCGAGTTCATCGCCACCAGCATGGGTCGGCACGATTTCATCCGACTCGGCGTGATCCCGTTCGCCCACGGCCCCCGCCAGGCCGACCTGATGGTGGTCTCCGGCACGGTGACCGACAAGATGGCCCCGGCGATCAAGCGGCTCTACGACCAGATGCCCGAGCCGAAGTACGTCATCTCGTTCGGCGCCTGCTCCAACTGCGGCGGCCCCTACTGGGATTCGTACTCGGTGACCAAGGGTGTCGACCAGCTCATCCCGGTCGACGTGTACGTGCCCGGCTGCCCGCCCCGGCCGGAGGCGCTGCTGCACGGCATCCTGCGCCTGCAAGAGAAGATCGCCGCCGAGCAGTCCGGCATCGGGGGCGTGCCCCAACGGGACCTGCTGGCCGCGCCGCTGGACGCCCCGCCCCGCGAGGCCGCCGCGCCACGCTCGGTCGACTCGCTCACCGCCCCACCGGTACGCCCACCCACCGCCAGCTGAGGGCGGTGGGCCGCCACCCGGAGTTGATCCGGGCAGCGGCCGTCCGCTGATTGGTCAGCTGGTCGGCAAGGCCAGGCTGAACGTGACCGTGTTGTCGCTCGGGTCGACGTCGGGAACCGTCTCCATCCAGTAGTGGGTGGCCAGTTCGACGGTGATCGGGGTCGACTCGCCCGCCGGGTCGGTCGGCCGGCTGATGAACAGCGCCACGTCGCGCTCCTCACCCTGCATCAGCAGCCCGCCCGGCACGAAAGCCTGCGGGCCGTACACCGGGCCGTCGTGAGGATCGGTGAACAGGATCATCGACCCGGCGGGCAGCTGCGTGGCGGTCAGCGAGTGGCCGAGCTGCCGGGCGTCACCCTCGTACCGGACCCGGAGCGGCACCCGCCGGGTGTTCTCGGGGCCGTCGGTCACCGGCCCGATCACCTCGACGGACGCGTTCGCCTGGGTGTCCTGCACGTACGTCTGCGGGCGGGCCAGCTTGCCGTCCAGGGAGCGGAACTGCGCGCTGAACGGCACGGTGCCCAGCGATCCGGTTTCGTACGAGTAGGCGGTGACCAGGCCGCCCGCTGCGATCATCGGGTAGCTGCGGGGGGTGGTCAGCACCTGGAATTCGACTGTTGCCCTGCGGGACTCACCCGGGGCCAGGTCGTTGCCACGCGGCAGGGCGCAGGTGCGGACCAACAGCCCTTCTTCCACGCCGTCCGACTCGCAGCGTGACTCCACACCCCCGGAGAAGGAGCCCGCGACCGCCTCACGGATCCGGAAGTAGAAGCCCTGCGTGCTGTCGCTGTTGTTGGTGATGGTCACCCGAAGGCTGCCCCGGTAGCCGCGTTCGGTCGGCTCGAGCACCAGCCGGCTCAGCGAGAAGGTGGGGGCGTCGGCCGAGGCCGACGGTGCGGCAGCGGCCGGTCCGGCCCCGCCGATCGTCGCGGTCAGGCTGAGCAGTACGGCGGTGAGCAGGGTCCCCGTTTTTCGGTACATGTATCTGGTCCTCCATGGTCGACGCCCGGCGAGGGACCTGCCGCCGTTCGTGGCGACGCCTCGATCGACGGACGTAACCATGGTGTCCGGGCCCCCGCACCGTGACCCAGACAGCATGATCGATGGATGGGCCGTTCGCCACCCTGTTGTGGACCCGCCGCACTAGCCTGCGCACTATGAGCAGCTCAGCGGACCAGCGGTCCACCCACATCGTCGACGTGCTCACCGAGGAGTTCGGCGCGTCGATGGCGATCGACCCGGCCGCCTTCCGCCGCAAGTTCCGCAAGATGGCGGCTTCGCCGTTCGCCTTCTACCGGGGCAGCGCCGCGCTGTTCTACGCCGACCAACTCGGCGACTTCGCCGACGACCGGTTCTCCGACGAGCAGACCAGCCGGGTGTGGATCCACGGTGACCTGCATGCGGAGAACTTCGGCACCTACATGAACGCCTCCGGGCAGCTGGTGTTCAACGTCAACGACTTCGACGAGGCGTACGTCGGGCCGTTCACCTGGGACCTGCGCCGACTCGCGGCCAGCGTGGCCCTGCTCGGCTACGGCAAGGCGCTCTCCGACACGGCGATCGGGGAGCTGGTGGCCGGCTTCGCCCGGTCGTACCTGACCGAGCTGCGGGCCATCGCCGCCGGTGGTGACGACGCGATCGGTTCGATCACCCTGGACAACGCCGACGGGGTGCTGCGCCGGGTGCTCCAACGGGCCCGGCTCAACACCCGCGTGGACCTGCTCGCCGCGCAGACCACCATCGACAACTACGAGCGACGTTTCTCCATCGGCGACGGGGTCTTCGAAATCGACGACGCCACCCGGGACCTGGTCAGCGCCGCCTTCCAGGACTACCTGGGCACCCTGCCAAGCGCCTCGACGCAGCTGCGCCCGGTGGCGGCGCGAATCAAGGACGTGGTGCTGCGCAAGGGGGTGGGCATCGGCTCGGCCGGGCTGCCGTCGTACAACCTGCTGCTGGAGGGGCACACCCAGGCGCTGGAGAACGACGTCGTCATCTACATGAAGCAGGCGCAGGTGCCGGCCGTGGCGCGGTACGTCACCGACGAGTCGGTCCGCGGCTACTTCCAGCACCAGGGGCACCGGACCGCCGAGTCGCAGCGGGCGTTGCAGGCGCACGCCGACCCGTGGCTGGGCTTCACCGAGCTGAACGGGGCCGGTCAGCTCGTCGCCGAGGTCTCCCCGTACGCCGCCGATCTGGACTGGTCGGACGTTAACGAGCCGGAGGAGCTGACCGGGGTTCTCGTCGACCTTGGCCGGGCGGTGGCCCGGATGCACTCGGTCGCCGACGACGAGTCCAGTCACGACCTGGTGGACTATTCCACCGAGGAGGCCATCGTCGCGGCGGTGGACGCCGACGAGTCGGGCTTCGTCGGCCACCTGGTGGATTTCGCGCACGCGTACGGGGTGCGCGCCCGCCAGGATCATCAGCTCTTCGTCGACCTGTTCCGCAACGGTCGACTGCCGGGCATCTGATCGGGCGCGGCGTCGCTCAGGACGCGAACTCCAGCACCACCTTGATGTCATCCGGCCCGGGGGTGTACGCGTCGGCGTACCGGTTCACCGGCACCCGCCGGGTGATCAGCGACTCGAGCCAGACCTGGTCGGCGCGGGCGAGCGCCTGCGCGGCCATGGTCCAATGCCGCCGGTTGGCGTTCACCGAGCCGAACACCACGTTGTTCTCCAGCACCAGCGCCCGGTTGAGCGCCCCGGCGTCGAAGTCGATGCTCCGGCCACCGCTGGACACCCCGGCCAGGCAGACGATCCCGGTCGGGGCCGCCTTGCACATGACGTCGAGGACCACTGTGGGAGCTCCGGTGCACTCGATCACCACGTCCGGCTCGAAGGGCAGGTCGTTGACCGACACCGTGTGGTAGGTGGCACCGAGCCCGGCGACCAGCTCCGGCTTCGGCCCCTCGGTGTTCCGGTCCAGCACGTGGACGGTGAGCCCACGCTGGGTGCCGAGCAACGCGGCCAGCAGACCGATCGGCCCGGCACCGGTCACCAGCACGGTCTGCGGCTGCCACTCGGCCCGGTGCCCGATCCGCTCGATGTGGTCCCAGGCCTTCGCCACCACACTTGTGGGCTCCAGCAGCACGCCGACCTGGGCCAGCGTCGGGTCGAGCGCGACCGCGAACTGCGGCTCGACCCGCCAGCGGTCGCGGGCGAACCCGGCCAGTCCCTTGATGCCGTGTTCGGTGTACTGGCCGTTACGGCACATGTCCCACTCACCGACTGCGCAGTTCGGGCAGGGCACCGGATCGGGATGCCGGACGATCCCGGCCACCAGGTCGCCAGGTTGCAGGGTGCCGCTCGGGTCCTCGATCACCCGGCCCAGTGACTCGTGCCCGATGACCAGGCGGTCGGCACCCGGCGGCGCCTCGCCGTACTCCCCGGCGATGATCTCGTGGTCGGTGCCGCAGATCCCCACCGCCAGCGCCTCGACCAGGACAGAGCCCTCCTCGGCAGCCGGCTCCGGCTGATCCTCGACGAGGTTCAGCGAGTTGGCGACCCCGGGTCTCACTGTCACAGCGCGCACGCCCCCATCTTTCCCCGCCGAGGCGTGCGCCGCGACCAAAGCCGGCAGATCGCTGGGCATCGGCGGCGGCCGGGTGCGGGCCCGGCCGGCACTAGGATCAGCGGCATGACTCCCGAAGAGGTCGGCGCTCGACTGGTCGCGCTGCTCGCGCCGGTTGAGGCGACCCCGTCGGTCTCCGGCGGGCAACGTTTCGCCCGGGCCACCGTCGATGTGCCGCCCGCGAGTTGGCTGACCGCGATTTCCGCCGCCCGTGACGACACCGAACTGGCCTGCGACTTCTTCGACTGGCTCTCCGCCGTCGACGAGTTGGCCGAGGGCTTCGACGTGGTGGCGCACCTCTGGTCGACGCGACTGCGTCACGGCCTGCTGCTGCGTACCCGGTTGCCGCGCAGCGTGCCCACTGTCGCCTCGGTGGTCGACGTCTACCCCGGTGCCGCCTGGCACGAGCGGGAGACGCACGAGATGTTCGGCATCGACTTCGCCGGGCACGGGGAACTGCTGCCGCTGCTGCTGCCGCCGGAGTTCGAGGGTCACCCGCTGCGTAAGGAGTTCGTGCTGGCCTCCCGGGTGGCGAAGCCCTGGCCGGGTGCGAAAGAGCCGGGCGAGTCCGAGGCCGGAGGCGGGCGTCGACCGATCCGCCCGCCGGGCGTTCCCGCTCCGGGCGAGTGGGGGCCCACGCCCACCCCGGCCGGCGCCGGTGGGGTGGGGGAGGGCCCGCGTGGCGGCACCCCGGCCAGACCGGCCCGTGAGCGTCCGGCGCGGCCCGCCCCGGGGGCCCGTCCGGCGCGTACACCCCGGCCGGTCGGCGCCACCGACGGCCCGGCTCCAGTCGACCAGCCCGCGCCCGGCGCAGGCTTGGCCGACCAGCCCGCGCCCGGCGCGGCCGCACCTGGCAAGCCCGACGCCGGCCCGGCTGCCGAAACCGTGCCCGGCGCAGGATCGCCCGACCAGCCCGCGCCCGACGCGGCCGCATCAGACAAGCCCGCCGAGGGCTCGGCAGCATCGGGTGGCGAGCCGATCGCGGACCCGCCGGGCCGCGATGGCCGGAGCGACCACGACGGGGGTACGGCCTGATGCCGCTCTGGGTGGAGTTGGTGCTCCGGATCGGCGGCGTGGTGGTCGCTTTTCTCACCCTGCCGTTGCTTGTCGGCCAGGCCGAGCACAAGGTGATGGCGCACATGCAGGGCCGGCTCGGCCCGATGTACGCGGGCGGCTTCCACGGTTGGGCGCAGCTCGTGGCCGACGGGGTCAAGTTCGTGCAGAAGGAGGACATCACTCCGCGCGAGGCGGACCGGGCGGTGTTCCGGTTGGCGCCGGTGGTGGCCCTGGTGCCCTACCTGCTGGTGTTGCTCGTCATTCCGCTCGGCCCGAACGACCTGGTCGGGCAACCGTTGGACATCGGCCTCTTCTTCGTGCTGGCAGTGGTCGGCGTCGGGGTGGTGGCGGTGCTGATGTCGGCCTGGGCTTCGGCCAACAAGTACAGCCTGCTGGGCGGGTTGCGTGGGGCGGCCCAGTTGCTCGGTTACGAGCTGCCGCTGGTGCTGGCCGCCGCGTCGGTGGCGATGGCGGCCGGCACGCTCAGCCTGTCGGGCATCGTCGAGGCGTGGCAGCCGTGGTGGCTGCTCTGGCAGGCGCCCGCGATGATCATCTTTTTCGTCGCCGGGCTGGCCGAGATCCGTCGGCCACCGTTCGACATGCCGGTGGCCGACTCGGAGCTGGTCTTCGGCTACATGACCGAGTACACCGGCCTGCGGTTCGCGTTCTTCCTGCTCGCCGAGTACGTCGGCATCGTGGTGATCGCCGCGCTGACCACTGTGCTGTTCCTGGGTGGTTGGCAGGGCCCGTTCGCCGACGACCAGCTGGGCTGGCTCTGGACGCTACTCAAGATCTTCGCGGTGTCCTTCGTGATCATCTGGCTCCGGGTGTCCTACCCTCGGCTACGCGAGGACCAGCTGCAACGCCTCTGCTGGTTGGTGCTGGTCCCCGCATCCCTGGCCCAACTGGTCCTCACCGCAGCCGTCCGCATAGCGCTGTAACCCCGCCCTGCCCCGCCCAGCCCCAAGCCAGGCACCACAACTCCATGATCGACGGGGCACGACGCCATCACCCCCGCGATCTTGCACTTTCTGTGCCGGCATAAGGGGCGTAGCACTCGAATCGACAACCGAAACTGCAAGATCGGCGCGGGCCGGGGCGGGGGTGGGCTCGCTAACTCGGCGGGGTGTGGTTTGGGTCCACGGGCTCGGCGGGGGGTGGGGGCGGGGTGCCGTCGCCGAAGGGGCGGCCACCCAGCGCTTCCCGACCGTGTGGCGTGAGCCAGTTGGACAGGTCGGGCCCGAGCGGAACGATCCCGGTCGGGTTGATGTCGCGGTGCACCTCGTAGTAGTGCCGCTTGATGTGGTCGAAGTCGATGGTGTCGCCGAAACCGGGAGTCTGGAACAGGTCCCGGGCGTACGCCCACAGCACCGGCATCTCGCTCAGCTTCTGCCGGTTGCACTTGAAGTGACCGTGGTAGACCGGATCGAAGCGGACCAGCGTGGTGAACAGTCGCACGTCGGCCTCGGTGATGGTGTCGCCGACCAGGTAGCGCTGGTCGGTCAACCGCTCGGTGAGCCAGTCCAGCCGATCGAAGAGCTGGTGGTACGCCTTGTCGTACGCCTCCTGGCTGCCCGCGAACCCGCACCGGTAGACGCCGTTGTTCACGTCCCGGAACACCACGGCGTTGACCTCGTCGATCTGCTCGCGCAGGTGCTCGGGGTAGAGCTGCGGGGCGCCCTCGCGGTGGTACGCCCTCCACTGCGTGGACAGGTCCAGGCTCATCTGCGCGTAGTCGTTGGTCACCACCTGCCCGGTCGGCACGTCCACGATCGCCGGCACTGTGATGCCGCGCTCGTAGCCCGGGAAGCGCTTGAAGTACGCCTCCTGGATGCGCTCGATGCCGAGCACCGGGTCCCGGCCGTCCGGGTCGAGGTCGAAGGTCCAGCTCCGGGCGTCGTGGGTCGGGCCGGCCACCGCCATCGAGATGGCGTCCTCCAGACCGAGCAACCGCCGCACGATGATCAGTCGGTTGGCCCACGGGCAGGCCCGGCTGACCGCCAGCCGGTACCGGCCCGGCTCGACCGGATATCCGTCGCGCCCGTCCTCGGTGATCCGGGTGGCGATGTACCGCTGGTCGCGGGTGAACTCGCCGCCCGGCTCGACGTACTTGCCGCCTTTTTCCTCGCCCACGTCGCCCTCCCGGTCTGGTCAGTGTCTCTACCCAATCCTCGCGGATCTACGGCGCACAGTGGTCCCGGATACCCTGCCGGCATGACGGATGTGGAGGCGGCGGCCCGGCGGTTCATCGCCGATGTGTGGAATGCCCGCCAGGAGGAGTCGGCGTACGAGCTGGTCGCCGAGGAGTGCCCGGGGCTGGGCGGCACCGGGCCGGAGGCGACGTTGGCCTGGCATCGCGAGCGCCGGGCGGCGTTCCCGGACCTCCGCTACAAGATCGTCGACGTGGTAGCGGCCGGCGAGCGGGTGGCAGTGCACTGGCGGGCCGCCGGCACCCACGTCGGGCAGTTCGGGCCGGTGCCGCCGACCGGGCAGGTGGTCAGCTACTCGGGCGCGACGTTCCTGCGCTTCGACGCGGCGGGCCGGATCGTCGAGGTGTGGAGCTGCAACGAGTTGTTCCAGTTGCTGCAACAACTCGGCGTCGAGATGCTCCCACCGGCCGTCGTCAGCGGACCCGGGGCGTGATCCGGCTGATCGGCAGATTGATCGGGAAGGGCTCGCCGGTGTCGACGAACTTCGTCCACCGCCCGGTCTCGGTGTAGACCTCGTTCACCGCGTCGATCCGGTAGGTCACGACCTCCAGCGCGCCACCCTCCGTCTCGATCCGCCAGTAGAACGGGATGCCGGCCTGGGCGTACAGCGCCGGCTTCAACACCCGGTCGATCGAGCGGGTGTTCGGTGAGACGATCTCGACGGCCAGGACCACCTCGTGCGGCTCGTACTTCGACGGCTCGCGAGCTGCCGCGGTGGCCGTGGTGATCAGCACGTCGGGGATGAACGACCGGGTGCGGTTGATCCGCACCTCGACCGCCTGGGTCACGTCGTAGCCGTAGGGGCAGTCCTCGTCGAGCGCGGACATCAGGTGGCCGGCGATCGTCTGGTGGATACGGGTGGGGGAGGGGGACATCAGCAGCACTCCATCGAGCAGTTCCCGGCGGCGGCCATCCTGAGGCAGCGCATCCAGATCGTCAGTCGTCCACTCGCTCTCGGGCGGGTAGTCGCTCTGCAGCGCGGCGGTCATGGCAGGTCCTTCCAGGTGCGTTCGTTCTCCCCGCGACCACGGTACCGCCCTGGACCTGTGGGTGGTGGTCGCGCGCGCCGTGGCCACAGGGCAGGATGGTCGACATGAGCGACCCCAGCGAGCGCGGTGACACCGGCGAACGCGGCCTTCCCGGCGCGGGCCTGGTGAAGGGGCTGGCGGTCACCCTCAAGACGATGACCAGCCGTTCGACCACCCAGCAGTACCCGGACACGGCTCCCGACCTGCCGCCGCGCTCGCGCGGTGTGATCGCCCTGTCGGAGCAGAACTGCACGGTCTGCATGCTCTGCGCCCGCGAGTGTCCGGACTGGTGCATCTACATCGACTCGCACAAGGAGGAGGTGGCGGTGCCCGGCGCCGCCCGCCCCCGCCAGCGCAACGTGCTCGACAAGTTCGACATCGACTTCTCGCTCTGCATGTACTGCGGCATCTGCATCGAGGTCTGCCCGTTCGACGCGCTCTACTGGTCACCGGAGTTCGAGTACGCCGAGTACGACATCAAGGACCTGCTGCACGACAAGGACCACCTCGGTCAGTGGATGGCCACCGTTCCGCCGCCGCCCGCGCACGACCCGAACGGCGAGCCGGCCAAGGAGGAGACGTCCGCCGCGCGCAAGGCGGCCGCCGCACGTCCCGCTCCGCCAGCGGTACGCCCCGACGCCGACGAGGATCCGGCGTCGTGACCGCCCAAGTCGGAAGGGTGGCCCGGTGACCGGGGCGGATGTGCTGCTGCTCGCCCTCGGCGCGGTGGCGGTCGGTGCCGGCGTGTTGGTGGTGACCACGAAGCACCTGGTCCGGGCCGGGCTCTACCTGGTGGTGTGCCTTGGCGCGTTGGCCGGTGACTTCCTGGTGCTCAGTGCCGAACTGGTGGCCTGGGTGCAGGTGTTGATCTACGTGGGCGCGGTGGTGGTCCTGCTGCTCTTCGCGGTGATGCTGACCCGGGCTCCGATCGGTGTCTCCGACGACCTGGACCGGCCGGGCTGGCCGGCCGCGCTGATCGGTGGCGGCGCCGGGCTGGGGCTGACCGCCCTGCTGGTCGACGCGTACCGCTGGAGCACCGTCACGCTGCCCAGCGCCGGCACCGCCGAACGGCTGGGCGAGCAGATCTTCCAATCCTGGGTGCTGCCGTTCGAGGTGCTCTCGGTGCTGCTGCTCTCCGCGCTGGTGGGCGCGATCGTGCTGTCCCGGCCGGACATCGGCCGAGCCGCCCCGCAACGCGACGGCACGGCAGGGGACCTGGTCGACAGCGAGCCCCGGGGGCGCCGGTGAGGCCGGTCATCCCGTACGTCACCGCCGCGCTGCTGTTCGGCCTCGGCGTGTACGGCGTCCTGCGCCGCCGCAACGCGGTGCTGGTGCTGATGTCGGTCGAGTTGATGCTCAACGCGGTCAACCTGATCCTGGTCACCGCTGACACCACCGCCCGCGCCGTGCTCCCGCACTCGGGGCAGGTCTTCGCGCTGTTCGTCGTCGTCCTCGCCGCCGCCGAGATCGGGGTGGGGCTGGCGATCGTCCTTCAGCTCTACCGACTGCGGGCGACCGTCGCCGTGGATGAGGTGCCGCTGACCGAGTCGCCGGACCCCGTCCGCGGGCGCGAGCCGGCCGTCCTGAACTCGGAGGCGGGCCGGTGACCGGGCTGCTCGGGGCGCTGCTGCCCGCCGTACCGCTGGTCGCCGGGCTGCTCGGTCTGCTGCTGCCACCGGCCCCTCGGCGCGACAGCGCGACCGGCGGCGACCGGGCCCGGGCGACCGCCGTGACGCTCGGCGTCACCGGTGCGGCCGGCGCGCTGGCGCTGGCCGTCGCGCTGCTGCTCAGTGTCGACGGGCCGACGGAGACGTCGGCCACCTGGGTCGACTCCGGCGGGCTGGCGGTGACCCTCGGCGTACGGCTGGACGGCTCCGCCGCGCTGGTCGCGGTGGCGGTCACCGCTGTCGCCCTGGCCGTGCAGGTCTACTCGATCGGTTACCTGCGGCGCGGACCGCACGACGACGTCGACGTGGACCACCGCTACCCGCCCTACGCCGCCCAGATCAGCCTCTTCACCGGTGCCATGCTGCTGGTGGTGGTCGCCGGCGACCTGATCATGCTGTTGGTCGGCTGGGAGGTGATGGGCCTCTGCTCGTACCTCCTGATCGCCCACGACCGCCGACTGGCCGGCGCCCCCGCCGCCGCCATGAAGGCGTTCCTGGTGACCCGGGTCGGTGACGTCGGGTTCCTGCTCGGCATCGCGCTGCTGGGCGTGTCGACGGGCAGCTTCCGGATCGCCGACGTGCTCGCCCACGACCACTCCAGCGCGACGTTGACCGCTGCGGGCCTGCTGCTGCTCGCCGGTGTGGCCGGCAAGAGCGCGCAGTTCCCGCTGCACACCTGGCTGCCGGACGCGATGGCCGGTCCGACCCCGATCTCCGCGCTGATCCACGCCGCGACGATGGTCGCCGCCGGGGTGTACGCGGTGGCCCGGCTCTACCCGCTGTTCACGGCCGCGCCGGTGACGCTGACCGTGCTGGGCGTGCTCGGCGCGATCACCCTGCTGCTCGGCGCGCTCGCCGCCACCGCCCAGGACGACATCAAACGCGTGCTGGCCTGGTCGACCGTGTCCCAACTGGGTTACATGACCGGCGCGCTGGCGGTCGGTTCACCGTCGGCCGCACTGTTCCACCTGCTCACCCATGCCGCCTTCAAGGCGCTGCTGTTCCTCGCCGCCGGCGCGGTGATCCACGCCGTCGGCACCACCCTGATGTCGGAGATGGGCGGGCTGCGACGCAGCATGCCGGTGACGTTCTGGTGCACGGTGGTGGGCCTGGGCGCGCTGGCCGGGGTGCCGCCGTTGGCCGGTTTCTGGAGTAAGGACGGCGTACTGGCGGTCGCCGAGTCGGCCGCGCTGGAGGGGACCGGCCCGGCCCCGTCCTGGGTGGGCTGGATCGTCTGGATCGCCGGGCTGGTCGGCGTGGCGATCACTGCCTGGTACGCAGGTCGGCTGCTGCTGCGCGCCTTCTTCGGCGCCCCGCGCCTGCCCCTGGTCCAGCCGCACGACCCGCCGGCCGTGCTGCGCTGGCCGGTGCTGCTGCTGGCCGTACCGGCCGCGCTGCTCGGTCTGGCCGGGTTCGTCGGGGCGTTCGCCGACCGCCTGCGGTTCCCCACCGTCCCGGTGGCGGGCTCCGAGGACGGCCTGGTCCACCTGGGGTCGGGGGTGCTGCTGCCGCTCGCGTTCCTGCTACTCGGCGCCGCGCTGGTGACGCTGGGCTGGCGGCGCGACCCGGCCGCCGACCCGGCCGCTGCGCTGGGTCCGCTGCGGCCGGTCTTCGCCCGCGCGTTCCGGCTCGACGACGTCCAGCACACCCTCGTGGTACGCCCCGTCCGCGCGCTGGCCCGCGCCGCGCGCGTCGGCGACGAGGTGGCGGTGGACGGCGCGGTCGAGGGCAGCGGGCGAGCCGCGTCCGGTCTGGGCGCGGGGCTGGCCGCGCTGCACCGCGCGGCGCTGCCCCGGGCCGCCGCCGGCGTGCTGGCCGGCGCGCTGCTGATCAGCCTGGCCGCCGCCCTAATTGGAGGCACCCAGTGAGCGCGAGGAGTGAGTCGGGGTTTGCGAGCCCCGCAGTCGCGAACAGAGGCGGTCCAGTGAGCGCGAGGAGTGAGCCGGGTTTGCGAGCCCCGCAGTCGCGAACAGAGGCGGTCCAGTGACGTTTGGGCAGGGGTTGCTGGTCGCTGTCCTGGCGGTGCCGGCGTTGGGTGCGGTAGCGGTGGCGGCGACGCCCCGGGACCGGGCGGCCCGGCTGGTCGGCACGGTCGCGGCGGCGTTGACCCTGCTGGCCGCGGTGCCGCTGGTGTTCGGCGGTCGAGGCTGGGTCGCCTGGTCGGCGGACGCGCCGGCGGTGCGCCCGTGGCACCAGTTGGACCTGCCCTGGGTGCCCGGTCTGGAGTTGCGCTTCCACCTCGGCGTCGACGGCATCTCCTGGCCGCTGGTGGTGTTGACCGCGCTGCTCACGTTGCTCTGCTGCGCGTACACGATGTGGCGGGTTCCGGGCGGCGGCAGCGGCCGGGCGCTTGTCGCGCTGCTGTTGGTGGTCGAGGTGGGCATCCTGGGCACCTTCCTCGCCCTGGACCTGGTGTTGTTCTTCCTCTTCTTCGAGGTCGTCCTACTGCCGATGTACGCGATCATCGCCGGCTGGGGTGGCGCGGACCGGCGTCGGGCGGCCCGGAAGTTCGCCCTCTATACGCTGTTCGGCTCGGTGCTGCTGCTGGTCGGCGTGTACGTCGTGGTCGCCGCCGCCGGCACCGCCGACCTGGTGACGTTGACCGGTGGCGCGGGGATGTCGCGGGGCACCCAGTTGGCCGCGTTCACAGTGCTCGCGTTGGCGTTCGCGGTGAAGAGCCCGCTGTGGCCGTTGCACTCCTGGCTGCCCGACGCGCACACCCAGGCACCCACGGTGGGCAGTGTCGTGTTGGCCGGCGTGCTGCTCAAGATGGGCACGTACGGCCTGATAAGGGTCGCGGTGGGGGTGGCGCCGGAGGGCGCCCGTTGGGCGGCGCCGGTGCTCGGCGTGCTCGCCGTCGCCGCGATCCTGATCGGTTCGCTGGTCTGCCTGGCCCAGTCGGACGTGAAGCGGCTCATCGCGTACTCCAGCGTGGGGCACATGGGCTTCGTGTTGCTGGGCGTCGCCACGCTGACCGCCACCGGCATCCAGGCGGCGTTGATCGGCAACGTCGCGCACGGTGTGATCACCGGCCTGCTGTTCTTCCTGGCCGGGGCGGTGAAGGACCGTACTGGCACGGGCACCCTGGCCGAACTGGCCGGGCTGCGGGAGACCGCGCCCCGGTTGGCGGGTCTGCTCGCGTTCGCGGCGATCGCGTCGCTGGGCCTGCCCGGGCTGGCCGGCTTCTGGGGCGAGGCGTTCGCGGTGATCGCCGCCGTGCAGGTGGGTGGCCCGCTCTGGACCACCCTCGGGGTGCTGGCGGCGGTCGGTGGGGCGCTCACCGCCGCGTACTTCCTGCGGTTGCTGCGCCAGGTAACCCACAACCGGCCGAGCCCCGCCGTCGGTCAGCTCGGCCCCGGCCTGGCCGGAGCGGAGTTGACCGCCTGGGTGCCGCTGGTGCTGCTCGCGTTGGCCATCGGGCTGGCGCCGACGCTGGTCCTCGGCGTCGCCGAGGCCCCCGTCGACGCCCTGATCGGTGTGGTTTCTCGGTGAGCGCGAGGAGTGCAGCGAAGCGGAGCCCCGCAGTCGCGAACGAAGGCAGGCTCAGATGAACGTTGTGCAGAGCGTGGACAGCGTCGCGCTGCTGCCGGCCTACCTGGCCGCCGGCACGGCCGTACTCGTGCTCATCACCGATCTGCTCGTGGCCCGGCCACGGGCCACCATCGCGGTGGCCGCGCTCGGCGCGCTCGGCACCGCCGTCGGTTCCGCGCTGGTCGGGGCGGGTGCCGAGCGGCGGACGTTCTGCGTGGGCGCCGACTGCTCCTGGATCTTCGGCGGTCGTGCGGCCCTGGTCGCCGTGGTGGTCGCGCTGCTCACAGTGGGCGTGCTCGGGCTGTCGGTGCCCGCGCTGCGGGCCGGGCGGTCACCGGTCGGGGAGTACGCCTTCCTGTTGGCCTGCTCGATGACCGGCGGCGTGGTGCTCGGCGCGGCCGGCGACCTGATCACGCTGATCGTCGCGCTGGAGACGCTGACCCTGCCGCTGTACGTGCTGGTCGGCCTGCGCCGGGGGAGCCTCGCGAGCGCTGAGGCGGCGGTGACCTTCTTCGTGGTCAGCGTGGTGGCGACCACGCTGACCCTGCTCGGCGCGGCGCTGCTGTACGCGGTGACCGGTGGGCTGCACCTGGACCGGCTCGGCGCGTTGCTCGCCGAGCAGCCGGAGCTGCGGGACCTGCCGTTGACCACCGCCGCGGTGGCGGTGCTGCTGGTCGGCCTGGCCTTCAAGGTGGCGGCGGTGCCGTTCCACGCCTGGGCGCCGGCCACCTACGACGGCGCGCCGCTGCCGGTGGCCGCGTACCTGTCCACCGCGTCGAAGCTGGGCGGCCTGGTCGCCCTGCTCGCAGTGGTGCAACGGGCGCTGCCGGCGGACCAGACCGGTCCGGTGCTCGCCCTGCTCGCCGTGCTCACCATGACCGTCGGCAACCTGGTCGCCCTGCGTCAGCGGCGGACCGTCCGGCTGCTCGCCTGGTCGTCCGTCGCGCAGGCCGGGTACATCCTCGCCCCGCTGGGAGCGTTGGCGCTGGCCGCCGGACGCACTGACGAGGCACGTTCCAGCGCGTACGCGGCCGCCGTGGCGTACGCCGTCTTCTTCGTGGTGTTGGAGCTGGCCGCCTTCGCCGGAGTGACCGCGCTGCGGCCGGCGGGTGCGGACGGCGGCACGCTGGACGACCTGCGCGGGGCAGCCCGGCGGCACCCGTGGCGAGCTGCGGCGTTCGGCCTCGCGTTGGTGGGTCTGGCTGGTCTGCCGCCGGGGCTGGCCGGCCTGTTCGCGAAGGTGACAGTGGTCCGGGCGCTGCTGGACGGTGGCGCGGCCTGGCTGGCGCTGGTGGTGGCGCTGAACGCCGTGATCGGGCTCGCCTACTACCTGCGGGTGACCGCCGCGCTCTGGGCGCCGACCATGACGCCCGGCCCGGCCGCGGCGCTCGCCGGTGGCGGAGCGTCGGGCGTACCCGTGGTGGGTGTGGTGGCGGTGGTGCTGGCGGTGGCGACGGTGACCGCCGTGGTGCTCGGCGTCGCCCCGCAGCTGGTGCTTGACCTGGCCGGCCGCTGACCCCACCTGGGCCCCCGGTCTCAGTCAACTCTCAGCGTTGAGACGGATGGTTGGTGGGTACCGGGTTGTTACACCGGTCAGCGGATCCCGGCGATCCGTGCACCGAAGGAGACATCGTGCACCACAACCGTCTGAAGACCGCAGCGCTGCTCGGCCTGCTCAGCGCCCTGATCCTGGCGGTGGGCTACTGGTTCGGCGGCAGCGGCGGCCTGGTCATCGCCGTCCTCGTGTCTCTGGTCATGAACGGCGTCACCTACTTCTACTCCGACAAGCTCGCACTGCGCTCGATGGGGGCGCAACCGGTCACCGAGGCGCAGTTCCCCGAGCTGTACCGGATGGTCCGGGAGTTGGCCACCGACGCCCGGCAGCCGATGCCGCGGCTCTACGTCAGCCCCACCTCGCAGCCCAACGCGTTCGCCACCGGTCGCAACCCGCAGCACGCGGCCGTCTGCGTGACCCAGGGCATCACCGAGATCCTCGACTACCGTGAGCTGCGCGGTGTGATCGGGCACGAGCTGTCCCACGTCTACAACCGGGACATCCTGATCTCCAGCGTGGCGGCCGGCCTGGCCAGCATCATCACCCTGCTGGCGAACCTTGCCTTCTTCATCCCGCTGGGCGGCGGGGACGACGAGGACCGACCGAACCCGGCTGTGCTGCTGCTCACCCTGATCCTGGGCCCGATCGCGGCCACGGTGATCCAGTTGGCGATCAGCCGGAGCCGCGAGTTCCAGGCGGACGCCTCCGGCGCCGAGTTGAGCCGCGACCCGCTGGCCCTGGCCAGCGCGCTCCGCAAGATCGACGCGGTGGCCCGACGTCGGCCGTTGCCGGCCCAGGGCCAGCTCACCAGCACCGCCCACCTCATGATCGCCAACCCGTTCCGGGGCGGCGGCATGGCGGCGCTCTTCTCCACCCACCCGAAGATGGAGGACCGTGTCGCCCGGCTGGAGCAGATGGCCCGCAACTCGGGGCCGGTGCAGTTCCAGCGCTGACCCGCTGATCCACCGCCTCCGCCCGTACCCGGTCACACCGGGTACGGGCGGATCGCTGTGTCGGAGACTATTGCGCTGTCCTCCTGTCAGGCGGCGGCGTTAGGGTCATAACGGCTCACGCTCATTACATCCTCGGGAGGTTCACGGTGACCGCGCTGCGTCAGTACCTGGGTGTCTGGCGGATCCCCGGCGCGCCCATGCTGCTGATCACCGGCATCATCGGGCGGCTCGGAATCGGCATGACCCCGCTGGCGCTGCTCCTGGTCGTCGAGCAGGTGACCGGGCGCTACTCGCTGGCCGCCATCGCCGGCGGCATCTACGCCCTCGCCGGGGCCGCGCTCAGCCCGGTGGCCGGACGGATCGCCGACCGGGTCGGCCCCAGCCCCGTCCTGCTGCTCACCGCCGTGGCCCACCCGCTGGCGCTCATCGGGCTGCTGCTGGCCAGCCGCTCCGGCGACGACGCGCTCTCCATCATCTACCTCACCGCAGGCGTGGCCGGCGCCACCTACCCGCCGCTCAGCGCCGCCATCCGAGGCGCCTGGAACGACCTGACCGGCCCCAACTCCGGCCGATACCACCTCCGCAACACCGCGCTGGCCGCCGAGACCACGCTGTTCGAAATCGTCTTCGTCCTCGGCCCACTGCTCGTCGCCGGGTTCGTCCTCGTCGCCGACGCGGCGGCCGCGCTGATCGGTGCGGCCGTGGTCACCCTGGTCGGTACCACCGCCGTGGCCCTCGGCCGGGTCATGCGCGGCTGGCGTCCGCACCCGCAGGAACACCATGCCCGTGGGCTCGGCCCGCTACGGGTCCCCGGCTTCCCCGCTCTGCTGATCTGCGTCGCCGGCCTTGGCATCGCATTCGGGGCCGCCGGTGTGATCGTGCCGGCATTCGCGAGCGACCACGCCACCGGCGACCCGGAGAGCCTCGCCGGCGTCCTGCTCGCGGTCTGGGGGGTCGGCAGTGCCATCGGTGGGCTCTGGTTCGGCGTCCGCAAGCCAGCACCGAACATGACCCGGCAGTTCGCCCTGCTGCTCGCCGCGCTGGCCGCCACCTTCGCCGTGTTCGCGGTGATGCCCACCCCGCTCGCGCTGGGTGTCGCGCTGGTCGTCGGCGGGGCCACCATCGCGCCCGCGCTGACTCTGGAGAACACCCTGGTCGGCCGGATCGCCCCGACCAGCATGTTGAACGAGGCGTACACCTGGGTGGTCACCGTCGCGGTGGCATCGAGCGCCGCCGGCGGCTCGGTGGCCGGCGTGATCGTGGACCACGCCGGCGGCGTCCGCTGGGCGTTCCTGTTCGCCGGGGCGGCGGTCGCCGTCGGGGCCGCGGTCGCCGCACTACCCGCCGGGCCCATCGCCCGCGCGGAAACCACTGCGGTACGCGCCGAAGACCCCGTCCCCGTCTGACCGCGTAACTCGGTCGGCTCGCGTCGCGGTCGGTCCGTGCCTTGGTCGGTCCGTGCCTCGGTCGGTGGGTGCCTTGGTCGGTCCGTGCCTTGGTCGGTCCGTGCCTCGGCCGGTCCGCGCCTCGGTCGGTGCGTGCCTCGGCCGGTCCGCGCCTCGGTTGGTTGTCCTTGATCGACTCGGGTTTCTGAATATCGCGGTGTCCCAGTCGCCCGGATGCCCCGACTTTCAGGAACCCGAGTCGATCTCAGCCGGACGCGCTGCGCCCGGGGACCGGATCGCTGGAGACAGCCGTCAGCGGTAGTTGTTGAACTGGAGGGCGACGCCGAAGTCCTCGCCCTTGAGCAGCGAGATGACCGCTTGGAGGTCGTCCCTCTTCTTGCCGGTAACCCGCAGCTGGTCGCCCTGGATCTGCGCCTGCACGCCCTTGGGGCCCTCTTCGCGGATCTTCTTGCTGATCGCCTTGGCCTTGTCCGTCTCGATGCCCTGGATCACCTTGCAGTCGATCTTGAAGATCTTGCCCGACGGACGCGGCTCCCCAGCATCCAGCGACTTCAGCGAGATGTTCCGCTTGACGAGCTTCTCCTTGAACACGTCCAGTGCGGCGCGGACGCGCTCCTCGGTCTCCGCCTGAAGGCCGATCGCCTCCTCGCCAGACCAGGAGATCTCAGCGCCGGTGCCGCGGAAGTCGAACCGCGTCGCAAGCTCCTTCTCCGCCTGCCGAAGGGCGTTGTCGACCTCCTGACGGTCAACCTTGCTCACGATGTCGAACGACGGGTTCGCTGCCATGTTTCTGCTCCTGCTGTCCGGCGGTCTGGGCCTGCCGTCGGCCGCCGACCAGCGGCACGACCCCCTGACCGTACCCGGTTGCGTAGGCGCCGGGGGGAGCCGCTATTCTTGCTTCCGCCGCCGCGTTACGACGCGGTGGGGTGCCCTGGCGGGTTGCCCGAGCGGCCAATGGGAGCGGACTGTAAATCCGTCGCGAAAGCTTCAGAGGTTCGAATCCTCTACCCGCCACCAGGTGCGGACACGGCCCCTGACCAGCAGAGATGCTGATCAGGGGCCGTTGTCGTTGATCTAGCCGGGTCCGGCTGAGTCCAGCTGTGGACGACTGGTTGTGGGTAGGTCGATCCTGCCTCTCAGCGCTCCTCCGGGGCTGCGAATGCTCAGGCTCCCGGAGGGTTGCGGCGCCGGTGCCTGCCCTTGAGTGAGGCTGCCGGGGCTTACCTGACTGCCGATCGGGCACCGACCTCGGTTCGGTCGGGTTCATCCCATTTCCGGGCTTCGCGGCCGAGGGCGAGCACGATTGCGCCGACGCGGAGGTGTGGGCGTTGCGGCAGTCGCTGTTGGTGCGCCTGGCGGCAGGTGGGCGCTCAAGTTGGTGGCGACGTTGCCACGTCAGCACACCTTAGATCCGCAGGCATCGATGCAAAGTCTCAGGTTAGCTGCGCATACCCCGTCTGTGATCAGTGTTCGTGTGGCTAACCGCCCAAGTGAAATGAACCCGACGAGATACTGGCGGGATGGCGAAGAGCCGGTATGGTGGTCGATGGCCGGATCGGAGGCGCACGTCCGTTGCGGCGTTGCTGACGGTGACCGTCGTACGGGATGTGGCGGGTGCCTCCAGCTGGACCCGAATTGCGTTGAAGGTCGCATTCAACGCTGGGTGAAACGGTTAAGCGCCCTACAGGCTCGTGATCTGGCCCGGTGCGTTGGGGGCGGTAGGCCGAACGGCGGGAAGTAACAGACGGTGGGGCCAGTCGGGCGACCACCACTTCTCTGGCTGCCCGCGCTGTGGCACGATCGTGGAACCTCCATCAACGCTGTACATCTCCCGACAGGAGCGATCATGTCTGGTCGAAGGCTAGGCCGACTCGGTGGGTCTCTCCTCCTTGTTCTCGCTGCCGCCGCCATCGTTGCCTTCCCCGCCAGCCTCTTCGACGGCAGTGCCAGTGGAGCTCAGGCCATCGATCTCATCTGGACCGTCGTTCCGGAAGGCACTATCGTCGGCAGTGGTCGCTGACTGGTTCAGCTCACCCCAAGCCAAGGGCGGTAAACCGCAGGCGCCGTAGGGAGCGGTATGGCTCCGCGTGATCAATCGCGACGTCGTTCGGCGGATCGCGCCTGGTTCATCACTGCGCCACTGGTGTTCTTCGCTGCGATCTGTTCCATCGTCACGGGGCTGGTGTCGTCCCAGCCCTTTGGCGATTGGCTCCTCGCGCTCCTGTTGTTGGTCGCTATGGCCGCCGTGGGCATGCCGGTCCTCAACTTTGTCGTCCGGCGGCAGTCGTTCGGCATGACCCTGACCGAGATTCCGCTGGTACTAGCGCTGTTCCTGCTGCCACCGCTGACCGTCGTTGCGATCTACACGGTGGCGTCCATGCTCACGCAGACGCGGCACCGGTTCGCGCCTGTCAAGTTCTGGTTCAACGTGGCCAAGGCTGCTGCCGGGACCTCTCTCGCCGTCCTCCTCCTCCAGGCGCTACCGCCCTCGAAGGAGGTGGACGATCCCGGCACCTGGCTGAGTCTCTTCGCGGCCGTAACTGCGGTGATCCTCGTCAGCCTTCTCGGCATCGTCGGCGTGCACACCCTCCTGCAGGGTTGGCAGGCGGGACGGGACTCTCTCCGCACCGCACGCCCCGCCGTGCTCACTGCGGCGATTAACGTCTCGCTCGGTCTGATCATCCTGATCGCCGTCACCACCACCTGGTGGTCGTTCGTGCTGCTGGCCGCACTCGGTGCGGCGCTGGTCCTGGTCTACCGCTCCTACGCGGAGTTCTTCCGGCAGCACCGCACGCTAGCCGCGATGTACGACCTGACTCGCGCAATCGCGGAGCGTGGCCAGGACGGCACGCTCGTCGATGCGCTGCTGGGTCGGGTCCGGGCCCTGATGCAGGCCGAGTACGCGACCCTCTGGCTGCCCGCCCAGGGCCGCCATCCCGAGGTGCTGCTCACCGCCCGGGTCGACGATTCGGGCCTGTTGGACGTCGTACCTACGCCGGCGTCCCTTCGTCAGCGAGCCTCGGACGAGGGGCGGACCATCGCGGTCGGGCGCGCCTTCGACGAAGAGTCGAACGAGCGCCAGGCGCTGAGTCACGGCAAGATCAAGGACGTCATCGTGGTGCCGCTCCGGTCCGGCCAGGCGGTCATCGGCACACTGGAGGTCGCCAACCGGCTCAGCGACGTCGGTCATTTCACCCGTGGCGACATCCCCATCTTCGAGACCGTCGCCGCGCACGCGGCCGTGGCCCTGGAGAATTCGCGGCTGGTCGACCGGCTCCGGCACGACGCCCACCACGACACGTTGACCCGACTGCCCAACCGGCGGCGGATCACCGGAGCGCTGGACGAGTCGGTCAAGATCCGCGCACCGGGCGAGGTGGTGGCGCTGCTGCTCTTCGACGTCGACGGGCTGCGCCAGGTCAACGAGTCCCTGGGGCACGCGGCCGGGGACAAGGTCCTCACCGAGGTCGCCAATCGGTTGCGGGCCAGCGCGCCGTCGTCGGCTCTGGTCGGCCGCGCCGGCGGGGACGAATTCCTGGTGACGCTGCGGTTGGAGAGCGCTGAGGCCGCGCTCGAGTTGGCCGCCCAACTGCGCGACCAGATCCGCGACGAGATGGTCTTCGACGCGCTCACTCTCGACGTGGACACCGCCGTCGGGGTGGCCGTACACCCGGATCATGGCAGCGACGCGGCGACCCTGCTGCTCCGGGTCGACCTCGCCGCCACCGCGGCCAAGTCGGTGCCGGGCAGCGTGCAGCTGTTCAATCCCGCGCTGGAGTCCCGTTCACTGCGCCGGTTGGGTCTGGCCGGCGATCTGCGCCGAGCACTGGACCAGGACGAGCTGGAGGTCTACTTCCAGCCCAAGGTGACTCTGCGGGACCGGCGCCTGGTGGGTGTGGAGTGTCTGGCCCGCTGGGAGCACCCGGCGCACGGCACGGTCGCGCCCGAGGACTTCGTGGCGGTGGCCGAGCACACCGGCCAGTTGAGCCGGCTCACCGAGGTGGTGCTCCGGGAGGGCCTTCGGCGCAGCCGGGACTGGGCGCTGGCCGACCAGCCGCTGCCCATCGCTGTCAACCTCTCGGCTCGTACGCTCATCGACCAGCACTTCCCGGACCGGGTCCAGGAGTTGTTGACCGAGTACAAGGTGCCGGCGCAGCGCCTCACCCTGGAGATCACCGAGTCAGGGGTGCTGGACGGCACGGACCGGCCGATCCCCACCCTGCAACGGCTGCGGGATCTCGGCGTACGGCTGTCGGTGGACGACTTCGGCACGGGTGACTCGTCCCTGGCGCACCTGCGCCGGCTGCCGGTGCACGAGGTGAAGGTGGACCGCTCCTTCGTGCAGGGCATGGCGACCGACCCGGGGGACCTGGCGATCGTCAACGCGGTGGTCACCCTCTCCCAGCAGTTCGGCCTGGCGGTGGTGGCCGAGGGGGTGGAGAGCGAGCTGACCCTGGAGCTTCTCCAGGACATCGGCTGTGAGATCGGGCAGGGTTTCCTGTTCAGCCGGCCGCTGCCGTACGAGCGGTTGGCTGCCTGGTTCGGTGCCCAGGTCGAGCCGGAGACGGTCGCCAACGGGGAGCTTCCGCGCCTGCGTGTCGTGCCCTGAGCAGGGCGCGGCCGATCACCGGGGATCCGATTTCACCTGTCGAGCCGGGCCGTGTACTCTTACTCCTGCGCGCCCCACGGGGAGATCGCGCAGGCCCCCTTAGCTCAGTCGGCAGAGCGTCTCCATGGTAAGGAGAAGGTCTACGGTTCGATTCCGTAAGGGGGCTCGAGGGTTCAGCTGGACCCATCGCAGCGGTGTAGCTCAGATGGTAGAGCAAGCGGCTCATAATCGCTGTGTCGCCGGTTCAAGTCCGGCCACCGCTACTCTCGTCTTCCGGGCTCGTTGCCGGTGGTCGTAAGAAAATGGGCGCTTCTGGCGCCCACTTTGCATGTCCGCGCTGTCAGCGTCTAGGCTGGCGCGTCGTAGTTGTTTCCGTTAGCGAGGAAGGCACTCCGCCGTGGCGAAGGCTACCGATGTCCGGCCGAAGATCACTTTGGCGTGTGTGGAGTGCAAGGAGCGCAACTACATCACGCGCAAGAACCGGCGCAACGACCCCGACCGCATCGAGCTGAAGAAGTTCTGCCCGCGTGACGGTCGGCACACGGTCCACCGCGAGACCCGCTGACTGCTGGCCGGCCTCAGGGCCGGCCGTTGTCGAAGCTTTCCGATCGCCGATCTGACCGGTTTGGTGCGGCTCCGCCGCCGCCTACCGATCAGGTCGGCGATTGGGCTTTCCGTGTAGGTTCGCGGCATGCCTCTGGACCCTTCCTTCGTCGGCCGGACGTATCCGCCGACCGCCCCCTACCAGGTGGGCCGAGAAAAGATCCGCGAGTTCGCCAGCGCCATCGGCGCCACCGACCCGGCCCACCATGACCCGGAGGCCGCGCGGGCGCTGGGCCACCCCGACGTGGTGGCGCCGCCGACCTTTCCGGTGATCGTGACGATGGCCGCGAGCAGCCAGATCATCGAGGACCCGGCCCTGGGTGTCGACTACAGCCGCCTGGTGCACGGCGACCAGCGGTTCGCGTACACCCGGCCGGTGGTCGCCGGCGACGAGCTGGTCTGCACCAACACCATCGAGGACGTCAGCACCAGGGGTGGGCACGGCTTCCTGACCACGCGCACCGACGTGAGCACCGTCGGTGGGGAACCCGTGGTCGCGGTCTGGGCCAGGTATGTCATTCGTGGGGAGGCGTGAGATGGAGTTGCCAGCACAGACGTTTCGGGTGACCCGCGCGGACCTGGTCCGCTACGCCGGCGCCTCGGGCGACTTCAACCCGATCCACTGGAGCGACCGGGTCGCCACCAAGGTGGGCCTGCCTGGGGTGATCGCCCACGGCATGTTCACCATGGCGCTGGTCGGGCGGGCGGTCACCGAGTGGGCCGGGTCGCCGGACGCGGTGGTGGAGTACGGGGTGCGTTTCACCCGACCGGTGGTGGTCCCCGACGACGACCAGGGGACCGAGATCGAGGTGACCGCGCGGGTCCGCGAGGTGACCGAGGACGGTCTCACCCGACTCGAGGTTACCGCCACCTGCCTGGGTGAGAAGGTGCTGTCACAGGCGCGGGCAACCATCCGGACGGCAGGCTGAGCCGAGCTCGCCACGCGTGGCGGAGAGACCGGTTGGGAAAGTCGGGCGGCTACCCGTACACTGGTCCGCCGTGGGGCAAGTGACCCCTGCTCGGTCGTCTGTGGCCGCGTGGGGCGAGTGTTGCCACATAGGGGTGTAGCTCAATTGGCAGAGCAGCGGTCTCCAAAACCGCAGGCTGCAGGTTCAAGTCCTGTCACCCCTGCGCCTCAGGCCTGACCGTTCCCGTGGGTCGCGCCGCCAGCTTGGCGGCGTCCGGCCCGTGGTGGTGGCATCGGCGGGGTGGCTCCGAGGCAATCGGGGCCCTCCGGGTGATCCACCGGCCGCGGCCCGTCGCGGGACGGTTGGGTCCGGCCGGCGTGACCAGCGCCGCGTACGCCACTCGGCGTGCGACCCCAGATTCCGCGACGGAGGGCGAAGTGGCCGACAACAAGCGGCGCGACGACGACGGCGACGATCGTCTGGACGACGAGGTCGTCGACGACGTGGCCGACGACGACGCCTCCGGCGCGGACGAGCCGGTTTCCCGGGGAGGCACCGCCACGCGGTCCCGTGCCCGGGCGGAGTCGGCGGACAGCCGGCCGACCACCCGGTCGGAAACGGGTCGGGTGGGCGTCTTCGGCCGCATCGCGCGGTTCTTCCGCGAGGTCGTAGCCGAACTGCGTAAGGTCATCTGGCCGACCCGCAAGGAGTTGCTGACCTACACGGCCGTGGTGGTGGCGTTCGTCGCGGTGATGCTGACGATCGTGGGTGTGCTGGACTTCGGCTTCGCCAAGGTCGTGTTGTTTGTCTTTGGCAACTCGGACTGACCGGCTGCCTCCAGCCATAGTGACGGAAGTGAGCGAGCGTGCCTGAGTACGACGAGACCGCCGGACCGGTGGACGAGCAGTCCACGGTCGCGACGGCGGCTGGTGACGAGTCGGTTGAGGCCGCCAGCGAGCCGGAGTTCCCAACGACCGAGCCCGCACCGGACGAGGACTACGACCCCGTCGCGGAGCTGAGGCAGAAGCTGCGCTACGCGCCGGGTGACTGGTACGTGGTGCACTCGTACGCCGGCTACGAGAACAAGGTCAAGACCAACCTCGAGACCCGGATCACGAGCCTCGACATGGAGGACTTCATCTACCAGGTCGAGGTGCCGACCCGGGAAGAGGTCGAGGTCAAGAACGGTAAGCGTTCGCAGATCCAGGCCAAGGTCTTCCCGGGCTACATCCTGGTCCGGATGGAGTTGACCGCCGAGTCCTACTCCTGTGTCCGGAACACCCCGGGCGTGACCGGCTTCGTCGGCGCGACCGACCGGGCCGACCGGCCCGCTCCGCTCTCGCTCGACGAGGTGCTGAAGTGGCTGGCGCCGGCGGTCGAGACCGAGCAGAAGAAGGCGAAGCCGGAGATCAAGGTCCTCGACTTCGAGGTGGGCGACTCCGTCACCGTCACCGACGGCGCGTTCGCGTCGCTGCCGGCCACGATCAGCGAGATCAACGCCGACCAGCAGAAGCTCAAGGTGCTGGTGTCGATCTTCGGTCGCGAGACTCCGGTGGAGCTCAACTTCAACCAGGTCGCCAAGATCTGATTGGTCGTCGGCGGCGGGCCCGGCCCGCCGCCGACGTCGGCGTACGCGCTCTCGCTCGACCTCGGCGGACGAGTGGGCTGCGGCCTGCGCTACTCTTGAATGTCGCCGCTGTCGCACCGCGCTGACCGTGCGCGCCCGAGGGCGGCGACAGCCGCATTTTCCCAGCTCCAAGCCCCAGGAAGTGACATGCCTCCGAAGAAGAAGCTCGTCAAGACGTTCACGCTTCAGTTGCCGGCGGGCCAGGCTACGCCGGCGCCGCCGGTCGGCCCCGCGCTCGGCCAGCACGGCGTGAACATCATGGAGTTCTGCAAGTCCTACAACGCGCAGACCGAGTCTCAGCGGGGCGACATCGTCCCCGCCGAGATCAGCGTGTACGAGGACCGGTCCTTCACGTTCGTGCTGAAGACCCCGCCCGCTGCCCGGCTGCTGATCAAGGCTGCCGGTGTGCAGAAGGGTTCGGGTGTTCCGCAGTCCGAGAAGGTCGGGTCGGTCAGCCGCGCCCAGCTGCGTGAGATCGCCGAGAAGAAGATGGCCGACCTCAACGCCAACGACATCGCCCAGGCCGAGAAGATCATCGCCGGCACCGCCCGGTCGATGGGCATCACCGTCAACGACTGACGTCGGCCCCGGCCTTCGTTCCGACCGTGGGAGGGCTCGCGCCGAGCGGCCCGCCAGAGACCACAGGAGTAATCAGCAATGCAGCGCAGCAAGAGCTACCGCAAGGCCGCCGATGTCATCGACCGGTCGAAGCTCTACACCCCCACCGAGGCCGTGAAGCTGGCCAAGGAAACCACCAACGTCAAGTTCGACGCCACGGTCGAGGTCGCCATGCGCCTCGGCGTCGACCCCCGCAAGGCGGACCAGATGGTCCGCGGCACGGTCAACCTGCCGCACGGCACCGGTAAGACCGCCCGCGTGATCGTGTTCGCCAGTGGCGCGAAGGCCGAAGAGGCCGCCGCCGCGGGTGCGGACGAGGTGGGCACCGATGAGCTGGTCGCCCGCATCCAGGGTGGTTGGCTCGACTTCGACGCGGCGATCGCCACGCCGGACCAGATGGCCAAGATCGGCCGGATCGCGCGGATCCTGGGCCCGCGCGGTCTCATGCCGAACCCGAAGACCGGCACGGTGACCATGGACGTCACCAAGGCGGTGTCGGACATCAAGGGCGGCAAGATCACCTTCCGGGTGGACAAGCACTCCAACCTGCACCTGATCATCGGCAAGGCCTCCTTCACGGAGACCCAGCTGGTGGACAACTACGCTGCGGTGCTCGATGAGGTGCTGCGTGCCAAGCCGTCCGCGGCCAAGGGCAAGTACCTTCGCAAGGTCATCCTGACCACCACGATGGGCCCGGGCGTCCCGGTCGACCCGAACCTGGTGAAGAACCTTCGGGAGGACCAGGCCGACGCCTGAGTCGACAGATCGCTCCGCCGGGGCGCCGCCACGACCGTGGCGGCGCCCCGGCGCGTTCCAGGTGTGGCAGGCTCGACGCCATGCGGCTGGAGAACGTCTGGTTGCGGTATCACCGGCGGGGGCCGTGGGTGCTGCAAGGCATCGACGTGCGGATCGGGCCCGGCGAGGTGGCGATCGTGCTGGGCCGCAACGGGGTGGGCAAGTCGACACTGCTCCAGGTGGCCGCGGGGGTCCTCCGCCCTGGCCGGGGCCGGGTCACCGACCGGCCGGCACGGGTGGGCTGGGTGCCGGAGCGTTTCCCTGCGGACCAACCGTTCACTGTGACCCGCTATCTGACCGGGATGGCCCGGGTGGCGGGGCTGGGCAGGGCTGCGGCCGACGAGGCGGTGACCTCCTGGACGGACCGGCTCGGGCTGGCTGCCTTCCGCTCGGTCCGGTTGCCGGAGCTGTCCAAGGGCACCGCGCAGAAGGTCGGCCTCGCCCAGGCGCTGCTGCGCCCACCGGGCCTGCTGGTGCTCGACGAGCCGTGGGAGGGGCTGGACGCCGCCACCCGTGAGTTGGTGCCTGAGCTGATCGCCGAGGTGCTCGCCGCCGACGGGTCCGTCCTGGTCAGCGACCACCGCGGCGAGACGGTCCGGCTTCCGGCCGCGCGCCGCTGGTTGGTGGCCGACGGCTCGCTCTCCGAGGAGACGTCGTCGACGGACGAGACGATCGCGGTGGTCGAGGTCGCGGTGCCGGCCGCGCGGGTCGCCGGCACCGTCGCCCGGTTGCGCGCCGAGGGCCACCAGGTGCTGCGGGTACGCTCCGACGCCTCCACCGCCGCATCCCCGGCCCTACCCGTCGAGCCGCCCCGGTCGGCCGGTGCCGCCCGACCCGCCGAGCCGCCGCTCGGGATGGCCGGGGAGCTGACAGCGGAGCAGCCGGAGGCCGCTGAGGACGCGGTCGAGTCGGCAGCGGGGGAGACCCGGTGAACGCCCTGGTCCGGATGCGGTTGGCCGGTTTCCTGCGAACCGGCCGGGCGTTGGCGCCGTTGCTCGCCGGCCTGATCACGCTCGGCACCCTCTACGGTGGTGGCCGCGCCCAGCCCGCTGAGGCGTACGGCGTCTCCGCGGTGGTGCTCTTTCCGGTGCTCGCCTGGCAGACCAAGATCCTGTTGGACGTCGAGCCGGACGTGCAGCGTCGGCTGGCGCAGGTGACGGTCGGGGTGGCGCGGGAGCGGTCGGCCGGGCTGCTCGCCGCCGTGGTGGCGGCGCTGGTGACGGTGGCCGTCGCGCTGCTCTTTCCGTGGCTGGTCGGCGGGGTGTCCGGCCCGGTCGACCCGGGGGACCGGTCGATTCCGGTCGGGCTCGCGCTCGGATTGTGGGCGCACCTGCTGGTCGTACCCGCTGCGGTTGCTCTTGGGGCGCTGGCCAGCCGGGCGTCGGTGGGCGGCGCCGGGTACGGCGTCGCGGTGTTGGCCCTCGGCGGGGTCGGCGCGGTGGTGTTCGGCCTGACCGGCTCGGTGGCCCCCTGGCTGGCACCGCCGATCATGGCGGCCGCTCGCACCACCGCCGGCGACGCGGCCGCGCTGACCCTGCTGGGGCTGAGCGGGTGGGCGCTGGCCTGGAGCGCCGCGGTCGTCGGCGGCTACCTGTGGCGCCGGCGGGCCCAGGGCTGAGCGGCACCGGTACGGGTGACGCGGCTCACCGGGCCTGATTTGGAGCTGCCGGCCGGGGCGCGTACTCTTCAACCGTCATCCGTGTTCTCATGGATGAGGAACCACCCAGAGACCGCTGGTCACCGTGCTTCGGCACGGTCGAAGGTCCCGCGACAACGGGCGACCCGCGTAGGGCGGCAAGCGTAACTCGGCAGTGAGCATGGTCCACCGACCATGACGATCCGCCGGCCCTCGCCCCGTGCGCCCTGCGCCGGGGCTTTTTCGTTGTCGCGCTGCCTGCGCCCCCGTTCCGGCTTCGGCCGAGACGGGGACCAGCCTCGAGTAACGAGAGAGGAGGGACATGGCGGACAAGCCGATCCGGGCCGACAAGGCCACGGCCGTCGCTGAGCTGACCGAGAGCTTCCGCAGCTCGGGCGCCACCGTGCTGACCGAGTACCGCGGTCTGACGGTTTCCCAGCTCACCCAGCTTCGGCGCTCGCTCGGCGCCGATACCAGCTACACGGTTGCGAAGAACACGCTGGCCAAGCGTGCTGCGACGGACGCGGGCATCACCGGCCTCGACGAGCTGTTCACCGGTCCTACCGCGCTGACTTTCGTTTCGGGCGACGTCGTCGAGGCGGCGAAGGGGCTTCGCGACTTCGCGAAGGCCAACCCGAAGCTCGTCATCAAGGGCGGTGTCTTCGAGGGCAAGGCCATCACCGCGGCCGAGGTCACGAAGCTCGCCGACCTGGAGTCCCGCGAGGTGCTGCTGGCCAAGCTGGCCGGCGCGATGAAGGGCAACCTGAGCAAGGCCGCGGCCCTGTTCCAGGCCCCGCTGTCGAAGACCGCCCGTCTGGCGGCTGCACTGCAGGACAAGCGCGAGAAGGAGGGCGCCGAGGCGGCCTGAGGCCCCCACGGCGCACCAGTTCTTACTTAACAGAATCAGGAAAGGACGCCAGATATGGCGAAGCTCAGCACCGACGAGCTGCTCGACGCGTTCAAGGAGATGACGCTGATCGAGCTCTCTGAGTTCGTGAAGCAGTTCGAGACGACCTTCGAGGTCACCGCTGCCGCTCCGGTCGCGATCGCCCAGGGTGGCGGCGGCGGCGGCGCTGCGGCCGAGGCCGAGCCGGAGCAGGACGAGTTCGACGTCATCCTCGAGGCTGACGGTGGCAAGAAGATCCAGGTCATCAAGGTCGTGCGTGAGCTGACCGGCCTGGGCCTCAAGGAGGCCAAGGACGCGGTCGAGTCCGCGCCGAAGGCCATCCTGGAGAAGGTCAACAAGGAGACCGCCGACAAGGCGAAGGCCAAGCTCGAGGGTGAGGGCGCCAAGGTCACCCTCAAGTGACCTGACGTTCCACAAACGCGTACCCGGCTCGTGAGCTGGGACACCATCGCGTCGCGGCGGGCGGTGATCCGACACGGATCACCGCCCGCCGTGTTGGTGGATCTGACTGCGACCGGTCCTGAGCTGGGCTCCAACCATGGGTACCCTTGACCCGAACGAGCGTGGCGGGTCGCCCTCCAGTGGGAAACAAGGGACAACCCGGATACCGGCCCTTGACGCGGCCCGGGGCCGCCAGGCACGCTGACACCAGCAAGACACCGCGCTTGCGACGGCCACGACGTGGGTATGACAGCGGCGGCACCATCGGCCGCTGTAACCCGAGCGGCCCAGTGGGGAGTTGCGTTCTGAGCGGCCCGGCAGACCCCGGTTGACGGGGGCCGAGGCGCGCTCCGCAAACAACCTGCGGGGTGGGCTGGACAGCGGTTAGCCTCTCGGCTACACTGCTAGTTTGCGCTGCCTTCCGACTTGACCCCTGCTCGGAAATGTCCGTTTGCGGATATTTCTGGTGGGGTCATTGGAGTGCACGCGTACCAGCCGTTCTGCAGCACCGGTCCTCGGAAGGACGCATCTTGGCAGCTTCCCGCCCTGCGAAGACCAGTCGTACGTCGAGCGCATTCGCTCCCCGCCGAGTTTCATTCGGCAGGATCACCGAACACCTCGAGGTCCCCAACCTCCTTGCCATTCAAAACGAGTCCTTCGACTGGCTCGTCGGCAACGAGGCTTGGCAGGGCCGGTCGGCGGACGACCCGCACGCACGATCGGGTCTCGCGGAGATCCTTGAAGAGATCAGTCCCATTGAGGACTTCTCCGGCACCATGTCGCTCTCCTTCTCAGCGCCGCGCTTCGACGAGGTCAAGGCCTCGATCGAGGAGTGCAAGGAGAAGGACCTGACCTACTGCGCTCCGCTCTTCGTGACCGCGGAGTTCACCAACAACACCACTGGCGAGATCAAGAGCCAGACGGTGTTCATGGGTGACTTCCCGATGATGACGCCCAAGGGCACGTTCGTCATCAACGGCACCGAGCGCGTCGTGGTCAGCCAGCTCGTCCGGTCTCCGGGCGTGTACTTCGACAAGCAGCCGGACAAGACCTCCGACCGCGACCTCTCCAGCGTCAAGGTCATCCCGAGTCGGGGTGCCTGGCTGGAGTTCGACATCGACAAGCGCGACACGGTCGGTGTACGTATCGACCGCAAGCGTCGGCAGGCCGTCACCGTCCTGCTCAAGGCCATCGGATGGTCGGCCGAGCGAATCCGTGAGAAGTTCGGCTGGTCCGAGCTGATGATGACCACGCTCGAGAAGGACCACATCGCCGGCGCCGACGAGGCTCTGCTCGACATCTACCGCAAGCTGCGCCCTGGCGAGCCGCCGACGCGCGAGAACGCCCAGACCCTGCTCGACAACCTCTTCTTCAACCCGAAGAGGTACGACGTCGCCAAGGTCGGGCGCTACAAGTTCAACAAGAAGCTCGAAGTTGGCGTGCCGATCACCACCGGCACGCTGACCGAGGACGACATCGTCGCCACCGTGGAGTACCTGTGCCGGCTGCACGCCGGTGAGGACGGCTACGAGGCCGACGACATCGACCACTTCGGCAACCGGCGCCTCCGTACCGTGGGCGAGCTGATCCAGAACCAGGTTCGGGTCGGCCTGTCCCGGATGGAGCGGGTCGTCCGCGAGCGGATGACCACGCAGGACGTCGAGGCGATCACCCCGCAGACCCTGATCAACATCCGCCCGGTGGTGGCGGCGATCAAGGAGTTCTTCGGGACGTCCCAGCTGTCCCAGTTCATGGACCAGACCAACCCGCTGGCGGGCCTGACCCACCGGCGTCGGCTGAGCGCGCTCGGCCCGGGTGGTCTGTCCCGGGAGCGGGCCGGCTTCGAGGTCCGCGACGTGCACCCGTCCCACTACGGCCGGATGTGCCCGATCGAGACGCCGGAAGGCCCGAACATCGGCCTGATCGGCGCGCTGTCCACCTTCGCCCGGGTCAACCCGTTCGGCTTCATCGAGACGCCGTACCGGAAGGTCGTCGAGGGTCGGGTCACCGACCAGATCGACTACCTGACCGCGGACGAGGAGGACCGGTTCGTCAAGGCCCAGGCCAACGCGCGCCTGAAGGCTGACGGCACGTTCGCCGAGGACCGGGTGCTCTGCCGTCGTAAGGGCGGCGAGACCGAGGACGTCGTCCCCGGTGCCGTCGACTACATGGACGTCTCGCCCCGGCAGATGACCTCGGTCGCGACCGCCATGATCCCGTTCCTCGAGCACGACGACGCCAACCGGGCACTGATGGGCGCGAACATGCAGCGCCAGGCGGTGCCGCTGGTCAAGGCCGAGGCGCCGCTCGTGGGTACGGGCATGGAGTACCGGGCCGCTGTCGACGCTGGCGACGTGGTGGTCGCCGAGGTCGGCGGTGTGATCGAGGATCTCTGCGCCGACTACGTCACCATCCACCAGGATGACGGCCACCGCCGGACGTACCTGCTGCACAAGTTCCGCCGCTCCAACGCCGGCTCCTGCGTCAACCAGAAGCCGGTCGTCTTCGAGGGCGACCGCGTCGAGGCCGGTCAGGTCATCGCCGACGGTCCGTGCACCGACGAGGGCGAGATGGCACTCGGACGCAACCTGCTGGTGGCGTTCATGTGCTGGGAGGGTCACAACTACGAGGACGCGATCATCCTGTCGCAGCGCCTCGTGCAGCAGGACGTGCTCACCTCGATCCACATCGAGGAGCACGAGGTCGACGCCCGGGACACCAAGCTCGGTCCGGAGGAGATCACCCGCGACATCCCGAACGTCAGCGAGGAAATGCTCGCTGACCTCGACGAGCGCGGCATCATCCGGATCGGCGCCGAGGTCGTCCCCGGTGACATCCTGGTCGGCAAGGTCACGCCCAAGGGCGAGACCGAGCTGACCCCGGAGGAGCGCCTGCTCCGCGCGATCTTCGGTGAGAAGGCGCGTGAGGTTCGGGACACCTCGCTGAAGGTGCCGCACGGCGAGACCGGCACGGTCATCGGTGTGCGCACGTTCTCCCGCGAGGACGGCGACGAGTTGCCGCCGGGTGTCAACGAGCTGGTCCGGGTCTACGTCGCCCAGAAGCGCAAGATCCAGGACGGCGACAAGCTCGCCGGCCGGCACGGCAACAAGGGTGTCATCTCGAAGATCCTGCCGATCGAGGACATGCCGTTCCTTGAGGACGGCACCCCGGTCGACATCGTGCTCAACCCGCTCGGTGTGCCGAGCCGGATGAACATCGGCCAGGTGCTGGAGACCCACCTCGGTTGGGTCGCCAAGACCGGTTGGAAGGTCGAGGGTGACGACGCCGACTGGAAGCGTCAGCTGCGCTCGATCGACGCGCACGAGTCCGAGGGCGACACCAACGTGGCCACCCCGGTCTTCGACGGTGCCCGCGAGGAGGAGATCTCCGGTCTGCTCGAGTCGACCCTGCCCAACCGGGACGGCAAGCAGCTGATCGGTCGTACCGGCAAGGCGCAGCTGTTCGATGGTCGTTCCGGTGAGCCGCTGCCGGACCCGATCGCGGTCGGCTACGTCTACATCCTGAAGCTCAACCACCTGGTCGACGACAAGATCCACGCCCGTTCGACCGGCCCGTACTCGATGATCACGCAGCAGCCGCTGGGTGGTAAGGCGCAGTTCGGTGGTCAGCGTTTCGGTGAGATGGAGTGCTGGGCGATGCAGGCGTACGGCGCTGCCTACGCCCTGCAGGAGCTGCTCACGATCAAGTCCGACGACGTGCTCGGCCGAGTGAAGGTCTACGAGGCCATCGTCAAGGGCGAGAACATCCCGGAGCCGGGCATCCCGGAGTCGTTCAAGGTGCTGCTCAAGGAGCTGCAGTCGCTGTGCCTCAACGTTGAGGTGCTCTCCAGCGACGGTGTGGCCCTGGAAATGCGCGAGACCGACGACGAGGTGTTCCGGGCCGCTGAGGAGCTGGGCATCGACCTGTCCCGGCGCGAGCCGAGCTCGGTCGAAGAGGTCTGAGGTGAGCGGTCGGGGGCCGGCTCGCCGGCCCCCGACCCCACCCGAGAATTAGCAGTACAGACGACGACATAGGGGACATAGTGCTCGACGTCAACTTCTTCGACGAGCTGCGCATTGGTCTCGCCACCGCCGACGACATCCGTCAGTGGTCGCACGGCGAGGTCAAGAAGCCTGAGACGATCAACTACCGCACCCTGAAGCCGGAAAAGGACGGGCTCTTCTGCGAGAAGATCTTCGGTCCCCAGCGGGACTGGGAGTGCTACTGCGGTAAGTACAAGCGCGTCCGGTTCAAGGGCATCATCTGTGAGCGCTGCGGCGTCGAGGTGACTCGCTCCAAGGTCCGCCGTGAGCGGATGGGGCACATCGAGCTCGCTGCTCCGGTGACCCACATCTGGTACTTCAAGGGCGTTCCGAGCCGGCTGGGTTACCTGCTGGACCTCGCTCCCAAGGACCTCGAGAAGATCATCTACTTCGCCTCGTACGTCGTGACGAGCGTGGACGCGGAGTCGCGTCACCGCGACCTCTCGACGATCGAGAACGAGATCCTGGCCGAGAAGCGGCAGTCCGAGAACAGCCGCGACTCGGAGATCGAGAAGCGGGCCGCCAAGCTCGAGGCCGACCTGGCCGAGCTGGAGGCCGAGGGTGCCAAGGCGGACGTCCGGCGCAAGGTCAAGGAGGGCGGAGAGCGCGAGATGCGCCAGATCCGCGACCGGGCCCAGCGCGAGATCGACCGCCTGGACGAGGTGCTGGACACCTTCCGCAAGCTGGAGCCGAAGCAGCTGGTCACCGACGAGCTGCTCTACCGCGAGCTGCGCGACCGGTTCGGTGAGTACTTCACCGGTTCGATGGGCGCCGAGGCGATCAAGGCGCTGGTCCAGAACATGGACCTCGACGCCGAGGCCGAGAGCCTGCGGGAGACCATCCGGTCCGGCAAGGGCCAGCGGAAGATCCGGGCGCTCAAGCGACTCAAGGTCGTCGCGGCGTTCCTGAACACCCGCAACTCGCCGCTCGGCATGGTGCTGGACTGCGTCCCGGTCATCCCGCCGGACCTGCGCCCGATGGTGCAGCTCGACGGTGGCCGCTTCGCGACCTCCGACCTGAACGACCTGTACCGCCGCGTGATCAACCGGAACAACCGTCTCAAGCGGCTGATCGACCTCGGCGCGCCCGAGATCATCGTCAACAACGAGAAGCGGATGCTCCAGGAGGCCGTCGACGCGCTGTTCGACAACGGCCGTCGCGGCCGGCCGGTCACCGGCCCGGGTAACCGCCCGCTCAAGTCGCTGTCCGACATGCTCAAGGGCAAGCAGGGCCGGTTCCGCCAGAACCTGCTGGGCAAGCGCGTCGACTACTCCGGCCGTTCGGTCATCGTGGTCGGCCCGAAGCTCAAGCTGCACCAGTGCGGTCTGCCCAAGCAGATGGCGTTGGAGCTGTTCAAGCCCTTCGTGATGAAGCGGCTGGTCGACCTCAACCACGCACAGAACATCAAGTCCGCCAAGCGGATGGTCGAGCGTCAGCGCCCGGTCGTGTGGGACGTGCTGGAAGAGGTCATCGGCGAGCACCCGGTGCTGCTCAACCGGGCGCCGACCCTGCACCGCCTGGGCATCCAGGCCTTCGAGCCGCAGCTGGTCGAGGGCAAGGCGATCCAGATCCACCCGCTGGTCTGCACCGCGTTCAACGCCGACTTCGATGGTGACCAGATGGCGGTGCACGTGCCGCTGTCCGCCGAGGCTCAGGCCGAGGCGCGGATCCTGATGCTGTCGTCGAACAACATCCTCAAGCCGGCCGACGGTAAGCCGGTCACCATGCCCACCCAGGACATGGTCATCGGTCTGTACCACCTCACCCACCTCACCGCCGGTGAGAAGGGCGAGGGCCGGGCGTTCAGCTCGGACGCCGAGGCGCGGATGGCCTTCGACAACGGCGAGCTGCACCTGCAGGCGCCGGTGAAGATCCGCCTGCGTGGCGTGGTCGGTGTCGACAACGGCAACGGCTCCGAGGCGTGGAGCGCCCCGGAGGGCTGGGTCGAGGGTGACCCGCTGACCGTGGAGACCACGCTGGGTCGGGTGCTGTTCAACGAGACGCTGCCGCAGGGCTACCGCTTCGTGAACTACGAGATCCGCAAGGGTCAGCTCTCCGCGATCGTCAACGATCTCGCCGAGCGCTTCCCCAAGGTGGCGCTGGCCGCCACCCTGGACGGGCTCAAGGAGGCCGGTTTCCACTGGGCCACCTGGTCCGGTGTGACGATCGGCATGGAGGACGTCATCGCTCCGCCGCGCAAGGCGGAGATCCTGGCGCGGTACGAGAAGGACGCCGACCAGATCGACAAGCAGTACCAGCGTGGTCTGATGACCGCCGAGGAGCGTCGTGGCGAGCTCATCGAGATCTGGACCAAGGCGACCAACGAGGTCGCCAAGGAGATGGACACCGCGCTGCCGCAGGAGAACCCGCTGTGGAAGATGATCAACTCGGGTGCTCGCGGTAACCTGCTCCAGCTCCGGCAGATCGCGGCGATCCGTGGTCTGGTGGCCAACCCCAAGGGCGAGATCATCCCGCGGCCGATCAAGGCCAGCTACCGGGAGGGTCTGTCCGTGCTGGAGTACTTCATCTCCACGCACGGTGCCCGTAAGGGTCTCGCCGACACCGCGCTGCGGACCGCCGACTCGGGTTACCTGACCCGTCGTCTGGTGGACGTCTCGCAGGACGTCATCATCCGCGAAGAGGACTGCGGCACCGACCGGGCGATCCCGATGCAGATCGGCGAGAAGCTGGACGGCAAGCTCGTTGTCCACACCCACGCCGAGACCAGCGTGCACGCCCGGACCCTCGCCGACGACATCAAGGGGCCGGACGGCACCGTGGTCGCCGAGCGCGGTCAGGACATCAACTCCATCGGGGTCGACAAGATCGTCGCCGCTGGTGTGGAGACGGTCCGGGTGCGCAGCGTGCTCACCTGCGAGTCGAAGCTGGGCGTCTGCGCGGCCTGCTACGGCCGGTCGCTGCCGACCGGTAAGTCGGTCGACATCGGCGAGGCGGTCGGCATCATCGCGGCCCAGTCCATCGGTGAGCCCGGTACGCAGCTGACGATGCGTACCTTCCACACCGGTGGTGTCGCGGGTGAGGACATCACCCAGGGTCTGCCGCGTGTTCAGGAAATCTTCGAGGCTCGGGTCCCGAAGGGTAAGGCGCCCATCGCCGACACCCCCGGTCGGATCCGGATCGAGGATGGCGAGCGCTCGCGCAAGATCATCGTGGTGCCGGACGACGGCAGCGAAGAGATCGTCTACGACAAGATCTCGAAGCGGGTCAAGCTCCGTACCCACGACGGCGGTCACGTCGCGGTCGGTGAGAAGCTGACCGAGGGCACCATCGACCCGCACGAGCTGCTGCGGATCATGGGTCCGCGGGCGGTCCAGGTCCACCTGACCAGTGAGGTCCAGGAGGTCTACCGCTCGCAGGGTGTGCTCATCCACGACAAGCACATCGAGATCATCATCCGCCAGATGCTCAAGCGGGTGACGGTCATCGACTCCGGCTCGACCGAGTTCCTGCCGGGTGTGCTCGTCGACCGGGCGCTGTTCGAGTCGGAGAACCGCCGGCTCGTCTCGGAGGGCGGCGAGCCCGCCGCTGGTCGTCCGGTGCTGATGGGTATCACCAAGGCCTCGCTGGCCACCGACTCCTGGCTCTCGGCGGCCTCCTTCCAGGAGACCACCCGGGTGCTGACCGACGCTGCGATCAACTCGCGCAGCGACTCGCTGGTCGGCCTCAAGGAGAACGTGATCATCGGAAAGCTCATCCCGGCCGGTACGGGCATCAGCAAGTACCGCAACGTCCGGGTCGAGCCGACCGAGGAGGCCAAGGCCAAGGTCTACTCGATGACCGGTTACCCGGAGACCGACTACGGGTTCGGGCCGGCCAGCGGGCAGGCAGTGCCGCTGGACGACTTCGACTTCGGGTCGTACCGCTAAGCTCCAGTCACACGACGAGGCCCCCGGTGAAAGCCGGGGGCCTCGTCGTGTCCGTGCCCACCCACCCCCGAGCCGGGTTCGGCATGATGGGGGGATGACGACCGCACCCGGGCAGGTGTCCGTCGCCCACCAGGGCCTGCGCCACCCGCTGGACCCGGACCCGGCCCGCGCCACGAAGGCACGGGCGGTCTTCGCGCTGGGCCTGCTCGGCATGCTGACCGGGCTGTTCATCGGTGGCGTGGTGCCGGCGACGGTGGCCCTGCAACTGGCCCGGCAGGCGCGCCGCGAGGCGTACGCCTCGGGGGGTTTCCTGACCGGCGGCGTCTGGCTGCGACGGGGGGAGTGGATGGCCTGGACCGGCCTGGTGCTGGTCGCGGTCAGCGTGGTGGTCGCTGTGGTCATCGGGGTGGTCCGGTTGGCCGGCGCCCCGTTCGGCCACGACTACCCGGCGAACATGGACTGAGCCACCGGTGGCAGCGCCCGGCGCGGGCGGCGGTGCTCGCGGCGGTAGCCTGGCCGGTGTCCACCGTGCGGCGGTGGCGGCCTTTCGACAGGAGGACCTCGTGACGGAACCGGCGCGGCCCCCTGCGGACGAACCGGCCGGCCCGCCGGACCCGTCGGCTCCGCCATCCGAGCCGAGCGACTGGGCGCGACCCGGTCCGAACGATGAGCCGCACCCGCCGGTGTCCACCCAGGGCCCGCCGTCCCCGGCGGCGCCGCCGTCCGGTTGGGGTCCGAACGGCTGGGGCACGGCCGAGGCGCCCGGCTCCGGCCAGCCGTACCCGGACTCCAGCGCACCGACCTCGACGCCGCAGGGCTGGGGCCCGCCCACCTCCGGGCCGGGCGTGCCGCCCGGCTGGAGCCCGCCAGCGGCTGCACCGGGAGTGCCGTACGGCTGGGGTCCGTCGTCGTCTGGGTCGAGTGTGCCGCCTGGGTGGGGTCCGCCCTCGTCGGGGCCGGCTGCGCCGCCTGGGTGGGGTCCGTCGTCGTCTGGGCCGGCTGTGCCGCCTGGGTGGGGTCCGCCCTCGTCGGGGCCGGCTGCGCCGTACGGCTGGGGCCCGCCGTCGTCGTCTGGGCCGAGTGTGCCGCCCGGGTGGGGTCCGCCGTCGCCGGGGCACGGCCCCGGGTGGGGTGGCACGCCGGGGCGTTCAGTACCGCCGCCCACCGATGACCAACGCCGGCCGCCGAAGCGGGTGGAGGCGGTTTCCGGTACGCCGTTCGGCGTCGTGCACCTTGACGTGGCACCGGTCACCTCCGGGCTGGCCATCGGGGCGCTGGTGGCGGGGATCGCTTCACTTCTGGTTTCACTGCTGGTGATCTGCTTCGGAGTGGCTTTCAAGAACGACGGTGGGGCCTGGGCCTCCGGGGCGTTCGCCGCGCTGGGTGTGCTGGCCGGCGGGGCGGCGGTCGTCATCGGGCTGCTCGCCCGGAGGCAGATCCGGCGGCCGACAGCGCCTTCCGCGGTCCAGTTCACAGGTCGCGGGCTGGCGATGGCCGGGATCAGCTGCGGCGCGGCGGGGGCACTGCTCAGCCTGCTGGGCCTGGGTCTTGCCCTGCTTCTCGCCCTGACGTGAGGGTCTTCGCCGATAGATCCGGCATCTGACGGGGGTTTTCCGCGGAAGGCTTCCGGTCACCCCGGGGGCGATGGGTGCTTCTGCGGGGAAGCCGGTACACTTGTATTCGTAGGTGCCCATCGCGGGCGGCAGGGCAGGACGAGATCCGGCCGGCGGGTCTGAGACAGTCGCCGGGCCATTCCGTTTTGACCTGGGCGGTTGTGGTAGGTACTCTTTCCCCTTGTGCCCGGGCCTGCCCGGGCAACTCGTGCGTGCGCTGTTTCCGGCTTACGGGCGGCGGCACGACAAGCCAAAGATCCGGGGCGGGGCGACCCGCGCGCCGGTGACAAACCCGGTACGAACGCGAGAGCGTCGCAACGGGGCCGTGACGAGGGCGACACGCCCGACCGCGGGTGCCGGGGTCTCCGCAAGGCGACCCTGGTCGGAATGTAGGAGAGCCGGTCATCAGGCCGGCTAACGAGCAGACGGCGCGGCCGCGGATGCGGCCGAAGGGAGCGGAGAAACCCGGTGCCCACGATCCAGCAGCTGGTCCGAAAGGGCCGCCAGGCGAAGACGACCAAGACCAAGACCCCGGCGCTGAAGGGTTCCCCTCAGCGGCGCGGCGTGTGCACCCGCGTGTACACCACCACCCCGAAGAAGCCGAACTCGGCGCTGCGCAAGGTCGCTCGCGTGAAGCTCAGCAGCCAGATCGAGGTGACCGCCTACATCCCCGGCGTCGGTCACAACCTGCAGGAGCACTCGATCGTGCTCGTTCGCGGTGGCCGGGTGAAGGACCTCCCCGGCGTGCGTTACAAGATCGTTCGCGGCTCGCTGGACACCCAGGGTGTCCGCAACCGCAAGCAGGCGCGCAGCCGTTACGGCGCGAAGAAGGAGAAGAGCTGACATGCCGCGTAAGGGACCCGCTCCGCGGCGGCCACTGGTCGCTGACCCGGTGTACAACTCGCCGCTGGTCACCCAGTTGGTGAACAAGATCCTGCTCCGCGGCAAGCGTCAGCTCGCCGAGTCCATCGTGTACGCGGCCCTCGAGGGCTGCCGCGAGAAGTCCGGCACCGACCCGGTCGTCACCCTCAAGCGGGCGATGGACAACGTCAAGCCGACCCTCGAGGTGCGCAGCCGTCGTGTCGGTGGCGCCACCTACCAGGTTCCGGTCGAGGTCCGCCCGACCCGGGCGACGACCCTGGGCCTGCGCTGGCTGGTCACGTACTCCCGCGCCCGGCGCGAGAAGACCATGGTCGAGCGGCTGATGAACGAGCTGCTGGACGCGAGCAACGGCCTCGGTGCCGCCGTCAAGCGGCGCGAGGACACGCACAAGATGGCCGAGTCGAACAAGGCCTTCGCGCACTACCGCTGGTAACACCCTGGTTCCGGCGCCTCCGGGCGCCGGAACCGCCACCAGTTGAGTCGAGACGACGATAAGTAGGGATTGAAGTGGCCGCCGCAGACGCGCTCGCCAAGGTACGCAACATCGGCATCATGGCGCACATCGATGCCGGTAAGACCACGACCACCGAGCGAATCCTGTTCTACACCGGCATCACGTACAAGATCGGTGAGGTCCACGAGGGCGCTGCCGTCATGGACTGGATGGAGCAGGAGCAGGAGCGTGGTATCACCATCACCTCCGCTGCTACCAAGTGTGAGTGGAAAGACCACACGATCCAGATCATCGACACGCCTGGCCACGTCGACTTCACGGTCGAGGTCGAGCGGTCGTTGCGGGTCCTGGATGGCGCGGTCGCGGTTTACGACGGTGTCGCCGGCGTGGAACCGCAGACGGAGAACGTCTGGCGGCAGGCCGACAAGTACAACGTCCCGCGTATGTGCTTCGTCAACAAGCTCGACCGGACCGGCGCCGACTTCTTCCGCTGCGTGCAGATGATGATCGACCGGTTGAACGCCACCCCGCTGGTGCTCCAGATCCCGATCGGGCTCGAGGGTGACCACATCGGTGTCGTCGACCTGATCGGCATGCGCGCACTCACCTGGCGCGGGGAGACCCAGAAGGGTGAGGACTACGCGGTTGAGGAGATTCCGGCCGAGCTGGCCGACTCCGCGGCCGAGTGGCGCGAGAAGCTGATGGAGACCCTGGCCGACGTCGACGACGCGGTGATGGAGAAGTACCTGGAGGGCGACGAGATTTCCGTCGAGGAGATCAAGGCCGCCGTCCGGCGTGCCACCATCGCCGGCAAGGCCAACCCGGTGCTCTGCGGTTCGGCGTTCAAGAACAAGGGCGTCCAGCCCATGCTCGACGCCGTGGTCGACTTCCTGCCGTCGCCGCTGGACGTTCCGGCCATCGAGGGTACGGCCACCGACGGCGAGACCCCGCTGCTGCGTAAGCCGTCCAACTCGGAGCCCTTCTCCGGCCTGGCCTTCAAGATCCAGACGGACAAGCACCTGGGCAAGCTCACCTACGTGCGGGTCTACTCCGGCACGCTCGATTCCGGTTCCCAGGTGGTCAACTCCACCAAGGACCGCAAGGAGCGGATCGGCAAGATCTACCAGATGCACGCCAACAAGCGGGAAGAGCGTCCGTCGGCGCAGGCCGGCGACATCATCGCCGTGCAGGGTCTCAAGCAGACCACCACCGGCGACACTCTCTCCGACCCGGCGAACCCGGTGATCCTGGAGTCGATGACCTTCCCGGAGCCGGTCATCTCGGTGGCGATCGAGCCGAAGACCAAGTCCGACCAGGAGAAGCTGGGCACGGCCATCCAGCGCCTGGCCGAGGAGGACCCGACCTTCCGCGTCCAGCTGGACGAGGAGACCGGTCAGACGGTCATCTCCGGCATGGGTGAGCTGCACCTGGACATCCTGGTCGACCGGATGCGCCGCGAGTTCAACGTCGAGGCGAACGTCGGCAAGCCGCAGGTGGCGTACCGCGAGACCATCCGCCGCAAGGTGGAGAAGGTCGAGTACACCCACAAGAAGCAGACCGGTGGTTCCGGCCAGTACGCCCGCGTGATCGTGAGCGTCGAGCCGCTTCCGCTGGACAACGACTCGCCGACCTACGAGTTCGCCAACGCCGTCAGCGGCGGCCGCATCCCCCGGGAGTTCATCCCCTCGGTGGACGCCGGTGCACAGGACGCGCTGCAGTACGGCATCCTGGCGGGCTTCCCGCTGGTCGGCGTGAAGCTGACCCTGCTGGACGGCCAGTACCACGAGGTCGACTCGTCGGAAATGGCATTCAAGATCGCCGGCTCGATGGTGATGAAGGACGCGGCCCGCAAGGCCGATCCGGCACTGCTCGAGCCGATGATGGCCGTTGAAGTCACCACTCCTGAGGAGAACATGGGTGACGTCATCGGTGACCTCAACTCCCGCCGCGGCATCATCCAGGCGATGGAGGAGCGCAGCGGCGCCCGCATCGTCCGGGCCCTGGTGCCGTTGTCGGAGATGTTCGGCTACGTCGGCGACCTGCGGTCGAAGACCCAGGGCCGGGCTAGCTACAGCATGCAGTTCGACTCCTACGCCGAGGTTCCGCAGAGCGTCGCGAAGGAGATCATCGCCAAGGCAACGGGCGAGTAACGCCCTGAGCAGGTGATTCGTGGTTGGTCGCGGGAGGGTTCACCCGCCCGCGGCCACCACGATCGAATCGCGTGAGACCGGGCCTGTAGGCTTCATCGCCGCAGAACCCACAAAGGCTCTCCGGCCGTCAGGCCGGAAAGGCTGTCGACAGAGTCCTAAGCGCCGACCGGCGCGCCGGGCGTACGAACCAAGAAGTCCACAGGAGGACACCAGTGGCGAAGGCTAAGTTCGAGCGGACTAAGCCGCACGTCAACATCGGCACCATTGGTCACATCGACCACGGTAAGACGACGCTGACGGCGGCCATCACCAAGGTCCTGCACGACCAGTACCCGGACCTGAACCCCTACACGCCGTTCGACGAGATCGACAAGGCGCCGGAGGAGAAGGCCCGCGGCATCACGATCTCGATCGCGCACGTCGAGTACCAGACCGAGTCGCGGCACTACGCGCACGTCGACTGCCCTGGGCACGCCGACTACATCAAGAACATGATCACCGGTGCCGCGCAGATGGACGGCGCGATCCTGGTGGTCGCGGCGACCGACGGCCCGATGCCGCAGACCCGCGAGCACGTGCTGCTGGCCCGTCAGGTCGGTGTGCCGTACATCGTCGTGGCGCTCAACAAGAGCGACATGGTCGATGACGAGGAGCTCCTGGAGCTCGTCGAGCTCGAGGTCCGTGAGCTGCTCTCCTCGCAGGAGTACCCGGGTGACGACCTGCCGGTCGTTCGGGTTTCGGCGCTGAAGGCCCTCGAGGGTGACCCCGAGTGGACCGGCAAGCTGCTGGACCTGATGACCGCGGTCGACACCTCGATCCCGCAGCCGGAGCGCGAGGTTGACAAGCCGTTCCTGATGCCGGTTGAGGACGTCTTCACGATCACCGGTCGTGGCACCGTCGTCACCGGTCGCGTGGAGCGCGGCGTTCTCCTGCCGAACGAGGATGTTGAGCTCGTCGGTATCAAGGAGAAGAGCTTCAAGACCAAGGTCACCGCGATCGAGATGTTCCGGAAGACCCTGGACGACGCCCGCGCAGGCGAGAACGTCGGCCTGCTGCTGCGTGGTACCAAGCGCGACGAGGTCGAGCGCGGCATGGTCGTCGTGAAGCCGGGCTCGAACACCCCGCACACGGAGTTCGAGGCGACGGTCTACATCCTCTCCAAGGAGGAGGGTGGCCGTCACACCCCGTTCTTCCAGAACTACCGTCCGCAGTTCTACTTCCGGACCACTGACGTCACCGGTGTCGTCACCCTCCCCGAGGGCACCGAGATGGTCATGCCGGGTGACAACACGTCCATGTCGGTGAAGCTGATCCAGCCCATCGCCATGGAGGAGAACCTCAAGTTCGCGATCCGCGAGGGTGGCCGCACCGTCGGCGCCGGGTTCGTCACCAAGATTAACAAGTGAACTAGGTAACCCCGATTAGACCCGCCGCCGGTCGTGCGGCATACTAGTCAGGTTGCGTAACGACAGTTCGTCGCCTGTGTTCGGCTTTCGCTGAACCTCCGGGTGGCGAGGCAGTCGAGCGTAGGGTGGTTGGCGGCCCAGTCGCCAACCACCCTCGCACGGCGTTCAGGTCGCGGTAATGCGATCGGCGCCTTGACCCCCCGTGCGGTCAGCACCACTCCGGTACCTAGGGGCGGAGCTCGGCCCGAGGGCGCGACACGCCCGACCGCGGGGGTCGGCGAAGTGGGCCTGTGCCAGCCGGTACAGGCGCCCGCAACACAGCGGCATCGAGAGAAGGAACAGAAGCCACCATGGCGGGACAGAAGATCCGCATCCGGCTCAAGGCCTATGACCACGAGGTCGTCGACTCCTCGGCTCGGAAGATCGTCGAGACGGTGACGCGCACCGGGGCGCAGGTCGCGGGCCCGGTGCCGCTGCCCACGGAGATCAACCGTTTCTGCGTTATCCGCTCGCCGCACAAGTACAAGGACTCGCGCGAGCACTTCGAGATGCGCACGCACAAGCGGCTGATCGACATCATCGACCCGACCCCGAAGACGGTCGACTCGCTCATGCGCCTCGACCTGCCGGCTGGCGTCGACATCGAGATCAAGCTGTAGGGACCGGACAAATGGACAGGCAAGTCAAGGGGATCCTGGGCGCCAAGCTCGGCATGACCCAGGTCTGGGAGAACAACCGTGTTGTTCCCGTGACCGTGGTCGAGGCCGGCCCGTGCGTCATCAGCCAGGTTCGTAGCGCCGAGAAGGACGGTTACTCAGCGGTCCAGCTCGCGTACGGCACCATCGACCCGCGCAAGGTCAAGAAGCCGATCAGCGGGCACTACGCCAAGGCGGACGTGGCGCCGCGCCGGCACATCGTCGAGCTGCGCACCACGGACGCTGGGGAATACTCGCTCGGCCAGGAAGTCACTGTCGAGGAGTTCCCGGCCGGCGTCACCATCGACGTCACCGGCAAGACCAAGGGCAAGGGCTACGCCGGCCCGATGAAGCGGCACGGCTTCCACGGCCTGGGCGCCGGGCACGGCGTCGAGCGCAAGCACCGCTCGCCCGGCTCCATCGGCGCCTGCGCCACTCCGGGTCGTGTCTTCAAGGGCACCCGGATGGCCGGTCGTATGGGTGGCGTGCGGTACACCGTGCAGAACCTCACCGTCCAGGCGGTCGACACCGAGAACAACCTGCTGCTCGTCCGGGGTGCCATTCCTGGTCCCAAGGGCGCGCTCGTTCTGGTCCGTACCGCGGCCAAGAGCAAGGTGAAGAAGGGCGGTGCGGCCAAGTGACCACCGTTGACGTGCGCACCGTCGAAGGCACCACCAGCGGCTCCGTGGAGCTGCCGGAGGACATCTTCGACGTGCAGGCCAACGTCGCGCTGATGCACCAGGTCGTGGTGGCCCAGCTCGCGGCGGCCCGACAGGGCACGCACAAGGCCAAGACCCGCGGCGAGGTCGCCGGTGGCGGCAAGAAGCCGTACAAGCAGAAGGGCACCGGTCGCGCCCGGCAGGGCTCGATCCGCGCGCCGCAGTTCGCCGGCGGTGGCGTCGTGCACGGTCCCGTGCCGCGCGACTACAGCCAGCGGACCCCGAAGAAGATGAAGGCCGCCGCTCTGCGGGGTGCCCTCTCCGACCGGGCCCGCGCCGGGCAGGTGCACGTCGTCGAGGCGTTCGTCTCGGGCGAGAAGCCGTCGACCAAGGCCGCCCTGGCCACGCTGACCAAGCTCACCGAGGCCCGTCGGGTCCTGGTCGTGCTGAGCAGCACCGACGAGCTGAACTGGGTGTCGCTGCGCAACGAGCCGCGGGTGCACCTGATCGAGTCCGGCCAGCTGAACACGTACGACGTGCTGGTGGCCGACGACGTGGTCTTCACCAAGGACGCCCTGGACGAGTTCCTGGGCGTGCCCGCCGAGACCACCGAGGAGGGTGGCAAGTGAGCACGATCGCCGACCCGCGCGACATCATCGTGGCGCCGGTCGTCTCGGAGAAGAGCTACAGCGAGCTGAACCGGAACTGGTACACCTTCCTGGTGCACCCGGACGCGAACAAGACCGAGATCAAGATCGCTATCCAGCAGATCTTCAACGTCCGCGTCCTGACGGTCAACACGCTCAACCGCCAGGGTAAGCGCAAGCGCACCAAGACCGGCTTCGGTCAGCGCAAGGCGACCAAGCGGGCGATCGTGAAGCTGGCTGACGGTGACCGCATCGAGGCCTTCGGCGGCCCGGTCAGCTGAGGGGTGTAGACAATGGCTATCCGTAAGTACAAGCCGACGACGCCGGGCCGACGTGGCTCGAGTGTCGCTGACTTCGCCGAGATCACCCGGTCCACGCCGGAAAAGTCGCTGTTGGCTCCGTTGCCGAAGAAGGGCGGGCGTAACGCCCACGGCCGGATCACCACGCGGCACCACGGTGGCGGTCACAAGCGTCAGTACCGTCTGATCGACTTCAAGCGGGTCGACAAGGACGGCGTGCCGGCGAAGGTCGCTCACATCGAGTACGACCCGAACCGCACGGCGCGCATCGCGCTGCTGCACTACGCCGACGGCGAGAAGCGGTACATCATCGCGCCGAAGGACATGAAGCAGGGCGACCGCGTCGAATCCGGCCCGGGCGCCGACATCAAGCCGGGTAACAACCTGCCGCTGCGCAACATCCCGGTCGGTACCACGATCCACAACGTGGAGCTGCGTCCGGGTGGCGGGGCCAAGCTGGCCCGTTCCGCCGGCGTCGGCATCCAGCTGCTCGGCCGCGAGGGCGCGTACGCGACCCTGCGTATGCCGTCCGGCGAGATCCGGCGGGTGGACGTGCGCTGCCGCGCCAGCGTCGGCGAGATCGGCAACGCCGACCAGTCGAACATCAACTGGGGTAAGGCCGGCCGGATGCGGTGGAAGGGCAAGCGCCCGACCGTCCGTGGTGTCGCCATGAACCCGGTCGACCACCCGCACGGTGGTGGTGAGGGTAAGACCTCCGGTGGTCGCCACCCGGTCAACCCGCAGGGTAAGCCCGAGGGCCGCACCCGCCGTAAGGGCCAGCCGAGTGACCGGCTGATCGTCCGCCGCCGCTACGCCACGCGTAAGCGCGGCTGAGGGAGATAAGACATGCCTCGCAGCCTGAAGAAGGGCCCGTTCGTAGACGACCACCTGCTCAAGAAGGTGGAAGTTCAGAACGACAAGGGCTCCAAGAACGTGATCAAGACCTGGTCGCGGCGCTCGACGATCATCCCCGAGATGCTGGGGCACACGATCGCCGTGCATGACGGACGCAAGCACGTCCCGGTGTTCGTGACCGAGGCGATGGTCGGGCACAAGCTCGGCGAGTTCGCGCTGACCCGCACGTTCAAGGGTCACGAGAAGGACGACCGGAAGAGCCGTCGGCGCTGACGCCGCGGGCATACGGATAGAGGGAACAAGGGGTTACAGCGATGCCAGGAAAGGGCGACGCTCCGGTGCTTCCGGGCGCGCGGGCGGTTGCGCGGCACGTGCGCATCTCGCCGATGAAGGCGCGCCGGGTGGTCAACCTCGTCCGCGGCCTGCCCGCGAAGGAGGCGCTCACGGTGCTGCAGTTCGCGCCGCAGGCTGCGAGCGAGCAGGTGTACAAGGTGCTCGCTAGCGCGATCGCCAACGCGGAGAACAACGAGCGGCTGGACCCCGACGCGCTGCTCGTCAGCGAGGCCTTCGTGGACGAGGGCCCGACGATGAAGCGGTTCCAGCCGCGGGCGCAGGGTCGGGCGTACCGAATCCGCAAGCGCACCTGCCACATCACTGTGGCGGTCGAAGCGGTCGCGCCGGCAGCGCCGAGGAAGGCCGCGGCGAAGAAGGCCGCCCCGGCCACGGAGGCCGCACCGGCCGAAGCGCAGAGCAAGACGGAGGACGCCGAGTAATGGGTCAGAAGGTTCACCCCACTGGGTTCCGGCTCGGCATCTCGACCGACTGGAAGTCCCGCTGGTTCGCGGACAAGCTCTACAAGGACTACATCGGCGAGGATGTCAAGATCCGCCGCATGATGTCCAAGGGCCTCGAGCGTGCCGGGATTTCCAAGGTCGACATCGAGCGCACCCGCGACCGGGTCCGGGTCGACATCCACACCGCCCGGCCGGGCATTGTCATCGGCCGTAAGGGTGCGGAGGCCGACCGGATCCGCGGCGAGCTTGAGAAGCTCACCGGCAAGCAGGTTCAGCTGAACATCATCGAGGTGAAGAACCCCGAGTCGGACGCTCAGCTGGTCGCGCAGGGCGTGGCCGAGCAGCTGTCCAGCCGGGTCAGCTTCCGTCGGGCGATGCGCAAGGCCATGCAGTCGGCGATGAAGAACCCGGTCTGCAAGGGCATCCGGGTTCAGGTCTCGGGTCGCCTCGGCGGCGCCGAGATGAGCCGGACCGAGTTCTACCGTGAGGGCCGGGTTCCGCTGCACACGCTGCGGGCCAACATCGAGTACGGCTTCTTCGAGGCCCGTACCACGTTCGGTCGGATCGGTGTGAAGGTCTGGATCTACAAGGGCGACGCCGTCCCGGGCCGGGAAGCTCCGGCCGAGGCCGGTCCGTCCCGCCCGCGTCGTGGTGAGCGCGGCGACCGTCCCGAGCGTCCGCGCCGTGGCCGGTCGGGTTCGTCCGGCACCACGGCTGGTGGCACCGAGGCCGGTCGGGCTGCTGCGACCACCATCGCGCAGCAGGCCGAGACGCCGAGCGGCGAGCCGGTCGACAGCGCAGCTGTCGCCGCCGCTGCTGCTCCGGCAGAAACGCAGCAGGAGGGCTGACAGATGCTGATGCCGCGCAAGCCCCCGAAGGGCTTCCGCAAGCCGCACCACCCGGACCGCAGTGGCGCGTCCAAGGGTGGTAACCGGGTGGTGTTCGGCGAGTTCGGGATCCAGGCTCTCGAGCCGGCGTACGTGACGAACCGGCAGATCGAGTCGGCACGTATCGCGATGACTCGCCACATCAAGCGTGGTGGCAAGGTCTGGATCACGATCTTCCCGGACCAGGCCCTCACCAAGAAGCCTGCCGAGACCCGGATGGGTTCCGGTAAGGGTTCGCCCGAGTGGTGGGTTGCCAACGTCAAGCCGGGGCGGGTTCTCTTCGAGATGTCCTTCCCCAACGAGCAGACCGCGCGAGAGGCCATGCGTCGCGCGATCCACAAGCTCCCGATGAAGTGCCGCATTGTTACGCGCGAAGTGGGTGAATCCTGATGGCAGCGGGCGTTAAGGCGACCGAGCTGCGTGAGCTCTCCGAAGAGGAGCTGGTCACGAAGCTGCGGGAGGCCAAGGCGGAGCTGTTCAACCTCCGCGTGCAGGCCGCAACCGGGCAGCTGGACAACAACCGGCGGTTGCAGGTCATCCGTCGGGAGATCGCCCGGATCTACACGATCATGCGTGAGCGTGAGCTGGGGCTCTCGGCCGCGCCGACTGAGGTGACTGCATCATGACCGAAGAGACCGCCACCGCCGCCGCGCGGTCGCGCCGCAAGGTCCGCGAGGGCCTGGTGATCAGCGACAAGATGGACAAGACCGTCGTTGTCGAGGTCGAGGACCGGGTTCGGCACGCGCTGTACGGCAAGATCATGCGCCGTACGGCCAAGCTGAAGGTGCACGACGAGCAGAACGCCGCTGGCACCGGTGACCGGGTTCTCATCATGGAGACCCGGCCGCTGAGCGCCACCAAGCGTTGGCGGATCGTGGAGATCCTGGAAAAGGCCAAGTAGCGAAGGCTCGAGCTCGCCCGGCGTTGCGTCGGGCGTAGGTTCCGCCAGGCTCCGGCCGCTACGGCGGCCGGAGAACCGGCAGACATAGGAGATAGACGTGATTCAGCAGGAGTCGCGACTGCGCGTCGCCGACAACACGGGTGCTCGGGAGATCCTGTGCATCCGGGTTCTCGGCGGCTCGGGTCGGCGCTACGCGAGCATCGGCGACGTCATCGTGGCCACGGTCAAGGACGCGATCCCGGGTGCCGGTGTGAAGAAGGGCGACGTCGTCAAGGCTGTCGTCGTTCGCACCGCCAAGGAGAGGCGGCGTCCGGACGGCTCGTACATCCGCTTCGACGAGAACGCCGCCGTCATCATCAAGGACGGCGGGGACCCGCGTGGAACCCGTATCTTCGGCCCGGTGGGCCGGGAGCTGCGGGACAAGCGGTTCATGAAGATTATTTCCCTCGCGCCGGAGGTGTTGTGACCGTGAAGGTCAAGAAGGGCGACACGGTCGTCATCATCGCCGGCAAGGACAAGGGTGCCAAGGGCAAGGTCATTCAGGCCTACCCGCGGCAGGACAAGGTCCTGGTCGAGGGCGTGAACCGGGTCAAGAAGCACACCCGCATCAGCACCACCCAGCGTGGCGCCAAGACCGGCGGCATCGTCACTCAGGAGGCCCCGATCCACGTCTCGAACGTGCAGGTCCTGGACTCCGACGGCAAGCCGACCCGCGTCGGTTACCGGATCGACGACAACGGCCAGAAGGTCCGCATCGCGCGTAGCACCGGTAAGGACCTGTGATGACCACGGCTACCGAAAAGACCCTGCCGCGCCTCAAGGAGCGGTACCGCAACGAGATCGTGGCCCAGCTGCGTGAGCAGCGCAGCTACGGCAACCCCATGCAGGTGCCGCGGCTGGTCAAGATCGTCGTCAACATGGGTGTCGGCGAGGCTGCTCGCGACGCCAAGCTGATCGACGGCGCGGTCCGCGACCTCGCCACGATCACCGGCCAGAAGCCGCAGGTGCGGCGGGCGACCAAGTCCATCGCGCAGTTCAAGCTCCGCGAGGGCATGCCGATCGGCGCGAAGGTCACCCTTCGCGGCGACCGGATGTGGGAGTTCATGGACCGGCTGCTCTCCATCGCGCTGCCGCGTATCCGCGACTTCCGCGGCTTGGACGGGCGCAAGCTGGACGGGCACGGCAACTACACGTTCGGTCTGACCGAGCAGTCGGTGTTCCACGAGATCGACCAGGACCGGATCGATCGCCAGCGGGGCATGGACATCACGGTGGTCACGACCGCCACGACCGACGACGAGGGCCGGGCGCTGCTCAAGCTCCTGGGCTTCCCGTTCAAGGAGAACTGAGATGGCCAAGAAGGCGCTGATCATCAAGGCGGCCGCGAAGCCGAAGTTCTCGGTTCGCGCGTACACCCGCTGCCAGCGGTGCGGGCGTCCGAAGGCGGTCTACCGCAAGTTCGGGCTCTGCCGCGTCTGCATCCGGGAGATGGCTCACCGCGGTGAGCTGCCGGGCGTGTCCAAGGCTTCCTGGTAAGGGCGACCGCGTCCCGGCCGTCGGCCGGGAACTCCTGCACCGATTAGGTATTGCTCTTCGCCGTAGGCCCGGGGCTGATGCCCCGGGAACCCCGGCGAGAAAGGCTGACGAAATCCATGACGATGACCGACCCGATCGCAGACATGCTCACGCGTCTGCGTAACGCCAACCAGGCGTACCACGATCAGGTGAAGATGCCCTACTCCAAGATCAAGGCGAACATCGCCGAGGTCCTGAAGGCCGAGGGTTACATCGCCACCTGGTCGGTCGAGGAGCCCGAGGAGGGCGCCGTCGGCAAGCGACTGGTCGTCGAGCTGAAGTACGGCCAGAACCGCGAGCGGAGCCTGGCCGGCATCAAGCGCGTGTCCAAGCCCGGTCTCCGGGTGTACGCCAAGTCGGACGGGCTCCCGCGGGTGCTCGGTGGGCTGGGCGTGGCGATCATTTCGACGTCCCAGGGGCTGCTGACCGACCGGCAGGCCCGCAAGCGGAGTGTTGGCGGGGAAGTCCTCGCCTTCGTCTGGTAACGGGAGACAGGTAGAAATGTCGCGAATTGGACGTAAGTCGATCCCGGTACCAGCCGGCGTCGATATCACGATCGACGGGCAGACCGTCAAGGTCAAGGGCCCCAAGGGCCAGCTTGAGCACACCCTCGCCGAGCCGATCACGATCGAGCGGGCCGAGGATGGCGAGCTGAGCGTCAACCGGCCGAACGACGAGCGCAAGGCCAAGGAACTCCACGGCCTGAGCCGTACGCTGGTTGCCAACATGATCGTCGGGGTCACCGAGGGCTACCGCAAGAGCCTGGAGATCGCCGGCACCGGTTACCGGGTCACCGCCAAGGGTTCGGACCTCGAGTTCGCGCTCGGGTTCTCGCACCCGGTGGTCGTCCCCGCCCCGGCGGGCATCACCTTCACGGTGGAGCGGCCGACCCTGTTCCACGTGGCTGGCATCGACAAGCAGCAGGTCGGTGAGGTCGCCGCCAACATCCGGAAGATCCGCCCGCCGGAGCCCTACAAGGGCAAGGGCGTCAAGTACCAGGGCGAGGTCATCCGCCGCAAGGCTGGAAAGGCAGGTAAGAAGTGAGCGCCACGCTGCTCAAGCGCCGCCGCGGTGTCGCCGCCAAGCGCGCCGTTGGGCGTGCGCGTCGACACTTCCGCGTCCGCAAGAACGTCAGCGGTACGGCCGAGCGTCCGCGCCTGGTCGTCACCCGCTCGCTGCGGCACATGGTCGCCCAGATCGTCGACGACACCAAGGGTCACACCCTGGCGTCGGCGTCGACCCTGGACGCCTCGCTGCGCGGTGCGGAGGGCGACAAGAGCGCCCTGGCTGGCAAGGTGGGCGCGTTGCTCGCCGAGCGGGCCAAGGCCGCCGGCGTCTCCAAGGTCGTCTTCGACCGCGGCGGCAACCGGTACGCGGGGCGAGTCGCCGCGCTTGCCGACGCCGCCCGCGAAGCCGGGCTCGAGTTCTAACAACCCCGTCACGAGAGAGAAGGAAGGCTGCTGATGCCAGGTCAACAGCGCCGTGGCGGCGGGTCCGGTGGCAACGAGGGTGGTCGCCGCGACAACCGCCGTGAGGGCGGCCGCGGAAACGCGCCCGTCGAGAAGACCCCGCACCTTGAGCGGGTCGTCGCGATCAACCGCGTCGCCAAGGTCGTGAAGGGTGGTCGTCGCTTCAGCTTCACCGCCCTGGTGATCGTGGGCGACGGCGACGGCACGGTCGGCGTGGGCTACGGAAAGGCCAAGGAGGTGCCCGCGGCCATCGCCAAGGGTGTCGAGGAGGCCAAGAAGCACTTCTTCAAGGTCCCGCGGATCGGTCAGTCGATCCCACACCCGGTGACGGGTGAGGACGCCGCTGGTGTGGTGCTGCTCAAGCCGGCCTCGGCCGGTACGGGTGTCATCGCCGGTGGACCGGTGCGTGCCGTGCTGGAGTGCGCTGGGATCCACGACGTGCTCTCCAAGAGCCTCGGTTCGTCGAACCCGATCAACATCGTGCACGCCACCGTGGCGGCCCTGAAGGGGCTTGAGTCCCCCGAGCAGGTCGCGGCGCGTCGTGGTCTGCCGGTGGAGGACGTCGCGCCGGCCGCCATGCTGGCGTCGCGTGCGGGGGTGGCGCACTGATGGCACGCCTGAAGGTCACCCAGCTCCGGTCCGGTATCGGGACCAAGCACAACCAGCGTGAGTCGCTGCGTTCGCTCGGTCTCAAGCGGATCAACGACGTGGTGGTCAAGGAGGACCGGCCCGAGATCCGCGGCATGATCTTCACTGTGAGCCACCTCGTGAAGGTCGAGGAGGTCGAGTAATGACGATCAAGGTGCATCACCTGCGCCCGGCGCCCGGTTCCAAGACCGCGAAGACCCGTGTGGGTCGCGGTGAGGGTTCCAAGGGCAAGACCGCTGGTCGCGGTACCAAGGGTTCCAAGGCCCGCAAGAACATCTCGGCGGCGTTCGAGGGTGGGCAGATGCCCATCCACATGCGCCTGCCGAAGATGAAGGGCTTCAAGAACAAGTTCAAGGTGGTCTTCCAGGTGGTCAACCTGGACCGACTCGCTGAGCTGTTCCCGAATGGTGGTCAGGTCGGCCCGCTGGAGCTCGTCGAGTCCGGCGCGGTCCGCAAGGGTCACCCGGTCAAGGTCCTCGGCACCGGGGACCTCGGCGGTGTGGCGCTCCAGGTGTCCGCGCACGCGTTCAGTGCGTCGGCCAAGGAGAAGATCGCTGCTGCCGGTGGCTCCGCCACCGAGCTGTAAGGCGTACGACCATGGCGCCCGTCCAGTTGAGAGCAACTGGCGGGCGCCATGGTCTGCCTGGGGCCTGAGCGCCCGGTAACATCGGAATCGATTTATGTAGTCGGGCGCATCTGCCCGGACCGGGGTGAGGCTGTTAGAGTCCCATCCCAGCCATGGATTGCGGGCACTCGCCCGTGATCCACCCCGACCCGCCAGGGATCACCGGCGGCCCGCCTCGCGCAGGAGGAAGAAGTTGCTGTCCGCCTTTCTCAGTGCGTTCCGTACGCCTGACCTGCGCAAGAAGCTGCTGTTCACAGTAGGCATCATCGCGGTCTACCGGCTGGGTGCAACGCTCCCCAGCCCGGGCGTCTCGTACGGCAACGTGCAGAAGTGCCTCGACACCATCCAGGGTGACACCACAGGGGTGGTGAACCTTCTCAACCTCTTCTCCGGCGGAGCGCTGCTACAGCTCTCGGTCTTCGCGCTGGGCATCATGCCCTACATCACCGCGTCGATCATCCTGCAGCTGCTGACCGTCGTGATCCCCCGCCTTGAGCAGCTCCGCAAGGAGGGCCAGGCCGGTCAGGCGAAGATCACCCAGTACACCCGTTACCTGACCCTCGGTCTCGGCGTGCTGCAGGCCTCGGCGTTCGTGGCCCTGGCTCGCTCGGGCCAGCTGTTCCAGAACCGCTGCGACCAGTTCCCGATCATCCCGACCGGCACCGGCATCCCGGACTGGCTGACCCTGACCATCCTGGTGATGACGATGACCGCCGGCACCGGCATGGTCATGTGGCTCGGTGAGCTGATCACCGACCGCGGCGTCGGCAACGGCATGTCCGTCCTGATCTTCACCTCGATCGCGGCGCGGCTGCCCAGCGAGGGCTGGCAGATCAAGACCAGCAAGGGCTGGGACATGTTCGCCCTGGTCATCGCGCTGGTCCTGGTGGTCATCACCGCTGTCACCTTCATCGAGCAGGCGCAGCGCCGGATCCCGGTGCAGTACGCCAAGCGGATGATCGGCCGGCGGATGTACGGCGGCACCTCGACCTACATCCCGCTCAAGGTCAACCAGGCGGGTGTGATCCCGGTCATCTTCGGCTCGTCGCTGCTCTACCTGCCGCAGTTGGCGCTGCAGTTCTTCGACCAGACCGACCCGGGCAAGACCCAGTCGTGGATCCAGAACAACCTGGTCAACCCGAGCAGCCCGATCTACATCTCGGTCTACTTCCTGCTGATCATCTTCTTCACGTACTTCTACGTCTCGATCACGTTCAACCCGACCGAGGTCGCGGACAACATGAAGAAGTACGGCGGGTTCGTGCCGGGCATCCGCCCGGGCAAGCCGACCGCCGACTACCTGGACTTCATCCTCAGCCGGATCACCCTGCCGGGCGCGCTCTACCTCGGCGTCATCTCGATCCTGCCGAACTTCTTCTTCATCTGGCTGGACAACCAGCAGTACCAGAACTTCCCGTTCGGCGGCACCGCTGTGCTCATCATGGTCGGCGTCGGTCTGGAGACCGTGAAGCAGATCGAGAGCCAACTCATGCAGCGGAACTACGAAGGGTTCCTGCGGTAGATGAGACTCGTTCTGGTTGGCCCGCCGGGCGCGGGCAAGGGCACGCAGGCCGAGTTCATCGCCGCGCACCTCTCGGTGCCGAAGATTTCGACCGGAGACATCTTCCGGTCGAACGTCACCCAGGGCACGCCGCTCGGTGTCGAGGCGAAGCGGTACATGGACGCGGGCGAGCTGGTTCCGGACGAGGTCACCATCAACATGGTCCGGGACCGGCTGGCCGAGCCCGACGCCAGCGAGGGTTTCCTGCTCGACGGCTTCCCGCGGACGACTCCGCAGGCGGCCGCTCTGGACAAGCTCCTGGCCGATCTGGGCACCGCCCTGGATCTGGTCCTGGAGCTGGTCGTCGACGACGACGAGGTGATCCGGCGGCTTTCCGGCAGGCGTACCTGCCGGGGCTGCGGCAAGATCTGGCACGTCGAGTTCGACGCCACCACCCGGCCCGGCATCTGTGACCGATGCGGCGCCGAGCTGTTCCAGCGCGACGACGACAAGCCGGAAACGATCGCCACGCGGCTTCGTGAGTACAGCGAGAAGACCGCACCGCTGGTCGACTACTACGGCGCTCAGGGCAAGCTGGTCGGGATCGACGCCACCGGGCCGGTGGAGGACGTCACCACCCGGGCCATCGACGCGTTGCGGTCGTACGGCGGCTGAGGTCCGGCCGGGCCACGGCGGATAGAGTGCGAACAGCGGGGTACGCGTTATGTGCCCCGCTGTTCGGCAACGAAAGGTAACCGCTCCATGCGTCGTCCCCAGCTGGACATCCAGCTGAAGACCCCTGACCAGATCGAGAAGATGCGGGCCGCCGGGCTGGTGGTGGCCGAGGCACTGCGCCGGATGCGGGAGGCTGTGGCCCCCGGTGTGAGCACCGCCGATCTGGACGCCATCGCCGAGGCGACCATCCGCGAGGCGGGCGGCGTTCCGTCGTTCAAGGGCTACCACGGTTTTCCGGCGTCGATCTGCTCCTCGGTCAACGAGCAGATCGTGCACGCCATCCCGTCGCCGAAGCAGGTGCTCCAGGCCGGCGACCTGATCTCCATCGACTGCGGCGCGGTGCTGGACGGGTGGCACGGCGACTCCGCGATCACGGTCGGGGTCGGTGACGTCGACCCGGCACTGCTGAAGATGGCCGAGGTCGCCGAGGACGCGATGTGGGCCGGCATCGCCGCCGCCGCGCGTGGTGCGGCCAGCGGCAAGGGCCGGCTCACCGACATCTCGCACGCCGTGGAGACCGCTGTCCGCAAGGGCGGCCGGTACGGCATCGTCGACGGCTACGGCGGGCACGGCATCGGCACCGAGATGCACCAGGACCCCCACGTGCTCAACCACGGTCGGCCGGGCAAGGGCCCGCGTCTGGTCCCCGGTATGGCCCTGGCCATCGAGCCGATGATCACCATGGCGTCCCCGCGTACCGCCGAGTTGGCAGACGGATGGACGGTCGTCACCCGGGACGGCTCGGTGGCCGCGCACGTCGAACACTCGATGGCGCTGCTGCCGGACGGCGTCTGGGTGCTCACCGCGTTCGACGGTGGCCGGGCGCGCCTGGGCGACCTGGTAACCGCCCGCCAACCCGCGGCCACAAAGACCCCCTAACACCGGCCTGGCTTCCCGCCATTGATCATGAAGTTGTAGCTCCGACACGCCGCTGAGGCGAGCAACAGTTTCATGATCCACCGGTGTCCCGGGGGCGGACGGGAGTGGCGCGCCGGTGGCATGCTTGCCGGCATGGACGGGCGCGACGGGATGCGAGCCGCGGACTCGGACCGTGCGGCGGTGGCCGACCGGTTGCGGGTCGCCCTCGACGAGGGCCGACTGGATCTGCACGAGTACGACGAGCGGTTGCAGCGGGCCTACGCGGCACGCACGTACGCCGACCTTGAGGCCCTACTCACCGACCTGCCGCCGGTGACGCCGGCGCAGCGGTCGGGCCTGGCGCCGGTTGCCGGGCCGACGGTGAGCCTGCTGGGTGACCAGCTCGATCCGGGCCCCAGCAGGGCCGTCACCGCACGCTGGTTGGCCGAGGTGTGGTTCCCGTACCTGCGGGTGATCGCCATCGTGATGACCATCTGGGCGGTGGCGTCGGTGCTCACCCAGGACCTGCTCTACTTCTGGCCGGCCTGGGTGGCGGGGCCGTGGGGCGCGGTGCTGGTGGTCCGCACGGTCAGCGGGCTGGCTGCCAAGGAGCCCCAACGCCAGGCGGTCAAGCGCCAACGCCGCCGAGAGCGCAAGCAGGCAAAGCGCGCCCTCGAAACGGACGACCCCCCAACAACCCCCTGACCCCACCGCACCCCCTGACGCTCTGTTGATCATGAAGTTGTTGCCGCCAATCCCGACGTGTCGCGACAACAACTGCATGATCAACACGGCCGGGGGCGGGGCCGTTTGGGCTGCCGCACCGTGGGGTGGGTGGTCGGTTTGGCGGGGGACCGCGGGCCGGCGTACACTTTCAGATCGGCGCACAGCGTCCACTCCGGCATGCCCACCCTGCGCTTCGGTGGGAGCTGGAGCCGCGGCTGGCGCGGGCTTCTGATTCTGATCAGATTTCCGTGTAAGACGTTGTGGGCCGCCCGGAGCAATCGACGTCAGGACAGCGGAGGACATGCCTAAAAAAGACGGAGCCATTGAGATCGAGGGTCGGGTCATCGAGCCCCTGCCGAACGCCATGTTCCGGGTGGAGCTCGCGAACGGCCACAAGGTGTTGGCTCACATCAGCGGCAAGATGCGGCAGCACTACATCCGCATCCTTCCGGAGGACCGGGTCGTCGTCGAACTTTCGCCGTACGACCTGACCCGCGGGCGCATCGTCTACCGCTACAAGTAGTCCGTCCTGACGACGGCCGGGAAGTCCCGTGTCCGTCTTCGACGTCCGGCGTCGCGCAGAGCGCGTAGCCGGGCCAGATGGGAAGTAAGGCAACCGTGAAGGTCAAGCCGAGCGTCAAGAGGATCTGCAACAAGTGCCGGGTTATCCGCCGGCACGGCCGGGTCATGGTCATCTGCAGCGACCCGCGCCACAAGCAGCGCCAGGGCTGACTCAGCCCGTCCGGCCGGAGCACGGCCGGGTGGCGTTGGTCCAGGCAGATCCCCAGCGACAAACACATCACACATGCTCGTCCCAGCCGCGAGCGGTACGCGAGACGTACCTCTGCGTGGCTGACCCCCGGTCGGAGGCCGGGGCCCGCTCGGGCAGCGACCGATCCCGGTCGCCGGCGCTCACCGCGTCGGAAAGACGGGACGGCCGGTAGCGGGGTGGGACGGGTCCACACCTCCGCCACACATCACGAGGAGTACGCCCGCACATGGCACGTCTAGTCGGCGTGGATCTCCCCCGCGAAAAGCGGTTGGAGATCGCGCTCACCTACATCTTCGGGGTCGGTCGCACCCGCGCCCTGGAGACACTCGCCGCCACCGGCATCTCGCCGGACAAGCGCGCTCGGGACCTCACGGACGAGGAGCTCGTGCAGCTCCGCGACCACATCGAGGGCAACTACAAGGTTGAAGGCGACCTGCGCCGCGAGGTCGCCGCTGACATCCGCCGCAAGGTTGAGATCGGCTGCTACGCCGGCATCCGGCACCGCCGGGGCCTGCCCGTGCGTGGCCAGCGGACCAAGACCAACGCCCGGACCCGCAAGGGCCCGAAGCGGACCGTCGCCGGCAAGAAGAAGCCCGGCAAGAAGTAGTTCTTAACCGGATGACGGGGTCGGCCGCCGCCGAGGTGGGTCAGGCCGCAACCCAATCCGGAAAGTCAACTAGGAGCGCACAGACTTATGCCACCGAAGGCTCGTGCCGGAGCCGCTGTAAAGAAGGTCCGGCGCAAGGAACGCAAGAACGTCGCCCACGGGCAGGCGCACATCAAGAGCACGTTCAACAACACCATCGTGTCCATCACGGACCCGACCGGTGCGGTCATCTCCTGGGCCTCCGCTGGCCAGGTCGGCTTCAAGGGCTCCCGCAAGTCGACTCCGTTCGCTGCGCAGCTGGCCGCCGAGGCTGCCGCGCGTCGCGCCATGGAGCACGGCATGCGCAAGGTCGACGTGTTCGTCAAGGGCCCCGGCTCCGGCCGGGAAACCGCCATCCGTTCGCTGCAGGCCGTGGGCCTCGAGGTCGGGCAGATCGCCGACGTCACCCCGCAGCCGCACAACGGATGCCGTCCGCCGAAGCGTCGCCGGGTCTGAGAGGTAGAGAGAGATGGCTCGTTACACCGGTGCAGACTGCCGCCGTTGCCGGCGGGAGAAGATGAAGCTGTTCCTCAAGGGCAGCAAGTGCGATGGTCCGAAGTGCCCGTTCGAGTCCCGGCCGTTCCCGCCCGGGCAGCACGGCCGCGGCCGCACCAAGGAGACGGAGTACCTGCTCCAGCTCCGTGAGAAGCAGAAGGCCCGTCGGGTTTACGGCGTGCTGGAGAAGCAGTTCCGCGGTTACTACGAGGAAGCTGTTGGCAAGCAGGCCAAGACCGGTGAGGTCCTCCTGCAGATCCTCGAGTCGCGGCTGGACAACGTCGTTTACCGGGCCGGCTACGCCCACTCGCGGGACATGGCCCGCCAGCTGGTCAAGCACGGTCACTTCACGGTGAACGGCAAGAAGGTCGACATCCCGTCGTACCGCGTCAAGGAGCACGACATCATCGAGGTTCGGGGCAAGAGCAAGGAGCTCACCCCGTTCATCGTCGCGCAGGCTCAGGCCGGCTCGCGGGCGGTTCCGGCGTGGCTTGAGGCCATCCCGAGCCAGATGAAGGTGCTCGTGCACTCCCTCCCGGCCCGGCAGGTTATCGACACGCAGGTCCAGGAGCAGTTGATCGTCGAGCTCTACTCCAAGTAGTCCGAGCTCGTTCGGTGGCCCGCCCTCCGGGGCGGGCCACCGGAACAGTTTGTGTCGTGGGCGTCAAATAGCGGGCGCCCCGGAAGAGAAGAGAAAAGATGCTCATCAGCCAGCGACCCTCCCTCTCCGAGGAGTCGATCAACGAGACCCGTTCCCGGTTCGCCATCGAGCCGCTGGAGCCGGGCTTCGGCTACACCCTGGGTAACTCGCTGCGGCGTACGCTGCTGTCGTCGATCCCGGGCGCGGCCGTCACCTCGATCAAGATCGACGGTGTGCTGCACGAGTTCACCACGATCCCCGGTGTCAAGGAGGACGTGGTCGAGCTCGTCATGAACATCAAGGAGCTGTGCGTCAGCTCCGAGCACGACGAGCCGGTCAGCATGTACCTGCGCAAGCAGGGCCCGGGCGACGTGACCGCGGGCGACATCCAGCCCCCGGCCGGCGTCTCGGTGCACAACCCGGATCTCAAGCTCGCCACCCTGAACGGCAAGGGCCGGCTCGACATGGAGCTGACCGTCGAGCGGGGCCGGGGCTACGTGACGGCGGCGCAGAACAAGCAGTCCGGCGCCGAGATCGGCCGTATCCCGGTCGACTCGATCTACTCGCCGGTGCTGAAGGTGACCTACCGCGTCGAGGCGACCCGTGTCGAGCAGCGCACCGACTTCGACCGGCTGATCATCGACGTCGAGACCAAGCCGTCGATGGGTCCGCGTACCGCGCTGGCCTCCGCCGGTTCGACGCTGGTGGAGCTGTTCGGGCTCGCCCGGGAGCTGGACGAGACCGCCGAGGGCATCGACATCGGGCCGTCCCCGCAGGACGCCCAGCTGGCGGCGGACCTCGCTCTGCCGATCGAGGAGCTGGACCTCACCGTCCGCTCCTACAACTGCCTCAAGCGCGAGGGCATCAACTCCGTTGGTGAGCTCATCGGGCGTACCGAGGCCGACCTCCTCGACATTCGCAACTTCGGTCAGAAGTCGATCGACGAGGTCAAGATGAAGCTCGCCGGGATGGGTCTCGGGCTGAAGGACTCGGCTCCGAACTTCGACCCGGCGCACGTCGTGGACACCTTCGGCGAGGCCGACTACGACACCGACGACTACCGCGAGACCGAGCAGCTCTAGTCCGCGCTGCCGCCACAACTGAGGAGCACCAAAAATGCCCACGCCCACCAAGGGCCCCCGCCTCGGCGGCAGCCCCTCGCACGAGCGGCTGATGCTGGCCAACCTGGCGACCGCGCTGTTCCAGCACGGAAAGATCCAGACCACCGAGACGAAGGCCCGGCGGCTGCGCCCGCTGGCCGAGCAGCTCATCACGAAGGCCAAGCGCGGTGACCTCGCCTCGCGGCGTCGGGTGCTGGGTGTGGTCAAGGACAAGGACGTGGTCTACGCCCTGTTCGACCAGATCGCGCCCCGGTACTCCAACCGCCCCGGCGGTTACACCCGGATCGTGAAGACCGGTCCGCGCAAGGGTGACAACGCGCCGATGGCCATCATCGAGCTGGTGGAGGAGCTTCAGGTCGCCGAGCCGAAGGCGAACAAGAAGACCGCCGCCCGCAAGGCCGCGCAGCAGGACAAGGTCGAGGCGCTCGCCCCGGCCGAGGATGCTCCGCGCTCGGAGACCGCCGACCAGGACGCGGAGGCGCCGGTCTCGGCGTCCGGCGACACCGCTGCGGCGCGCGAGGACAGCGACCTCGCCACCGAGGAGAACAAGGCCTGATCCAGGCATCGTTCGGGCCCGGCACCCCATCGGGGTGTCGGGCCCGACCCGTAACAGGAGGTACAAGGTGGACGAGCGGATCCGGCTGCGGCTGGACGTCTCGTACGACGGCACCGACTTTTCCGGCTGGGCAGCCCAGCCGACCAGGCGCACCGTCGCGGGGGTGCTCGTCGAGACCCTGGACCTGGTCCTGGGTGCCGGTACGGCCACCGGGCTGACGGTGGCCGGGCGGACCGACGCGGGAGTGCACGCCACGGGGCAGGTGTGCCACGTGGACCTGCCCGTGGACGTGTGGCGGCAGCACGAGGGACGGCTGCTGCGTCGCCTGGCCCGGCTGCTCCCCACCGACGTGCGGGTACGGGCGATGACCGAGGTGCCGGCCGACTTCGACGCCCGGTTCTCGGCCACCTTCCGGCGCTACGAGTACCGGGTCACCGATGCGCCCTTCGGCGCCGAGCCGTTGCGCCGCCACGAGGTGCTGGCCTGGCCGAAGCCGTTGGACCTGGCCGCGCTGAACGCCGCCGCGACCGGGCTGGTGGGGGAGCACGACTTCGCCGCGTACTGCCGGCGCAAGGAGCACGCGACCACGCTGCGCGAGGTGACCCGGCTGGACTGGCGTCGCGACCCGGACGGCATCCTGGTCGCCACCGTGCAGGCCGACGCGTTCTGTCAGGCGATGGTGCGCAGCCTGGTGGGTGCCATGCTGGTGGCCGGGGACGGCCGCCGCCCGGTCGAGTGGCCGGGCACCCTGCTCACCCAGCGGGAGCGGTCCAGCGAGGTGACAGTGGCCCCCGCACGCGGCCTGACCCTGGTCGCCGTCGGCTACCCGGCGGATCCGGCCGAGTACGCCCACCGCGCGACCCTCACGCGCCGGCTGCGGGTCCCGATCGAGGGTTGACCGCCCGCACTGTCAGTCGCCCGGCAGATCGCCCTGGTTGGCGTTGCTGCCGGTAGGTGCCGTCGTCGGTTGGGCGGCGGTGCCACCGTCGGCCCGGCTCTGCAGCACGCCCCGGCTGAGGTGCAGCTCGATCATGTCGAACAGGATCTCGCGGACCTTGGCGTCACCCGCCTTGACCGCCGCCCCGTCCTTGCGGACCACCAGCGCGTACGCCAGGTAGTGGCCACGGACCTGCCAGCCGACGCGTGCCGGAGCGCTGGCCAGGACATCGGTCCCGTCGGCGTCGTCGGCGGTGAGGCCACGGAAGCGGCCCTGCCGATCATCGAGCAGTTGCCGGAGCCGGTCTCGGGCTCGTTCCGCGCTGACCTTGTCGGTGAGGTTGAACAGGCCGGCGGTGACCAGGTGGCTGTCGTCGGGCGTACTCAGCGTGGCCCGGACGACCTGGTTGCAGCCGAGCCGGACCAGCAGATCGGCCACCTCGTCGGTGGCGGCGACGGCGCAACTGCCGCTGGACTGCGTCTTGAGCACCTGGTAGCTCGGCTGGCCGTCGGTGAGCTTCAGCTCCTTGCCGGGGAAGAGTTCCTTGGCGGTGAGCGGGGCCTGGTCGGTGTCCCGGGAGTCGAGGGCCAGCCGTTCCGCCGGTGCCGACGTCGGGGCGGCGTTGGGCTGGTAGGTCGGGTTGCTCTGGGGCTGCTCGCCGCGGTCGATGAGCAGCGCGGCGGCGCCGAGGCCGCAGAGGGCGAGCAGCACCAGGACGGCTGCGCCGCCGATCAGTACCTGCCACAGTCGGCCGCCACCGCGCCGGATGGGCGGCTCCGCCGACGTCGCCGAGGTGTAGATCTGGCTGCGCGGCGGGGCGGGCGGGATCTCGGCGCGTGTCGGCAGTGGCTGTAGCGCATCGGCGCGGGCGGCCGGACCGGGCTGCGGCACATTGGCACGAGCCGGCGCCGGCTGCGACGAGGGCAGCGAGAGCTGGTTCGGCCGGGGCAGCGACGGCGTGGGGAAGCGCGACGGAGAGGGTCCGGCCGCCGGGGGCGGACCGGCGCCGAGCACCGACAGGTCGGACCCGGGCTCCGGGTACTCCTCGAAAGCGTCCTCATCGGACTGGTACCGATACACCATGTCGCCCAGAGTAGGAGGCATTGTCCCTTTAGGGGGTAATATCGGGGAAATGTGCGTGTGGGCCGTGTCAGGTCCGGCCCGGACCGGTGCGAGAATTGCCGGGTGACCGGCGACCACTACTTCACCGCTCAGCCCACCAGCGACGCCCCGGCGCGCGAGGTCGAGTTCTCCGTCGCCGACCGCGACTACCGGCTCTCCTCGGCCGGCGGGGTGTTCTCCGCCAGCCGGCTCGACCCGGGCACCGCGGTGCTGCTGCGCAAGGCCGAACTGCCCGCCGCCGACACCACCGGCGACCTGCTCGACCTCGGCTGCGGATTCGGGCCGATCAGCTGCGTGCTGGCCGACCTCGCGCCCACCAGCACCATCTGGGCCGTCGACGTCAACGCCCGGGCCCGCGAGCTGACCGCCGCCAACGCAGCTCGGGTCGGCGCCGCCGACCGGGTCCGGGTCAGCGCGCCGGACGACGTTCCGGACGGCGTCCGCTTCGCCCAGATCTGGTCGAACCCGCCCATCCGGATCGGCAAGGACGGGCTGCACGACCTGTTGCTGCGCTGGCTGCCCCGACTCGCCCCGGACGGGGTCGGCTGGTTGGTCGTCGCCCGGCACCTCGGCGGCGACTCGCTGCAACGCTGGCTCACCGAGCAGAGCTGGCAGGTCGAGCGGTACGCCAGCCAAAAGGGCTTCCGGGTGCTGCGCGTCACCCGGTAATTGGATGTACCCCCCGACCCTCACTGGGGCAGGATCCCGGCGTGGGATACGTGGACGTGGCAGCGGTCGGGCACATCCTGCCCGACGGTCGGGAACTCTTCGCCGACGTGTCGTTCCGGGTCGGGGAGGGCAGCAAGGTCGCCCTGGTCGGGCCAAACGGCGCGGGAAAGACGACGCTGCTGAGGATGGTCGCCGGCGACCTGCCGGTGCGCAGCGGCGTCGTCGCGCGCGCCGGCGGGCTGGGTGTGATGCGCCAGTTCATCGGCATGATCGGTGACGAGTCGACAGTCGCCGACCTGGCGTTGTCGCTGGCCCCGCCGGCGCTTCGCGATGCCGGCCGGCGGCTCGGCGAGACCGAGGTGGCCATGCGGGCGGCCGAGGCCCATGGCAAGTTCAGCAACGCCGCGGGCAAGGCCCAGTTGGCGTACGCCGATGCGCTCGGCGCCTGGGGCGAGGCCGGCGGGTACGACGCCGAGGTGCTCTTCGACACCGTCGCGACCATCGTGCTCGGCCAGCCGTGGGAGGCCGTACGGGACCGTCCGGTGCGTACCCTCTCTGGCGGCCAGCAGAAGCGCTTCGCCCTGGAGTTGCTGCTGCGCGGCCCGGACGAGGTGCTGCTGCTCGACGAACCGGACAACTTCCTCGACGTGCCCGGCAAACGTTGGCTGGAGGCGCGACTGCGCGAGTCGACGAAGTCGGTGCTCTACGTCTCGCACGACCGCGAGCTGCTGGCCCAGAGTGCCGACCGGGTGGTCGCCGTCGAGGGTGGCAGCGCCTGGGTGCACCCAGGCGGCTTCGCCAGCTGGCACGAGGCTCGGGTGGCTCGGCACGCCCGCCTCGACGAGCTGCGCCGGCGTTGGGACGAGGAGCACCAGAAGCTGCGCGAGCTGATGCTGATGTACAAGCAGAAGGCCGCGTACAACGACGGGTTGGCCTCGCGTTACCAGGCCGCGCAGACCCGGTTGCGCAAGTTCGAGGAGGCCGGGCCGCCGCCCGTACCGCCGAAGGACCAGGACATCCGGATGCGGCTCAGCGGCGGGCGGACCGGCAAGCGCGCGGTCGTCTGCGAGCAGCTGGAGCTCGACGGCCTGACATTCCCCTTCGACCTGGAGATCTGGTACGGCGACCGGGTGGCGGTGCTCGGTGCCAACGGCACCGGCAAGTCGCACTTCCTGCGGCTGCTGGCCCGCGGCGGCACCGACCCGGACCCGGCGAACGGGCCGGTCGACGGCGCGGGCGCGCTCGCTCCGGTGGCGCACGACGGCGTGGCCCGGCTGGGCGCCCGGGTGCGCCCCGGGCACTTCTCCCAGACCCACGACCGGCCGGAGCTGATGTCGAAGACGCTCGTCGAGATCCTCTGGCGGGGTGACGAGCACCGCACCGGCATGGACCGGCACGCGGCGATGGGTGTGCTCAGTCGCTACGAGCTGGCCGCGCAGGGCGACCAGCGCTTCGGCACGCTCTCCGGCGGGCAGCAGGCCCGGTTCCTGGTGCTGCTGCTGGAGCTGTCCGGGGCGACCCTGCTGCTGCTCGACGAGCCCACCGACAACCTCGACCTGGCCAGCGCGGAAGCGCTCGAAGCGGGCCTGACCGCCTTCGAGGGAACGGTGATCGCGGTCACCCACGATCGTTGGTTCACCCGCTCGTTCGACCGGTTCGTGCTGTTCCGAGGCGACAGCGAGGTGGTGGAGACCCCGGAGCCGGTCTGGGACGTCGGGTGATCCCCGCCGACCTGCCCGACCGGCTCTGCGGCGTCGAGGGGGTGGTCGCCGTGGCGCTCGGCGGTAGTCGAGCCCGCGGCGAGCAGCGCCCGGACTCCGACTGGGACCTGGGTCTCTACTACCGGGGTGAGCTGGACGTGCCGGCGCTGCGTGCGGTCGCCGCGACGGTCGCCGACGACACCGACATCGCTCTCACCGCCCCCGGTGGTTGGGGCCGCTGGGTCGACGGGGGTGGTTGGCTGCGGATCGGCGGGGTCGCCGTGGACTGGATCTACCGGGACCTCGACCGGGTACGCCGCGTCTGGGCGGACTGTCGGACCGGCCGGTACGAGGTCGGGGTGCAGGCCGGGCACCCGCTCGGGTTCTACTCGTCCGCCTACGTGGGCGAGGTGGCCCTGTGCCAGGTGCTGGCGGACCCGACCGGCCAGCTGATTCGGTTGCGGGAGCAGACCCGGGACTATCCGCCCGCGCTCGCCGACGCGCTGGTGGCCGGCGGCTGGGAGGCCGGGTTCCTGCTGAGCGGCGCCGCCAAGGCCAGTGTCGCCGGGGACAGCGCGTACGTCGCCGGCTGCCTGTTCCGGGTGGTCGGGGTGCTCGCTCAGGTGCTGCACGCCCGAGCGGGCCGGTGGCTGATCAACGAGAAGGGGATGATCGCCGCCGCGGGGCGGCTGCCCGGGGCCCCGCCGCACTTCGCGCAGCGGACGCAGGCACTGCTCGGTGCCGTCGGCCGTGGCCCCGCCGAGCTGGCCGCGACCATCGACGCCGCCCGTGAGCTGGTCACGGAAGTGCTCGGCTGAACCGCCGCCGAGGTGGCCCGTACCGGGCCGGCATAGGGTGGATCTCGTGACTGAGATGACCTATCGCCGGCTGGGCGACTCCGGGCTCGTGGTGTCAGTGGTCGGCATCGGCTGCAACAACTTCGGCCGTAAGCTCGACCTCGACGGCACCCGGGCGGTGGTGGACGCGGCCCTGGACGCCGGGATCACCCTGTTCGACACCGCCGACATCTACGGCGAGCCGCAGGGTGGCTCCGAGGAGCTGCTCGGGCAGGCGCTCAAGGGCCGCCGGGACGACGTGGTGGTGGCCACCAAGTTCGGCATGGACATGAACGGCCTCAACGGGCCGGACTACGGCGCTCGTGGTGCGCGGCGCTACATCGCCCGCGCTGTGGAGGCGTCGCTGCGCCGGCTCGGCACCGACCACATCGACCTGTACCAGATGCACGAGCCCGACCCGGGCACCCCGATCGACGAGACCCTCGCCGCCCTGGACGACCTGGTCCGCGACGGCAAGGTGCGTTACCTGGGCAACTCCAACTTCGCCGGCTGGCAGATCGCCGACGCGGACTGGGTCGCCTCGTCCAACGGCCGGTCCCGTTTCATCAGCGCGCAGAACCACTACAGCCTGGTGGAGCGCTCGGTGGAGGCCGAGGTGATCCCGGCGTGTGAGCGGTTCGGCCTCGGCATGCTGCCGTTCTTCCCGCTCGCCAACGGTCTGCTCACCGGCAAGTACAAGCGCGAGGCCCAGCCGCCAGCCGGCAGCCGGCTCTCCGGCGGTGGCCGGTACGCGGAGCGGCTCGCCGCAGCCGACTGGGACACCATCGAGGCGATCGAGGCGTACGCGGCCGAGCGGGGTCTGACGATGCTCCAGGTGGCGATCGGCGGGCTGGCCGCTCAACCGGCGGTGACCTCGGTGATCGCCGGTGCCACCACGCCCGAGCAGGTACGTGCCAACGCCGCCGCCGGCGTCTGGGAGCCCAGCGACGACGATCTGGCGGCGCTGCGCGCCGTCCTCTGAGGGGCCTGATCCACTCGCGTTCCTTGAAGTCGGGGTGACCTGCGGTCCGGGAAGCCCCGACTTCAAGGATGCCGAGTCGATCACAGTCGATCAGACGACGCCGGGCCCGGCCGCTGATCGCGGCCGGGCCCGGTGTCGTTGAATGCTGTGTGGTCAGTCGGTGCGGCGGCGGCCGAAGAGCATGGCCACCCCCATCGCCGCGGCGACGAGCACGAGACCGGCCGCCGCGAACGGCCACCAACCGGTGCCCGCCCCGCCGTCCGCTGGTTTGGTCACCGCGACCGGCGCGGGTGCCGGCGGTGACTGCGCCGCCTTCGCCTGCACCGTGGCGGTGGCCTTGCTCTGAAGCGGAGCGGGGGAGTTCACCGACACCTTCCACGTGCCGGTGGAGAGCACCGGGCCACTGCTGTAGAAACCCTGCCCCTCGGGCTGGGGTTCGAGTTGCACCGGCCCGACCCGCTGCCCGTCCGGGCCGGTGGCGGTGAGGACCAACCGCACCACCTGCTCCAGCCGGCGGCCATCGGCGTAGGTGGCCTGGATGGTGACGCCCTGAGCCCCGTCGCCGGCCACAGTGAGCTTGAGCTTGTCGGCCTGAGCCGCCGGGGCGGCCTGCGCTGCCTGCGCTGCCTGCGCCGCTGCCGGGGCGGCGGCGGACAGGGTCAGGGCCAGTCCGACGAACACGGCGGCCAGCACCTTGCGGATACCCGTCACGGACATCTCCTCCCTACCGATGAGGGAGGCCCCTCCCCGACGCCGCAGCGCCGGGAAGGGGCCTCGTCGGATCAGAGCTGGCGACCGGGTGCCAGCCGGGTGGCATCGCCACCGAGCCGCCCGGTGCCCTTGACCGAATCGCCGTCGTTCGCCTTGACCCCGGCCTTGCTGGCCGCGCCGCCGAGCCGAACGATCATGGCGTCGGCGTCCCGGATCAGGACGTCCCGGACCTCCGCCTCGGGCACCAGCGTGGCGTCGCTGGCGAGCGTCCGGAACGCGGTCAGCTGCCGGACGGCAGCCTTGTCGTCGCCGGCCGCCTCGGACGCGCGAACAGCGTCGAGCTTGTTCGACAGCTGCTTGTGCGCCTTGGTCGAGAGCCGCCCCGTCGCCTTGAACCGGTCCAGCAGACTCTGCATGTCCCGGAACGAGGTGGTGACGAAGAACCGGACCGTCGAGGTGGTCTTGTTGCCCGCCTTGTCGGTCGCGGTAACGGTCAGCTCGTGCAGGCCGAGCGACAGGTCGTACATGGCCTGCAGAGTGCCGCTGGCGTACGCCTGGCCGTCGAGCTGACCGACCACGCTCGCGATGCCCGAGGTCGGGTCGACGGCCTGCCAGGCCACCCGGACGTCCTGGCTGTCGCCGTAGAGCTGGCCGTCGGCCAGCCCGGACACCAGCAGCGTCGGCTTGGTGCCGTCGATGCGCAGCACCGCCGACTTCAGCGTCTCGACGTTGCCTGCCTTGTCCGCCGAACGGAACAGCAGCTCGTGCTGCCCGTCACCGATCACCTCGATCGGCGTCGAGTACGGCGCCCACGCACCACCGTCCAGCGACCACTCCACCGTCTTGACGCCGGAACCGGCGTCGGTAGCGGCCAGCACGACCGGGATGGTCCCGTTGTGCCAACCGGCGTCGTTCGCCGGAGCGAACGTCGCCGAGGTCACCGGCGCGGTGGCGTCGATCTTGACCGAGACGGTCTTGGTCGCCTCCACGTTGCCGGCCTTGTCCGTCGAGCGGAACCGGAGCTCGTGCTCGCCGTCCCCGCTGACCGCCACCGGAGCGGTGTACGCCGTCCAGGTGGTGGCACCGTCCAGCTGGTACTCCGTACCGGCGAGCCCGCTACCGCCGGCCTCGTCGGCACCGGTGAGCGTGATCGTCACCGGCCCGGTGTGCCACCCGTCGGTCGGGGTGCCGGAAACCGCCGCGGTGGTCACCGGCGCCGTCTCGTCGGCCACCTCCGTGCTGAGCCGGAAGTAGTCGAACGAGGCGGTCTTCGACGCCGTCTGGTTGGCGCCGAGGGTGAACAGCCCGACCTTCGGGGTGGCCCCGACAGCGCTGTTGGTCAGCGCCGTCAACGCGGTCCAGGTCGTCCCGTCGGCCGAGTACGACGCGGTGAACGTGTCGCCCGTGCGGGCCAGCCGCAGGTGCCACACCGCATCGGTCAGGTTGCCAGCCTCGGGCTGCGGGTTCTGGACCACCCCGGCGATCTCGCTGCGGAACTCGATCCGCCGCGTCACCGCCGAGCCGGCCTGGTTGTCCGCGATGAAGTCGAGCTTCAGGTAGTTGTCGTCGTCCGCCTGCACGAGCAGACCGGCCTGCTGGTACTGCTCGTTCAGCAGGCTGCCGTCGACCTTCGTCTCCAGGGTCCAGTCGCCGGAAGGCGCGGTCTGGAGGATGAAGTTCTTCGGCCCGGTGTTGGCGGTGCCGTAGATGTCACCGTTGGGCACGTCGATCCGCAGCGCGCCATCGGTGACCCGGTAACCGCTCGGGTCCTCCCGCGTCACGGCGTCCCACCGGCACTTGTCCAGCGTGCTGCCGGTGAACTCGTCCGACGGGTCGACCGGGCCGGCCGGAGCGTCCGGCGTGACCTGGAACGAGTCGAACGCGGCGTCGACAACCGGCGCCTCGGTGCCTCCGTTGAGCGCGAAGACCCCGATCCGCGGGTTGGTGATGCCGGCGAGCGCTGCCGAACGGCCGACCGGGGTGAAGGTCTGCCCGTCGCCCGAGGCGGACGCGGTCAGGTTCGTCCCGTCGCTGGTGATCCGCAGGTACACGGTGTCACCGGCAGGTGCGGCGGTGGCGTCGGCGGCCTCGTTGCGAGGCGTGGCCGCCGTCTCCCGGATGAACTCCACCCGCCGGCTGCCGTTGTACAGCAGGTCCAGCTTGGCGTAGTTGTCGTCGTCGCCGTACACCAGCAGGCCGGCCTGCTGGTAGTTGGCAGTCACCGGCAGGGTGACCTTGGTGGTCATCTCCCACGCGCCGGTCGGGGCCGCCTGGAGCACCAGGTTGGTGGCGTCGTTGCGGGCCCCGTAGAGGTCACCCACCGAGGTGGGCAGCTTCAGCGCGCCGCCGCTGAGGGAGTAGAGCTGGTTCTCCCGGATGACGCTGGTCCAGCGGCCCTTGTCCAGGGTGTTGCCGTTGAAGTCGTCCGAACGCGCCCCGAAGCAGGACGTGTCCGGCGCGTCGACCCGCACCGGCACCGTGGCGTACGACTTGGCGCCCTTGCTGTCGGTCACCGTGAGGGTGGCCGTGAAGGTGCCCGGGCTGGTGTAGGTGTGGCTGGCATCCAGTGTGGTCGCCGAGCCTCCGTCACCGAAGTCCCAGGCGTACGTCAACGGGGTGTCGCCCTCGGCGTCGGTGGCAGTGCCGTCGAAGGCGACGGTGACCGGTGCGGTGCCGGTGGCGGGGGTGGCCGTGGCGCTGACCACCGGCGGCCCGTTCTCGGTGACACCGCGGCCGACGAAGTCCATCCAGTTGACGTTGAACAGCGAACCCGTTCCGCCGTTCGGATCACGGGCCAGGAAGTACAGCGAGCCGCTCGCGGCACCGGTGACCGGTGCACTCACGTCCGTGTACGTCTGCCACGCGCCCGTCGACGGTACGACGGCAGTGGCGACCACCGGTCCGTCGACAGCACCCGCGCGAACCTCGATCCGACCGCCAGCGGCGGCGGAGGCGGCCCGGAAGCGGATCTCGGTGATGTTGGTCAGGTCCGCCGGAGCGACCGACCACCAGTCACCGTCCTCGATGAACGCGATGCTCTGGCCGCCACCGGCGGTGTCGGCGCCGGCCTCCCGCTGCACGCCGGGGTCGCCACCGCCGGTGCTCACCGGGGCACGCCCGGTGGCGGTGAAGTACTCGGCCTGCTTCTGCTTCGGCTGGAGAACCTCGATCTGCCGGCCGGTCAGCGCACCGGCGCCGCCGGCACCACCCTCGTCGGTGTAGGTCGCCTCGAAGACCGCGAAGACGTTCGCCTCGGCGCCGTGCCCGGAGGCGAGCGACGTCTGGACGGTGCCGGTGCAGCCGGTGTGCTGCTCCAGCGGGTGGGCGTGCTCGTCGTGACCCAGCAGCACCTGAAGCTGCACCCGGTCACAGTCGATCTGCCCGTCCTCGGGGTCGGTCACCTTGATCGAGTAGCGGACCTGGTCACCCCAGTTGAAGAAACCGCCGTCCGGTGGGAACTCGATGGAGACCGTCGGCGCGGTGTTGCCCACTGTGACCGGCACGTTGGCCACCGCGGTCCGGCCCTTGGGGTTGGTGACGGTGAGCTGGGCGGTGTAGTTGCCCGCCGTGGCGTACGTGTGGGTCGGGTTGGCCTCGGTCGAGGTCTGCCCGTCGCCGAACGTCCAGGCGTAGGTGAGCGCGCCACCGTCCGGGTCCCGGGAGCCGGCGCTGGAAAAGGTCACCGTCAACGGCGCCGGACCCGAGGTCGGGTTGGCGGACGCCGCGGCGATCGGGGCGCGGTCACCGGCGGTGTAGTCGATCCGGTAGACGCCCGAGTTGTCGTTGTTGCCGCCGAAGCCGCTGCCCCACTCGATCAGGTACAGCGCCCCGTCCGGGCCGAACTCGAAGTCCATCGGCCGGACCATGCTCATGCCGGTGAGCAGCTGGTTGATGTCCACCAACGACTTGCCGTCGGGGGTCAGCTGCATGGTGTACATCTTGTTCTGGTTCCACTCGCCGAGCAGAGCCTTGCCGTCGTAGTACGCCGGCCACTTGCGGTTCGAGTTCAGGTCGGCGTCGTAGCGGTAGACCGGGCCGCCCATCGGGGCGCCGCCGCCGCCGATCTCCGGGTAACGCGCGTCACCGGCGTACCCGTAGTCGACGGTCGCCGGGACCACCGGCGGGAGGTTGGTCAGGCCGGTGTTGTTGGGCGAGTTGTTCACCGGGGCGGCGCAGTCGAACTTCGGACCGCTCGGGCCGGACGGGAACGTGTAGTCGTTGTACGCCTCGTTCGTGCCCGTGCAGTACGGCCAGCCGTAGTTGCCCGGGGTGACGACGTTCCACTCGACCAGACCGCGGGGGCCCCGGTTCGGGTTGTCCGCGTTGGCGTCCGGTCCGTAGTCCGCGACGTACAGCGTGTTGGTCTTCGGGTCGGTGCCGATCCGGAACGGGTTGCGGAAGCCCATCGCGTAGATCTCGGGACGGGTCTTCTCGGTGCCCGGCGCGAAGAGGTTGCCCGCCGGAACGGTGTACGTCCCGTCGTCCTCCGGGTGGATCCGGATCACCTTGCCGCGCAGGTCGTTGGTGTTGGCGGAGGTGCGCTGCGCGTCGTAGTCCTGGCGGCCCGACCGCTCGTCGAGCGGCGAGTACGAGTTCGACTCGAACGGGTTGGTGTTGTCACCGGTGGCCAGGTAGAGGTTGCCGTCGCCGTCGAAGGCCATGCTGCCGCCGGCGTGGCAGCAGGTGTTGCGCTGGGTGTCGACCCGTAGCACCTGCTTTTCGCTGGCCAGGTCGATGGTGTCGCCGTTGACCGTGAAACGGGACAGCAGGTTGCGGGTGACCCCGTCGTTCGGGGCGTAGTACAGGTACACCCACTTGTTGGTGGCGAAGTCCGGGTCGAGCCGGATGCCGATGAGGCCGTCCTCGTTACCGGTGAAGACGTCCAGGTCGACGGCGGTGACGGTGTTGCCGGTGTCCGGCTTCACGATCTGCACGCGACCGTCGCGCTCGATGTAGAAGACCCGCCCGTCGGGGGCGACGTCCAGCTCCATCGGGTTGCTGGTGTTGCTGTCCAGCGTGACCTTCTCGAAGTTCGAGGTCTTCGAGGCGCCGCAGTCGGCGTTCTCGACGCCGGCTGCGGTGCGGATGCCGCCGAGCAGGTGGGAGAGGAACTCGGGCTCGGCGTACGACTCCCGGGTGTGCCCGCCGCCGGTGTACCAGGAGCGGCCACCGTCGTAGTCCTGACACCAGGCGATCGGGTGGTCCGCACCCATCGCGCCGGCACCGGCGGTGTAGCTCTTCTCGTCCAGGCTGGCCAGCACGTGCACGTCCGGCCGGGGGTTGGTCTGGTAGTTGTACCACTCGTCGAACCGGGACCACCGGTCCGGCAACCCGGCGGTGGACGGGTGGGCGTGGTCCTCCACCTTGACAGTGGCCTGCTGGTTCTGCGGGTGGTTGGCGAAGTACGCGCCGACCAGGTCGCCGTACCAGGCCCAGCTGTACTCGGTGTCCGACGCGGCGTGGATGCCGACGTAGCCGCCGCCGGCCTTCACGTAGCGCTCGAACGCCGCCTGCTGGTCGGCGTTGAGCACGTCACCGGTGGTGGAGAGCCAGATCACCGCCTTGTACTTCGCCAGGTTGGCGTCGTTGAATGCGGCGCCGTCCTCGGAGTTGTCCACTGTGAATCCGTTGTCGACGCCGAGCTGCTGGATGGCGGCGATGCCGGTGGGGATGGAGTCGTGCCGGAAGCCGGCGGTCTTGGAGAAGACGAGGACGGAGAAGGGATCGGCCGCGGCCTTTGGCGCCTTCGGCGCCACCTGGCTGACCGGGGCTGCGGCTTTCGCATCCCGTGGGGGAACCTGGGCGGCCGCCTGCGCGGGCGCGCCGAACAGGGTGGTCGAGGCCATGGCCAGGGAGATCAGGGTTGCGGTGATGGGTAAGCGGGCACGACGAGAACGGGACACGCCGCCTCCTGTGTCGTAGTGACAGAGCTCGCGGGAGTCGGCTCGCCGAAGGCCCTCCCTGATGGAGCCGGTGGTCACACCGTGCCAGGGTGCCCCCACCGACATTTTGTCGAATCGCTGAACAAATTAATTCGGCTCGCTCGATGTCGGGCAAGATGCGGACGGGTAACGGTTCTGCAACGGAGGGCGACATTCCGAACAGGACCGTATGAAGTGCCCCATTGGATCTCGCTCGTTTTGACGCGGCCCGCCCTGCCGGCCACCGCCGACCCCGCGCCTTGGCAGGCCGACGGATCTGTCGTACGGTGACACGCAAGTAACCCACGGGAGCCCGGTGTACCGGGCTGAGAGGGGGGCTGACAGCCCCCGACCGTCGAACCTGATCCGGGTAATGCCGGCGCAGGGAGGAGCGTTGCCGTGCCGTCCCTGGGGCGATTGCATCTCATCACCGACACCCGACCGGGTCGCGACCCACTCGCCGTGGTTCGCGCCGCCCTCACCGTGGCCCACGCCGACCTGGTGGTGCAGGTCCGGGTCGAGGATTCCGCCACCGACCGGGAGGCGTACGACCTGACCCGGCGGGTGCTCGCGCTCTGCGCGTCGTACCGGGCGACCTGCCTGGTCAACGACCGGTTGCACGTGGCGCTGGCGGTGGGCGCCGCCGGTGGGCACGTCGGTGCCGACGACCTGCCGGTCGCCGCCGCCCGCCGGGTGCTCGGCCCCACCGGTGTGCTGGGCGCCACCGCTCGCTCGCCGGGCCCGGCGAGCGAGGCCGTCGCGGCGGGCGCCAGCTACCTGGGCGTCGGGCCGTGCCACACCACCAGCACAAAGACCGGCCTGCCGGACCCCATCGGGCCCGCCGGGGTACGCGCCGTCGTCGACGCCGTCGACGTTCCGGTCATCGCGATCGGCGGAGTGACCGCCGCCCGAGTGCCGGCGCTGCGGGCCGCCGGGGCGTACGGGGTGGCGGTGGTCGGTGCCGTCTCCGCCGCCGCCGACCCGGCACGGGCAACCGCCGAGCTGATCGAGGCCCTGACGTGCTGACCGGCCGGTCCCCGTCACCGTCGTCGAGCGACCGGGTCCGGCCGGACGTGGCAGTGGTGGGGGCGGGGCCGATCGGGTTGGCGATCGCCTGGCGTTGCGCCGCGCGTGGGCTGCGGGTGGTGGTGCACGATCCGGCACCCGGCTCGGGCGCGTCGGCGGTGGCCGCCGGCATGCTGTCCCCGGTCGCCGAGGCGTACTTCGGTGAGCGGCAGCTGACCGGGTTGCTGCTGGCGTCCGCCGCCCGCTGGCCGGCGTTCGCCGCCGAGCTGACCGAGACGACCGGAGTCGATATCGGCTACCGGACCGAGGGCACCCTGATGGTCGGGCTCACCGGCGACGACCTGGCCGAGGCGCGCCGGCTGTGGGCGTACCAGCAGGGGTTGGGTCTGCCCGTGACGCCGCTGCGCCCCAGCGAGATGCGCGATCGCGAACCGGCGCTCGCCCCACGGGTGCGCGGCGGCGCGCTCGCGCCCACCGATCATCAGGTCGACCCCCGGCTGCTGGTGCCGGCGCTGCGCGCGGCCGCGCAGCGGGCCGGCGCGGTGCTCGTGCCGAAGCCGGTCCGGTTTTTGTCCGAGGTGGACGCACCGGTCACCGTGGTCGCCGCCGGCTGCGGGGCCGCCGCGCTCACCGGCCTGCCGGTGCGGCCGGTGAAGGGCCAGATCCTCCGGCTCCGCGCGCCCGACGGCGTCGCGCCGGGCTTCCGGCACGTGATCCGGGGGTACGCCGACGGCGAGCACGTCTACCTGGTGCCCCGCACCGACGGTGAGGTCGTGCTCGGTGCGACGGTCGAGGAGCGCTCGGACACCACCGTCACCGCCGGTGCTGTGCAACGGCTGCTGCGCGCCGGGGTCGACCTGCTGCCCGAGCTGGCCGAGTACGACCTGGTCGAGGCGGTCGCCGGGCTGCGCCCGGGCACCCCGGACAACGCGCCGATCCTCGGGCCGCTGCCCGACCGACCGGACGTCCTGGCCGCCACCGGGCACCACCGGCACGGCATCGTGCTCACCCCGATCACCGCCGACCTGATCGCCGACCTGGTGCTCGGCGGCGTACCCGACCCGCTGCTCGCGCCCTTCCGTGCCGACCGCTTCGGCGGTGCCGCCGCGGTGGCCGCGTCGGGCGGACCTGAACCGACGTTGGAGGGGGACCTGTGGAGTTGACGGTGAACGGGGCCGGGCGCAGCGTCGCCGCCGGCGCGTCCGTGGCGGACCTGGTCCGCGACATCGTGGCGCAGCCGCGTGGGGTGGCGGTCGCGGTCAACGGCGAGGTGGTGCCCCGGACCGGCTGGCCGGCGCGGGCACTGCGCGACGGTGACCGGGTCGAGGTGCTCACCGCGGCGCAGGGCGGGTGAGCGGCGTGCCCTTCGAGCTGGGTGGGGAGACCTTCACCTCACGGCTGATCCTCGGCACCGGCGGTGCCGCGAACCTGCACGTCCTGGAGCAGGCGATCCGGGCGTCCGGCACCGAACTGGTCACAGTGGCGTTGCGCCGGGTGGGCACGGCACCCGGCTCCACGGGTGGGCTGCTGGAGCTGCTGGACCGGTGCGGCGTACGCCTGCTGCCGAACACCGCCGGCTGCCACACCGCCACCGAGGCGGTGAAGGTGGCCCGGTTGGCCCGGGACGCGTTCGACACCGACTGGGTCAAGCTGGAGGTGATCGGCGACGAGCGGACGCTGCTGCCCGACGGGGTGGAGCTGCTCCGCGCCGCCGAGGAGTTGGTCTCCGACGGCTTCACAGTGCTGCCGTACACCAGCGACGACCCCGTGCTCGCCCGCCGCCTCGCCGATGTGGGCTGCGCCGCGGTGATGCCGGCCGGCTCCCCGATCGGTTCGGGGCTCGGCATCGGCAACCCGCACCACATTCGACTCATCCGGCAGGGTGTGGACGTGCCGGTGATCCTCGACGCCGGCATCGGCACCGCGTCCGACGCGGCGCTGGCCATGGAGCTGGGCTGTGACGGGGTGCTGCTGGCGAGCGCTGTCACCCGGGCGGCCGACCCGGTGGCGATGGCCACCGCGATGCGGTACGCGGTCGAGGCGGGCCGACTGGCAGCCCAGGCCGGCCGGATCGAGCGCCGCTTCCACGCGCTCGCCTCCACCCCCGACGAGGGAAGACCCGAGCTGTGACCCCGCCGTCCGGGGTTGTCGTGTTGACCGGCCGGCTCGTCGCGCGGGGCGGGCTCGACCGGGTGGTGGCGGGAGCCGTGGCCGGGGGAGTGCGCTGGGTGGTGCTGCGGGAGAAGGACCTGCCGCGCGCCGAACGCGCCGCCCTCGCCGCCGACCTGCGCGCGATCCTCGCCGACGTCGGCGGAACCCTCATCGTGGCCGGCCCCGACCCGCTCGGCGGCGACGCAGTGCACCTGCCCGCCGCCGGCCCGTACCCGCCGCCGGCCCACGCCGTGGTCGGCCGTTCCTGCCATCACCAAATCGAGCTGGACCGCCTGACCACCGAGCACTACGCCACCATCTCCCCGGTCTGGCCCACAAAGACAAAACCGGGTTACGGCCCACCCCTGGACATTGCGGGGCTGGGCAGCCTGGTGCGTGCCAGCCCGGTACCCCTGCTGGCCCTGGGCGGAGTCGAGACCCCGGAACAGGTAACCGCCTGCGTCCAGGCGGGAGCCGTCGGGGTGGCGGTGCTCGGCGCGATTATGCGGGCCACGGATCCCACCGAGACAGCGGCGAGTCTGACCAGCGCCTATGTCGAGGCGGTCACCCCCGAGCTCTCAAAACCCGGCGCGGAGTCAGCCAGGTCCCCACGACGGGGGCTGCGGCCGACCGTGCCCACGCAGGGATCAAGCCTGACCGCCCGGAGTGGGCACGGTCGGCCGCAGCCCCAAACCGCAACCAGGGAAAAACAATGACCCCGCGAACCATCCTCACCATCGCCGGCTCGGACTCCGGCGGCGGCGCAGGCATCCAGGCCGACCTCAAGGTCTTCGCCGCGCTGGGCGCGTACGGCACCAGCGTCCTCACGGCGGTCACCGCGCAGAACACCCGGGGTGTCGACGCGGTGTTGCCGCTGCCCCCGCGCACTGTCACCGAGCAGTTGGACAGCGTGCTCACCGATTTCACCGTCTGCGCGGTGAAGACGGGGATGCTCGGCACCCCGGCGATCGCGGACGTGGTGGCCGAGGCCGCCCGGGACGGCCGGCTGCCTCAACTCGTCGTCGACCCGGTGCTTGTCGCCACGAGCGGTCACCGGCTCGGCGTGGTGGGCGCGGTGGAGCGGCTGTTGCCGTACGCCACTGTGGCGACCCCGAACTGCGCGGAGGCCGCGGCGATCACCGGACGCCCGGTCGACGACGTGGCCGCGATGGTCGTGGCCGCCGAGGCCCTGGTGGCCGGCGGCCCGGAGTACGTGGTGGTCACCGGCGGTGACCTGGACGGGGGCGAGGCGGTCGACGTGCTGCACGGCGGCGGCGTCACCACAGTGTTGCGCGCACCCCGGGTGACCACCCGGCACACCCACGGCACCGGGTGCTCGTTCTCGGCGGCGATCGCGGTGCGGCTCGGTCTGGGCGATCCGGTGCCGGCCGCCGTGGGGGCCGCCAAGGAGTACGTGCTCCGTGCGCTGACCGGCGCGCGGGGTTGGGAGCTGGGCGCGGGGCGCGGGCCGCTGAACCACTTCGGCTGGTCCGCTTGATCACCAGGGAGGCTGTCATGCACGCACGAGGCAAGGTGTACGTCGAGGGTTCTCGGCCGGATGTCCGGGTGCCGTTCGCGGAGGTGGGGCTGACCGGGGACCTGCCGCCGGTACGGCTCTACGACACGTCCGGCCCTGGCTCGGACCCGGAGGTGGGGCTGCCGCCGCTGCGCGGGCAGTGGATCGCCGAGCGGGGTGACGTGGCCCCGGTGCGGGGTGCGGGCACGCCACTCGCCGGGGTGGACGGTCGTCGGCCCACCCAGCTCGCGTACGCGCGGGCCGGTGTGGTGACGCCGGAGATGGAGTTCGTGGCGATCCGGGAGAACGTCGAACCGGAACTCGTGCGGGCCGAGATCGCCGCCGGTCGGGCGGTGCTCCCGCTCAACGTCAACCACCCGGAGTGCGAGCCGGCGATCATCGGCAAGGCGTTCCTGGTCAAGGTGAACGCCAACATCGGCACCTCGGCGGTCAGCTCGTCGGTCGCGGAGGAGGTGGAGAAGCTGACCTGGGCCACCCGCTGGGGCGCGGACACCGTGATGGACCTGTCCACGGGTAAGCGGATCCACGAGACCCGTGAGGCGATCGTGCGCAACTCGCCGGTGCCGATCGGAACGGTGCCGATCTACCAGGCGCTGGAGAAGGTCGGCGGCGACCCGGTGAAGTTGAGCTGGGAGGTGTTCCGGGAGACCGTGATCGAGCAGGCCGAGCAGGGCGTGGACTACATGACGGTGCACGCCGGTGTGCTCCTGCCGTACGTGCCGCTGGCAGTGGACCGGGTGACCGGGATCGTGTCCCGAGGCGGTTCGATCATGGCGGCGTGGTGCCTGGCGCACCACGAGGAGAACTTCCTCTACACCAACTTCGAGGAGTTGTGCGCGCTGCTCGCGCGCTACGACGTGACGTTCTCCCTCGGCGACGGGCTGCGCCCCGGGTCGATCGCCGACGCCAACGACGAGGCGCAGTTCGCCGAGCTGCGCACCCTCGGTGAGCTGACGAAGATCGCCTGGGCGTACGACGTCCAGGTGATGATCGAGGGCCCCGGTCACGTACCGATGCACAAGATCAAGGAGAACGTGGACCTTCAGCAGGAGTGGTGCCACGAGGCACCCTTCTACACGCTCGGTCCGCTGACCACCGACATCGCGCCCGCGTACGACCACATCACCTCGGCGATCGGCGCCGCGATGATCGGCATGTTCGGCACCGCGATGCTCTGCTACGTCACGCCGAAGGAGCACCTCGGCCTGCCGGACCGGGACGACGTGAAGGCGGGCGTGATCGCGTACAAGATCGCGGCACACGCAGCGGACCTGGCCAAGGGGCACCCCGGCGCGCAGGCCTGGGACGACGCCCTGTCGAAGGCGCGGTTCGAGTTCCGCTGGGAGGATCAGTTCAACCTCTCGCTGGACCCGGAGACGGCGCGCTCGTACCACGACGCGACCCTGCCCGCGGAGCCGGCGAAGACCGCGCACTTCTGCTCGATGTGTGGCCCGAAGTTCTGCTCCATGAAGATCACCCAAGAGCTCAAGGAGTACGCGGCGCGCGGCATGAGGGACAAGTCGGAGGAGTTCGTCTCCGGCGGGAGCCGGGTCTACCTACCGCTCGCCTGACCCACCCGCAGGGTGATCGACTCGGGTTCATTGATGTCGGGGCCGCCTCGGGATGGCCCGGTATCAGTGAACCCGAGTCGATCAAGCGACCGGTCGGTGCGTCGATGCGCTGCGTGGTGGAGTCAGTCGCGGTGGTGTCGACCGGTGGAGCGCAACGACCGGCGGCCGTTCTCCTGTTCCGGCTCGTTGTCCGACACCGGCTTGCTCAGACCGGCGACCCAGTCGACGAATTCCTCGTCCTGGGACGCCAGCGGCTCCGCTTCATCCGACGTCTTCGGGCTCTCCTCGTCGGCGCGGGACCGGTTACGGCGGAACAGCCCGCCGAGCCGGCCTCGCCGGGAGGGCTGCTCTGCCACCTTCGGCTGCGTCGGTTTTGCCGACGTGGTGTCGGTAGGCGCCACATCGCCGGTGCCGGTGCCGGTGCCGGTGCCGGTGCCGGTGGTGCCGGTGGTGGCGCTGGTGGCGCTGGCGCCGGAGGGAGCGCCCACCGTGCCCGGGAACTCCGGCCGGCTCGGGCGCTCGGCCGGAGCGGGCGTCTCGCCGGCTTCGGTCGGCTCTGTCTGTGCCGTCGAGCTGTCCTGCGAGCCCGCCGATCCGCGGCGCCGAGAGGTGTCGAACGCATTCCAGGTGCCGGCCCGGCTCAGGTCCGGCAACGGTGCCCGATGCCGGGGCCTGGGCGTCGGTCCGGTCGGCTCGTCGGACCTGCTCGGCCGCTCCGATGCCGTTGCCTCCGGCTCGGAGGTCTGCGGCGGCACCGTCCAGGTCGAGGTGACCGGCCAGGCCGACGGCGCGGGCGTCCACTGGAACGTGTCCGGGTCACTGGCGGCGGTGGCCCCGAACGACCCGTCGGTGGGAACGTCCTCGGCGGCGGGCTGCGCGCTGTCGGTGCCACGAGCTCCGGCGATTGCGGAATCGCTGGTCGCGTCGGCCGGTGCTGCCTTGCTGCCCGTGCCGGCCTTCGGAGCGCGCGGGATGGCTTCCGCGCCAACCTGGCCGGCCGTGGTGGTCGGCGCCGCCGCTGCTCGCGTCGCGCCGGTTGCGGTGGTCGGTGCTGGTGTCTCCCCCGTCCCGGTGGTCGGTGCTGGTGTCTCCCCGGTCCCGGTGGTCGGGCTCTGTGCGTCGTCGGTTGCCGTGGTCGAGGACTCCGGGTTGGCGGGCACCTGCGTCGCGCCCGTTTCGGCGGTCGTCGAGGCGGCCGGTGCCCGCTTCGAGCCGGTGGCGGGGGTGGCAGGTGCTCGCTTCGCGCCGGTAGCGGTGGTCCGGGCTGCTGCCGTGTCGGAGGCCGCAGCCGAGGTGACCTCGGCGGTTGCCGAACCGGCACGGGACGTGTCGTCAGTCGCGCCAGAGGCGGTGGTGTCCGGTTTGGCTTTCGACTTACGGCCGCGTCGCGGCTTGATCGTCAGCGGTGCCTCGGGCGTGCCGTGGTCGGCCGTGCCCGCGCTGCTCGCCTCCGTGCTCGTGCCTGACCCCGTGCCCGTTTCCGTCGAGGCCGTGGCGGCGGGACTGGGAGCGGCCGTGACAGTCGGTGCTGTGCTGGTCGCCCCGGTGCCGCTGCCCGTGCTGGTCGGGGCCGTGCTGGTCGCGGCTGCGCTGGTCGCGGCTGCGCTGGTCCGGGCCGTGCTGCCGGTCGCGGGGATGGGCGCGTCCGAGGTGGTCGGAGCGCTGGTCGCGGCCGCGCTGGTCGTGCCGGAACCCGGTGCAGCCGTGCCGCCCGGGATGGCGGCGGACTTGCGGGTGTTGGGTCCACCGGCCGGCCCGCCACTGGTCGCCGTGCTGCTGCTCGTGTCCGTCGCCGTGCTGCCGGTCGGCTCGTCGACCGCTCGGCCGCCCGTCGGGGTCGCGACGTCGGCGCGTCCGGCCGTGGTGGCGGTCGCGGTGGCGTCGGTGACGTTGCTGACGTCGGTGTCGGCCGAGGGCTCGGTCGTGGCCAGGACGTCATCATGGCGCGGGGGCGTCTGCCCTGCGGCGGTGAACTCACCGGTCGGCGCGGTCACCCAGGCCGCGGGCTGAGCCGGGGCGGCGGGAGTCGGGGCGGGAGCCGCAGTGGCGGGAGCCGGACCGTGCTGTCCGCTCGCTGTGGTCTCCGGCCAGTCCCAGTGGGCCGGGACGGTGCGTACGGCATCGGGGTCGCCCGTCGCCCACGAACCCGCAACGACACCGCCAGGCTTCGTGCCGGTGGTCAACTCGGCGCTGGTCGTCTCCGTGTCGGTGTGCTCGGCGCTGCCCTGGTCGTTCGCCGCGCTGTCCCGGTCGTTCGCCGCGCCGGGCAGCGCCGGACCGGCGGGCAGCGGGCGCAGGATGTCGGTGGGCTCGATCGCCTGCGGATCAGCGGTGCGGGTGCCCGTCGGCCAGCGCAGCAGCGCGGCGGCGGCCGCGCCGAGCGCTCCGGCGAGGATCGCGATCAACGAGCCGTAGTAGGGGGCGCTCTGGTAGCGATCCACCGCGTCGCCCGGACCGGCGGTCAGGTAGGCGAACGCCACCAGCACCGGACCGGCCACCCCGGTGGCCCCGCTGACCAGTGGAGCCTGACCCCGCCAGCGAGCCAGCCCGGCGGTCGCCGCGCCGGCCAGCAGTGCCACGATGGGCAGCAGGAGCAGTGCCAGCCGCTGTGCGGCGGCGTCGTCGAGCCAACTCGGCTCCAGTACGCCGAGCCGGACGGTCGGCAGTGGGCCGGCCGTGCCGAGCGACGGTAGGACGGAGATCAGCGCCAGCAGCCAGACCGCGCCGGCCACGGCCGCCATGTTCCATCCCAGCTCGGGCCGGAACAGGACGGCGATCGCCGCGCCCGCACCGATCACCGCACCGACCATGGCGCAGATGCCCACCGCCCAGACCGGGTCGACGGAGATCAGCTCCGCGGCGCGGGCGGGCTGCATGCAGAGCGGGGCGATGACGGTGGCGCCGAGCGCCGCAGCGCCGGCGACAGCCAACTGCCGGCCGGTGCTGGCCGTCGGGGCGTCGCGGCGAGCGAGGCGTCCGGTCAGGACGGCGCCGGCGACGGCTGCGTTCGCGGCGAACCAGCCCACCCAGACGAGCTGGGCCGGCCACTGGTTGACGGTCGTGCCGGTGAATGCGCCGGTCAGGCGGACGATGCCGAAACCGTACGCGACGCCGAGCTGGCCGGCTCCGGCCAGCACGCTCACCCCGAGCGCCGTGAGCAGCAGTCTGCCCCAGGTCCGAAAGGCCATGTCCGGCACGTTACGCACCTGGTACACCCGATCGCCAACGGCGCGCCGCGCGGCACGCCGGTGGCCATCGGCGGGTCTACTTGAGTTCGACCAGCCGGGCCAGGTAAGTCGTATCCCCGACATTGGTCAGCATGTGCACCGCGCCCGGGTCCCGGTAGACGACTCCACCGGTGGGCTCGTCGGCGTCGATCCGGGTGCCGTCGATGGTCTGTACGACGTTCTTGGCGCCCTCGATCGCCACCACCAGGTAGGGGTGGTCGTGCCGGTGCAGCGGTTGCCGCTCGCCCGGCTCGAGGCGGATGTGCCAGACCCGGACCCGGTCGTTCTCGAACACGATCTCCTGACCCACCGGTCCGAGTTCGGTTCCGTCGATCACGTCGGTCATCGTGCTCCGTCCAGTTGGGGCAGCACCTCGGCGGCGATCAGCTCGAGGTGGTCGAGATCATCGAAATCGATCAGGCGCAGGTGGACCCGGGTGGTGCCGATCGCGGCGAACTCGCCGAGGCGCTGGGCGAGCTGCGCGGGGGAGCCGACCACCGGGTCCTCCGGTGGCAGCGCGCTCTTCTCGTGCAGGGGCGCGGCCCGACGCTGGGCCTCCGCGTCGGTCCGGCCGATGGCGACGACGATCCCGGCGGACAGCACCAACGGGGCGCGCCCGGACCCCGTCCGTCCGGTGCGCTCACACGTCTCGCGCACCCGGTCGTACGCCTCGGCGGTGGCGGCCACGGATTTGAACGGCATGTTGAACTCGTCGGCGTACCGGGCGGCCAGTTCGGGTGTGCGCTTGGGGCCACGCCCGCCCACGATGATCGGAGGGCCGGGCACCTGCACCGGCTTGGGCAGGGCGGGAGCGTCCACCAGTCGGTAGTGGTCGCCGGTGAAGCTGTAGGTCTCGCCGGGTGGGGTTCCCCACAGCCCGGTGATCACCTCAAGCTGCTCGGCCAGCCGGTCGAAGCGCTCGCCGACCGCCGGGAACGGGATGCCGTAGGAGGTGTGCTCGCGCTCGTACCAGCCGGCGCCGATGCCGAGGTCGACCCGGCCACCGCTCATCTGGTCGACCTGCGCGACCATCACCGCGAGGGGGCCGGGCAGGCGGAACGTGGCCGACGTCACCAGGGTGCCGAGTCGGATCCGCTCGGTTTCCCGGGCCAGCGCGGCGAGGGTCAGCCAGGCGTCGGTGGGGCCGGGCAGGCCCGGGTCGGCGCCCATCGACTGGTAGTGGTCGGCGCGGAGGAAACCTTCGTAGCCGCAGGCCTCGACCAGCCGGGCGAACCGGAGCTGGGTGTCGTAGCTGGCGCCACGGTTCGGCTCGGTGAAGACCGACACCCGCATGGTCAGTGTCCTTCCGCGCCGACGGTGGCCGGCTGTTCGCGTTCCATCAGCAGTTCGTGCAGGTCGGCGCTGACCTGGGCGACGTCGGCCAGGTGGGCGTTGCGGCCCAGGGTGCGGGGCCGGGGGATGGTCACGTCGACGACCTTGCGGATCCGGCCGGGGCGCGGGCTCAGCACGACCACCCGGTCGGCGAGCAGCACCGCCTCGTCGATCGAGTGGGTGACGAAGACGATGGTCGGCTTGTTCTCCATGTGCACCCGCTGGAGTTCGCCGGCGAGTTCCTCGCGGGTGAGCGCGTCCAGTGCGGAGAACGGCTCGTCCATCAGCATCACCCGGGGCTCACCGATCAACGACCGGCACAGCGACACCCGCTGCTGCATCCCGCCGGAGAGTTCGTGCGGCAGCCGCTTCTCGAAGCCGGCCAACCCGGCCACGTCGAGCAGTTGCCGGGCCCGCTCCCGGTGCTTGGCGCGGCTCCAGCCGAAGATCTCCACCGGCAGCAGGACGTTGTCCAGCACGGTGCGCCAGGGCAGCAGCGCCGGCTTCTGGAACAGCATGGCGATGTCCTGGCGGGGACGGGTGATCGGCGTACCGGCCACGGTGATCTCACCGGCGCTCAGCGGGAGCAGCCCGGCGATCAGCCGCAGCAGTGTGGACTTGCCGCAGCCGGAGCGGCCGAGCACGGCGACGAACTCGCCCTCGGCGACGTCGAGGTTGATGCCGCGCAGCGCCTCCACCCGGCCGGATCGGCCCTCGAAGGTACGGGACACCCCGGACAGTCGGATCATCTCCGGCGTACCTCCGCTGAGTGGACGGTCAGGAATCCGACAAAGGCTAGCCGCCCTGTCGAGGTATGGCACCGGCTGGGGTGGTCGTCAGGTTGTATCCGTTCCGCAACCCGATACGCCTGGCGTCGCAACTGTGGGTTTCTCGTACGCTGTGCCCGCGAAGAGTCCCCCACGACGGCGGCGTCCGGCTTCCACCCCTCCCGCCGGCCCGTCACGACAACCCCCTCCGGTGGCCTGCCGGCCCCGGTCGGAAAGGACATGGTGCACTGATGAGAAGGCTGACCCGTACGGTCGCTACGGCCGCGCTGGCCACCGCCCTCGCCCTTGTCTCCGCCTGCAGCAGCGGGTCGGATTCGGCCGACGATGCCAAGGGCGGCGACGGCAAGACGCTGCAGAAGGTGACCTACCTCACCTCGTTCGGTAACTTCGGCCGTGACTCCTACGCCTGGGTGGCGAAGGACAAGGGCTTCTTCAAGGAAGCTGGCTTCGACGTCGAGATCAAGGCTGGTCAGGGCACCGGTGGCGTGATCCAGACCGTCGTCGGCGGCCAGGCCGACTTCGGCCCGATCGACCTCACCGGCGGCCTGCTCCAGCTCGGCAACGGCCAGGCGAAGGACTTCACCGCGGTGGCCGCGATCCAGCAGCGCACCATGGCGGGCATCGCCACCGTCGAGGGCAAGAACATCAGCTCACCGAAGGACCTGGAGGGCAAGAAGCTCGCCGACACCCCCGGCTCCGTGGTCCGCAACCTGTTCCCGACGTACGCCCGGCTCGCCGGTGTGGACGCGACCAAGGTGACCTGGGTCAACGGTGAGGCGCAGGCGCTGATCGGCACGCTGGCCTCCGGCTCGGTGGACGGCATCGGTCAGTTCGTCGTCGGTCAGCCGACCATTGAGGCGGTGGCCAAGAAGAAGGCCGTCATGCTGCCGTACAGCAACGTGATGCAGGATCTCTACGGCAACGTGCTGATCACCTCCTCGAAGATCGCCAAGGAGAAGCCCGAGATGGTGAAAAAGTTCACCGCGGCGCTGCTCAAGGGCCTGGAGTACAGCCTGGCGAACTCCAAGGAGGCCGCCGACATCCTGAAGAAGAACGTCGACGCCACCAACCCGGTCTCCGCCGCCGCCGAGCTGGAGCTGATGGCCGCGTACGTCCGTTCCGGCAACACCGGCACCGCGATCGGCACCCTGGACAGCGGTCGGGTCGCCAAGAGCATCGCCATCCTGCAGGGCGCCGGCGCGCTGAAGCAGAACATCACCCCCGAGCAGATCATCGACTTCAGCCTCGCGCCGAAGGCCTGATCGTCCGGTCGTCATCAGGGGGTACGTCCCGCCGATCCCGGTGGGGCGTACCCCCGTCGCTCGTCGGCATCCGGCGGGCCGTGGGATTTCGAGGAGGACAGAGATGACCGACGTCCGGTCAGCGGACCCGGCGGTGGCGGAACCCCCGCCCCCGAGTGCCGGCCCCGAGGTGGGGCGCACGGGTCGAGGTGCCGGTCTGCGGGCCGGGGCTGAGGCGGTGCTGCCCGCGGTCGGCATCCTGGTCGCGCTGGCGGCGTGGTGGCTGATCGCCCGGCTGGAGCTGGTCCACCCCGCAGCCCTGCCCCCACCCGGCGACGTGCTCACCGCGTTCGTCGACAAGCCGGCGCAGCTGCTGGAGCACACCTGGGACACCACGCTGGAGATCCTGACCGGGTTCGCCCTCTCGGTGGCCGCCGGTGTGCTGATCGGGCTCTCGCTGGCCAGCTCCCGCACTGTGGAGCGGATGTTCACGCCGCTGCTGGTCGCGGTGAACGCGGTGCCGAAGATCACGCTGGGCCCGCTGCTGGTGGTGGCGCTCGGCTGGGGCCAGAAGCCGATCCTGACCATGGTGTTCCTGCTCTGCTTCTTCCCGATCGTGCTCTCCACCGCGACCGGGTTGACCACCACGCCGGCCGACCTGGCCGAACTGGTGCGTTCCTGGAACGCCTCCCGCTGGCAGGCGTTCCGTAAGGTGCGCTTCCCGGCTGCGCTGCCGCAGATCTTCGTCGGGCTCAAGGTGGCCATGCCACTGGCCGCGATCGGCGCGGTGATCGGTGAGTTCCAGGCCGGCGAGAGCGGCCTCGGCTTCGTCATCACGCAGTATGCCGGCGTCGGCGACACCGCCACCGCCTGGGCGGCGATCATGCTGGTGGCGCTGGTGAGCATCCTGCTCTACTCGGCGCTCCTGCTGATCGAGCGGTTCGCCCTGCCCTGGGTGAGAGAAACCACCAGCAGCCGCTGACCCACCAAGAGCAAGATCAAAGATCAGCACCAAGACACAGATCAAGATCAACACTAAGAAACGCGCAGGGCCGGCCTCCCTCTCAGGAGGCCGGCCCTTTCCATCGACGCGGCTGGCGCAAAGGGTGTGGCCTACCGTGCCCGGCGGAGGGATCAAGCCTGACCGCCCGGAGCCGGGCACGGTAGGCCACACCCCACCCGGCACTCGACGAAGCGCCGGGAAAACCCGCCAGATGAAAGGCCCCAGCGATTACCCCGCCAACCGCCAGCGACCATTGCGGGCGACCAGCGTGGTGAGCGCCTGCGGCATCAGGCCACTGTGGTTGTCCGGCGTCATACGGATCGGCCCGGACAGGCCGTCCATCTGGGACGTTTCGAGCACGTCCCGGAGGCCGTCGCGGTCCACCTTGCCGATCTCACCACCGGCGCGCAGTTCGGCGTCGGCGATCAGCTGGACGGCGTCCGCGGCGAACGACGAGGACCCGTTGTAGCCGCCGAAGCGGGCCGTGTAGTCCTGGAACCACTGCCGCCGCGCCGCCTTGGCCGGGGTGGTCGCGATCACGTCATCGATCACCATGGTCTGCGTGAAGATCAGCGTGGCCTTCTCGGTCGCCTTGGCCGCCGCGCCGAGGAAGAGGTCCCCGGCGGCTGCCGCGTCGAAGTAGATCGACCCACGGAAGACGGTCTGCTGGACGCTGGTCGCGGCCAGTGTCGCCTGCTCCGGCGGGGTCCAGAAGACCATCGCGTCGGGCTTGCCCGACGCGAGCTGCTGAACCTGCTGGCTGACGTCGGTGTCGGTGGTCTTGATCCGCTGCTGTCGGAGCGTGATCCTGGCCTTGTCCAGTTCGTTCTTGAGCGCGGTCGCGCCCTCCTGGCCGTAGTCGTCGTCGCTGACCAGCATCCCCACCTTACGGATGTTGTTGCGGCGCAGTTCGGTGGTCAGTGCGGCGGCGCTGTCCGGGGCGTTGGGGCCCAGCTTGAACACGTAGCGCCGTTCAGCGGCCGGCGCGGCGATCGCGCCGGAAGCGGCTAGCGCAATGGTGGGAATCCGCTTCTCGTTGATGGTCCCGACCGCTCCGACCGCGCATTCGTTGCAGCCGCCCATGATGATGGCGCTGACCTTCGAATCATTGCTGAAGTCGACGATGTTGCGAAGTGACTCGGCCGAGTCGGAACGGTTGTCCTTCACCTTCAGGTCGATCTTCCGGCCGTTCAGTGCTCCGGAGGCGTTCAACTGATCGACCTTGAGTTTGAGGGCTCGCTGGTATGTCCGGCCAACCGTGGCTGCGGCGCCGGAGAGTTCGAGATCGGCAGCGATCACGATCGGACTCGTGTCTTGCTCCGCCTCGCCAAACTGGCAGCCGGTGAGCGTGGTGGCCACTACGGCCGATGCGAGCGCCGCGATGGTCGCGGAGCGGATGGGGCTCAACTCAGTCCTCCAGGTGCGGGCGCGGGCGCTGCCCGGTCACCGCCGCTAATCCGTCCTCAGTGGAGGACGGGATCTCCTCTGCCGTACGGTGTGCGCGAAGCCTGCAAAACCTTGCCAATGGCCGGCGCTGTGGTCAAGCGCGGACCCCGGCAGCATTTTCGGGACGGCCATCCCACATGCTGGGGTAACGCAATGTTTGCAAAAGCTCACTTTGCATACACGCGTGACCACTCTGGAGTTACATGCCCTGTTCAGGGGCTTGCGGAAATGAAGGTATCAGTTGCCCGGATCACGGGATGCGCTCCGTCCGACCGTTTCCTACCTCACTGCGGCTTCCCAAACACGATCATCTCTGATGAAATCGCGGCCGTGCCGCGCGTGGTCCCCTCCGCTTACGGCATGGCTCGGCGGCTCAGGCGGGGAAGAAACGACGGAGGCGATGTCGTGAGCACCGGACCGACGACCCTGCCCGCGCTCGGCGATAGCGGTCGGCCTGCGCGCCGACGGATGCCGAGACTGCGTGACGCCCGGATCCGGTCCAAGTTGGCGTTGATTCTGGTCGTCCCGGTGGCGGCGGTGATCGCGCTGGCCACGGTCCGCCTGATCTCCGTCGGCGAGGGCGCGTTCGACGCCACCCGGGCCCGGTCACTGACGGCCCTCTCCGTCGACGTCAGCGCCCTCACCCAGGACCTCCAGGCCGAACGGATGGCGGCGGCCGCCTACCTCGCCGCTCCGCAGCAGCCGGCCGACGCGTACAACCTGCGGGTCCGCCAGACGCAGCAGCGGGTGGACGAGTACCGCGCCGAGCGGGGCCGGATCGGCGACGTGCCGGCCGCCCTACGGGACCGGCTGGCCGCCATCGACGACCACCTGGCCACCCTGGACGGCACCCGTCAGGAGGTGCTGGACCGCCGGCAGATGGCGGTCGCCGAGGCGGTGCTCCGCTACGGAGTCATCCTCACCGACCTGGTCTCGTACGGTGACGGCCTGGCCCAGCTGCCCGGCGACGAGAGTCTGGCGGACAGCCGCCGCGCGGTCGCCGCCTTCGCCCGCGCCAAGGCTTCCGTCGCCGAGGAAGTGGCCGTCGCCTTCACAGCGCTGACGGCCGGACAGCTCGACTCGGAGCAGTTCTCCTCCTTCGTGGCAACGTTGACCGGTCAGCAGGAGGCCCTGGTCGCCTTCTCGCTGGCCGCCGACCCGGTGCAGCGCGCCCTGGTCGACAGCACCGTCTCCGGCGACGCGGTCGGCCTGGCCGACCGGGTGGCCACCGACATCACCCGCTCGGTCGGGCAGCGCCCGCTGGTCACCGCGCAGGACGCCACCGCGGCGATCGGCGCCGTGAACGACCTGATGCGCTGGGCCGAGATCCAACTGCAGGACCGACTGCTCCAGCAGGCCGACCAGGCCCGCTCGGACGTCATCCGGCAGGCCGTGGTCGAGTCGATCCTGGTGCTGCTGACCCTGATCATCGCCGTGTCGCTGGCCGTGGTGCTGGCCCGCTCGCTCAACCACTCGCTGCGCCGACTGCGCGAGGGCGCTCTCTCCGTGGCCAACCACGACCTGCCCGACGCCGTGCAGCGGCTGCAGAACATGGGCAGCGTGGGTGACGGCGGGGTGGACGAGATCGTCCGCCAGGTCCGGGACCCCATCCAGCTCAACACCCGCGACGAGGTCGGCCAGGTGGCGCTGGCCTTCAACGTCGTACACCGGGAGGCGGTGCGGGTCGCCGCCGAGCAGGCGGCACTGCGTACCAGCGTCTCGGCGATGTTCCTCAACCTGGCCCGCCGTAGTCAGACCCTGGTCGACCGGATGATCGGCGAGCTGGACGCGATCGAGCGCGGCGAGGAGGACCCGAAGCGGCTCGCGCAGCTCTTCGAACTGGACCACCTGGCCACCCGAATGCGCCGCAACGACGAGAACCTGCTCGTCCTGGCCGGCGCCGACTCCGCCGCACCGCGTCACGACGACGCGCTGGTGGTGGACGTGCTGCGCGCCGCCCAGTCCGAGGTGGAGCTCTACAACCGCATCGAGTTCGGCACGGTGGACACCGACATTTCGGTGGCCGCGCACGCGGTCAACGACGTGGTACGCCTCGTCGCCGAGCTGCTCGACAACGCCACCCGATTCTCGCCGCCGAACACCACTGTGGTCGCCGACGGTCGCCGGATCCGCGACTACGTGCTGATCCAGATCGAGGACCGCGGGCTCGGCCTCACCGACGACCAGCTCGACTCGCTCAACCGGCGTCTGGCCGCACCGCCGAGCGTGGACGTCGCCGCGTTCCGACTGATGGGTCTGGCCGTGGTGAGCCGGCTCGCCTCCCGCTACGGCATCCGGGTGGAGTTGCGCCGCAACGTCGAGGGCGGCACCGTCGCCCAGGTGACGTTGCCCGCCGCCACCGTGGTGCTGCCCACCAACCGGGGCCGCGAGCAGGTGCTCACCCGGCCGCGTCAACCGATGGCCGTGGAGCAGGCGCCGCTCACCCCGGCCGGCCACGCCGAGCAGTTCGCCGGTGCCGCCACGACGGCGGCGACGCTGCCCGACCAGTGGCGGACCAGCGCGCCGGCACCCGCCCAGTGGCAGTCGCCGCTGGACTCACGGGACACCACCCCGGCCGTACAGGCGGGTGGCTACACCGGCCCGCGCTCGGCCATGCCACCGGCACCCGCCGCCCCCGCACCCGCCGCCCCGCTTCCGCCGGCCCGGCCGGCCTACAGCAACGGTGCGGGCGCTTCGCTGGGCAGCCCGACAGTGGCCTACCCGACCGTCGACCCGCTGCCTCGGCGTGGCTCCACGCCGGACGCCGCGGACACCGCGGATAGGCGTGGCGCCCAGGGCCTCCCGGTCGGGCCGGTCGCCGGGCCGGGCGCGGTGGCACCGCCGGCCGTTCCGTCGGTGCCCGCCGCACCGGTCAGCACCCGGCCCGACTTCCCGGCCGAGGCTCCGATCTTCCGGGAGATGGAGGCGGTCTGGTTCCGGTCGCACGGCGACGACGCCACCGCGATCTTCACCCGGCCCAACTTCGACGAGCCGCCCGCGCCCGCCACCACCGCAGCGGCCGATGCCGGCCTGCGCACCGGCAACGGCGGCCAGCCGAGCACCGGGTCGGCGCCGGCCGCGTCGCCGGCCCGACCGAAGCTGCCGACCCGTACCCCGGGCAGCTCCGGCACCGACGGGACGGCCACCCCGGGCGCCGGCGGCCTCGGCGCGACCATGGACGGGTTCGGGGCACGGCCGTCGGCGCCGCCGACGTACGCCCCGCCCCCGGCCGCCCGAACGGCTCCGGCCGCACCCGCACCCGCCCCCGACCCGGGGGCATGGCGTACGGCGGCGGACGAGGGCTGGTCCCGGGCCAGCCGGGCTGCCGAGCCGGCTCCCGCCGGGACCACCCGCTCCGGGTTGCCCAAGCGGGTGCCGCAGCAACAGCTCGTGCCGGGTGGCATCGAGCCGAAGAGCGGCCGGGACCGCAGCCGGCGGACCCCTGATGAAGTACGTGGTCTGCTGTCGGCCTACCACCGCGGTGTGCAGCGCGGTCGGACGGCCGGAACGGACCTGAACAGCACCTCGACCAAGGAGAGCCGATGAACAGGCCAGCTGCCATGCAGGACATGGGTTGGCTGCTCACCAACTTCGCCGACAGCGTGGCGGGCATCGCCCACGTGGTGGCGGTGTCCGCAGACGGGCTGCTGCTCGCGTCCTCCCGGGATTTGCCGGGGGACCGGGCGGACCAGCTCGCCGCGATCACCTCCGGGGTGGTGAGCCTGACCGAGGGCGCGGCCCGGATGTTCAGCGCGGGCGGGGTGTTGCAGACAGTCATCGAGATGGACAGCGGGTATCTCTTCCTGATGTCGATCAGCGACGGCTCCTCGATGGCCGTGCTGGCCGCGCGCAGCTGCGACGTGGGCCAGGTGGGCTACGAGATGGCGCTGCTGGTCGAGCGGGTGGGTGCCGCGCTGGTGCCGCTGCCGCGCGACGCGGTGCGCTCCTAGCACCGGAAGGCGGCGCTCGTTCCGAGCGCCGGACCAGGGACGAGAGGCGGCACAATCCGGCTTCTCAGGGGACGAGGAGGTGATCGGGAATGGACCAACGACGCGCTGACCCGCGTGGCGCGCTGGTGCGTCCGTACGCGGTCACCCGTGGTCGTACCGAGCCCCGGCAGGACATCGCCCTCGAGGCCGTCCTCACCGCCTCTCCCACCCAGGTCGCCGAGTCCCGCTTCGCCGGGCACGACAAGCACCGCATCGCCACGGTCTGTGAGGGCCGAGCACAGTCGCTGGCGGAGATCGCCGCGTATACCCGGATGCCGCTGGGCGTCGCCCGGGTGTTGGTCGCCGACATGGTGGCCGAGAGCCTGCTGACGTTACACACTGCTGCTCCCGCCGAGGGGTTCGAGGAGCGGATGGAACTGCTTGGAAGGGTGCTAAGTGGACTTCGCAGGCTATGACCCCGCAGGGGGGCGGCCGGGCCGGGGAATCGTCTCCGCGAAGATCGTCGTCGCGGGCGGCTTCGGCGTCGGTAAGACAACACTGGTCGGGGCGATCTCCGAGATCACACCGCTGACCACCGAGGCGTTGATGACCGCGGCGGGTGTCGGTATCGACGATCCGTCCAAGGTGCCGGGCAAGGAGACCACAACGGTCGCCATGGACTTCGGCCGGATCACCATGGCCCAGGACCTGATCCTGTACCTCTTCGGTACACCGGGTCAGACCCGGTTCTGGTTCATGTGGGACGAGATCATCCGGGGGGCGGTGGGTGCCGCCGTGCTGGTGGACACCCGCCGGATCACCGACGCCTTCGCCCCACTGGACTACTTCGAGAACCGCAACCTGCCGTACGTGGTGGCGCTGAACAAGTTCGACGGCGCACCGCAGTACGAGGCCGAGGAGGTCCGCGAGGCGCTGGCCATCTCGCCGCAGGTGCCGCTGGTGATGACCGACGCCCGGCAGCGGGACTCGGTCAAGCAGGTGCTGGTGACGGTGGTCGAGCACGCCATGCTCCGGCTCCAGTCCGAGCACGGGCGGGGCTTCCCGACGCCGGTGGGCTGAAACGTCGCGTCACGGCCGGCTCGCGACGGCCGGCCGTGACGCGTTCAGGGCGTGTGTCGAGGCCGTCGGTTCGACCGAGGACTTCGCCCGCACGCCCTAGTCGACCCGGAGCCGGTAGCCGCGCTTCACCACGGTCTGCACCACGCGGGGCGCGCGCAATCCGGCCCGTAGCCGGGCGACGGCCATCTCCACGGCGTGCTCGTCCGCGCCACGGGGCAGCGTCCTCAGCAACGCCGTGCGGGACAACACCCGACCCGGGGACTGGGCCAACGCCCGCAGCACCGCCATCGGCGCGGGCGCGAGTGGCCGTAGCTCGCCGTCGATCACCGCGGCGTGCCCGCGCAACGTGAGCAGGTGCCCGCCGGCCTTGAACGTCACGGTCCGGCGGGGCAGCTCGTCGACGATGGTCCGCACCAGTGCGCCCAACCGGGCCCGACCGGGCGCGCTCACCGGCACCCCGCGCCGTAGCAGCGGCTCTGCGGTAACCGCCCCGACACAGCTGGCCAGCACGTCGCTGCGCAACGCGGACAGCACCGCGTCGGTGCGGTCACCGGCGGCCCGCAGCAACGCCTCGGCCGCCGGCGCCGAGGTGAACGTCACCGCGTCCACCAGCCGGCCGGCGATCAGGTCGATCAACCGGTGCAGCGGCGCCGGATCGGTCGGCGGCGCCCAGCGGTAGACCGGCACCTCGATGACCGTGGCGCCCGCCGCCTCCAGCGCGAGCGTGCACTCGGGCTGCCGCTCGCCGTGCAGCTGCATGGCGATGACCTGCCCGGCCACGCCGCGCCGGCGCAGGTGGTCGACCACCTCGTCGCAGCTTTCCGAGGCGGGCGACCACTGGTCGTGCAGCCCGGCAGCCCGGATTGCGCCGCGTGCCTTCGGGCCGCGCGCCACCACGTACGAGCTGGCCAGCACGGAGCGCAGCGGCTCGGCCAGCCCCCAGCCCTCGGCCGCCTCCAACCAGCCGCGCATGCCGATGCCGGTGTTGGCCATCAGGATGTCCGGCGGCTGGTCGAGGCAGGCGCGGGTCGCCTCGCGCAGCTCGGTGTCGTCGGACAGCGGCACGATCCGCAGCGCCGGGGCGAGCACGACCCGGGCGCCCCGTCGTTCGAGCAGCGCGGCCAACTCGTCGCGCCGCCGGTCGGCGGTCACCCCGATGGTGAAGCCCGCCAGGTCTTCCCGCATCAAGCCTCCTGTCGCAGCCGCACCTCGACCAGCCCGTTGCGGCAACGTGCGTCGTGTCGGGCCACGGCCACCCCGGGCAGGTCGAGGCAGTGTCCGCTGCGCAGGTCGTACACCTGCTTGTGCAGCGGTGAGGCGACAGTCGGCGCTCCGCCACGGCTGCCGACGATGCCCCGGGACAGCACGTACGCCCCGGAGACCGGATCGCGGTTGTCGATCGCGAACAGCTCGTCGGCGGTCCGGAAGAGGGCGATCTGCACGCCGTCGACCAGGGCGGCGACGCCCCGATCCGGTTCCAACCGGTCGAGCAGGCAGACGGTGGTCCAGGTCAGTGTGAGGGTCTGGGTCATCGCCGTACCTCCGGTAGGCCGAGGGTGACCGGTTGCCGACGGTGACCGTTTGTCGGCTCGGATCCGGTCGGGGACTGGTCGCGTACGGGGACCGGCTGGCCGCGTTCCCGGGTGAAGGTGATCGACGGGTCCGGTACGTCGGGGGCGTTGACGAAGGAGGTGTAGCGGCGCAGCCGATCCGGGTCCTCCAGGACGTCGCGCCACTCGTCGGAGTACGACGACACGTGCCGGGCCATCGCCGCGTCGAGGTCCTCGCAGAGTCCGAGCGAGTCGTCCACGATCACCGAGCGCAGGTGGTCCAGGCCGCCGTCCATGGCCTCGATCCAGCCGGCGGTGCGTTGCAGCCGGTCGGCGGTGCGGATGTAATAAATCAGGAATCTGTCGATCAGCGTGATCAGCGCGTCCGTCGACAGGTCGGTGGCGAACAGGTCGGCGTGCCGGGGCCGGAAACCACCGTTGCCGCCGACGTAGAGATTCCAGCCGGTCTCGGTGGCGATGATGCCGAAGTCCTTGCTGCGCGCCTCCGCGCACTCCCGGGCGCAACCGGAGACCGCCGACTTGAGCTTGTGCGGAGCACGCAGCCCGCGATAGCGCAGCTCCAGCGCCACGGCCAGCCCCACCGAGTCCTGCACCCCGTACCGGCACCAGGTCTCGCCCACGCACGACTTCACGGTGCGCAGCGCCTTGCCGTACGCGTGACCGGACTCGAAGCCGGCGTCCACCAGTCGCCGCCAGATCTGCGGCAGCTGCTCCACCCGCGCCCCGAACAGGTCGATCCGCTGCCCACCGGTGATCTTCGTGTAGAGCTGGAAGTCCCGGGCGACCTCGCCGATCACGATCAGCTTCTCCGGGGTGATTTCGCCACCCGGGATCCGGGGCACCACCGAGTAGCTGCCGTCGCGTTGCAGGTTGGCCAGGAAGTGGTCGTTGGTGTCCTGCAACGACGCCTGTTCGCCGTCCAGCACGTGCCCGCTGCCCAGCGAGGCGAGGATGGACGCCACCACCGGCTTGCAGATGTCGCAGCCGCGGCCCCGACCGTGCTCGGTGACCAGCCGGGAGAAGGTGCGGATGCCGCGGACGCGGACGATCTCGAACAGCTCCCGCCGGCTGACGTCGAAGTGCTCGCAGAGCGCGCTGGACTGTGCCACCCCGGCCGCGTCCAGGAGTTGCTTCAGCATCGGCACGCAGGAGCCGCAACTGGTGCCGGCCCGGGTGCACGCCTTCAACGCCGGCACGTCCGCGCAACCGTCGGCGATGGCGGCGTCCACGTCGCCCCGGGTCACCGCGTTGCAGGAGCAGACCTGCGCGGCGGCGGGCAGGGCCCCGGCGTCCGCGCCGCCGCCGTCGGGGGCGAGCAGCGCCAGCGGCGCGGCCGGCAGCGGGCCACCCACACTGGCGCGCAGCGTCGGGTACGCGCTGGCGTCGCCGACCAGCACCCCGCCGAGCAGGGTGTGCGCGTCGTCGGAGAGGACCAGCTTCGCGTAGACCCGGGTGGCCGGGTCGGTGAACGTGACGTCCAGGCAGCCCTCGGTCGTGCCGTGGGCGTCGCCGAACGAGGCCACGTCGACGCCGAGCAGCTTGAGCTTGGTGGCGGTGTCCGCGCCCGGGAAGGTCGCCGCGCCGCCGACCAGCCGATCGGCCACCACCTCGGCCGTCGCGTAGCCCGGCGCGACCAGGCCGTGGCAGGTGCCGTCGACCGCCGCGCACTCTCCGACAGCCCAGATCCGCTCGTCGGCGGTGCGACAGGTCGCGTCGACAAGCACCCCGCCGCGTGGGCCCAGTGGCAGACCGGCGTCCCGGGCCAACTGGTCCCGGGGCCGGATGCCGGCGGCCACCACCACCAGTTCGGCGTCGAGGGCGGTGCCGTCGGACAGTTCCAGGGCCGCGACGCCGCCGTCCGGGCCGGGACGGATCGCTGTGGTCGCCACCCCGAGATGGGTCCGTACGCCCAACTCGTCGACGTAGCGGCGGAGCATGGCCCCGCCGGCCTGGTCCACCTGCACCGGCATCAGCCGGGGCGCGAACTCGACCACGTCGGTGCTCAGGCCGAGCAGTCGCAGGGCATTGGCGGCCTCCAGCCCGAGCAGCCCGCCACCGATCACCGCGCCGACCCGCCGGCCCCGCGCGTACGCCCGGATCGCCGCCAGGTCGTCAAGGGTCCGGTAGACGAAGACCCCGGGCAGCTCCGTGCCGGCCACCGGCGGCACGAACGCGTACGACCCGGTGGCGAGCACCAGCGCGTCGTAGCGGTATTCGCCGACGGCGGTGGTCACCACCTGTCGGTCCCGGTCGACGGCGGTGGCCGGCTCGCCGAGGCGCAGCCGCACCCCGTCGTGCGGGGTGTGCAGGTTGAGTTCGCTCTCGCTGACCCCGTCGAAGTACGCCGAGAGCCGCACCCGGTCGTACGCCGGGCGCCCCTCCTCGGCCAGCACCGTCACCCGCCAGTCGCCCTGTGGGTCACGGGCGCGCAGCGCGTCCACGAAACGCTGCCCGACCATGCCGTTGCCGATGACGACCAGTTCGCCGCCGCTCATCGCGTCACCTCCACCGATTCCGCCTGGCTCAGCCAGTCGACGATGCCGCTCACCGCGTCCCGGCAGCCGCCGCATCCGGTGCCGGCCCGGGTCGCGGCCACCACCGCATCGACAGTCCGGGCGCCGGAGCGCCAGCTTCTGACCAGTGCGCCCTTGCTCACCGTGTTGCACTGACAGACCGTGGCCGCGTCCGGCATCAGCGCCGGTGAGGCGGCCGGGGTCGCGCCGACCGCACCGAGTGCCCGCCCGAGCAGCAGTGCCCGTCGGTCACTCGGCACCGGCTGACCACGGTCGAAGAGTTGGATCACCGTGCCGACCGCCGGGTTGTCGCCGAGCAGGATCGCGCCGATCAGCCGCTCGTCGCGGATCCGCAAACGGGCGTAGGTGCCCCGGGTCGGGTCGGCGAAGGTCAACTCCTCGCCCGGCCCGCCACTGGACGCGTCGCCCATCGACGCCAGGTCGATCCCGGCGGCCTTCAGCCGGGTCACCACCGGCCGGGGCCGGTACCGGGCCAGTGGGTCCGTCCCGGTCAGCACGTCCGCGAGCACCTGGGCCTGGGCCCAGGCGGGCGCGACCAGCCCGGTGAGCACGCCGTCGTGCTCGGCGCAGTCGCCGATCGCCGAGATGGACCGGTCGCTGGTGCGCAGCCGGTCGTCCACCACCACGCCGCGCCGCACGGTCAGGCCGGCGGCCTGCGCGAGGGCCGTGTCCGGGCGTACGCCACAGGAGAGCACCAGCAGGTCGGCGCGGAGCGACCGGCCGTCGGCCAGGTCGAGGCGGACACCGCTGGCGTCCGCGGCCACGCCGATCGCCGACACCCCCAGTTGAACGGTGACGCCGAAACCGGCGAGCGTGCCCGCGAGCACCGCGCCGGCCGTCGGGTCCAGTTGCCGTTCCATCAGGTGCTCTCTCGGGTGCACCACTGTGGTGGCCAGCCCCCGGGTGGCCAGCCCTCGGGCGGCTTCCAGCCCGAGCAACCCGCCGCCGAGCACCAGCGCGCTGCGGGCGCCGTCCGCCGCGGCGAGGATCCGCCGGCAGTCGTCCAGGGTCCGGAAGGGGACCACCCGCTCCGGCAGGTTCGCCGGGTCGAGGCCGGGCAGTGGCGGCACCACCGCACGGGCGCCGGTGGCGAGCACCAGGTGGTCGTATCCGATTCGTTCGCCGTCGTCGGTGCGGACCTCCCGGGCGGACCGGTCGACGGCTGTCACCGGTACGCCGCTGCGCAGGTCGACGCCGTGCCCGGCGGCTTCGGTCAGCTCCACGTCCGGCTCGTCGATCCGGCCGGCCAGCAGGGTGGAGAGCAGGATCCGGTTGTACGCGCGGTGCGGTTCGGCCCCGAGCACTGTGACCTTCCGGTCTCCCTCCCGGGCGTGCAACTCAGCGGCGAGGCGCGCGCCAGCCATCCCGTTGCCGACGATGACCACCCGGGCGGTCATGCCTTCTCCACCCGGACCGCACAGATCTTGAACTCGGGCATCCCGGAGATCGGGTCCACCGCGTCGTTGGTCACCGAGTTGGCGCGTCCCGCCCCCGCGTAGTGGAACGGGGCGAACACGGTGTCGGGTCGGATCCCGGCGCTGAGCCGGGCCGGCGCGCGGAACTCACCTCGACGCGAGGTGACCCGCACCGGGTCGCCGTCGTCGATGCCCAGCCGGGTGGCCAGGTCGGGGTGCAGCTCGACGAACGCCTCCGGCGCGGCGCGGCGCAGCGCCGCCACCCGTCGGGTCTGGGTGCCCGACTGGTACTGCGCCAGCACCCGACCGGTGGTGAAGTGCAGTGGGTACGTGGCGCAGACCTCCTCGGCGGCCGGCCGATGGTCGACGGGGTGGAAGCGAGCCCGGCCGTCGGGGGTGGCGAACCGGTCGGCGAAGAGTCGGGGCGTGTCCGGCCCGTCCTCGGTCGGGCAGGGCCAGTAGACCCCGTCGTCGGCGTCGATCCGGTCCCAGCTGATGCCGGCGTAGTCGGCGGCCCCACCGGCGGAGGCGCGGCGCAGCTCGGCGAAGACGACAGCAGGGTCGGCCGGGAACCGAGCCGCCGCGACGGCTTCCGGTCGCGTGTCGGCCGGCTCCACGCCGGCTGGTCCGGCGCTCGCTGGTGCGGCGTTTGCTGTTGCGGTGCCGGCCGGTTGGGCGGTGGGCGCCTCGGCGGCCGCCAGCCGCGCCGCCAGGTCGGAGATGATGGCGAGGTCGGTGCGGACGCCCGACGGGGGCGGCCGTAGCGCGCGTCGACGCAGCACCCGACCTTCGAGGTTGGTCATGGTGCCGTCCTCCTCGGCCCACTGCGCGGTGGGCAGCACCACGTCCGCCAGCGCGGCCGTCTCGGAGAGCAGGAGGTCCGCGACGACAAGCAGGTCGAGGTCGCGCAGCCGGCCCTCGATCCGGGCCGCCCGGGGCGCCGAGACCACCGGATTCGACCCGAACACCAACATCGCGCGCGGGCCACCAGGGGTGCCGAGCGAGTCGAGCAGTTTGTAGGCGGGCACTCCCGGGCCGGGCAGTTCGTCGGCCGGCACGCCCCAGACCCCGGCCACGTGCTCGCGGGCCGCCGGGTCGTCGATCCGCCGGTAGCCGGGGAGCTGGTCGGCCTTCTGCCCGTGCTCCCGCCCGCCCTGGCCGTTGCCCTGGCCGGTGAGGCAGCCGTACCCCGAACCGTCGCGGCCGGGCAGACCGAGGGCGAGGGCGAGATTGACGTACGCGGTGACGGTGTCCACCCCCTTGGCGTGCTGCTCGGCGCCGCGCGCGGTCAGGATGATCACGCGACCGCCGGTGCCCAGCGCGCGGGCGGTCGCCTCCAGGTCGGCCACCGGCACCCCGGAGAGCTGTTCCGCGCGGGCCGGCCACCAGGCGGCGACGCCTCGGCGGACCGCGTCGAAGCCGGTGGTGCGGTCGGCCACGTAGGCCCGGTCGACCCAACCTTCGGTGAGGGCGATGTGCAGCAGCGCGTTGGCCACCGCGAGGTCGGTGCCGGGCAGCGGTTGCAGGTGCAGGTCGGCCTGGCGGGCGGTGGCGGTGACCCGGGGGTCGACGACGATCAGTTTTCCGCCGTTGCGGCGCTGCTCGGTGAGCCAGCGCACCAGCGGCGGCATGGTCTCCGCCGGGTTCGCTCCGACCAGCAGCAGGGTGTCAGCCCGGCCCAGGTCGGCGAGGGGGAACGGCAGCCCGCGGTCGATGCCGAAGGCGCGCATCCCGGCCGCCGCCGCCGAGGACATGCAGAACCGTCCGTTGTAGTCGATGTGCCTGGTGCGCAGCCCGATCCGGGCGAACTTTCCCAACGCGTACGCCTTTTCGTTGGTCAGGCCACCGCCGCCGAAGACGGCGACCGCGTCCCGGCCGGCGTTGTCCTGGACGGCGCGGATGCCGGCGACCACCCGGTCGAGCGCGGTGTCCCAGCTCGCCGGGCGCAGTTCGCCGGTGGCCGCGTCGCGCACCAGCGGAGTGGTCAGCCGATCCGGGTGGTCGAGTAGTTCAGCGGCGGTCCAACCCTTCTGGCAGAGCCCGCCCCGGTTGGTGGGGAACTGGCGCGGGTGGACCGTCACACCTGTGTCGTCCGCGCGCAGCGTCATCCCGCACTGCAGTGCGCAGTACGGGCAGTGCGTCGCCACTTCCCGGGGTGTCAGCCCCGGTGGAGTCGCCGACCGTGCACCGTCTGTCATGTCGGGAAAGCGTGCCGCCGGGCGGTTTCCGGTCCGGGTCCCTTCTGTTTCGGTCCTGTCAAGTGGGGCTCACACCGCACCGGGGCAGCGGGTGTGACGGGTGGGTGAGGGTTACCGCAGTTCGGAGCGGTGTGGTCGGCGGGTCACCGACAGCCAGCCCAGGAAGCGGGCGTGCAGTGCTCGCGGGTCAGGACGAAGGCCCAGGGAGTACAGGTCGTCGACCGCGTCCTGCATGTTCGCCGCCAGATAGAACGCCAGGGCGATCGAGTGGCCGTGAAACTCGGTCGCCAGATGTAGCTGAGCCGGCGGGCACGGCCAGGCAGCGGCGCAGTTACGGCAGAGCCACGCCGGGCGCATCGGAAGGTGCGGGCGAGGGCGGCGGGTCATCCGACCCGCACCGGACCGCGCGTGACGGGCGTGCGGGTGGTCGGGCGGCGGGCCGTCGAGGCGGGCGGGTCCGGCCAGATGAGGCCCGCGGGCATCACGAACAGGGACCGGCGCGCGACCGCATCACCATTCGCGGCCAGCTCGTAACAGTCGATCCACAGCCACCCGTCGTACGTCGGCCAGTCGAGAACGTGAATCACGCGGACGAAGATCGGGCGCAGGAACTGCACGCTCGCGGCGCGGGTCAGGTGCAGGACCTCACCCGTGTGCGGCTTGCGCGGTGCGGGTTTCGGCGTGGGTCTCCGATCCGGCGGCTCGTCCGGCACGGTGCTCTCCCCTGGTCGTCACTGTGGGAGGGGGCCGCCCCGTGGTGCTTTCCCGTGGAAATCTTGGACAGTTTCCGTTACGTGAGAACGGAAACTGTCCAAGATCTGGGCGGGCAAGGGTGGCCCCCGACACGAACACGTCCGCCGGGTTCCGTGGTACCTATCGGCCGCGCCGTCTGATCCCACCTTGCGGCCAGTGATGGGACAAGAACAGCCCGTAGCGATATGGTCGCGAGACATTCCGCGCATCCGATGGGGGAAGTCGTGAACGATGCGCTACGCGCCGCGCTCGCCGAGACGGGGCACTCGATTGAGTCCCTGGCAGGGTTGGTCGGGGTCGATCGGAAGACGGTCGCGCGCTGGCTGAATCATGACCACATTCCCCACCCCCGACACCGGGAGGCAGCGGCGAGTGCGCTGCGACGGCCCATAGGGGTCATCTGGCCGGACACTTCAAGACGCCGCGAGCCAATTTGGTTCCGACCGTGGCAAGAGATCGAGCGCGAGGCGATCTCGCTGCGGTCGTTTCAGTCGACCGTCCTCCCCGGCCTGCTCCAGACCGAGGCATATGCTCGCGCCGTGCTCGCTGGAGCCGACGTCATCGCCCGCAGCGACGTCGAGCGACACCTGGCCTCACGGCTCGCCCGGCAAAGCATTCTGACCCGTGAAGACCCGCCACACTTCACCGCCGTTGTCGACGAAGCCGTGTTGCGGCGGCCAGTCGGTGGACGAGTCACCATGCGCGAACAGGTGCAGGCCCTCGTCACCGCGTGCGGGGCACCGCACGTCCGCGTGCACATCGTCCCGTCTAACGTCGGCGCGTACGCTGGCCTGAACGGTCCCTTCGTGATCGCTGTAGGGCCTGAGCATCGAATTGCCGGCTACCTCGACAACCAGCTTCAGGGGCAAGTCGTCACCGGTTCCGAGGACATAGCGGCGATGCTGGCTGCGTGGGAGAACGTGCGCGGCGAGGCGCTGTCCCACTGGCAATCCGTCGATCTACTTACGGAGATGGCGAAGACATGGAACTAACGGGCGCGCAGTGGCGTAAGAGCACCCGCAGCAGCGGCAATGGCGGCGACTGCGTCGAGGTTGCGGACAACCTGCCTGGCATCGTTGGCGTGCGGGACTCGAAGGACCCGGCAGGGCCGGCGTTGGTCTTCGGGTCAGCGGCCTGGCGGGCGTTCGTCCGTATCGCGAAGGCACACGACCTGGCCTGACCCGCATTGAGGCAAAGGCCCCCGGCTCCTGGAACCCAAGGAGACTGCCGGGGGCTTTCGCGTGTCCGGCGGCCAAGCCGCCGCCAGGCAGCGCAAGCGCGGCCAGATTGACCACATGGACCGTCCGCGACGGTCCCGGCTCCGCTGCGGCGGAATCCGCTGTGACTTCCCCGTGTGATGGGAGGTACGAGCCGGACGGCCTTTGGAGCTGAATCGCTGACGACATCGGCGTCGTCGCCAGCTTATAATGTGGGATATCTGTCTCATAATATGGGAGTCCGCGATGAGTGTGACGGACGTCTTCGACGCGTTGGCCGGCACGTACGACGAGGCGCGCAGGCGGTTGATCCCGTGCTTCGACGCCTTCTACGGCACCGCCGTCCAGGTGGCCGCGCCGCCGTTGCGCGCCGCGCTCGCCGCCGGACGTACCCCCGAGGTGTTGGATCTGGGCGCCGGCACCGGGCTGCTCTCGCTGCTGCTGGCCGCGGCGGTGCCCGGAGTCCGGCTGACCCTGGTGGACGGAGCGCCGGCGATGCTCGCCCGCGCCACCGACCAGTTGCACGCGCGGTCCGTGCCACACCAAACGGTCCACGCCGACCTGGCCGACGAGTTGCCGCCGGGCCGGTACGACGCGGTGGTCAGCGCGCTGGCGATCCACCACCTGGACGACGCCGGCAAGCGCGCGCTCTACCGGCGGGCCGCCGCCGCGTTGGCACCGGGCGGGGTGTTCGTCAACGCCGAGCAGGTCGCCGGCCCGACCCCGGAGCTGGACCGGCGCTACGACGAGGTGTGGCTGGAGCGGATCACCGAGCTGGGTGCGTCCCCCGACGAGATCGCGGCTTCCCGGGAGCGGATGCGCCACGACCGCCCGGCCACGGTGGCCGACCAGTGCCGATGGCTCGCCGAGGCGGGCCTGGTCGACGTCGACTGCTACTTCAAGGAGTGGCGCTTCGCGGTCTTCGGCGGCCGGGCCGGGTAAGCCCGACGGAATGTGCGTTTCGCCGCCCGGGGGCGAGCCGGTGAACGCAGGGATGACTGTTGGTCACACCGGTGGGTAATCTGCTCGGCATGACTGCCAAGGTGACTCTCTCGTTCACGGACGAGACGATCGAGGAGGCGCGGCGGTTCGCGAAGCGCGAGGGGCTGTCGCTCTCCGCGTGGATGGATCAGGCCGCCCGGGAGAAGGCGCTGCGCGAGGTCTTCACCGCGCACGCCGCCGCCGTGGGCCGCGCCAGCCTGGATCTGGAGTCCGCCGCCCTCGCCGACGCCCGCGAGGTGGGCATGGTCAACGACCTGTTCTCCGGCGGACGGCCGCGTGCTGCGTAGGGGTGAGATCTGGCGCATCGAGGGCGCCCGGGAACGCCTCGGCCTCGTGATCAGCTCGGACGTCTACAACTCCACGGACGTGCCCATCGTGATCGTGGTCGAGGTGGTCGAGGAGTCGCTCCTGCGGGACTCGCCGCTCGCCGTGTCGATGGGCCGGTACGTGGTGATGCCCGACCGGATCTCCTCGCCCATGAAGAAGTGGTTCACCGCGTGCGTGGACGTCGCCGACACCGACACCATGCTCCGGGTCGGGCGCGCGCTGCGCATCCTCCAGGAGCTCTGACCGTAAGGCAGCTCTGCGCGCCCCGGTGGCCTGCTCACCATCGCCGCCGGCCCGTGGTGCGATCCCCGTTTCCGGCCCGACCCGCGACGGGCACTGCCAGGTAACCGGGCGTTCCTAGCGTTTCCCCTCGTCACATCGACGAGGAGGAGCCGCCGTGAGCACGCTCACCAGCACCGTAGTCACCGCCGAGCCGCCTGCCGTCACCGGTCGCCGGCAACCGCTGCACGACTGGCGCCCCGAGGACCCGGACTTCTGGCAAACCACCGGCGCGCCGATCGCCCGGCGCAACCTCTGGGTCTCGATCTTCGCGGAGCACGTCGGCTTCTCGGTGTGGAGTCTCTGGTCGGTCACAGTGCTCCTCCTCGGCCCCGCGTACGGCATCGATCCAGCCGGGAAATTCCTGCTCACCGCCGTGCCGGCCGCCCTGGGCGCGGTGCTGCGGCTGCCGTACACGCTGGCGGTGGCCCGCTTCGGCGGACGACGCTGGACGATCATCAGCGCACTGCTGTTGCTGGTGCCCGCGGTTCCGATGACGGTGCTGCTGGAGCCCGGGGTGTCCTACACCACCCTGATGGTGCTCGCCTGCCTCACCGGGGTCGGCGGCGGCAACTTCGCCTCCTCGATGGCGAACATCAACCTGTTCTACCCACAGCGGCTCAAGGGACGGGCGCTCGGGCTCAACGCCGGTGGCGGCAACCTGGGCGTACCCGCCGTGCAGCTGGTCGGTCTTGCGGTCCTCGCCACCGCGGGCGCCGCGTACCCCCGGTTGGTGCCGGCGGTCTACCTGCCACTGATCGTGCTGGCCGCGCTGGCGGCGGCCCGCTGGTTGGACACCGTGCCCGGGGCGCGCAACGAGCCGGGCGCGTTGCGGGAGGCGGCCCGCGATCCGCACACCTGGGTGATGTCGCTGCTCTACATCGGCACCTTCGGCTCGTTCATCGGCTTCGGGTTCGCCTTCGGTCAGGTGCTCCAGATCCAGTTCGCCGAGCGGTTCCCCACCCCGGTCGACGCCGTCTGGCTGACGTTCCTGGGCCCGCTGGTCGGCTCGCTGATCCGGCCGCTGGGCGGGCACCTCGCCGACCGGTTGGGCGGCGCGCGGGTGACCTTCTGGAACTTCGTGGCGATGGCGGCCGGCGCGAGCACCGTGCTGTACGCGGCGCGGGAGCGTTCGTTCGGGCTCTACCTCGCCGGGTTCCTCGCCCTCTTCGTCTTCTCCGGCGTCGGCAACGGCTCCACGTACAAGATGATCCCGGCGATCTTCCGGGCCCGGGCGGCGGACGCGGTGGCCACCGGTCAGCGTGATCCGGAGGCCGCCGCGCGGTGGGCGCGGCGGATGACCGGCGCGTTGATCGGCATTGCGGGTGCGATCGGCGCCTTCGGTGGAGTGCTGGTCAACATCGCGTTCCGCCAGTCGTTCCTCAGCTCGGGCAACGCCGACGCCGCCTACCTGGCCTTCATCGGCTGGTACGGGTTGTGCTTCGCGGTCACCTGGGTGGTCTACCGCCGTCCGAGGGCCGGTCGGCTCGCCAACGTGTGAGCTGAGCCACCCTCGGCGCGTCGCCGCGCGGGACCGCACCCCCGTTTTGACCTGCGGACGGGGCGCCGGGTATCGTTGCCTGCTGTTGTACGACATCCAGAGGCGTGCCCCATCAGGTACGCTTGGTCGTTCGTGCGCGCTGGTCCGGCCTGCTAGATCTGGTCACCTCGGCGCGCGACCCCAGACCGACGACGAGACAAGGTAGACCTGTGCGTACGTACAGCCCGAAGCCGGGTGAGATCGAGCGTCAGTGGCACGTCATCGACGCCTCTGATGTCGTGCTGGGCCGCCTGGCCACCCACGCCGCCACGTTGCTGCGTGGTAAGCACAAGCCGACTTTCGCGCCGCACGTCGACACGGGCGACTTTGTCGTCATCGTGAACGCGGGCAAGGTTGCGTTGACCGGCAACAAGCGCCAGACCAAGGTCGCTTACCGCCACTCCGGTTACCCGGGTGGTCTGAAGCAGATCGGCTACGACGAGCTGCTGACCAAGCGTCCCGAGCGGGCCATCGAGCTGGCCGTGAAGGGGATGCTCCCGCACAACAAGCTCGGCCGTCAGCTGATCAAGAAGCTGAAGGTCTACGCCGGTGCCGAGCACCCGCACCTCGCGCAGCAGCCGGTGCCGTTCGAGATCAAGCAGATCGCGCAGTGAGCGCGGGCGAAGGAAGCAGCATGACCGACATCATCGAGACCGAGGTCGCCCCGGAAGCCCCCGAGGCCACCGAGGCGCCGGCGCCCGTTGCCCGCGCGCCTCGTGGTGACCGGCCGATCCAGACCGTCGGCCGCCGCAAGGAGGCCATCGTCCGGGTCCGCATCGTCCCGGGCACCGGCAAGATCACCTGCAACGGCCAGGACCTCGAGGCGTACTTCCCGAGCAAGGTGCACCAGCAGCTCATCAAGGACCCGCTGGTCACCGCCGAGAAGCTCGAGCAGTTCGACGTCATCGCCAACCTGCGCGGCGGCGGCACCACGGGCCAGGCCGGTGCGCTCCGGCTGGGCATCGCCCGTGCGCTGATCATCAACGAGCCGGACGACCGCCCGGCCCTGAAGAAGGCCGGCTTCCTCACCCGTGACGCCCGGGTCAAGGAGAGCAAGAAGTACGGCCTCAAGAAGGCCCGTAAGGCTCCCCAGTACTCGAAGCGCTGATCTTCTCCAGCGCGTTGTACTTCTGACGGACGGCCGGTCCGCCTACCCCTCCTCGGGGGAGGCGGGTCGGCCGTTCCGCTTTCTCCTCACTGGCAGTGCTCTCTCGGAGGTTGGCGGGTATGGGTCGGTTGTTCGGCACGGACGGCGTACGCGGGCGGGCAAACGCGGATCTCACCCCGGAATTGGCGCTGGCGCTCGCGGTGGCCGCCGCACACACACTCGCCGAGACGGACCGCAGTCATCCGCCGCTCGCCGTCGTCGGCCGCGACACCCGCGCCAGCGGCGAGATGCTTGAGGCCGCCGTGGTCGCCGGGCTGACCAGTGCCGGCGCCAACGTGGTGCGCGTCGGCGTGCTGCCCACCCCGGCGGTGGCGTTCCTCACCGCGGAGGCCAAGGCCGACCTGGGTGTGATGCTCTCCGCGTCGCACAACCCGATGCCGGACAACGGCATCAAGCTCTTCGCCGCCGGCGGCCACAAGTTGCCCGACGAGATCGAGATGCAGATCGAGGCGGCCGTCGAGACGAACGCCACCACCGCCTGGGACCGGCCGATCGGTGCCGGCGTCGGCCGGGTGCACGACCTGCTCGACGGTGCCGACCACTACGTCCAGCACCTGGTGGGCACCGTTCCGCACCGGCTCGACGGGATCAAGGTCGTGGTCGACTGCGCCAACGGCGCCGCCGCCGAGGTTGCCCCCGTCGCCTACCGGGAGGCCGGCGCGGAGGTCATCGCCATCCACGCCGAGCCCGACGGGCTGAACATCAACGACGACTGTGGCTCCAACCACATCGAGGCGCTGCGCGCCGCGGTGGTCGAGCACGGCGCCCATCTGGGCATCGCCCACGACGGCGATGCCGACCGCTGCCTGGCGGTCACCGCCGACGGCGACGAGGTGGACGGCGACCAGGTCATGGCGATCCTCGCGCTCGCCATGCGGGACGCCGGCACGCTCACCCAGGACACCCTGGTGGCCACCGTGATGAGCAACCTCGGCCTGCGCCTGGCCATGTCCGCGCAGGGCATCCGGCTGATCGAGACCAAGGTCGGCGACCGGTACGTGCTGGAGGAGCTGCGCGCGTCCGGGCTGGCGCTCGGCGGTGAGCAGAGCGGCCACATCGTGATGCCCGCGCACGCCACCACCGGCGACGGGGTGCTCACCGGCCTGCACCTGATGGCTCGGATGGCGGCCACCGGCCAGACCCTCGCCGAGCTGGCCTCGGTGGTCACCAAGCTGCCCCAGGTGCTGATCAACGTGCCGGTCGGCGACCGGACCGTCGGCGCCGCCGCACCTGCCGTCCGCGCCGAGGTCGAACGGGCCGAGGCGGAGCTGGGCGAGACCGGTCGTGTGCTGCTGCGCCCGTCGGGCACCGAACCGCTGGTTCGGGTGATGGTCGAGGCGGCCACCGAGGCGACCGCCCGTGCGGTCGCCGAGCGGATCGCCGAGCTGGTCCGCACCGCGAGCCCGGTCGCCTGACACCAATTGGAGGCTGTGGAGCTGAACCGTTTACGGCATCAGCTCCACAGCCCTCGGCAGTACTGAGTCGACGTCAGCCGCTCGCGGTCAGCCCGTGCAGCCGGCTGACCGCCTCGGTCAGCACCTCCGGGCGCTTGCAGAAGGCGAACCTGACCAGCCGCCGGCCCGCGTCGACGTCGTCGTAGAAGACCTGGGTGGGCACCGCCACCACACCGCAGCGCTCCGGCAACGAGCGGCAGAATTCCACCCCGTCCCGGCCGCCGAGGGCGGTGATGTCGACGGTGACGAAGTACGTCCCCTCCGAGTCGAGCACCGCGAACCCGGCGTCGGTCAGACCACCGACGAGCTGGTCCCGCCGCTGCTGGAGACCGTCCCGGAAGCCGGTGTAGTAGGCGTCCGGCAGGGCCAGCGCCACGGCCACCGCCGGTTGCAGCGGCGCGGCGTTGACATAGGTGAGGAACTGCTTCACCCGGAGCAGCGCCGAGACCAGCGCCGCCGGGCCGCTCGCCCAGCCGACCTTCCACCCCGTGCAGGAGAACGTCTTGCCGGCCGACGAGATGCGCAGCGTCCGCTCCCGCATCCCGGGCAGGCTGGCCAGCGGCACGTGCGGGCTCGACGCGTCGGTGAAGACCAGGTGCTCGTACACCTCGTCGGTGACCGCGTACGCGCCGAACTCCTGACACAACTCGGCGACCTGCGCCAACTCGGCCGGGGTGAAGACCTTGCCGGTCGGATTGTGCGGCGAGTTCAGCAGCACCAGTCGGGTGCGCGGGCCGAACGCCGCACGCAGCGCCGCCGGGTCGAAGGCGTACCGGCCGTCAGCCGAGGGGCGCAACGTCACCGGCCGGCGGACCGCGCCGGCCAACGCGATCGAGGCGGCGTACGAGTCGTAGTACGGCTCGAAGCAGACCACCTCGTCGCCCGGTTCGCACAGCGCGAGGATGCTCGCCGCGACCGCCTCGGTCGCGCCCGCCGTGATCACGATCTCGCTGTCGCTGTCGTACGCCAGGTCGTAGAACCGTCGCTGATGCGCCGCGACGGCCGCGCGCAGGGCGGGGATCCCCGGGCCGGGCGGGTACTGGTTCTGCCCGTTGCGCAGCGCCTCGGCGGCGGCGACCAGCATCTCCGGCGGGCCGTCGGTGTCGGGAAACCCCTGACCGAGGTTGACCGCGCCGGTGCGTACGGCGAGGGCGGACATCTCGGCGAAGATCGTCGTGCCGAACGGCCGCATCCGGGCCACCAGCGGGTCGACATCGGTGCTCGTCGTCACCTGCGCCAGCCTACGGCCATACCCGGCTCGGACCCCAGCCTCACTTGGGCGCGCAACTGGTCGCCCAGTACCCCCGGGTCTTGTCGACGACCGGCTTGCCGGCACCGGTGACCGTGACGGTGCAGTCCAATGGTCTCTCACCCTCATCGTCGGCCCATCTGGCCTCCACCATCACCCTGGTCTTGCCGTTGGTGCGGATGGTGGTGCGCCAGGGCAGCTTCTGGCCGTCGACGTGGATGAGGTCACTCTCGGCGTCGAAGTAAGCCAGGTCGACGACACCCGACCCGCTGAGCTGGTAGACCACCGTCACGGGTGCCGGCCCTGAGGTCGGTCGGGTGATCGGCTTCTTGCTGGGGGTGGGGGACGCGGTGGGCGGCTGCGGCGCGGTGGGTCGCTCCGGGATGATCGGCCCAGCGGTGGGCTCCGTCCAGCCGTCGTCGTCGGGGACGACCCACGGCTCCTCAGCGATCGGGTCCGAGCTGGTCGGGTCGAGCCACAGGCCACCCACGCAGAGGCATCCACACACGAGCAGGACGAGTGCCACGACGGCCGCGACAACGATCCCGACGATCCGCCCGCTGCTCGTGGCCGGCTTGCCGGGGACCGGCGGATAGCCGGGGTAGGCGTACGGCGGCGGATAGCCGGGCGGCGGCCAGCCGGGGCCGGGCGGCGGCCAGCCGGTGCCGGGCGGCGGATAGCCGGGCGACGGCCAGCCGGCGGTCGGCGGCTGCTGGGAGGGCATGGGCCATCCCGCTGGCGGTGGCGATCCGGCCGACGGTGAGCCTGAGGCGTCGGGCGACCACGGGGACGTCTGTGGGTCGGGCGTCCACGGTGTCGCGGACGGTTGTGGCGTCCACTGGGTGGCGGGCGGAGGCGGCGCCCACGGCGCGGCCGGCGGGGGCGGTGACCAGGGGGCCTGCGGTGCCCACGGCTGGCCCGGAGCCAGCGGGTCGGGGGTCGAGAACGGAGCCGAGGGCTGCGATGCCGTCGGATCCGGCGGGGGTGCGGGGGAGGCCGGGTCCGGAACGGATGAGGGGGTTGGGTCGGGCGACGGCGCGTCGGACATGGCTGCTCCGGGCGGGAGTGGGTATGAGACGAACGGGCCGTGGACGGGAGCGCCAAACCCGCCGAGAGACTTCCGCACCCGAAGGCGTGCCGCAACCCCGCCCTGCGGAGCGGGGCGCGAGCGGCCTGTGACGCTCGTCCCGTTGCGGCCGCGTAAGCACTGATCGCTCAGATTCCGTGATTGATAACCCGACTTTCGAGCAACCAACATGAGTGAAACTGGGTTAGGCTGCGGGCCATGTGTGGAATCGTGGGATACGCGGGCGCGCGCCCCGCACTCGGCATCGTCCTCGACGGGCTGCGGCGGCTGGAATACCGTGGCTACGACTCGGCAGGCGTCGCGATCGTCTGCGCCGATCAGCTGCTGACGGAGAAGAAGGCCGGCAAGCTGGCCAACCTGGAGAAGGTGCTGTCCGAGCGGGCCGCCGACGACCCGAGCTCCTGCGCCGCCAGCCCGATCGGCATCGGTGACGGCACCACCGGCATCGGGCACACCCGGTGGGCCACCCACGGCGGCCCGACCGACCGCAACGCCCACCCACACGTCGCCCCCGACGGGCGGGTCGCGGTGATCCACAACGGCATCATCGAGAACTTCGCCAAGCTCCGCGCCGAGCTGGAGGCCGACGGCGTCCAGTTCACCAGCGACACCGACACCGAGTGTGCCGCGCACCTGCTCGCCGCCGCGCTGGCCGATCTGCGCGCCGCCGGCCAGCCGGACAGCCCGCAACTGCTCGCCGCCGGCATGCGCGTGGTCTGCCAGCGACTGGAGGGCGCATTCACCCTGCTCGCAGTCGACGCCGCTGTGCCCGGTGCGGTCGTCGGCGCCCGGCGCAACTCGCCGCTGGTGGTCGGCCGGGGCGACGGGGAGAACTACCTGGCCAGCGACGTGGCCGCGTTCATCGAGCACACCCGGGAAGCGGTCGAACTGGGTCAGGACCAAATCGTGCTGATCACCGGTGACAGCATCGAGATCACCGACTTCGAGGGCCAGCCCGCCGCCGGCAAGGACTTCCACATCGACTGGGACTCCTCGGCCGCGGAGAAGGGCGGCTACGACTGGTTCATGCTCAAGGAGATCGAGGAGCAGCCGCAGGCCATCGCCGACACGCTGCTGGGCCGGCTCACCGAGAGCGGTGAGATCGCCCTCGACGAGGTCCGCCTCAGCGACCAGGATCTGCGCGACGTCGACAAGATCTTCATCGTGGCCTGCGGCACGGCGTACCACGCCGGCATGGTCGCCAAGTACGCCATCGAGCACTGGACCCGGATCCCGTGCGAGGTGGAGCTGGCCAGCGAGTTCCGCTACCGCGACCCGGTGCTCGACCGGTCCACGCTGATCGTTGTCATTTCGCAGTCCGGCGAGACGATGGACACCCTGATGGCGCTGCGCCACGCCAAGGAGCAGAAGGCCCGGGTGCTGGCGATCTGCAACACCAACGGCTCGACCATCCCCCGCGAGTCGGACGCGGTGCTCTACACCCACGGCGGGCCGGAGATCGCCGTCGCCTCCACCAAGGCGTTCCTCACCCAGGTCGTCGCCTGCTACCTGATCGGCCTGCACCTGGCCCAGGTGCGCGGGATCAAGTTCGCCGACGAGGTGGGCGCGGTGGTCGCGCAGTTGCAGGAGATTCCCGGCAAGCTGCGTGAGCTGCTCCACCGGATCGAGCCCGTCCGCGAGCTGGCCCGGGACCTGAAGTCCGAGCCGACAGTGCTGTTCATCGGCCGGCACGTCGGCTACCCGGTGGCCCTGGAGGGCGCGCTGAAGCTCAAGGAGTTGGCGTACATGCACGCCGAGGGCTTCGCCGCCGGTGAGCTGAAGCACGGCCCGATCGCTCTGATCGACAAGGGCACCCCGGTGATCTGCGTGGTGCCCTCGCCGGTGGGCCGGGGCATGCTGCACGACAAGGTCGTCTCCAACATCCAGGAGGTCCGGGCGCGGGGCGCGCGGACCATCGTGATCGCGGAGGAGGGCGACGAGGCGGTCGTCCGGTACGCCGACCACCTGATCTACGTGCCGCGTACGCCCACCCTGCTGGCCCCGCTCGTCACCACTGTGCCGTTGCAGGTGCTCGCCGCCGAGATCGCCGCGGCGCGGGGGCACGACGTGGACCAGCCCCGCAACCTGGCCAAGTCGGTCACCGTCGAATAAGCACCGCCCACGTCCGGAACCCCGGTCGCCGCACCTCGCGGCGGCCGGGGCTTCGTCGTCACCGGCCCAGCACGACACGGGCCATCCCGTCCAGCGCAGGGTTTCCCGCTTCCCAGTAGCCAATGTGCCCGCCGCGGCCGCTGGCGAACACCCGCCCGCCGAAGCCGGGATCGGCCGGGTCATGACCGAACCACAGCTCGTGCCCCGCCCGGCCGGGCCAACCCAGCACGGCGGCGAGTGGTGCCGCGCCGAACAGGGCCCGCCGGCCCAGCTCCTCCGGTGACCGGGCCGCCCGGATCACGTCGTCGGGGGCGCTGCTCGCCCAGACCTCCCCGGGTGGCACGCCCAACTCGGCGGCGTGCGACGCGCCGACACCGGGGGAGCCGACGAAGACCAGCGCGTCGGCGGCCAGGCCGTGCTCCCGGGCGGCCACCCCCACCACCAGCGACCCGTAGCTGTGCCCGAGCACCGTCTGCCGGGCCGGCGGCCCGTCGTGGCTGACGCGCAGCCCCTCCTGGAAGCGGTGCAACGCCGGGCCGGCGTCCCGGGCCTGACCCGTCGAGGCCGCCTCGGTCAGCAGATCCGGAGCGTCGTAGTCCAACCAGAGCACCGCCGCGCTGCGCTCATCCGGGGCGAGCGCGGCGCACCGCTCCAGCACCCGGGCCGCTCTGCCCAGCTCGCCGGAGGCGTCGTCCAGGCCGGCGGTCATCCCCGGCACGTAGGTCAGCACCCGGTCGGCGTGGTCCGGGTCGCCGAGCGCCACCACCGCCCGGCCCTCACCCGCCGGATCCAACCCGAGCAGGTACGCCCGCGGCGCCTCGCCGGCCGTCAGTCGCCCGACCAGCGCGTCCAGACCGGCCAGCCGTCCGGCCACGCCGCGCAAACGGATCAACGCGAGCGGCCCGGACGGCACCCGGGACAGCAGCCGTTGCCGCTCGGCCAGCAGCTCCGCACGCCAGGCGTCGAGCCGTAGCCGGTTGGCCTGGTCGCGGGCGGCCACCGGCAGCCCGTCCAACCGGCCGACCACTGCCGGCTCGCGCGCGATCAGCCACCGTCGCTGCGCCGGAGTCAACCCGGACCACCAGGCGCTGACCAGCGCGGGCGTGGCACCGAGGGCCGGTCGGCCCGGCGGGGGTGGGGACGCCCAACCGGTGCCGGCGGCCCTGGCCAGGTCATCCAACCGGCCGGCGGCGGCCCGGTCGGCGGCGGCTGCCCCGTCGAGCGCGGCCCGCAGGGCCGCGGCCACCCCAGCCGCGGCGACCCCGGCCCGCTCGGTGGGCCGAGACCGGGCGGGATCGACCCGCACCCCACCCGAGCGGTCCACCAGCAGGCCGGCCGCATCGGCCTGGGCGACCGCCTGGGAGAGCCGCGCCTTCGCCACCGCCAGCCCACCGGCCAACTCGGCCAGCACCTGGTCGACCTCGATCAGCGCGGGGGCGATCGAGGTCAGCTCGTCACGCAGACCGCTGAGCCGAGTGCCCGCCGCCGTGGCTGCCGCACCCGACCAACCGCCCCGCAACCGCCCGGTGGCCGTGCGAAGCTCGCCGAGGTGCCGATCGAGTGGTCCGGCCAACCCCGCCCACGCCGCCCCGGCGGCCCGCCACCCACCGGGATCGACAGCCCACAGCTGTCGGTAACCGACGCTGCTCACCGGGGTAGGGAGGCGAACCGGCCGGCGGCCCGGTCGTCCACCGTCTCGTACGCCTCGGCCGCCAACCGGACCCCGCCGGAGGTCGCCGCGACCCGGGCGCCCAGCCCGCAGAACCAGGCGTGCCCGGCCGCCTCCAGCCCGGCCAGCGCCGCGCCGGCTCGCCACCCGGGCGCCGCCACCACCAGCCCGGGTAAACCCGCGAGGCCCAACGCCAACCGGCGCGCCTCGTCGTCGAGCAGGACGGCGACCGCCCGCAACTCCTCCGGCTGGACGGCGAACGGCTCGTCGGTCATGACCACACCCCCGTGGACGATCGGCATCGACGCTCTGACGCTAGGCACGTACCGGAGGCCGCGTGGTGCCTTGTGGACAGCCGACGTCGAGGCGTACCCCGGGTGTCCACAGGCGTTGCCCAGCGCGAGCCCGACGGCTAATCTGCGGCCTCGACCGCCGGTAGGGTGGTGTGGTGATCGTCGCTGTAGGCATCGACGTCGTCCTGGTCGACCGGTTCGCCCGGGCCCTGGCACGGACGCCGCTGCTCGCCGACCGGCTCTTCACCGAGGCCGAGCGGCACACCCGCTCCGGCAGCCCGCGCTCGCCCGAGTCGCTCGCCGCCCGGTTCGCCGCCAAGGAAGCGGTGGCCAAGGCGCTCGGCGCCCCGGCCGGGCTCAGCTGGCACGACTGCGAGATCGTGCCCGACCCGGCTGGCCGCCCCTGGCTGGCCGTCTCCGGCACTGTCGCGGCGGTGGCCGACGCACACGGGGTCAACCACTGGCATCTCTCGTTGTCGCACGACGGCGGGATCGCGTCGGCGATGGTGGTCGCGGAACGATGACGTCGGCCGGGAGGGCCGTCAGGTCCGCCCGCGAACGGAATGGGACACGGTGGCATGAGAGCGGTGTGGCGGGTGGCCGACGTACGGGCGGCCGAAGCGGGGTTGATGGGCACGCTGCCGGAGGGGACGCTGATGCAGCGGGCCGCCGCCGGCCTGGCCCGCCGCGCCGCGCTCCTGCTCGCCGAGCGGGGCGGGGTCTACGGAGGCCGGGTGTTGCTGCTGGTCGGCTCCGGTGACAACGGCGGCGACGCGCTGTACGCGGGGGAGCGGTTGGCCCGCCGAGGTGTCCAGGTGTCCGCCCTGCTACTCACCCCCGGGCGGGCGCACGCCGCCGGCCTGGCCGCGCTGCGAGCCGCTGGCGGCCGGGTCGTGCAGGATCCGGCCGGCCCGGTCGACCTGGTCCTCGACGGCATCGTCGGCATCGGTGGCACCGGCGGGCTGCGGGCGAACGCGGACGACGTGGTCCAGGGCCTCGGCGAGCTGCGCGGACGCGACGGGGAACGGGCCACCGTGCTGGCGGTCGACGTGCCCAGCGGGGTCGCGGTCGACACCGGCCACGTGCCGCTGTCCGCGTCCGGCCGTCCCACCGCGGTCCGCGCCGACGTCACGGTGGCCTTCGGCGCGCTGAACCCCGCCCTGGTGGTCGGGCCGGCCGCCGCGATGGCCGGGCACGTCGAACTGGTCGACATCGGGCTGCGGCCGTGGCTGCGCGGCACCCCGGCGCTGCGGGTCACCGAGTGGTCCGACCTGGTCGACTGGTGGCCCCAGCTGGGCCCGGCGTCGGAGAAGTACACCCGGGGCGTGGTGGGGGTGGCGACGGGCTCGGCGACCTACCCCGGTGCGGCGGTGCTGTCCGTGGGCGGCGCCCTGGCCGGGCCGACCGGCATGGTGCGCTACGCCGGCAGCGCCCGGGCCGAGGTGCTGCACCAGCACCCGTCGGTGATCGCCAGTGGGCGGGTCGCCGACGCGGGCCGGGTGCAGGCCTGGGTCTGCGGCTCCGGGCTGGGCACCGGTGCCGACGCGGCGGCCGAGCTGCGCGCCGTACTGGCCGCCCCGGTGCCCGTGGTGCTCGACGCCGACGCCCTGACCCTGCTGGTGGACGGCTCGCTCGCCGACCGGCTGCGGGGTCGGGACGCGCCCATCGTGGTCACCCCGCACGACCGGGAGTTCACCCGTCTCTGCGGGGAGGAGCCGGGCGCCGACCGGGTCGGCGCCGCGCTGCGGCTGGCCGCCTGGATGAACGCGGTGGTGCTGCTCAAGGGTGATCGCACGGTGATCGGCACGCCGGACGGTCGGGCGTACGTCAACCCGACCGGCACCCCGGCGCTGGCCACCGGCGGCACCGGTGACGTGCTGGCCGGGCTGCTCGGCTCGCTGCTGGCGGCCGGGGTACCCGCCGATCGGGCCGCCGCCTCGGCCGCGTACCTGCATGGGCTCGCCGGGCGGGAGGCGGCCCGGGGTGGGCCGGTGACCGCGCCCGACGTGGCGACCGCGCTGCGCCCGGTGCTGGCCCGGCTGGGCTGAACGGCGCGGTTCCGGGTGCGGTGACCGGATCGCCGCGTCGGGGCGTGCGTCGCCGCCCGCGGTGATCACGGCGGAAAGTAGGCTGGGTACATGTGGCAGGCCGAGGTACGCGTCGATCTTGACGCCATCCGCGAGAACGTGAGCAGGCTCCGCTCCGGCACCACCGCCGAGTTGATGGCAGTGGTGAAGGCCGACGGGTACGGCCACGGCATGCTTCCGGCCGCCCGCGCGGCGCTCGACGCCGGCGCTGACTGGCTCGGTGTCTGCACCCTCGACGAGGCGCTCACCCTGCGCCGGGCCGGGGTGTCAGTGCCGGTGCTGGCCTGGCTGCTCGCCCCCGGGTTGCCGCTGCACGAGGGGGTCACCGCCGGGGTGGACCTGGGCGCGGCCAGCCTGGCGCAACTGGACGAGATGATCGAGGCGAGTCGCCTCGCCGGGCGTCCCGCCCGCCTGCACCTCAAGATCGATACGGGGCTGTCCCGGGGCGGTGCGACAGTCGCCGACTGGCCCGCGCTGCTGGACGCCGCCGCGAAGGCCCAGGCCGATGGCCTGGTCGAGGTGGTCGGCGTGTGGAGCCACTTCGTGTACGCGGACTCGCCCGGCCACCCCACCACCGACCGCCAACTGGCCGTCTTCCACGAAGGGCTGGCCATGGTCGAGCGGGCCGGGCTGCGACCGCGCTGGCGGCACCTCGCCAACTCGGCCGCCACCCTCACCCGCCCGGACACCCACTTCGACCTGGTCCGCCCCGGCCTGGCCATCTACGGGCTGTCCCCGGTGGCCGGCGAGACGTACGGGTTGCGGCCGGCGATGACCGCCCGCGCCCGGGTGATGCTCACCAAGCGGGTGCCCGCCGGCACCGGTATCTCCTACGGGCACGCCTACACCACGGAAGCCGACGCGAACCTGGCCGTGGTGCCGCTCGGGTATGCCGACGGGGTTCCCCGGCACGCGTCCAACACTGGCCCGGTGCAGCTCGGCGGCGTACGCCGGACCATCTCGGGGCGGGTCTGCATGGACCAGTTCGTGCTCGACTGCGGCGACGACCCGGTGGCCGACGGCGACGTGGCGACGCTCTTCGGCAGCGGTGCCGACGGCGAACCGACAGCGGACGACTGGGCCGAGGCGGTCGGCACTATCAACTACGAGATCGTCACCCGGTTCGGCGGCACGCGGGTGCCCCGGGTCTACGACGGCGAGAAACCATGAGTTACCGCATTCCACGTCCACGGACGGCCGCGGGCCGGGTCGCGGGGATCGTCGGCGCGGCGGTGGGGGTGGCCGCGGCGGGTCTGGCGGCCGGCGTTGCGACCGAGCGGACCCTGGTCCGCCGGCTCAAGGCCGACCCGGCCGACCGCTACGCGCACGAGACGTTCGACCAGCAGCGGTACGACGAGGCGTTCCGCCTGGAGTTGCCGGACGGCACCGACATCCACGTCGAGGTGGTCGAGCCGACCCGGCCGGTGCCGGGGCGACCGACCGTGGTGCTGGTGCACGGCTTCTGCCTGGACATGGGGACGTTCCACTTCCAGCGCCAGATGCTCGCCGCCCGCGGTGACTACCGGATCGTGGCGTACGACCAGCCCGGTCACGGCCGGTCCGGCCGGCTGGAGACCGGCGAGTACGACCTCGCCGTGCTCGGCCGGACGCTGCGCCAGGTGATCGACCGAACCGCCCCGGACGGGCCGCTGGTGCTGGTCGGCCACTCGATGGGCGGCATGACGATCATGGCGTTCGCCGAGCTGTTCGGAGAGCTGTTCGGTGACCGGGTGGTGGGCACCGTTCTGATGGCCACGTCGGGCGGGCTCGTCGCGGAGACCAAGCTGGTCGCGCCCGCGTTGCTCGGCCGGGTCGGTGGCCCGGTGCTCTACATGGTCAGCAACGCCACCCGGTACGGCGGGCCGGTGATCGACAAGGCCCGCAAGTCGACGTCGAACGTGGCCTGGTTACTGACCCGCAAGTACGGTTTCGGCACCCGCAAGCCCAGCCCGTCGCTGGTGTCCTACGTGGAGACGATGAACTCCCGGACGTCGGCCGACACGGTGACCCGCTACCTGCGGACCCTGGCCACCCACTCGCGCTTCCCGGCGCTGGCGGCGCTGGCGGCGACTCCGGTGCTGGTGGTGGTCGGCGACAAGGACATGATCACCCCGGTGACCCACTCCGAGGAGATCGTCCGCCGGTTGCCGCACGCCGAGTTCGTGAAGATCAAGGACAGCGGTCACGTGGTGATGTTGGAGCACGCGGACGAGGTCAACGCCGCCCTGGCGCGGTTCCTGGAGTCATTGCAGAGCGTGGAGGAACGGTGAGTCACGTCGTCAAGCTGCCGACCGTCGAGGACACTCGGGACTTCGGCCGGCGGCTGGCCGAGCTGCTGCGCGCCGGCGACCTGGTGCTGTTGACCGGCCCGTTGGGCGCCGGCAAGACCGCACTCACCCAGGGCATCGGCGCCGGGCTCGGTGTCCTCGGGGACATCACCTCGCCGACCTTCGTGATCGCCCGGGTGCACCGCCCCGATCCGGGCCGGGGCGGTCGGGTGGCGCTGGTGCACGCCGACGCGTACCGGTTGGGTGACGCCACCGACCCGCGCGCCGAGATCGACGACCTGGACCTCGACGCGTCGGTGGACGACTCGGTGACAGTGGTGGAGTGGGGCGAGGGCCTGGTGGAGCAGTTGGTGGACGCGCACCTGCGGGTTCGCATCGACCGCCGCGACGACGACACCCGCATCGTCGAGCTGGACCCGATCGGCGGCGACTGGGCCCGGCGGCTCGCCCACCTGGGCTAGGTCGGTGGCTGTCGTACCCGATGCCTAGAGTGCGGGGGACCGACCCGCGCTGTGAGAGGTTCCCCATGCCCGACGACGCTCCCGCCCTGGATCTGCTGGCTCTGCTGCCCGAGCAGTGGCGCACCGTGCTCACCACGCACCTCGACCCGGCACGCACGGCCGCGCTGGGCGAGTTCGTCGCCCGGGAATACGCGACGCAGACGGTCTTCCCGCCGCTGGAGGATCTGTTCTCGGCATACCGGCTCTGCCCGCCGCAGGGCACCCGGGTGCTCATCCTCGGGCAGGATCCCTACCACCGGGCCGGGCAGGCACACGGGTTGAGCTTCAGCGTCCGCGACGGTGTGACGGTGCCGCCGTCGTTGCGGAATGTCTTCAAGGAGCTGGGCGAGGACGTGGGCGTCCCCAAGCCGCGCAGCGGCAACCTCGACGGGTGGGCCGCCCAGGGGGTGCTGCTGCTCAACGCGGTGTTGACCGTCCGGCAGGCCACCCCGGGCTCGCACGCCAACGCCGGCTGGGAAGAGTTCACCGACGCGACCATCCGGGCACTGGACGCGGCACCGGACCGGGTGGTCTTCCTGCTCTGGGGTGGCTACGCCCGCAAGAAGGCCGCGCTGGTCACCAATCCGCAGCATGTGGTGCTGGAGGCCGGCCACCCCAGCCCGATGAACCCGCGCGGCTTCCTCGGTAGCCGCCCGTTCAGCGCCGCCAACAAGGCACTAGCCGACGCCGGCCTGCCCACCATCGATTGGGAGCGCACCGCCGGCTGAGCCGCTCGTCGACGTCCTACCTTCGGTTCGGCCGGCAGTTGGCTCAGCTGTCGCTGGTCAACTGTCGGTCCCGGTAGCGGCGCAACAGCTGCGCGGCGCGTGGCTCGCTCAGCTCCAGCTCGATGAGCGGCACCACCTGGTAACTCCGCCCACCGTGGCACACCTCGATCGTCTCGGGCAGCTCGTCGCACATGGTGGCCCTGATCTCCCCGTACCGGGTCGACCACAGGTGTTCGCCCGGCTCCTCGGGCTCCAACCACACCCCGCCGAACTCACCCCAACGGGCGTTCCACCGCTGCCCGTAGTTCGTCTCCAGCCAGCGGGTGAACGGCTTGGAGTCCTGCCAGCGCAGGGCGATCTCCAGCGCGTCGACCGGCACCGGCGCGCCCTGTAGCAACGCTGCGCTGCAACCGGTGATCACCTGCGGGAAGTCCGTCAGTCGATCCAGCAGTCGATCCAGCCCCAGCCCGTCGATCCGCTCGGCGATCGGCCGGGCGGCCAAGCCGTCGATCCGGGCGTCGAGGTGCGCGTCCAACGGCTCGACCCCGATGACCAGCTGCACGTCCATCGCGGCAAACAGTCGCTCCAGCACCGGGATTGTGGGCGCTCGCTCACCACGTTCGCACCGGGCCACAACGGCCTGGTCGACCTCGGCCAGGGCGGCCAACTGACGCTGGCTCAGGTCGCGCAGATGTCGTTGATGTCGCACGGCAGTGCCGAGCAGGGTGACGAGGCGAGTCGATGACACCCCGGCATGGTGGGCCACGGGCGAGATTCCCGCGATCCCGCTGCGGCAGGTCGGCGGCTCGCGGCGCGATCCGCATCCGAGAAATCGCCGAGCGCATGGCCTGGCGGGGCTTACCCCCATGAGCGTGATGTCTGTGAGTCATCACGATGACTCCAGGACATCACGCTCATCAGCGGATGTGGCTCCAGCGTTCGTCCGAGGCTAGGCGGTCGGCCCGGCCGCCCGGAGGGCTACGGCGGCAGGGCAGCCTGCGGCGGGGCGGGTGGGGCAAGGCCGGGACGAGGCGGCGCGAGGCGAGGCGGGGCGAGGCGGGGCAGGGCGTGACGGGGCGGGGCAGGGCGGGGCGTGACGGGGCCGCGAGGATGGGGCGGCTAGGCTGGCTTACCGTGCTCGTACTCGTGGTGGACAGCTCGACCCCCGCGGTCACCGCGGCGCTGGTGGAGGTCTCGGCAGCCGGCGTGGCGTCGCGGGCGCACCGGTGCACGGTCGACGCCCGCGCGCACGGTGAGCTGCTCGCGCCCCAGGTGGATGCGGTCCTCGCCGACGCTGACGCGCGCCCGCGTGACCTGGGCGCCATCGTCGCCGGTCTCGGCCCGGGTCCGTTCACCGGGCTACGGGTCGGCCTGGTCACCGCCGCGACGATGGGTCAGGTGCTCGGCATTCCCACGTACGGCGTCTGTTCGCTGGACGCCATCGGTTACCCGGCGGCGTCCGGCACGCCGGTCCTGGCCGCCAGCGACGCCCGGCGCAAGGAGCTCTACTGGGCCGTCTACGACGGTGCCGGCCAGCGGATCGTCGGGCCCGAGGTGTCCGCGCCGGCGGTCGCCGCCGCCCGCGCCCGCGAACTGGGTGCGACGATCGCGGTCGGTGACGGCGCGCACCGGTACGCCGAGGTCCTGGACCTGCCCGTTCGGGTCGAGCCGCGCTACCCGGACGCGACAGTACTGGCGTTGCTCGCCGCCGAGCGGATCCGGGCGGGGGCGTCCAGTGAGCGGCTCACTCCGCTCTACCTGCGCCGCCCCGACGCGGTGGCGGCGACCGGCCGCAAACCGGTCCTGCCATGACGGTACGGCTCGCACCGTTCCGCTGGTGGCACATCGACGACGTGCTGCCGATCGAGGCGGACCTCTTCGGCGCTGAGAAGTGGTCGCCCGCCATGTTCTGGAGCGAGCTCGCCAACGGGCACCACTACCGGGTCGCCGTCGACGCGGACGGGTCGGTGCTCGGCTACGCCGGGCTCGCCGGCGCTCCGCCGGACGAGGTGTGGGTACAGAACATCGCCGTCCGCCGGGACGCCCAGCGGCGCGGCGTAGGCCGTGCCCTGCTGGAGGAGTTGCTCGCCGAGGCGGTCCGGCGCGACGCCCGCACCACCCTGCTGGAGGTCGCCGTGGACAACGCCGCAGCTCAGCGGCTCTACGCGACGTACGGTTTCGAGCCGATCGGGGTGCGGCGCGGCTACTACCAACCGAGCAACACCGACGCGCTGGTCATGCGGCGCGACGCCGAGCCGACCGGGGACGGACCACACGACCATGGCTGACGAACCACTGATCCTGGGTATCGAGACATCCTGCGACGAGACCGGTGTCGGCATCGTGCGGGGGCACACCCTGCTGGCCGACGCGCTCGCCTCCAGCGTCGAGGAACACGCCCGGTTCGGGGGTGTGGTGCCGGAGGTGGCCAGCCGGGCACACCTGGAGGCCATCGTGCCGACCATGGACCGGGCACTGACCGAGGCCGGCGTCACGCTGGCCGACATCGACGCGATCGCGGTCACCTCCGGGCCGGGGCTGGCCGGTGCGTTGCTGGTCGGCGTCGCTGCCGCCAAGGGGTACGCGGTCGCCGCCGAGAAACCCATCTACGGCGTCAACCATCTCGCCGCCCACGTCGCTGTGGACACCCTTGAGCACGGCCCACTGCCCGAACCCGCCATCGCGCTCCTGGTGTCCGGCGGCCACTCGTCCCTCCTGCTCGTGGACGACCTGGCCCGGGGTGTCACCCCGCTGGGCGCCACCATCGACGACGCGGCCGGGGAAGCGTTCGACAAGGTCGCCCGGCTGCTCGGGTTGCCGTTCCCGGGCGGTCCGCCCATCGACCGGGAGGCCCGGGCCGGCGATGCCGCCTCGATCGCCTTCCCCCGCGGTCTGACCGCCGCGAAGGATCTCGCCGCCCACCGGTACGACTTCTCGTTCTCGGGCCTGAAGACGGCGGTGGCCCGGTGGGTCGAGGCCCGTCAGCGTGCCGGTGAGCCGGTTCCGGTAGCCGACGTGGCCGCGTCCTTCCAGGAGGCGGTCTGTGACGTCCTGACCAGCAAGGCGCTCGCCGCCTGCCGGGCGCAGGGCATCGAGACCCTGGTTATCGGCGGGGGAGTGGCGGCGAACTCGCGGCTGCGGTCGATGGCCGAGCAGCGAGCCGAGAAGTACGGCATCCGGGTCCGGGTACCCCGGCCGAAGCTGTGCACCGACAACGGCGCGATGGTGGCCGCGCTCGGTTCGCACCTGGTCGCCGCCGGGGTCGCTCCGAGCCGACTGGACCTGCCAGCCGATTCGGCACTGCCCTTGACCACGGTCAGCGTGTGACGGGAGTGGCGGACATGATCGTGCGGATGTGGGAGGCGCGCGCCGAGGCGTACGGAGTCGCCGACCTGATCACCTGGGTGTGCGACACCGCACTGCCCGAGTTGGAGCACGACCCGCTCCACGTCTCCAGCGAGGTCTTCTCCTCCACCGACCACCGCGTGGTGGTGATCTCCAAGTGGCGGAGCAGTCCCCGCCCGCTGCCGGACCCGCCAGCCCTGCTGGTGGCTCGCGCCCCGCACTCCTGGGACTTCACCCAGGTAGACCGGTAACGCGAGCCACCATCCAGGCCGCTGCCTGACGGGTCAGCTGCGGCGCAACATCCGGTAGGTGGCGATTCCGCCCGTGCCCAGCGCGGCGAGGAAGACCAGCCAGACGACGGTGCTGCTGACTCCGACCTGAGGGCCGGAGTTGGCGGAGGCGGCGGCCAGGAGCCCGTCCTCACCCGGGGCGGGCAGCGCTGCCGGCGGCAGCTCCGGCCAGCGGACCAGGCCGGTGCTCTCCAGCATCTGCATGTGGTGCTGGACGAATCCGTTGGCGTCCTCGCAGAGCTTGCGGACGGTGGCGTCCCGGGTGCTGGCGCGGACCGCGCCGATCACCGGGAAGATCTTGCCGTGGGCGACCCGGAGCCGGGTGACGAAGATCTGGTCGAACCGAGCGCCGGACGCCTTCTGCATCTCGGCCAGCCAGCCCTTCTGCTCGGCGGTCGGCTCGCTGGGGATCGTCGCGCCCAACTTGTTGGCCGCGTCGACCACGAGCTGGTCGAGCCTCTGGTGCTCGCTGGCGATGCCGGCGCCGATCTCCCGGACCTTCGCCGACTGTCCCTTCTCGGCGGCCATCTGGCCGGCTGGCATCTCCCACAGCCCGGCCAGCCGCACCCCGTTGAGCAGTGTCATGTCGGCGGCGTTGAGCTGCTGGCCGCCGGCGGGCGCGGCGACGGCCACGCCGGGCAGGACACCGACCCCCGCGATGATCGCGATGAGCAGCATCGCCGCTCGGTGGGTCCGGGTGCCCAGTCGGCGATGGGCGGATCTGAGCGGTGCCATGTCTGTGGTGCCTCCTCGGTCCGGACCGGAACGCGTCTGGACCGGGCAGCCGTACCCTGCCGGTTGCCCGTCCGCCCACTGGTACGGACTGATCGCGCGATCAGTTCATCGCGGAGCGACCCGGGTCAGCGGGTGACGGCGAGCAGGCCTCCGAGCAGCAGCAGGGTGAGCGCCGCGGCGGCGAAGACCATCAGCAACTCCTGACGCCCGCGCCCGACCGGGCCGGCGTCGACGACCGGGTTGGGCAGGGCCGGTAGATCGCGGGTCAGCGCGGCCAGGTCACCGAGGGTGCGCGCCGTCCACACCGCACCGGCCCGATCGGAGAACTCGTCAAGCGTCAGCCGGCCCGCCGCGGTGTGCTGGTGCAGCGCGGCGACCACCCGGTGGCGGTCGTCGTCGGAGGCGCGCAGCTCGACATCCACGCCGGACAGCGTACGCGGATCAGCCCACGTCGAGGGGGTCGGCGAGGAGCCGTTCGAAGGCCAGCTCGGCGGCACCGATCAGGGGCGCGTCCGTACCCAGCTTCGGCGTGCGCAGCCGGACGTGCTCCAGGCAGGCGCCGAGCGCGTTGGAGTTGAGTCGGCTGCGGATCTGGGCCGCCGCCGCGAGGTAGAGGTCACGCATGGTCCCGCCGAAGATGACCATCTCGGGGTTGAAGACGTTCACCAGGTTGGCCACCCCGAAGCCGAGCCAGTCGCCGGCCTGGCGGACCGCCGTCTGGGCCCGGGCGTCCCCGCGGTCGGCCGCGTCGAAGACCTCCAGCAGGGCGTCGCGGCCCCGGGCGTCGGAGCGTCCGGCGGCGCGCAGGAGGCCGTGCTCGCCGATCTCGGTCTCCCAACAGCCCCGGGAGCCGCACTCACAGGGCTTGCCGTCGCGGACCACCTTCATGTGGCCGACCTCGCCGCCGTAGCCACCGTGCCCGGTCAGTCGGCGCCCACCGGCGATGATGCCGGCACCCACGCCGACGTCGCCGTAGAGGTAGAGGACGTTGTCGCAGCCTGCCGCCACACCTCGTGCGTGCTCGGCGAACGCGGCGACGTCGGCCACGTTGCCCACGGTGATCGGTACGTCGATGCCCAACTCGTCGGCGAGGGCCGCGCCGATCGGCTCGTCCACCCAACCGGTGGTGGGGCCGAGCCGCACCAGGCCGTCGTCCCGGCGGACCATCCCGCAGACCGCGACGCCGGCACCGACGCAGATCGCGTCCGCCGGCACCAGTTGCTGCATCTCCTTGACCGCGCCGGCCAGCAGCGGTGCGGCCTCCGCGGCCAGCAGCCCGCGTGGCCGGTCCAGATCCCGGCGGTCCAGGACCGCGCCACCCAGCCCGATCCGGGCGGCGCGCAGCCGGTCCACCTCCACTGAGTACGCGTACGCGTAGACCCGGGCCGACTCGGGCCGGACGACCAGTGACGGTCGTCCGGCTCGGCCGGTCTCCTTCGGTGCACCTTCGCTGACCAGCCCCACCGCGGACAGGTCGGCGGTGAGTGCGCCGATGGTGCTGCGGTTGAGGCCCAGCGTGGTGGTCAGCTCGGCCCGCGTGGTCGCCCCGTGGACGTGCACGTGCCGCAGCAGGGCCCCGAGGTTCTGCCGTCGGACGTCATCCTGGCTCGGTCCTGGGCGCATGCTGGTGCTACCTCCCGCGCGGTCAGCGGGTGCCGGTGGCTGCCGCGCGGCGGCGGGAGAGCGCGTCGACGCTGGCGGCGAGTAGCAGCACGACGCCGGTGACCACGTACTTGACTCCCGCGTCGTACCCCATCAGGCCCATTCCGTTTTCGATGACAGCGACCACCGCGCCGCCGAGTACGGCGTCGAGGACGCGGCCCTTGCCACCGAAGAGGCTGGTGCCGCCAATCACCGCGGCACCGACCGCGTAGAGCAGTACGTTACTGCCCCCGGTGTTCGGGTCGACCGAGTTGGCCCGGCTGGCCGCCACGATGCCACCGATGGCGGCCATGGACGAGCAGATCACGAAGACCGAGATCCGGATCCGGTCGACGCCGATGCCGGCCCGGCGGGCGGCTTCCCGGTTACCGCCCACGGCGTAGATGTGCCGGCCGTAGCTGGTGCGTTGGAGGACGAAGGTCCAGATGATCAGCAGCACCGCGATGATCGGCACCACGATCGGCACACCCTTGAGTGAGCTGATCAGGACGTTGCGGCTGCGCTCCAGGTTGAGCACGTACACCGCGGTGCCGAGGATGACGGCGAGCCCGCCGATCCGCAGTGCCACCACCGCGATCGGGTCGGTGATCAGACCGCGGGCCACCCGGGTGCGGTGGCGCAGCAGTTGCACCGCCCCGTAGCCGACGACCGCGAGGGCGGTCAGCGCCCAGCCCAGCGTGGGGGCGAGGTTGCGGTTGGCGATGGCGACCAGCACGTCGTCGCGCACGGAGATGTTGGTGCCCTCCTTGACCAGCAGCAGAACGACGCCCTGGAAGGCGAGGAAGCCGGCGAGGGTGACCACGAAGGACGGAATGCCGATCTTCGCGACGAGCATGCCGAGCGTGGTGCCGATGACCACACCGGTGGCGACCGCGGCGAGCACGGCGACCCACCAGGGGTAGCCGAGCACTGTGACCACATTGGCCAGCACCGCCGCGCAGACGCCGCTGGCGAAGCCGGCGGAGAGGTCGATCTCGCCGAGCAGCAGCACGAAGACCAGGCCCATCGCGATCAGCGTGACCGCCGCGCCCTGGGTGAAGAGGTTGGCGAAGTTGCCGGCCGACAGGAACGACGACGGCCGCATGATCCCGAAGACGGTGCAGAGCACGATCAGGCCGAGCACGGCTGGCAGCGCGCCGACGTCGCCACCGCGTACGCGACTCAGGTAGTTGCGGACGTGGCCTCCGACGGTCGGCGGGGGTGTGACGGCCGCGGGGCCGTCCTTCCGCACGGCGGTGGTGGTCATCGGACGCCTCCTGAGATCGAATCGGCCGCCTGCGGGCCGTCGCCGTTGCTGCCCGGGTCGGTGGCGAGGCCGAGCCCGCCCGAGCGCCCGGCGGTGATCAGCTCGACCACCTGGGCGTGGGTGATGTCGGTGGTCTTCACCTGGGCGACCATCTGGCCGAGGTACAGCGCGGCGATCCGGTCGGAGACGGCGAAGACGTCGTTCATGTTGTGCGAGATGAGCACCACGGCCAGGCCGTTGTCGGCGAGGCGGCGGACCAGTTCGAGCACCTGGGCGGTCTGTGCCACGCCGAGCGCCGCGGTCGGCTCGTCCAGGATGACGAGCTTGCTGTTCCACAGCACCGCCTTGGCGATGGCCACGGTCTGGCGTTGACCGCCGGAGAGGCTGGACACGTGCTGGCGGAGCGAGGTGACGGTGCGGATGGAGAGCCCCGCCAGGGTTTCGGCGGCGAGCTGTTCCATTGTCGGCTCGTCGAGGACGATGCCGCTGCGCTTCTCCCGGCCGAGGAACATGTTCTGCACGATGTCCAGGTTGTCGCAGAGCGCGAGGTCCTGGTAGACGACCTCGATGCCGAGCGTGGCGGCCTCGCGGGGGCTGCCGATGTGCACCGGTTCACCGTTGAACAGGAACTCTCCGGCGTCGGTGGGGTGGATGCCGCTGATGCACTTCACCAGGGTCGACTTGCCAGCGCCGTTGTCGCCGACCAGTGCGGTCACTTCGCCCGGGTGGACGGTCAGGGCGACGTCGCGGAGCACCTGGACGGGACCGAAGCTCTTGTCGATCCCGCGGAGTTCCAGCAGGGGGGTCGCGGACACGGGGTCTCCTTCTTAAGGGAGGGTCGGGGCCCGTCCGGCGGGCGCCGCCCGGCACGGGAGGGTTCTCCCGTGCCGGGCGGCGATGGTCGTTCCGGCGGGTACTGCGGCGTCGGTCAGCTGATGCCGGCTTCGGCGCAGAACTTGGTGTACGCCGCGGTGCAGACCTCTTCCTTGGTCACGTAGCCGTCGGCGATGACGTCCTTGACGCTCTCCTTGTAGATGGCCTTCGGGGTGAGCAGCACCGAGGGGACGTCCCGGTCACCGTCCTTGACCGTCTGGCCGGTGTCCTTCTTCTCGCCCTTGGCGAGGGCGATGGCCAGGTCGGAGGCGGCCTTGGCCTCTTCCCGGACCGCCTTGTAGACGGTCATGCACTGGTCACCGGCGAGGATGTTCTGCAGGCCCTCGGTGCTGGCGTCCTGCCCGGTCACCGGCACCTTGCCGTTGAGCTTGTTCTTCTTCAGGATCGAGATGGCGGCGTTGCCGAGACCGTCGTTCGCGGCCAGCACGCCGTCGATCTTGCCGTTGGCCTTGGTGAGCTGCTGCTCGAAGATCGTCGCGGCCTGCGCGTTGTCCCACGCCGGCACCGCGTCCTCAGGGCCCTTGACGTATTCCTTGGAGTCGAACTTCGGCTTGAGCACCGAGTCGTAGCCGGCCTTGAAGAGGGTGGCGTTGTTGTCGGTGGGGGAGCCGTTCAGGTACGCCACGACGGGGTTCTTGGCGCCCTTCTCGGTCAGGCACTTCGACAGACCCTCGCCCTGGAGCTTGCCGACGGTCTCGTTGTCGAAGCTGACGTAGTACTGGGCGGAGCCGCCGAGGGTGAGCCGGTCGTAGTCGATGGTGGCCACGCCCTGCGACTTGGCCTTGTCGAGCACGGCCTTGCCGGTGCCGGAGTCCAGGTTGACGATCATCAGGGCGGTCACGCCGCCGGTGATCATCTGGTCGGCGATGGTCTGGAAGGCGGTCTTGTCGTTCTGAGCGTTCTGGATGTCGTACTGGACGCCGGCGGCCTTGAACGCCTCCTCCAGGAACCGGCGGTCCGCCGTTTCCCAGCGGGCCGAGGACTTGCTGTCCGGGAGGATCACGCCGATCTTGGGAGTCTTGGCGGAGTCGGTCGAGCCGGCACCGGAGTCGTCGCTGCAAGCGGTCAAGCCGCCGGTCGTGAGCAGGCCCACGGCGGCGATGGTGAGGATCCCCTTACGCATGTGCAGGGTCCTTTCGGAGGTGGGGGAGGTGTTGTTTTGTTGTGTCCGGCAACGTATTTCGCGTCACACCGGCTCCACAAGACCGCGCAGGTGCATAGTTTGTTGGGAGCGATAACAATTCAGCAACGCGACTGTTACTCCCCGGGTATCCCACGGGGGAGTCGACGTAACGAAGGCCGTCAGTGGGTCTGCAACGGCGCGGTGCGGGCGTCGGTCAACGCCACCAGATCCGCCGCGGCCAGTTCGAGTTGCAGACCGCGTCGACCAGCCGAGACGTAGATCGTCGGGAGATCCAGCGCGGATTCGTCCAGCACGGTGGGCAACCGTCGACGCTGCCCGAGCGGGCTGATCCCACCGCGCACGTAACCGGTGGCCCGCTCGGCGACCGCCCGGTCGGCCAACACCGCCCGCTTGCCGCCGACCGCCGCCGCGAGCGCCTTGAGATCCAGCTCACCGGTGACCGGAACGACCGCCACGGTGAGGGCGCCGTCGACAGCGGTCACCAGCGACTTGAACACGCGTTCCGGTGCCACGCCGAGCGCCACCGCCACCAACGCGCCGTAGTTCGGGGCGTCCGGCGCCACCCGGTACGGATGGGTGCGATGCGCGATGCCGCGCTTGACCAACAGTGCCGTTGCCGGCGTGCCCTGTCCCGCCACAGCGACGAGGCTAGTCGAGACGCCGCTAGTCGATCGGCCGGCCGATCAGCACCGTCGGTGCGCCGTCGACCCGGGTGAGCACCAGACTCGCCGCCGCGTCCCCGGCCAGCCGCAGGTCCCGCCGGAGCTGCTCCGGGGTGAGGGCCGAACCCCGCTTGAGGATCTCCACCCGGCCCACCCGGCGGTCGCGCAGCAGCGCCCGCAGGCGCTTGAGCGAGAACGGCAGCACGTCGGTGATCTCCAGCCAGCGCGCGTACGGGGTGCGGATCGGCTGGTCGGCGTAGAGGTAGGCGATGCTCGGATCCGCCAGGGTGGCGTCCAGTTCGGTGGCCAGTTCGGCGACGAGGTGCGCGCGGACCACGGCCGGGTCCGGGTCGTACAGGTAGCGGCGCACCGGCCCGACCGGCGCCTCGGTGGCACCCGAGCCGGTGAGCTGGTGGTGGTGCGCCTCCGCGCCCCGCTGTCGGTAGAGGCTGGCACGACGGGGCACCTCAGCCAGTTCGCCGCACCAGAGCGCCGCCTCGACCAGGTCGCCGTCCACGCCGACCCACTCGGCCTCCGCCCCGGCCGGGATGAGCGCATGGTCCAGGCCCGGCGCCACCTTCACCACGGTGCGCGGCACCCGCTCGGCCAGCCCGGTCACGAAATCCCACGGTGGCGAGTAGGCGCGCGGGTCGAAGATCCGCCGCCCGGTGCCGGTGGTGCGGCGGGCCGGATCGCAGAAGACCCCGTCAACCCCTGACACGTCGAACCCGGTCGCGTCGCCGCACTCGACAGTGAACAGCTCGGCCAGCCCGGCCGCCTCGGCGTTGGCGGCGGCCATCGCGGCAGTCACCGGGTCGGCCTCCACCCCGTACACCCGGATGCCGGCACGGGCGGCGGCCAGCGCATCGGCCCCGAGCCCGCAGCCGAGATCGGCCAGGGTGCGCACGCCGGCCGCGTACAACCGGGCGGCCCGACGGTCGGCGACCACCCGCCGGGTGGCCTGCTCCAGGCCGGGGCGGGTGAGGAACATCCCAGCGGCGGCCGAGCCGAACTTGCCCACCGCCCGGCGGCGCAGCTCGGCCTGGGTGAGCGCCGCCGCGGCCAACGTCGGCGGCACCCCGGCCGCCCGCAGCGCCGACGCCGCGGCCAGTGGATCACCGCCGGCCAGCCCGGCCGCCGTCGTGAGCGCGGCCGACCCCTCAGGGGTACGCAGCGCCGCCAGCTGATCGAGATCCACCCGGCCATTGTCCCGGTCGACCAGGAAATCCTGGCTTTCGGGGCGCGACGCGCTGGCACTCTCCTTGACGGAGTGCTAGCCACGGAATAACCTGCGATTAGCACTCTCACCCTGAGGGTGCCAGCTTCCGGGTCTCGCGACCCGGGTGCGCACGCCAGGCGGACCGGCACCCGCGACGACGGTCCCGCCCGGTGGCATGAGGCAGATTGACGCTGGTAGGCCCCGCCGACCAGCAACGAAACCAGTAGTACCCCAGGAGGGTATGCCCGTGACTACCGCGACCAAGGTTGCGATCAAGCCGCTCGAGGACCGCATCGTGGTCCAGGCGAACGAGGCTGAGACCACCACTGCGTCGGGCATCGTGATCCCCGACACCGCCAAGGAGAAGCCGCAGGAGGGCACCGTCCTCGCTGTGGGCCCGGGGCGCGTCGACGACAACGGCAACCGGGTTCCGGTTGACGTTCAGGTCGGCGACACCGTCCTCTACTCGAAGTACGGCGGCACCGAGGTCAAGTACGCCGGCGAGGAGTACCTGGTGCTCTCCGCCCGCGACGTCCTCGCGGTCATCGAGAAGTAAGCAACCGATCAGTGCCATTGCCCCGGTCCGGCTCGCCGGGCCGGGGCAATGGCGCTTCGAAGGGACATTTATGGCGAAGATCCTGAGCTTCTCGGACGACGCCCGGCACCTGCTGGAGCACGGTGTCAACGCCCTCGCGGACGCGGTCAAGGTCACCCTCGGCCCGCGCGGGCGCAACGTCGTCCTGGACAAGAAATTCGGTGCGCCGACGATCACCAACGATGGTGTGACCATCGCCAAGGAGATCGAGCTCACCAACCCGTACGAGAACCTTGGCGCGCAGCTGGTCAAGGAGGTGGCGACCAAGACCAACGACGTTGCCGGCGACGGGACCACCACCGCGACCGTGCTGGCCCAGGCGATGGTCCGCGAGGGTCTGCGCAACGTGACCGCCGGGACCAACCCGGCCGGCCTCAAGCGGGGCATCGACGCGGCGGCCATGAAGGTCTCCGAGGCGCTGCTCGGCCGTGCCGCCGAGGTCACCAGCAAGGAGTCGATCGCGAACGTGGCGACGATCTCCGCGCAGGACTCCACGATCGGCGATCTGATCGCCGAGGCGATGGAACGCGTCGGCCGCGACGGTGTCATCACCGTCGAGGAAGGCTCGATGCTCACCACCGAACTGGACGTGACCGAGGGTCTCCAGTTCGACAAGGGCTTCATCTCGCCGAACTTCGTCACCGACCTGGAGGGTCAGGAGTCCGTCCTTGAGGACGCGTACATCCTGGTCACCACCCAGAAGATCTCGGCGATCGAGGAGCTGCTGCCGCTGCTGGAGAAGGTCCTGCAGAACAGCAAGCCCCTGCTGATCATCGCTGAGGACGTGGACGGCCAGGCGCTCTCCACCCTGGTGGTCAACTCGCTGCGCAAGACCCTCAAGGTCTGCGCGGTCAAGGCCCCGGGCTTCGGTGACCGGCGCAAGGCAATGCTCCAGGACATCGCGATCTCCACGGGCGCCGAGCTGGTCGCCCCGGAGCTGGGCTACAAGCTCGACCAGGTCGGCCTGGAGGTGCTCGGCACCGCCCGGCGCGTCGTGGTCGACAAGGAGAACACCACGATCGTCGACGGCGGTGGCCAGAAGGCCGACGTCGCCGACCGGGTGTCCCAGATCCGCAAGGAGATCGAGGCCTCCGACTCCGACTGGGACCGGGAGAAGCTGGCCGAGCGGCTGGCAAAGCTCTCCGGTGGCATCGCCGTCATCAAGGCCGGCGCGGCGACCGAGGTCGAGATGAAGGAGCGCAAGCACCGCATCGAGGACGCCATCGCGGCGACCAAGGCTGCGGTCGAGGAGGGCACCGTGCCCGGCGGCGGCGCCGCCCTGGTGCAGATCCTCTCGGTGCTCGACGACGACCTGGGCTTCACCGGTGACGAGAAGGTCGGCGTCTCGGTCGTGCGCAAGGCGCTCGTCGAGCCGCTGCGCTGGATCGCCCAGAACGCCGGTCACGACGGCTACGTCGTGACCCAGAAGGTCGCCGACCTCGAGTGGGGCAACGGCCTCGACGCCGCCAAGGGCGAGTACGTCGACCTGGTCAAGGCCGGCATCATCGACCCGGTGAAGGTGACCCGCAACGCGGTCACCAACGCCGCATCGATCGCCGGGCTGCTGCTCACCACGGAGAGCCTCGTGGTGGAGAAGCCGGAGCAGGCCGAGCCGGCCGCCGCCGGCGGGCACGGCCACGGTCACGGCCACCAGCACGGCCCGGGCTTCTGATCCGGTAGCGACACCCGTTCCGGGGCGCACCGCCGTAAGGCGGTGCGCCCCGGCTCGTTCCTGCGGGCTGCCAGGTCATTACCGAACGCTGACGTTGTTGGCGACCGGCCGAGATGATCGCGCACACTGGGCCGATGAGCACCACGTCACGGCGGTACGCCGCGTTGGCCGGAATCACCGCCGCCGCCGTCGCGATCGGGATCGCCGAACCGGTAGCGGTGTTGACCGGTCCCCGGTCGGCGCCCCTGGTCGCGGTCGGCGGGGTCATCGTCGACGCCGTCCCCGAGTCGCTGAAGCAACTCGCCATCGACCTCTTCGGCACCGCCGACAAGATCGCGCTGCTGGTCGGCACGGCCGTGTTGCTGGGAGGCTTCGCCGCGCTCTTCGGCGTACTGGCGGTCCGCCGGTTGGCACTCGGCCTGGCCGGCATTGCCGCGTTCGGCGCCATCGGCGTGGCCGCCGCATTGACCCGCCCCGGAGCTGACCTCGCCGACGCGCTGCCGTCCCTGGTCGGCGCCGGTCTCGGCGCCCTGGTGCTCTGGCTGTTCATCGGCGGACCGTTCGAGCTGGACCCCTGGTCCTGGTCACCACCCACGCCGCCTGCTGGCCCGGTGTCGTCCGCTGGTCCGGTGTCGCAGGCTGGCCCGGTGTCGTCAGCTGGTCCGGCCTTACCGGCTGGTCCGGTGCCACCGGGCGAGTCGGTGCCGGTGACTCCCGCCGGGCCGACGACGGGGGCCGAACCGGTCGGGCCTGCCGAAGTGGACCCGGAGTCGCGGCGGCGGTTCCTCACCGGCAGCGGGGTGCTGCTCGGCACGGCTGTGGTGGCCGGTCTCGGCGGGCGGTGGCTGGCGGGGCGGCGCGGCGTGTCCGCAGCCCGCGACGCGATCCGCCTGCCCGCGCCGGTCGCCCCCGCACCGGCCGTACCGGCGGGCGCGGACCTCTCACTGACGCAGCTCGCGCCGTACGTCACCCCGAACTTCGGGTTCTACCGGATCGACACCGCGCTGGTGGTGCCCCAGGTCGACCCGGATACCTGGCGGCTGCGGATCCACGGACGGGTCGGCAGGGAGCGCACCTACAGCTACGCGGATCTGCTGGCCCGCCCGCTGGTCGAGCGGTACGTCACGCTGGCCTGCGTCTCCAACGAGGTGGGCGGGGACCTGATCGGCAATGCCCTATGGCTCGGCGTACCCCTGCGGGAACTGCTGGACGAGGTCGAGCCGGACGACGACGCCGACCAGGTCGTCGGCCGGTCGGTCGACGGCTGGACCTGCGGCACCCCGACCGCCGCGCTGCGCGACGGACGGGACGCGCTGCTGGCCGTCGGGATGAACGGCGAGCCGCTGCCGGTCGAGCACGGCTTCCCGGTCCGAGTGGTGGTGCCGGGCCTCTACGGCTACGTGTCGGCGTGCAAATGGGTGACCGAACTGGAGCTGACCCGGTTCGCCGACTTCGACGCGTACTGGGTGCCGCGCGGCTGGTCCGCCCAGGGGCCGATCAAGACCCAGTCCCGGATCGACACGCCCCGGGGGCGTAACCGGCTGACCGCCGGCCCGGTGACCGTCGCCGGGGTGGCCTGGGCGCAGCATCGAGGCATCCGCCGAGTCGAGGTACGCGTCGACGACGGCCCGTGGCAGGAAGCCGCGCTGGCTCCGACCGTGTCGGTGGACACCTGGGTGCAGTGGTCCTGGCGCTGGGACGCCACACCGGGCGAGCACCGGCTCCAGGTCCGCGCGACCGACGCGACAGGTGAAACCCAAACCGAACGTACGCAGGACGTCGTCCCGGACGGCGCCACCGGCTGGCACACGATCACCGTCACCGTCCGTTGATCCACGGCACGACGTAGCCCGCCCGGGCTGCGTGGGCGCCTGAATCGGCGGGCTGGGTCCGCTGCCGCGTGCCGGCTCCCAAGACTGTCGTTGGGGTCGGCCGGGGGCCAACTGACTGACCGGTGATACCCGGCGTGCATGCAGATCTTGGACAGTTTCCGTTAGCGGAAACTGTCCAAGATCTGTAGGCGGGCGCCGGTTGGTCGTCGTCGCCATCCGCTTCCGTTGGGCCCAGTTCGGCACCCTTCGCCCTGCGGCTGCGAATGGCGGCCAGCGGCCGCCGGATGGCGGCCGGCGATCGGTGGCAGCAGGAATGCCGCTGGCCGGCGCCCCGGGTGGGGGTGCCGGCCAGCGGTCGGTGTCGTGCGGTGGTGCTTAGGTGCGGTGGTGCTTTGGCGTGCGCTGGTTCTCTGTGGTGGTGCTGGTGTGGGTCAGCTGTTCCAGTGCTGGGCGACGAGGTCGGTGGCCTGCTGCTCCCACTGGGCGTAGGCGTCCGGGTAGGCCGAGACCTGCACGGTCTGCGCCGCCTCGGTCAGGGGCATGTCCTGCCACCCGTCGACCTGCTTGAGGCCCTTGAGGAACGCGGTGGTGGAGTATTCGGGGTCGGTGATCTGCTCCGGCGTGCCCCAACCCGAGCTCGGGCGCTGCTGGAACAGGCCCAGCGAGTCGTGGTCGTTGGCGTCGCCGAGGTGACCCAGGTTCTCCAGCTTCGACTCCTGCAGGCTCGTCGCGATCGAGATCACCGCGGCCCGCTCCGGCAGGCCGGCCTTCTTCGTGGCGGCGATGATCGCCTTGACGTTGGCCGTCTGCTCGTCGTTGAGGCTGATGTGGGACTGCTCGCCCTGCGGCTTCGGCGCCGCCGACTGCACCGCAACGGCGACGGGCGTGGCGTCCACGGCCGGGGTGGCGGCGTGGGCGGCGATCGGGCCGGCGAAGACACCACCGGCGAACGCGAGACCGGCAACGGACAGCATGCTCTTACGGAAGATCGTGTTCATCAGGGGTAGCTCCTTCGGGGGTAGAACACCCGCACACACCGATCAGGGGAACGGCAGTGACGGGTGTGAGCACCTCGTCCGGCGCTGCACAAACAAGGGAAAAAAGGTCTTGGGGGGTGACGCCCGTGTCGGGCGTCGGGGTCGGCGACCTGGCGAGCCGGGGCTCGCGGCGCCGGGTCCCTGTGTAACGACCCGCGGGCCAGGGTCATTCCGGGGGTGGCCCACCTGCCGGGCACCCTGGTGGCGGTGCCTGCGGTCGGTCGTGGGGACTGCAACGACCGGGGAGCCGGGGTCATTCCCGGGTGGCTCACCTGCCGGGCACCCTCATCGAGGCGGTGCCTGGCGGTCGTCCGTGGGGATCGTAACGACCGGACGCGGGCCGGCATTCCAACCCGCGCGACCTGCCCCAGGGGTTCGGGCGGCCAGTCGGTGGTGCTGCGATCGTCAGGGTATGTAACGACCCCGGTCTGGCCATGATTCCGGCCCACGGGTGCGCCCGGTCACGGGACAGAATTCGCATACCTCGCAGAAGCCTAAGGCCTGCACCAGGCCTCATGCCCCAGACCGGTCAAACCTTCCAGGGTGCCCGTTCTCTGCTCGCCTCCGTCCGCCCACCTGGCTTGATCCACTCGGCATCATTGAAATCGCGGTGTCCGGATGGGCGGGATGCCCCGACATCAAAGAACCCGTGTTGATCATGGCGGCCTTCGTCGGGCGTCGGCGGCCTCGGCCGCGGTAGCGGCAGGGCACCCTGACCAAGCGAAGCCGCCAAGCCGCGACGGCGCCAAGCCGCCAAGCCGCCAAGCCGCTACGGCGCCAACCCGTGACGGCGCAAAACACGTGAACCGCATGAAGCCGCGCCCCCGGGACGGGGGCGCGGCTCGCGGATGCAGAAGACGTGTCGGGTCAGGCGACGTTGCGTTGGGCCGGGACGGTCGACTTGTGCGGGCGGCCCAGGCGGGCCTCCAGCCGTGCGACGTCGACCCGGGCGTGCCGGCGGTCTGCCAGGTCCTCCCAGCCGACGGCGAGCAGTCGCAGGCGCTCCGACTCGCTGAAGCCGCCCCACACGCCGTACGGCTCTCGTACCGACAGGGCGTGGGCGGCGCACTCGGCGCGAACCGGGCAGGCGCGGCAGACCGACTTGGCGGCGGACTCGCGACGCAGCCGGGAAGAACCACGCTCGCCGTCGGGGTGGAAGAACTGGGCGCTGTCGCGCCCTCGACAGGCACCGAGTCGCTGCCAGTCCCAGAGATCGACGATGGGTCCGGGCAGTCTACGTACGTTCGACATCAGCACCCCTCCTCCCGCGCGGCTCCGCGAGAATCCATATGGCCGGCATCCGGGCGGCGGGCCGCGCAGGCGCACCGTTCCCGGCCTGGATCTCCCGGTACCCGGGCTGTTGCCAACTCACACGTCTGTGATCGAAAACGTCCGGCAAATTGCGGCTTTTGCCCCATCTGTCGGAAAAGTTCGAAGGATTGCCGGGAACCCCCTCCCCAGCGGACCGCGTCATGGTCTGCTCGTTGGCGGAGAGGAGACCACAGTGCGTACCGTTCTTGTGTGCGTTCGGACACCACTCGCGGCCCAGCACCTTACTTCTGCTGCCGCGCGGCTGGGGTTGTCCGCGATCGTTCGTACCGCCGTCTCTGATCCCGAGGTGATGCTGCGGCTGGCCGAGCGACCGGCTGACGTGGTCCTGGCCGACACGGCCCTCACCCGGCCGGACAGCGCCGGCTTCGTCCGCCGGGTGTTGGCGCGTGCGCCGCAGGCGGCGGTGCTGCTGCTCGGCACCGAGGAGTCCGAGGCCGCGGCGGCCACCATCAGCGCCGGCGCCCGGGGGCTCATCCAGAATGTCGACCATGACCTGACCAGCGCGGTGGCGAAGGCGCTACTGCTGCTCACCGCGCCTGGCCGGGCCTCCCGCCAGCGGATCACCGATCCGGCCCGCGACGCGGCGGCGGTGGTTGGTTCCGGCCGCTCCGGGCCGTCGCCGCGCGGTTCCGGTGAGCCCGGTTGGGCGGCCACAGCCGCCGACGGGCCGGCCGGGGTGGCGTCGGTGCCGGTGCAGCGGGGCGACGACGAGGCGGAGGCGGGGACCGGCGAGTCGCCGGCGCAGACCGACCCGGGTCGTCCCGCCCCGAACGCCCGACCCAGTCGGGCGTCGATCGGCCTCACCGAGCGTGAGCTTCAGGTGCTGCTCGGCATGGCCGAGGGCAAGAGCAACGCGGAGATCGGCCGGGAGCTGTTCGTCTCGGAGGACACCGTCAAGACGCACGCCCGTCGGTTGTTCCGCAAGCTTGGCGCCCGGGACCGGGCCCACGCGGTGGCGGCGGGCTTCCGCGCCGGTCTGGTCGCCTGACCTACGCGCCGCGCGGCAGTAGGGCGCGTCGCGCCGCAGAAGGGCACGTCGCGCCGCAGTAGGGCAGCCCGGGGCGCGCGGCAGCGGGGGCACCGCCGCCAGTGGCGTTACTTGGTGGCGGTCGGGGCGCCCGGCTCGTCGTCGGTGCCCTCGGACAGGGTGTCGTGCACCCCGTCCGCGTACCCCCGGGCGTAGTCCCAGGTCACGTAGTGATCCGGGTCCGGGTCGTAGGCGGGTTCGTGCACCCGGGGCCGGCCCGAGTTGAGCAGGTGCCGCAGGTTGCCGCGGAGCAGGTCCCAGTCGAAGTAGTGCGGCTCCCGACAGTCCTCGCATTCGATCACCAGCCCGCGAACCCCGATCGGGGCCAGCAGAGCCTGGTAGATCTCCAGGTCAGCGAGGTCTTCCAGCACGTCCTGCCGCTCGACGTCGGTCAGCGGATCCGGCGTCGCGTCATCGCCCGGATCATCCAGACCCGCAGTCGGATCGGCCGGGTCGCCATTGAACGGGTCGATGGGCTCGTCGTGCACCCCCTCACCGTAGACCCAACGCGGCGCGAACGTCCGCCCCCCGGCCTCCGCGCCGGCCCGGCCTGCCACGGACGGGTCGCCCAGCTCACTGGGTACGATGAGGCGACGTGCCGGCATTGTGGCGCGCTCCGGTGCCCGCCCGCGCCACCTCGCTGAAGCCCATCCGAGCAGCTCAGGGGAGCAATCGTGGAAAATTCGCCCAGCACCGATCTTCCGGCCGGCGTCGAGCACGCCGACCTGGGCGGCCACCTGCCCGAGCTGCCGGCCGGCTCTGCCCGGGTGGTTCCGCTCGGCCTCACCTTCGACGACGTGCTGCTCCAGCCGGGCGAGTCGGACGTGGTGCCCAGCCGGGTCAACACCCGGACGAAGCTCACCCGCAACATCGAGTTGTCCATTCCGCTGCTGTCCAGCGCGATGGACACGGTGACCGAGGCCCGGATGGCGATCGCCATGGCCCGCCAGGGCGGCATCGGCGTGTTGCACCGCAACCTCTCCCTGGAGGACCAGGCCCTCCAGGTCGACCTGGTGAAGCGCTCCGAGTCCGGCATGATCACCAACCCGGTGACCGCCAGCCCGGACGACACGCTGCGCGAGGTCGACGAGCTGTGCGGGCGTTACCGCATCTCCGGCGTTCCGGTGGTGGACGGCGACGGCCAGCTGGTCGGCATCGTCACCAACCGGGACATGCGTTTCGTCTCCGAGCCGAACACTCCGGTTCGCGAGATCATGACCCACACCCCGCTGGTCACCGCGCGGGTCGGGGTGAGCAAGGACGACGCCCTGGCGCTGCTGCGTCGGCACAAGGTCGAGAAGCTGCCGATCGTCGACGACTCGGGCCGGCTGCGTGGCCTGATCACCGTCAAGGACTTCACCAAGAGCGAGCAGTACCCGGACGCCAGCAAGGACGACGCCGGCCGGCTGCGGGTCGCCGCCGCCATCGGTGTGGGCGAGGACGCGTACAAGCGGGCTCGTGCCCTGGTCGACGCGGGCGTCGACGTGCTGATCGTTGACACCGCGCACGGTCACCAGCGGGCCGTGCTGGACATGGTCCGCCGGCTCAAGGCCGACGTGACGGTCGACGTCATGGGCGGCAACGTGGCCACGTACGCCGGCGCGAAGGCGCTTGTCGACGCCGGCGCCGACGGAGTCAAGGTGGGCGTGGGGCCGGGCGCGATCTGCACCACCCGGATCGTCGCCGGGGTCGGCGTACCGCAGGTGACCGCGATCATGGAGGCGGCCCGGGCCGCCCGCCCGGCTGGCGTGCCGGTGATCGGCGACGGCGGCATCCAATATTCCGGCGACATCGCCAAGGCCCTGGTGGCCGGCGCCGACACGGTGATGCTCGGCAGCCTGCTGGCCGGCTGCGAGGAGAGCCCCGGCGAGTTGATCTTCGTCAACGGCAAGCAGTTCAAGACGTACCGCGGGATGGGGTCGCTCGGCGCGATGCAGTCCCGGGGTCAGGCCAAGTCGTACAGCAAGGACCGTTACTTCCAGCAGGACGTGCTCAGCGACGACAAGCTGGTCCCCGAGGGCGTGGAGGGTCAGGTGCCCTACCGGGGGCCGCTGTCCCGGGTCGCCCACCAGCTGGTCGGCGGGCTGCGGCTGGCCATGGGGTACGCCGGTGCGGAGAACATCCCCGACCTGCACCGCCGGGGCCAGCTCATCCGGATCACCGCGGCTGGTCTGAAGGAGAGCCACCCGCACGACATCCAGATGACCGTCGAGGCGCCCAACTACCACACCCGCTGACCCAACACCCCCAACCACCTGGAGTCCCCCATGCGTGACGTGGTCGAGATCGGGCTGGGCAAGACCGCGCAGCGCGGCTACCACCTGGACGACATCGCCATCGTGCCGAGCCGCCGTACCCGGGACGTCGACGACGTCTCGACGTCCTGGCAGCTCGACGCGTACCCGTTCGGCATTCCGTGCGTCGGCCACCCCTCCGACGCCACCATGAGCCCTGCCTCGGCGGTGCGGCTCGGTCAGCTCGGCGGCCTCGGCGTGCTCAACGTGGAGGGGCTCTGGACCCGCTACGAGAACCCGACCAAGGTGCTGGACGAGCTGGCCGGCCTCGACGAGGAGGCCCGCGCCACCAAGCGGCTCCAGGAGGTGTACGCCGAGCCGATCCGCCCGGACCTGATCGCGGAGCGGGTCCGCGAGCTGCGCGCCGGTGGCAGCACGGTGGCGGTGCGGGTCTCCCCGCAGCACACCCTCGCGCTGGCGCCGGTGATCCTGGACGCCGGGGTGGACATCCTGGTCATCCAGGGCACCATCGTCTCGGCCGAGCACGTGTCGACCACCGATGAGCCGCTGAACCTCAAGGAGTTCATCGCCGACCTCGACCTGCCGGTGATCGTCGGTGGCTGCACGGACTACAAGACGGCGCTGCACCTGATGCGTACCGGCGCGGCCGGCGTGATCGTGGGCATCGGTGGCGACGAGTGGTCGACCACCGAGTCGGTGCTGGGCATCCGGGTGCCGATGGCCACCGCGATCGCCGACGCCGCCGCGGCCCGCCGGGACTACCTGGACGAGACCGGCGGCCGGTACGTGCACCTGATCGCCGACGGTGACATCCAGACCTCGGGCGACATCGCCAAGGCGCTCGGCTGCGGCGCGGACGCGGTGATGCTCGGTGAGCCGCTGTCGCTCTGCGACGAGGCCCCCGCTGGTGGTGCCTGGTGGCACTCGGCGGCGAGCCACCCGTCGCTGCCCCGGGGTGCCTTCGAGGTCTCGGGTGAGCCGCTCGGATCGATGGAGCAGCTGCTCTTCGGGCCGGCCGACGAGGCCGACGGCCAGCTCAACCTGTTCGGTGGGCTGCGTCGGGCGATGGCCAAGTGCGGCTACCGCGACCTGAAGGAGTTCCAGAAGGTCGGTCTGGTCCTCGACCGCTGACCGATGCGTCAGACGCCGCAAGGCCGGCCCCGCCTGGTGCGGAGCCGGCCTTCGTCGCGTTCAGCCAGGAGTCACTCAGCCGGGAGTCACTTCTCCACGTAGATGGTCAGGTCGGACATGTTGCGGTAGCTGGTTGCCGCGAAGTCGAGCGACTGGCCCTTGTTGTCCGCGCCGCCGGGGGCGGTGTCCATCTCCCAGTTGGCGTGGTGGAAGTTGCGCTCGCCGATGGTCTGGAAGAACTGCTGGAAGTTGAGGTCGCCGTCGCCCAGCGGGGTCATCTGGTACCCGTTGGGGACGCTGGCGTCCCGGTCGCCGTCCTTGGCGTGGAAGAGCGGGAACCGGGTGGTCCGGTCGGCCACGGTGAGGATCGGGTCGAACAGGTCGGTCACCTCCTCGCCGGCCGGGTTGACGTACTTCTGGTGCTTGTAGCGGGCCACGTAAGCCCAGTAGATGTCCAGCTCGAAGAAGACGTACCGCGGGTCGGTGATCTCGAAGAAGTACTCCAGTCGGCGGATGCCGGAGGACCGGGTCTGCCGGCCCTGGGCGTCGCGCGGGCCCCGGTCGATCAGGAAGCTGTACGCGGCGTCGTGGTTGTGCGTGTAGAGCCGCATGCCCCGGGCTCGGGCCTGCCGGCCCAGCTCGTTCCAGATGTCCGCGGCGGCGTCCCACTCGGCCTTGTACGCGCTGCTGGTCGGGTCGCTGCCGGTGCCGATGTTCTTCATGCCGAGTTCCTCGGCGATATCCAACTGCTGCTGGAAGGTGGCCGGCTGGATCGAGGCGTGGGTGCCGTTGGCCACCAGACCGTTGTCGTCGAGGATCTTGCGGATCTCGGCGGGGGTGATCTGCCGACCGAGGATCTCGGTGCTCTGGGTGTAGCCGGCGAACTCGATCTCCTTGTAGCCGATTTCGGCGAGTCGGGCGAGGACGCGCTCGAAGCCGTACGGCACCCCGCTGTCGTCGGGCGCGGCGGTGATCCGGTCGCGGACGCTGTAGAGGATGATGCCGCGGTTCCTGGCCGGGATCAGCGGCTCGACCCGCAGCTTGCTCGCGTTGCCGGGGTTGGCGAGCGCGGGGGTGCCGGTGGCGAGGACGGGTAGGCCGGCCGCGCCGATCGCGGCGGCGGCCCCGGCGGAGGCGGCGAGCAGGGACCGGCGGCTGAGCCGGCCGGTGGGGGTGGCGTCGGGGGCGGTGTGGTCTGGCATGGTTCCACCTTTCGCGACGGCGGTCGGAGACAGACACTAACGTCGGTCTAAGTCGAAAGAAAGGTTCGATCGACGTCAGCTTTTGTTTGATTCGACGAAAGTAACTGATGATCGTCGATACCGGCCGCGCAGCCCGCGATGCTGACTACGCTCGTCCTGACCGGAACGCGGCAGAAGGCCGCAACGCCGCAGGAGGCCGGGTGCCGCAGGAGAGGTGGGCATGGTCCTGACCGGACGGAGACTCTGCGTCGCCGCGCTGACCTGCGCGATCGGGCTGGCCGCCACCGGTTGTACCGGCGACCGCGACGGCTTCCTTCCCGGTGCCGCCGACGCCGGCGACCCGTACGTGCCGGGGCACGGCAACGGCGGTTACGACGTCGGGCACTACGGCCTCGACGTCCGCTACGACCCGTCGACCGACCGGCTGACCGGACGAGCCGTCATCACGGCCACCGCCACCCAGGACCTGTCCCGGTTCAACCTGGACCTGGTCGGCCTGGAGGTCCGCGCGGTCAGCGTGGGTGACGCGGCGGCCGAGCACCGGCGCGGCGACGGCGAGCTGGTGGTGACCCCCCGCGACGGACTGCCGCGCGGTCGGCAGTTCACCGTGACTGTCGAGTACGCGGGCGTCCCCACGGCCGTCGACGACGGGGCGTTGGGCAGCGGCGGTTTCCTGCACACCGCCGACGGCGCTGTGGCGCTCGGCCAACCCGACTCGGCCGCCACCTGGTTCCCGGTCAACGACCACCCGTCGGACAAGGCCACCTACGACCTGATCGTGACCGTCCCGGACGGCCTGGCCGCGCTGAGCAACGGCGTACCCGGGCCGAAGAGCAGTGCCGACGGCTGGACCACCTGGCGCTGGTCGGAGCGCGCCCCGATGGCCAGCTACCTGAGCACGCTCGTGATCGGTGACTACCGGGTGGTGACCGGCACGCACGCCGGCCGGCCGATGGTCACGGCGGTGGCCGCGAGCCTGCCGGCGACCGGCGGCGCGGCCACCTCGCTGGCCCGCACCGGCGCGATCGTCGACTTCCTGGCCAGCCGCTTCGGCCCGTACCCGTTCGACTCGTACGGGGGGATCGTGATCGCCGACGACCGGATCGGGTACGCGCTGGAGACCCAGTCCCGGCCGGTCTACGGGCCTGGCTTCTTCGCGGACGACCGGCCGAACCCGAGCGTCGTCGCGCACGAACTGGCGCACCAGTGGTTCGGCGACAGCGTGTCGCTGACCAGGTGGAGCGACATCTGGCTCAACGAGGGCTTCGCCAGCTACGCCGAGTGGCTGTGGGAGGAGCACGACGGCGGCCGGACCGCTCAGCGCAACTTCGAGATCCAGTACGCGGCGACCGACTGGACACAGCCGTCGGTCGAGCCGGGCCGGGAGCAGATGTTCGGCTCGGCCGTCTACAAGCGCGGGGCACTCGCCGTGCACGCGTTGCGCCGGACCGTCGGTGACGACCTCTTCTTCAGCATCCTGCGTACCTGGACCACCGAGCGGGCGGCGGGCAACGCGACCACCGCGGACCTCGTCGCGCTGGCCGAGCGGGTCGCCGGGCGGCAACTGCGTCCCCTCTTCGACGCCTGGTTGGTGGGTGGGTCGGCCCCCACACTGCCGTGACCCGGCCCCGCCGCCCGGTCGATATGCTGCCGCCTGCGAACGGCGGGTAGGCGTCCGTTCGCGCGGCCGTGACCGGCCACCGTGCGGAAAGGGTGTGGGATGCGGGGGACGCGGCACAGACTGCGAATGGGTGCCGGCCTGCTGGTGACCGGTGCGCTCGCACTGTCCGGATGCGACTCGACGGGCCCGGAGACGGCGCTGCCACCGAGCGCGTCTCCCACACCGTCGCGGACGTTCACGGCGGGCGCCGACGGGGTCGGTGACGCGTACTTCCCGACCTACGGCAACGGCGGCTACGACGTCGGGCGGTACACGGTGAAGGTGCGCTACGACCCGGCCAAGGACCAGTTGACGGGTACGACAACCGTGCGGGCCACCGCCACGGCGGACCTGTCGACGTTCAACCTCGACCTGGCCGGTCTGACCGTCAGCGCGGTCACCGTGGACGGCGTACCGGCGACCCACAGCCGCAAGCGGAACGAGTTGGTGATCAAGCCGGCTTCCGGCCTGATCAACGGCAACGGGTTCGTCGCCGAGATCACCTACGCGGGCAAGCCGAAGCCGCTGAGGAACGAGACGCTCGGTGACGGTGGCTTCCTGCACACCGCCGACGGTGCCATCGCGCTGGGTCAGCCCGAGTCGGCCAGCACCTGGTTCCCGGTCAACGACCACCCGTCGGACAAGGCGGCCTACGACTTCGAGGTCACCGTCCCGGACGGCCTGACCGCGATCAGCAACGGCGTTCCCGGCGTGAAGTCCAGCACGGGCGGTTGGACCACCTGGAAGTGGTCGGAGAAGTCGCCGATGGCCAGCTATCTGAGCACGCTGGTGATCGGCAAGTTCCGCATCACCACCGGTGAGCACAAGGGCCGCCCGGTCTACAACGCGGTCACCACCACCGAGGCCAAGGGCAACGCTGACGCGTCCATCGCGCAGACCGTCGCGGTGGCCGACTACCTGGAGAGTGTGTTCGGGCCGTACCCGTTCGACGCGTACGGCGGGGTGGTGATCTCCGACAGCCGGATCTCCTACGCCCTGGAGACGCAGAGCCGACCGGTCTACGCGGCGAGCTTCTTCCGGCAGGGCGAGAACACCGAGGTCGTCGCCCACGAGCTGGCCCACCAGTGGTTCGGCGACAGCGTCGCGTTGGCCAAGTGGGAGGACATCTGGCTCAACGAGGGCTTCGCGACGTACGCGGAGTGGCTCTGGGCCGAGCACACCAAGGCGTACACCGCCAAGGAGGCGTTCGACAACCGGTACGCCAGGATGTCCGCGCAGGTGTGGCAGACACCGCCGGGCAAGCCGGGCGTGGAGAAGCTGTTCAGCGAGTCGGTCTACCAGCGCGGCGGGATGACCCTGCACGCCCTGCGGGTGGCCGTCGGCGACAAGGCGTTCTTCGAGATCGTCAAGACCTGGGCGGCGGAGAAGCGCGATGGCATCGCCACCACAGCCGAGTTCGTGGCCCTGGCCGAGCGGATCTCCGGCAAGCAGCTCGACGCGATCTTCGACGCCTGGCTCTACGGCACCAAGAAGCCGGCCCTGCCCAAGCGGCTCTGACCCCTCCCAGGTCCACGCGATCTTGCAGTTGCTGTCGCCGCGAAAAGGGGCAAAGCCGCGTGAAACGGGGACCGAAAGTGCAAGATCGCGGGGGTGGGGGGGGGTCAGTTCTTGACGAGCAGGGCGGGGTGGGCGGCCAGGTAGGCGTCGGCGCGGCCGGCGCGGAGTTCGGTGAGGAACCTGCGGCCCTCGCTGGTCAGCTGTTCACCCCGGTACGCGCTGCCCTTGCCGACGCCGGAACCGGGCAGCCCGACCAGCGTGAAACGGTTTTCCGGCAGGCCACTGAGGGCGTACGCGATGTCCACGATCCGGCGCCCGCCCACGTAGACCAGCGTGTCCCCGAGCGCGGAGACCACCTGGTCGACGCGCTCCGGTTGCCGGGCCAGGCCCTCGTCCAGGATCTTGCGGGTCATCGCCCGGATCAGCTGCTGCTGGTGGCGCTGCCGGGCGTAGTCACCCCCGGTGATGTAGCGCTGCCGCGCGTAGTCCAGCGCCTGCCAGCCGTTGAGGTGCCGCTCGCCCTTCTCATAGACCTGCTGCGGCCCCTTGTAGCCGCCCGGCGCGCTCTCCCGGTACTTGCCGTCCGGTCGGCGGTGCAGCGACTCGACCCGCTGGTCCACGTAGATGTCAACCCCACCCAGGGCGTCGACCAGCCGGTCGAACCCGTTGAAGGTGAGCACCGCGCCCGCGTCGATGCGTAGCCCGGTGTAACCGCTGACCGTGCTGCGCAGCAGCTCGTACCCCTGGGCCGTGCTGGGTTGTTTGGGTTTGCCCGGCACCCGGCTGCCGAAGCTCATCGCGTGCGTGAGTTTGGTCTTGCCGCCCTTGTAGCCGGCCTTCGGGAACGCCGGGATGTCCACCAGCAGGTCGCGGGGGAGCGAGAAGAGGTACGCCCGATCCAACCCCTTGGGTACGTGCAGCACCAGCACGGCGTCCGCGTGCGGCTCCCACCCGGGCACGCTGACCCGGGTGTCCACACCGACCAGCAGCAGGTTGAGCGGGCCGGTGATGTCCGCGCCCGGCGGTGGGCCGCCGGGGCTCGGGGTCGGCGTGCCGATCGGCGACGGGGTCGGTGAGCCGGCCACCGGAGCGCCGCCCGGCTTGTTGTCGCCGGTCAGCCGGGTGATCACCACGGTGCCGGCCGCGATCAGCGCGACGACGGCGAGGGCCGCCAACCCCAGCAGCAGCCACCGTCGGCGCGGCGCCATCGACCCGAGAACCATCCTGGATTCCTTCCACCCGTCTGGTGAACAACGCTCCGACGGGTGCTCCGGGTTGCGGCCGGGAGACGCCGGGTCGGTCGGCCGGAGCATGATCGCGCGAAAAGTGCCGCTGGCGCGAGCGCTACTCGCGAGTAATGATGCGTTCATGCGGTACGACGTGGTCGTCATCGGGTCCGGCTTCGGTGGCAGCGTCACCGCGCTCCGACTGGCCGAGAAGGGCTACTCGGTCGCGGTGCTGGAAGCCGGCCGCCGCTTCGCCGACGACGAGTTCCCGCAGACCTCCTGGCGGGTCCGCCGGTTCCTCTGGGCACCGAAGCTGGGCTGCTACGGCATCCAACGGCTCACCCTGCTCCGCCCGGCCGACCGACGATCCGGCGGCGGGGTGCTGGTGCTCTCCGGCGCCGGCGTGGGCGGCGGTTCGCTGGTCTACGCGAACACCCTCTACGAACCGCTGCCGGCCTTCTACAGCGACCCGCAGTGGCGGGACATCACCGACTGGCGCGACGAGTTGGCCCACCACTACGACCAGGCGAAGCGAATGCTCGGCGTCACCACGTACCCGGTGCACACCGGCGCGGACCGCGCGATGCGCGCGGTGGCCGAGCGGATGGGGGTGGGGCACACCTTCCACGCCACCCCGGTGGGCGTGCACATCGGCCAGCCCGGCCAGCGGATCGCCGACCCGTACTTCGGCGGTGCCGGCCCGGAACGCACCGGCTGCCTGCACTGCGGCTCGTGCATGACCGGCTGCCGGCACGGTGCGAAGAACACGCTGGTCAAGAACTACCTCTGGCTCGCCGAACGGCTCGGGGTCACGGTCCGCCAGTTGACCACGGTGACCGCCGTCCGGCCCGCCGACGGCGGCGGGTACGAGGTGCACACCGAACGCACCGGCGCCTGGCTGCGCAAAGGCCGGCAGGTCATCCACGCCGATCAGGTGGTCTTCGCCGCCGGGGCGCTCGGCACCCAGCGGCTGCTGCACGGGATGCGGGCCGACGGCGCGCTGCCCGGGCTCTCGCCCCGCCTCGGCGAGCTGACCCGGACCAACTCGGAGGCGATCCTCGGCGCCTCGGTGCCACGCCAACGGGCCCGGTCCGAGCGGTTGGACTACACCGAGGGGGTGGCCATCACCAGCTCGTTCCACCCCGACCCGCAGACGCACATCGAGCCGGTCCGGTACGGGCGGGGCTCCAACGCGATGGGGCTGCTCCAGTCGCTGCTGGTCGACGGCGGCCCGCACCGGGTACGCCGCTGGCTGGGCAGCATCGTGCGGCAGCCCCGGTTGGCCGCGCGGATGCTGTCGGTGCGCGGCTGGTCGGAACGGACGGTGATCGCCCTGGTCATGCAGTCAGTGGACAACTCGCTGACCACCCGGTGGCGGCGTGGCCCGCTCGGCAGCAGGTTGGTCACCGGCCCGGGCCACGGCACGCCCAGCCCGACCTGGATCCCGGCCGGCAACACCGCCGCCCGGATGCTCGCCGACGAGATCGGCGGCACCCCCGGCGGCTCACTCACCGAACCCTTCGACATCCCGATGACCGCGCACATCCTGGGCGGGGCGGTCATCGGGGCCACCCCGGCCGACGGGGTGATCGACCCCTGGCACCGGATGTACGGGCACGCCGGGCTGCACGTGGTCGACGGCGCCGCCGTCTCGGCCAACCTCGGCGTGAACCCCTCCCTGACCATCACCGCCCAGGCGGAACGGGCGATGTCCTTCTGGCCCAACAAGGGCGACAAGGACCCCCGCCCGACGCTCGGCACCCCGTACCGCCGGCTCGCCCCCGTACCCCCACACAACCCGGCGGTGCCGGCGGGCGCCCCGGGCGCGTTGCCCTAGGGCAACGGCTTGCGGAGGATGTAGTTGAGCCCGAAGTCGGTCTCACTGACACGGACGTCGTGGTAGCCCAACCGGTGGTAGAAGCCGTGCCCCGTGATGCTGGCGCCGGTCTCCATGTGGTCGTGGCCGTCAGCGCCGGCCAACCGCGCTGCGTCCGGAGCCGCCGCGGCGGCACACCGAAGGGCCGGCCCGCGCCCGACGCGGCCGTGACTGTCGGTAGGCTTCGTGCACATGAGCCTGCCTCGCCCCGTCCTCGTGGTGGACTTCGGAGCCCAGTACGCCCAGCTCATCGCCCGCCGGGTCCGTGAGGCGAAGGTCTACTCCGAGATCGTGCCGCACTCGATGCCGATCGCCGAGATGCTGGCGAAGAACCCCGCCGCGATCATCCTGTCCGGTGGCCCGTCCAGCGTCTACGCCCCGGACGCGCCGCAGATCGACGCTGGCGTGTTCAGCGCCGACGTGCCGGTCTTCGGCATCTGCTACGGCTTCCAGGCGATGGCCCAGGCTCTCGGCGGCACTGTCGCGAAGACCGGCAACCGTGAGTACGGCGGCACCCCGCTGCGCCCCCGCCTCCTCGACCCCGGTGTTCTGCTGCGTGACCTGCCGGCCGACCTGCCGGTCTGGATGAGCCACGGCGACGCCGTCACCGAGGCGCCCGAGGGCTTCACGGTGACCGCCGAGTCGGCGGGTGCCCCGGTCGCCGCATTCGAGGACCTGGCCGGGCGTCGGGCCGGCGTGCAGTTCCACCCGGAGGTCGGGCACACCGCGCACGGCCAGGAGATGCTGACCCGCTTCCTCTACGACATCGCCGGCATCGAGCCGACCTGGACTCCCGAGAACATCATCGACGAGCAGGTCGCCCGGATCCGCGCCCAGATCGGCGACAAGGAGGTCATCTGCGGCCTCTCCGGCGGGGTGGACTCGGCGGTCGCCGCGGCGCTCGTGCACAAGGCCGTCGGTGACCAGCTCACCTGCGTCTTCGTCGATCACGGCCTGCTGCGCGCCGGCGAGGCCGAGCAGGTGGAGAAGGACTACGTCAGCGCCACCGGCATCAAGCTGAAGGTGGTCGACGCCACCGACCGGTTCCTCGGCGCGCTCGCCGGGGTGACCGACCCGGAGCAGAAGCGCAAGATCATTGGTCGGGAGTTCATCCGGGTCTTCGAGGCCGCGGCCCGCGAGATCGCCGCACACGGCGACGTCGAGTTCCTCGTCCAGGGCACCCTCTACCCCGACGTGGTGGAGTCCGGCGGCGGCACCGGCACCGCCAACATCAAGAGCCACCACAACGTCGGCGGCCTCCCGGAGGACCTGAAGTTCGCGCTTGTCGAGCCGCTGCGCACCCTGTTCAAGGACGAGGTCCGAGCACTCGGCCTCCAGCTGGGCCTGCCCGAGGCGATGGTCTGGCGGCACCCGTTCCCCGGCCCCGGCCTGGCCATCCGGATCATCGGCGCGGTCGACCAGGAGCGCCTCGACCTGCTCCGCCAGGCCGACCTGATCGCCCGCGAGGAGCTGACCGCCGCTGGCCTCGACCGGGGCGTCTGGCAGTTCCCGGTGGTGCTCCTCGCCGACGTGCGCAGCGTCGGTGTGCAGGGAGACGGGCGCAGCTACGGGCACCCCGTGGTGCTGCGCCCGGTCTCCAGCGAGGACGCGATGACCGCAGACTGGTCCCGGCTGCCCTACGACGTGGTGGCCCGGATCTCCACCCGGATCACCAACGAGGTCGCCGAGGTCAACCGGGTGGTCCTGGACGTCACCAGCAAGCCGCCGGGCACCATCGAGTGGGAGTGAGCGCCGCTCAGGCGGCCGGCGGCGGGCTGAACGGGGTCGTCGGCGGGTAGGGCGGCGTCGGGGCGTACCCCTGGGGTGGCCCGCCGGGCGCGGGCCCGGCGGTGGGCGGCGGGCCGTTCTGCGGCGCGACGCCCGCGGCGTGCGGCCAGGCCGGCGCGCCGGTGGGCTCCTCCGGCATCAGGAACCACATGATCGGGTACGCGAACAGCGCGAGCCCGCCGGTGAGCAGGCCGGTGACCGCGAAGATCACCCGGACCAGTGTGGGATCGACGGCGAAGTAGCGGCCGACGCCGCTGGCGACCCCGGCGACCATGCGGTCGGTGGTGGGTCGCCGAAGCTGCTTGTACGGGGCGCGGGGAGCGGTGGTCGATGTCATACCCCTACCGTCCGCGCTGGCGCCCGGCCCGCCCTCGGTGACCGCCCGGATCCTTACCCTGACCAATCCCTGATCGGGGCCAGACAGTCAGGAATCCGACTCTTTTCCGTTCCGGTAACCCGGCCCGGGGAGAATTTGCTTCCGTGACCACCTTGCTCAAGCCGCTCCGCAGGATCGCGGCATACGCAGTTTGTGCTGATTCAAGCGGCCGAGTCTTGCTGGTCCGCGCATCGGAGCACTCCGGCACCCCCGGGGCGTGGTCGCTGCCCGGCGGGGCCGTAGACCACGGCGAGGACCCGAACCACACTGTCGTCCGCGAAACCGCCGCCGAAACAGGCCTCTCCGTCGCCGTCTCCGGCCTGGTCGACGTGCTCGCCGACATGCGGGCACTCCCGGACCGGGGCATCACCATCCACACCGACCGGCTGATCTACCGGGTCGCCGTGCGCGGCGGCACCCTCGCCGACCGGGTCGGCGAACGCCCCACCGACCTGGCCCGGTGGTACACCCTCGACGAAGCGCGCGAGCTGCCGCTGCGCTCGTTCACCGCACGCGCCCTCGGGCTGCCCGCCTCCTCGGCCGACGTGGTGCCCGACGAGGCACCCGAGTTCCCCTCCTTCTACGCCGTGCCCGGCCCCGACGGGCTGCACCGGGCCCAGCGCTTCGCCGCGTACGCGGTCTGCACCGACCCCGCCGGCCGAGTGCTGCTCACCCGCATCTCCGACGGCTACCCCGGCGCCGGCTGCTGGCACCTACCCGGCGGCGGCACCGACTACGGCGAACAGCCCGGCGCGGCACTCATCCGGGAGCTGATCGAGGAAACCGGCCAGGCCGGCCGCCTCGTCGAGCTGCTCGGCGTCGCCAGCCACCGCGACGCCGCTTCACTGGGGCCCGAGGGCTACCCGATCGACTGGCACGGCGTACGCGCCTTCTACCGGGTCGTCGTCGACCAGCCCAACCCCCTGACCGTGGCCGACGTGGGCGGCTCCACCTGCGAGGCCCGCTGGTTCGGCCGCGAGGAGTTGGGCGCCCTCCCCACCGACCGCCTCACCGAGGTGACCGCCGAAGCAGTCCAAGCCGCCCAGCTCACCTGATCCCCGACCAGTCCCCGAGGGCCAGCGGCGTCTCGCGCGTCGGCTCTCGGGCTTCGCGCCTCGCGGCAAGATCGTGCTCGAACCAGGATGTAGTGGCTTCACCGACGCGCCGATGCCACTACATCCTGGATATTGCGCGATCTTGAGTTCGGGTCGCCCCGCTGAAGGGTGCCGCGGGCGTCGCGGGCAGGCATTCGGCGCGCCGCCCATGGCCCACCCCGTGATCCACTCGGGTTCCTTGAAGGCGCGGTATCCCGGGCGCTGGAATACCGCGCCTTCCGTGAACCCGAGTTGATCACCGCTTATCTCGGCTCCCGTGGCGGGATTGGACTCCACAATGAGGGCTAGTGGAGGAAGCTGACCGAGTCGCACCAGGCCGAAGGGGTCTTTACGGGGCCAATCGGTCGTCGTCGAGAGCCAGCTACCCCGGCTGCTCCGGCTGTTCGGGCGCTGCGGCTGCCCCGGATCCTCCGGCTCGCCGAGCTCTGCGGGTTTCCCGTGCACTGCCTCGCGTTGATCATGAAGTTATTGTCGGAACGCGAGATGGGCGGCGATAACTTCATGATCAACAGTTGCGGGTGCGAAGCGGGGGCAAGCAGAGGTGAAACTTGCGCGGCGAGTCGGGGTCTATGGGGTTCTGCGGGACTCGGGCCGGGTCTTGGTGGTTCGGGACGGGGCGGAGGGTGAGTTTCCCGGGGTCTGGCGGTTGCCGGGCGGTGCCGTCGGGCATGCCGAGGATCCGGAGCACGCCGTGGTCCGGGAGGTCGCCGAGCAGGCTGGGCTGACGGTCGCGGTGACGCGACTACTCGCGGTGGTCGCCGATGTGGCCACCTTTCCGGAGGGCAAGGCCGCGCTGCACACCGACCGGCTGTTGTTCGAGCTCAGCACTCCCCACGGCGCGTCGCACGAGAGCGCGCTTCTCGGCGGCGCACGGCCTGAGAGCGCGGGGCCCGGGGTCGAATCGCGGAGCGGCGGAGCCGGTCTGGTTGATCAAGTGTGCTGGCTTTCGCCGGCGGAGGTGGCGCAGTTGCCGCTGACCCCGTTCACCGCCGAGGCGCTCGGCCTGCCGGTCACCCCACTGCCGCCGGCAGCGCACCGGTCGCGGGACCTGTTTTCGCCGCAGCACCCTGACCGCCGACTGCGCTTCGGGGCGTACGGGCTGGTCACCGACCCCGCTGGGCGGATCCTGCTCACCCAGATCGCGGAGGGCTACCCGGGGGCCGGTCTGTGGCATCTGCCCGGCGGTGGCACCGATCACGGTGAGCAGCCGGCCACCGGGTTGCTGCGGGAGCTGGTCGAGGAGGGCGGGCAGGTGGGCCGGGTAGTGGAGCTTCTCGGCGTCAACAATCTGCACAATCCCGCCGCGCTGGGTCCGGAGGGCCGACCGCTGGACTGGCATGGCGTACGGGTGATCTATCGGGTGCTGGTGGACGTACCCACCGACGCGGTGGTCACCGAGTCCGCTGGAGGGTCGACGGCGCGGGCGGGGTGGTTCACCCGCGACCAGGCGACTGACCTGCCGTTGAGTGACATCGCCACCGTGGCAATCGGACAGAGTGGCCGATAGCACCCCGCTCGGTGAGCCGAGTTGGTGACCCTCCGGTACAGTCAAAGGCGAGAATGATGGAGGAAACGGGCGATGAAGCCCGGGATGGGAACAAGCGAGCGGTTCGAGCGGTTTAGCCAGATATAAGTACCGCCGGCAGCTATCGCCAAGCCATGTTCCCCTATGCGATGGTGTACTCCGCAAAACGGCTGCCGGGCCATGCAAGGTCCGGCACGAGACAGCCGGACACCCGCCACTTGGCGGTCAGCAGATCCGGTGATGGAGGAAACGTGCCGAGAGCCCCATGGCGCCGGCGTCGTACTACTGACAGTCCGCGCCCCGCAGGGCGTCGCTGGGCGGGCCGGTTGCGCCGCAGCAGCACGTTCGCCCGCCAGGTGCTGTTGGTCCGGGTCGGTCGCCGCGACGGCGACCTGCACCCGACCGACCTGGCCCCGACCGAGCACCGGTACGCCGATCGGCAGCGCCGTCGCTACGGCCTCGACCGGCTCAGCCGGCCGACACTGGGCGTGGACCCGACACTGGGCGTGGACCCGACACTGGGCCTGGACCGAGCCGACGTCGACGCGGTCATGCCGGTCAGCCCGGCGATGCCGCCGATGACGCAGACCGACGAGGCCCACTCGATCCCACTGCTCCCCGGCGAGCGCACCATGGCGCGCCGGATGAAGTTCGGCCTGGTCAACGCCTGCACGCTGGCCAGCCTGATGCTCGGCATGCTGGCCATCTTCCTGGCCATGCAGGGCGAGGTGCGGATGGCGGCGCTCTGCCTGATCGCGTGCGTCGGCTTCGACGGTCTGGACGGCGCGCTGGCCCGACGGCTCGGGGTGGCCAGCCCGTTCGGCGCGCAGATGGACTCACTGGCCGACATGTGCTCGTTCGGTCTCGCCGCGCCGGTCGTGGTCTACGCCTCGCTCGCCGGCTCCGTCTCCACGGCGGCGGCGGCGGTGGCGTGCGCCCTGGTCGCGGCGTGTGCCGCGATTCGACTGGCCCGCTTCAACGTCTCGCCAAAGGACGGCAGGTTCTTCTGCGGGGTGCCCACCACCATGGCGGCCGCGGTGCTCGCCGTGACAGTGGCGATCGGCCTGCCGGTGCCTGGTGCCGTACTGGTCGCCGGGGTGGCGCTGCTGGCCTTCGCGATGGTGTCGAGCTTCCCGTACGCCAAGCTCGCCCGCCTGGTGAAGCTGCCGCCGTGGCTCTGGCTGGCTCCGGTGATCGGCGCGCTGGTCGACATCCGGCTCACGTTCGCCCTGATCGTGGTGGGCTACCTGGTCAGCGGGCCGGTTCTCTGGCTGCGGCAACGTCGTACCGCCTGATCTGAGCAGACAGAACGGGGCGCCGCGAAAGCGGCGCCCCGTTCTGCGTTCGCGGGTCAGCGCCAGCGGGCGATGACCGTGGACCCGCCGACCACCTTGTCGCCCGGTCCGACCAGCGGGTCCGCGGCCTCAGCGGGTAGGTAGACGTCGGTCCGGGAGCCGAACCGGATCAGCCCGAAGCGCTCGCCCTTGGCCAGCAGTGCGCCGATCGGCGCGCGCTGCACGATCCGGCGGGCGATCAGCCCGGTCCGCTGCGCGACCACCACCGTGCCGCGCGCGGTGTCCAGCACGGTGTACGCGGCGACGTTGTGCTCGGCGTCCGGCTTCATCGCGTTGACGAAGCCGCCATCGGCGACGAAGTAGTCCACCACCTTGCCGGCGACCGGGGCGCGGTTGACGTGCACGTCCAGCACCGACAGGAACACCGCGATCCGCAGCCACTCGCCGTCGCCGAAGCGCTCGTCGTGCAGCCGCTGCACCGACAGGACCTTCCCGTCCGCGCTGGCGACCACGGCGCTCGGGTCCTCCGGCACGTCCCGTTCGGGATCCCGGAAGAACGCGGCGACCGGCCCGGCGGCCAGGGCCGGCAGCAGCCACAGCTTGGACGACGGGCGCGTCACCCGGGCCAGCGCCGCGAGGCCCAGCGCGATGCCCGCCGCCGCCACACCGTTGGAGTCGATGTGCATGCCCCGGGTGACCGGCACGCTCGACGGCCGGTACGCGGGGGCCAGGGTGTCGGCCGTGGCCGGGCTGGCCGGGGTGAACCGCAGTCGGTACACCCGCACCGGCGGCGAGTTACGCAGCACCAGATCGGCGCCGACGCCGTAGAGGGCATCCTGTCGGGCCAGCTCCGCCGCGGCACCCTCGGTCCGGCCGGGGGTGGCGACGGTCGCCACGCTCAGCACCGCCCCGTCGGTCAGGTACTTAGCCAACCCCTCGACACCGCTGCGGGTGGCCTCGGCGGTGCCGGTGAACGCCTCACCGGCGATGACGACCCCGGCGGCCTCGGCTTCGGCCAGCGAGTCGACCACGCTCACCCGGTCGGCGACCCAGCGGCCCTGGGCTGTGACGTGCTCGCGGAGCGCCGCAGCGCCGAACGGCTCGGCGGGCACCACGGTGAGCCGGTCACCGGGGAGCAGCGCATCGACCGCCGCGGCCAGCACCGCGGAGTCCGGGGTCACCCCGACCAGCAGGGCGGCCTTGGGGTCGTTGATCCGGGCCAGCTCGGCGACGAGGGTACGGGCGGCTCGCTCGCCGATGCGGACCGGACCGGACCGGCCGGTGGTACGCACGGCGGGGGACTGGGTCATGTCGGGCGGGCTCCTGACGGGGGTAGAGACGGGAATCGCGGCGGGACCGCCATGGGCGGGACGGGCCGGCCGGCGGAGGCGAGATCTCCACCAGCCAGCATATGCGTCCGTCCGCGCCGGCCGCACCGCCGTGGGGATGCGGTAGACCGACGCGGACGGACGCCCGAGGTCAGGCTTCCCTGCGCGGACCCTCGCGCTCGTCACCCGGCTGGTCGCCGGTGGCCTCGACCGGTTGGTCGGACCGGGTCGGCTCGTCCCCCTCAGACGAGGCCGGGCGGGCGAGGTTCCCGATGGTCGGCTCGTCGTCTCCGTTGCCGGGTTGGCCGGGGATGGGCTCGGTCGGCGGCTCCGACGGCGAATGTGCCAGCCAGGCCGGGTGGATCACATCGGTGGCCGGTACGTCCTGCGCCCGCACCTCGGTAATCGGCGTCTCCAACGTCCGGTCCGAGATGAGCGTCGGGTCCGAGGAGGGAGTGTCCCAGGTGGACCGTTCGGCTTCCCAGACCGGCAGGACCGCGCCGGACGTCGACGTGGCGGCACCGGAGACGGGTGCGCCGGAGACGGACGTGCCGGAGACGGGCCCGACCGCCTCGGCGGCACCGGCCTCGGCAATCGGCTCCGGCTGGTTCGGTCGACCCGAGCGCAGCGCGCCGACCAGCCCGAAGACCCCGATCAGGATGAGTGCGCCGGCCAGGAACCAGCCGACCGGCGGCAGCGCGAGCCCGAGCAGTTGGGCGAGCAACCACCAGGCGGACAGCGCCAGGAACACGAGCCCGAAGGCGAACGACACCAGATCCGTGCGGTGAGCCTTCACCGGGTCACCTCCAGGTTGCCGGCATTGACATGGATGTAGAGGCGCAGGGTCCCGCCGCCGGGCCCGTCCGCGCCGACGTCGGTGGATTCCCGCAGGCGGCCGTCCAGCCCACCGGAGCGGTTGCCGAAGACGGTGGCGTCACCCGCGTTGACGTCGGCCACTGTGGTGACGTCCACGTTCGGCGGCACGACCACCGTCGCCTGGCCGAAGTTGACGGCCACTGTCACCTGGCTGTCCCGCTTCGCGAAGTCGATCCCGCGCAGGTCGAGCACGGCGTCACCGAAGCTGTTCTCGTACCGGTCCGCCAGGTCGCGGTAGTCGGTGGGCGCCCAGGTCACCGCGCCGTCGACCCCGCGGATCCGGTCGTAGGACTCGGCGACGGTCGCAGTGCCCAGCGCCGCCGCGGTCACCAGACCGAGCGCGATGAGCCAGCGTGCCCGCCCGAACCACGTGCCGACCAGCAGGCCCAGCGCGATCGTGGCCAGCGCGGCCGCGAAGTACGCCGAGGCGCTGATGGCGAAGACGTCCAGCAGGTCGAGCAGGGCGACCAGACCGAGCACCAGGAAGATCAGCGAGAAGGTCACCGCGCCGAGCGGCGACCGCTCCTTGGGGCGCTTCGGCGGCTTCGGTTGCTTGGGCGGAGCAGGCGCGGCCGGGGTCGGCGAAGCGTACGGGCCGTGCGGCGCGAACGGGGGGCGGTAACCGGAGGGCGGCGGGGCGGTCGGATAGCCGGCCGGGGCAGCGGGTGTGCTGCTCACCGGTGCCGACGGCCAGCCGGCGCTGGGCGTGGCGGTGCTGGGCCAGCCGGGCTGCGCAGCCGTCGTGCCGGCCGTTTGCCCGGACACCGGGCCGACCCCGGACACCGGTTGCGTCGCGCTGGTCGGCGGCGCGTCGTACGCCGGGATGGTGACGGTGGGCGTCGTCCCCGTCGTCGCGGTGGCGTACCCCGGACCGGTGCTGAACATCGGCGGCGTCGCCGCTGGGCCGGTCGACGGCGCAGCGCCGTACGACGGTGCGGGCCAGGTCACCGGTGGGACGATCGGACCGGCTGGGTTGCCGGACGGTGCGGCGGGCGGCGGACCACCCGGGGTGCCGGGCCGTGGATTGCGGCCGTCCCGGTTGAGCAGGAGCGCGCCGGCGACCAGGATGGCCGCGCCGAGCAGCACCGCGCGGAAGGCGTCGGTGACGATGTACGCGAAGCTGGCCGCGACCAGGATGCCCAGGACGATCACCGTCACCGGGGACATGCTGGAGCGACCACGACCGAGCATCGACTCGACGGGGGACGCGGTGTCGCCCTCGTTCGGGATGATCAGCCAGGCGGCGACGTACACCAGGATGCCGATGCCCCCGAAGAACCCGAGCACCGCGAGCAGCACCCGCCAGAGCACCGGATCGGTGTTGGTGGCGCGCCCGATCGCCGCGCAGACACCGGCCAGATACCGCCCCTCGCGCGGCCGGACCAGCCCGTACCGCGAGGTGAAGCCGGTGCCGCCCAGCGGCGGTGGCGGCGCGGACGGACCGGGACCACCCGGCCCGGGTGGCGTGCCGCCCGGACCGTAGCCGGTGCCCGCCGCGAACCCCGGGCCTGGGCCGTAGCCCGCCGTGGGCGGCGCGTAGCCGTCGGCCGGCTCGCCGGGCGCGGTGCCGGCGGTCGCGTCGGTGCCAGCGTGCGGACCGAACGTGCTGGGCTCGGTCCATTCGGTGGGCGTGGTGGTGGGCGGGGGCGGTGCTGAACCGCCCGGCTGTGCCGACCCCGGTCGGGGCGGCGGGGCAGCTTCCTCGGTCATGCTTCGATCCTGCTGCCCGGTCCACCCGAACGACCTCAGGACCCGACCCTGACCCCACCCTGAGATCCGACGGCCGGAATGTCGGGGGCGTCCCCGTGGTCGCGGACGCCGCAGCGTGTGACGATCGAGTCACCGACCTCGACCTGTCCGCCACCGTGACCAGGGAGCCTCCGATCAGCATCGTGACCCCGCCCCCGCGCCTCTACCGCGCCCCGGAGCACCGGATGGCCGCCGGCGTCGCCGCCGGTATCGCCGACCATCTCGGCATCTCGGTGCTGCGGGTGCGCGTCGCGTTCATGGTCCTGCTCGGGTTGAGCGGGCTGGGCCTGCTGCTCTACGCGGCCTTCTGGGCGGTGGTGCCGCTGCGTCCCGGTGACACCGCTGTGCCGCCCCGGCGGGACGTCGCCCAACTCCTGCCGTTCGTGGGGATCGGGCTCGGTGTCCTGTTGATCCAGGTGATGGTCTTCGACTCGGTCGGCGCGGCGGGCACCGCCGGTTGGCTGGTGGCCATCATCGCGGTCGGCGCCGGGGTCATCTGGCACCAGTCCGCGCCCGAGCGGCGGCGACAGTGGGGCGACGCGATGCCGGTGCCCTGGCTCGGCGCGGTCGTCGAGGAGAGCGACCGGCGTGCCTTCGTGCTGCGGTTCATCGGCGGGGGAGTGCTGGTCGCGGTCGGCATCATCGGCGTCGCGGCCGTCTACTCACCGGCACAGAACTTCGACGCGGTGATCAATGGCGTGATCTTCGCGTTGGTCGGGCTGGCGGGCGTCGGCGTGGTCGCCGCGCCGGTGCTCTGGCGGACGTACAGTCAGCTCCGCTCGGAGCGCGAGGGGCGCATCCGCGAGCAGGAGCGGGCAGAGTTGGCCGCGATGGTGCACGACCAGGTGCTGCACACGTTGGCACTGATCCAGCGCAACGCCGGCGACGTCAAGACGGTGCAGCGGCTGGCCCGGGGGCAGGAGCGTTCGCTGCGCAACTGGCTCTACAAGCCGACCGCTTCGCCGAGCGAGCGCTTCGCCGCCGCTCTGGAACAGGCCGCGGCCGAGGTCGAGGACACCTTCGCGATCAGCGTGGAGACGGTGGTGGTGGGGGACCGGGAGACCGACGAGAAGGTCGGGGCGCTGGTCGCGGCCGCGCGGGAGGCGTTGGTGAACGCGGCCCGGCACGCCGGCGTGCAGACCGTCTCGCTCTACGCCGAGGTGGAACCGGATCAGGTCAGTGTCTTCGTCCGGGACCGGGGGAAGGGCTTCGATCCGGATACCGTGGAGGACCACCGGCACGGCGTACGCGGCTCGATCATCGGGCGGATGAAGCGGCACGGCGGACGGGCCGAAATACGGTCCGGCCCGGGGGAGGGGACCGAGGTCCGGTTGATCCTGCCGATCTCCCGGGACTCGTCCGCAGCGGAGAGGAACAGATGACCATGGCCGAGCAGCCGACCGAGCACCTCGACCCGGCGGATGCCCGCCCCAAGCGGCTGCGGGTGTTCCTGGTGGACGACCACGCCATGTTCCGAGCTGGGGTGCGCGCGGAGTTGGGCGCCCACGTCGATGTGGTGGGCGAGGCGAGCACGGTGGCCGAGGCGGTCACCCGGATCGCGGCCGTCGGCCCGGACGTGGTGCTGCTCGACGTGCACATGCCCGACGGCGGCGGTCGCGCGGTGCTGGAGGCGATGCGGCGTACGCACCCACAGGTCAAGTTCCTCGCGTTGAGCGTCTCGGACGCGGCGGAGGACGTGATCGGGCTGATCCGTGCCGGTGCCCGCGGGTACGTCACCAAGACCATCTCCCCGGACGAGCTGGCTGCCGCGATCCGTCGCGTGGCCGACGGGGACGCGGTGTTCAGCCCACGGCTGGCCGGGTTCGTGCTGGACGCCTTCGCGGCCCGGCCGGACGCGCCGGTGGCCGACCCGGAGCTGGACCAGCTCACCAACCGTGAGCGTGAGGTGCTGCGGCTGCTGGCCCGGGGGTACGCGTACAAGGAGATCGCCAAGGAGCTCTTCATCTCCATCAAGACGGTGGAGACGCACGTGTCGAACGTGCTGCGCAAGCTTCAGATGTCCAACCGTTACGAACTATCCCGTTGGGCGGCGGATCGCCGCCTCGTGTGACGGCGCGTCGGCACCGGCGAGGATCAGAGAAACGTCCGGCGCGCCCTCGTACACCCAGCCGGCGATCGTGTCCGGGTAGCCGTAGGGGCCCTCATCCGGATGGGTCGAAACGTGAGTGGTGACAGACGTCCCACCGGGCTCGGGTGACCTCGGGGCTCGCGCACGGGCCGAGCCTGGTTGTTCGGGCGGCGCAACGTATTTCCTGCTCAGTGCCGCCCGCGTCGGGCGTTTTATGATCATTTTTCAAGTATCGGCAACGTGGCGGGCAACTAACGGCTTGATAACGGCACCTTCACGGAAGAGGCCAGTGGGTGTCACAGTGGCAGCACCTCACCATCGGTGTGTGGCACTCCGTACGCCCCACGACCACGATTCCGCCGATCTCGGCGGCCCGTGGCTGTGTCGATTGCGTCGTGTCAAGCCTCGTTGGTGGGGGAGCCCGGCGGATCGGAACATCAGGGGTGTCCCCAACTTCCCTGTGGTCCCGGCGACCCGCGCCCCCGGGGTGGTCGGGCGGTGTCACCCCCAAACGTGCGTGAAACCCACGACGGAACCTGGTTAGAAAGAGGAGGCCCCTCGGAATGAGAGTCTCGAAGCGGGCGACGAGCGCTATCGCGCTCAGCGCGGCTGCCGTGCTTGTCGCGAGCGGTTGCTCGAGCGGCGGCGACGGCGATACTGCCGCCAGCGCGGACGGCTCGATCGTTGTTCACGGCGTCCAGCCGGAGAACCCGCTGGTCCCGTCGAACACCACGGAGACCGGTGGCGGCAAGATCATCGACTGGATGTGGACCGGCCTGGTCGAGTACCCGAACGACGGTGGGGCCCCGCGTAACGCGCTGGCGGAGTCCATCAACACCACGGACTCCAAGGTCTTCACGATCAAGATCAAGGCCGGTACCAAGTTCCACGACGGTACCGAGGTCAAGGCGAAGAACTTCGTCGACGCCTGGAACTGGGCCGCCTACTCGCCGAACGGCGCGCAGAACGGCACCTTCTTCGCGGACATCGCGGGCTTCGACCAGACCTACACCTCGGACCCGGATGGCGCGGACGGCCCGAAGAAGGCCCCGACGCCGACGGCCGACAAGCTGTCCGGCCTGAAGGTCATCGACGACCAGACCTTCGAGGTCACCCTGGCGGCACCGACCGCGGTCTTCCCGACCAAGCTCGGCTACAGCGCCTTCATGCCGCTGCCGGACGTGTTCTTCACCATGAAGCCGGAAGAGTTCGGCCGCAAGCCGATCGCCAACGGCCCGGTGAAGTTCGTGTCCTGGGAGGACAACGCCCTCATCAAGCTGACGCGCTTCGACGACTACAACCTTCGCGACAAGATGAAGGTCAAGGACGTCGACGTCAAGCTGTACCAGGACGACAACGCCGCCTACGCCGATCTGCTGGCCAACAACCTCGACTTCATGGAGGTTGTCCCCACCTCGGCGCTCGCCGGTGACAAGTGGAAGACCGACCTCGGTGACCGGGGCCGCTCGACCGTCACGCCGTCGACCGCGTTCATCGCGTTCCCGATCTACGACAAGCGCTTCCAGAACCCGAAGCTGCGTCGTGCGGTGTCGCTGGCGGTCAACCGGCAGGAGATCTCGGACAAGATCTTCTTCGGCACCCGCAAGCCGGCCGACAGCTGGGCGAACCCGCTGACCCCGGGCGCCAAGCCGGGCAACTGCACCGCCTGCAAGTTCGACCCGGAGACGGCCAAGACGCTGCTCGCCGAGGCCGGTGGCTTCACCGGTGAGATGGTCTTCTACTACAACGCGGACTCCGCCCACAAGGACTGGATGGACGCCGTCGCGCAGCAGGTCAAGACCAACCTCAACATCAACGCTCGGGCCGAGGGTGTGCCGACCTTCGCGGTGTTCCGCCAGAACATCAACGCCCACAAGATGACCGGCCCGTACCGCGCTGCCTGGCAGCAGGACTACCCGGACGTCGAGAACTGGGTCAACCCGCTGTTCGTCACCAACGGCTCCTCGAACGACGGGCTCTACAGCAACCCCGAGGTCGACGCCCTTGCCAAGCAGGCCAGCGGCGCGCCGACCCTGGAGGCCTCGCACGAGGCGTTCGCCAAGGCGGTCGAGAAGGTCGACCAGGACGTCCCGAGCATCCCGGTCTACTTCTACGGTCAGCAGTCCGGCCACTCGGAGAAGATCAAGAAGCTCGAGATCAACAACGTCGGCGAGATCGACATCACCTCGGTCGAGCTCTGATCCGAACGGTCTGACCCCGGGTCGGGCTCGCCACATCCGGTGAGCCCGACCCGGGGCCGTTCCGCGATTGGGTGTTACAACACTCCACTCGCACGTTGTCACCACCGTGTCGGCCGTCCGACGCGCCCCCTGTCTGGAGGACCACCCCATGGGCCGTTATCTGTTGAGACGGCTGCTCCAACTCGTGCCGGTCTTCATCGGTACGACGTTCCTGATCTACTGGCTCGTCTGGGCCGTTCCGGGCGATCCGTTCGCCGGCAAGTGCGGTGAGCGTCGCTGCCCGGACCAGTACATCGCCTTCATGACCGAGAAGTACCACCTCGACCAGAACGTCTTCGTGCAGTACGCCAACTACATGAAGAACCTGCTCCAGGGCGACTTCGGTCAGACGTTCTCGCAGCGCGAGATCAGCGACATCATCCTGACTTCGTACCCGAACACCCTGAAGCTGGCCGTCGTGGCGCTCGCCATCGAGGCGATCATCGGCCTCGGCGCCGGTGTGCTGAGCGGTTTGCGGCGTAACGGCTTCCTGGACAACCTGGTCCTGGTCTCCACCCTCTTCCTGATCGCGCTGCCGGTCTTCGTGGTCGGCTTCGTGCTGCAGTGGTTGCTGGGTGTGCAGTGGGGCATCATCAAGCCGACCGTCTCCTCCGAGATGCGGTGGTCCGAGCTGATCGTGCCGGGCTTCGTGCTGGGCAGCGCGTCAGTGGCGTACATCGCCCGGGTCGCACGAACGAGCATCGCGGAGAACCGTCGCGCGGACTATGTGCGCACCGCCATCGCCAAGGGCCTGCCCATGCGCCGGGTGGTCGGTGTGCACCTGCTGCGTAACTCGCTCATCCCGGTGGTGACCCTGCTCGGCACCGACCTCGGTGCCCTGATGGGTGGCGCGATCGTCACCGAGGGAATCTTCGGCATCAACGGAATCGGCCGTCAGGTCTTCCGGGCGATCATCACCAAGGAAAGCGCCACGGTGGTAGGAATCGTGGTCGTCCTGGTGCTGGTCTATCTCGTGATGAACCTGCTGGTTGACCTGCTCTACGCCGCCCTGGACCCGAGGATCCGTTATGAGTGACCCCAGTACCGCATCGATCGTCAGCACCCCTGGCGAACACCCGACCGACTCCGCCGCCCCCGCCACCGCGGGCCAGCCGCAGAGCAACGAGAAGCCGCGCGGTCTGCTCGGCGACGCCTGGCGTGACCTGCGGCGCAAGCCGCTGTTCTGGATCTCGGCCACGCTGATCGTGATCTTCCTGCTGATGGCGGCCTTCCCGGCGCTGTTCGCCCCGGGCGACGCGGTCAACGGCTCGCTGTCCCGCAGCCTCGACAAACCGTCCGCCAATGGCTGGTTCGGCTACGACGTGCAGGGCCGCGACGTCTACGCCCGGGTCATCTACGGCGCACGGGCCTCCATCGTGGTCGCCGTACTCTCCGTCATGGGCACCCTGCTCATCGGCGGAACCATGGGCATCATCTCCGGCTACCGCGGTGGCTGGGTGGACGCGTTGCTCAGCCGGATCGCCGACGTCTTCTTCGGTCTGCCCTTCGTGCTCGGCGCGATCGTCATCCTGACCACGTTCAACGGGTCGGGCGCCGGCAACAGCAAGGCCCAGATCATGGGCCTGGTGACCGCGTCACTGATCGTGCTGAGCTGGCCGGTCGTGATGCGGCTGATGCGCTCCTCGGTGCTTGCCACCAAGGAGGCCGACTACATCGTGGCGGCCCGCGCACTGGGTGCCGGCACCGGCCGGATCATCCTCAAGCACCTGCTGCCGAACTGCCTGGCCCCGCTGCTGGTCTACGGCACGATCATGGTCGGCTCGTTCATCGGCGCCGAGGCCACCCTGTCGTTCCTGGGCGTCGGTCTGAAGTCGCCGGTGGTGTCCTGGGGCATCATGATCAGTGATGGGCAGAATTTTGTCCGGGTCGCGCCAGGGCTGGTGTTCTTCCCCGCCGCGTTCCTCGTCACCGCAGTGCTGAGCTTCGTGATGCTCGGTGAGTCGGTCCGCGAGGCCCTCGATCCGAAACTCCGCTAGGGGAGATCCAGTGTCCGACATTCTCGTGTCCGAGCAGTCCGCGCCGGGACCCGGCGGGTCCGGGCGTTCCTCCGGCCGGCTGCTCGAGGTCGACGACCTGCGGGTGGAGTTCCGCACCCGGGACGGCGTCGCAAAGGTCATCAACGGAGTCACGTACCACGTCGACGCGGGGGAGACCCTCGCCGTGCTCGGCGAGTCCGGCTCCGGTAAGAGCGTCACCGCGCAGACCATCATGGGCATCCTCGACACGCCGCCCGGGTTCGTCACCGGTGGGCAGGTCCGCTTCCACGGCAAGGACATGCTCAGCATGTCCGACGAGGAGCGGCGCCGCATCCGCGGCGAGGGCATCGCGATGATCTTCCAGGACGCGCTCTCCGCGCTGAACCCCGTCTTCACCGTCGGGTTCCAGATCGCCGAGCAGTTCCGGGTCCGGCGGGGCATGGGCCGCGCGGAGGCCAAGAAGCGCGCGATCGACATGCTCGACCAGGTCAAGATCCCGAACGCCAAGGGTCGGTTCAACAACTACCCGCACCAGTTCTCCGGCGGTATGCGGCAGCGCGCGATGATCGCGATGTCGCTGGCGCTCGACCCCGAGGTGCTGATCGCGGACGAGCCGACCACCGCCCTCGACGTGACCGTGCAGGCCCAGATCATGGACCTGCTGGCCGAGCTTCAGCGCGAGCGGCAGATGGGCATGATCCTGATCACCCACGACCTCGGCGTGGTCGCCGACGTCGCGGACCGGATCGCGGTCATGTACGCGGGCCGGATCGTCGAGGAAGCCGACGTGTACGAGCTGTACGCCAAGCCGGCGCACCCGTACACGCTGGGTCTGATCGACTCGATCCCGCGCCTCGACGAGAAGGGGCAGCAGCTCCGGACGATCAAGGGCCTCCCGCCGAACCTGATGAACATCCCGCCGGGCTGCCCGTTCAACCCGCGGTGCCCGATGGCTCAGCCGGTGTGCCGGGAGAAGGTCCCGCCGCTGCTGCAGATCGGCCCCGCCCGGGCCAGCGCCTGCCACTTCGCCGAGGAGCTGGTGAACCGTGTCTGAGAACATCCTCGAGGTCAACGACCTGGTCAAGCACTACCCCGTCACGCAGGGTGTGGTGTTCAAGAAGACCGTCGGTCAGGTCAAGGCGGTCGACGGGGTCTCGTTCGGTCTACGCGCCGGAGAGACCCTCGGTGTGGTCGGCGAGTCCGGCTGCGGCAAGTCGACGCTCGCCCGGGTGCTGATGAACCTGGAGAAGCCGACCGCCGGCAACGTGGTCTACAAGGGCCAGGACATCTCCAAGCTCTCCGGTGGGGCGCTGCGGCGTCTGCGCCGGCAGATCCAGCTGGTCATGCAGGACCCGTACACCTCGCTGAACCCGCGGATGACCGTCGGCGACCTGCTCGGTGAGCCGTTCGAGATCCACCCGGAGGTGGCGCCGAAGGGCAGCCGCCGGGCCAAGGTCCGCGAACTGCTCGACCTGGTCGGGCTCAACCCGGAGCACATCAACAGGTACCCGCACCAGTTCTCCGGCGGTCAGCGTCAGCGCATCGGCATCGCCCGCGCGCTCGCGCTGCGGCCCGAGATCATCGTCTGCGACGAGCCGGTGTCGGCGCTGGACGTCTCCATCCAGGCTCAGGTCATGAACCTGCTGGAGCAGTTGCAGGGCGAGTTCGGCCTCTCGTACGTCTTCATCGCGCACGACCTGTCGGTGGTCCGCCACCTGTCGGACCGGGTCGCGGTGATGTACCTCGGCAAGATCGTCGAGATCGGCACCGAGGACGAGATCTACGAGCGACCGACCCACCCGTACACCCAGGCTCTGCTCTCCGCGGTGCCGGTGCCGGACCCGACCCAGCGGAACAACAAGACGATCATCCGGCTCACGGGTGACGTGCCGTCGCCGATCAGCCCGCCCTCGGGCTGCCGGTTCCGAACCCGCTGCTGGAAGGCGCAGGACGTCTGCGCCGAGCAGGTCCCGCTGCTGGAGATCCGACGGGACTCGGACCACCCGAGCGCCTGCCACTTCGCGGAGAAGCGCGAGATCGTCGCCACCCACGAGGTGTGAGTCACCGAAACCGCCTGCCGCCGTCACCACGACGACGGCAGGCGGTTTCGTCTGTCCGTGACCCGGATCGGCCGCGCGGTGCCCGGCAGCCCACGCGGCGTCAGCGGGCCGTGTGTCGCCCACGACCGGCGGTGCGGCCCAGGTAGCCGTGGTCCGGATCAGCGCGGGCTGGGGCGGCTCACAGCGGGCCGCGGCCCGCGCGGAGCAGCAGCAGGGCCAGCTGGGTGCCGTCGGCACCGAGCGCGACCCGGAAACGCTCCAGGATCTCCCGTTCCCGGGAGAGCACCAGGCGGGTCCCACCGGACGCCATCCGGGTCACCCCGACCTCCTGGGACAACGCGGCCCGCTCCTGCCAGAGCGTGATCAACGCGTGGTCGACCTCGTCGATCCGTTCCCTGATCTGCACGATCCGCGCCGAGGCGGACGGCTCCTGGGTGCCGGTCTGCTGCTCGGTCGGCTCGGCGTCCGCACCCGTCGGTGGTGTGGCCACCGCCGGCTCAGCCCCCTGCGCTGCCGGCTGCCCCGGTCGGATCGGGCTGCCGCTCTGCTCCATCACGTCTGTCATCATCGGGTACCTCTCGCAGTGTGGTGCCCGGTGCCCGGAACCTGGGACGGAAAAAGCCCCGGACTCCAGGAGCCCGGGGCTTTAGCAGGTCTGAATCGATCAGGCGCGACCTACGGCAGCCGGACTCCCGGTGCCATAGTAAAAGTAGAAGCGCGCAGCGATCACGCCGTCGAGTATGCCCACGTCGTTGCCGGGTGCGCAAGCAATCCGCGTCGAGAAGGGCACTTTGCCGCCGGTGGGCGTGCCGGGTGCTGGTGCGCGCCGTCGGGCACGAGCTGCTGAGCGCCAGAGGCGCAGTGTCCGGCCTGCGGCATAGACTTGTCGGGCGATGCATCCTCTCTTCGACATCCCCGCGTCCCCGCCTGCGCCGGAGTCCGCGCCGGCCCGCCCGCACCGACCCGGGGCAGCTGCCGCGCGTCTCGATCCGCAGCAGCTGCTCGCCGGGCTGAACGGGCCGCAGCGCGACGCCGTCAGCCATGCCGGCTCGCCGCTGCTGATCGTGGCCGGTGCCGGGTCCGGCAAGACCCGGGTGCTCACGCACCGGATCGCCTACCTGCTCGCCGCTCGGGACGTGCACCCCGGTGAGATCATCGCGATCACCTTCACCAACAAGGCCGCCGGCGAGATGAAAGAGCGCGTCGCCGCGCTGGTGGGCCCCCGGGCCCGCCTGATGTGGGTGTCGACGTTCCACTCGGCCTGCGTGCGGATCCTGCGTGCCGAGCACGAGCACGCCGGGCTGAAGTCGACGTTCTCGATCTACGACGCGGACGACTCCCGCCGGTTGATGCAGTTGGTCACCCGCGAGTTGGATCTCGATCCGAAGCGCTACCCGGCGCGTGGGCTTGCCGCCCAGGTCTCCAACCTCAAGAACGAGCTGGTCGACCCGGAGCAGTTCGCGGCGCGGGCCACCGGGCCCAACGAGCGGGCGCTGGCCGAGGCGTACACGCTCTACCAGCGTCGACTGCGTGAGGCACACGCCCTGGACTTCGACGACCTGATCATGACCACGGTGCACCTGCTCCAGTCCCACCCGCACGTCGCGGAGAGCTACCGCCGACGGTTCCGGCACGTGCTGGTCGACGAGTACCAGGACACCAACCACGCCCAGTACGTCCTGATCAAGGAGCTGGTCTCCGGCACCGACGGGCTGGAGCCCGCCGAGCTGTGCGTGGTCGGCGACGCCGACCAGTCGATCTACGCGTTCCGGGGTGCGACGATTCGCAACATCCTGGAGTTCGAACGGGACTTCACCGACTCCCGGACGATCCTGCTGGAGCAGAACTACCGCTCCACCCAGACCATCCTCAACGCGGCCAACGCGGTGATCGACCGCAACACCTCCCGCAAACCGAAGCGACTGTGGAGCGAGGCCGGCGCCGGCGAGCAGATCGTCGGCTACGTGGCCGACACCGAGCACGCCGAGGCCGACTGGGTGGCCCGGGAGATCGACCGGCTGGTCGACGCCGACGAGACCCGCCCCGGCGACGTCGCCGTCTTCTACCGCACCAACGCGCAGTCCCGCGTCTTCGAGGAGGTGTTCATCCGCGTCGGCCTGCCCTACAAGGTGGTCGGCGGGGTGCGCTTCTACGAGCGCAAGGAGGTCCGCGACGCCCTGGCGTACCTGCGTTCGGTGGTCAACGACGACGACACGGTGAGCCTGCGGCGAGTGCTCAACACCCCGCGCCGAGGGATCGGCGAGCGCGCCGAGGCGTGTGTCGAGGCGCTCTCGAGCCGCGACCGGATCTCCTTCGGCGCGGCGCTGCGCCGAGCCCGGGAGGCGCCGGGCATCTCCAGTCGGGCGGCCAACGGCATCGCGGACTTCGTGGCGCTGCTCGACGGCGCCCGCGAGCTGGCCGAGACCGGCACGCCGGAGGAGGTGCTGGAGGCGCTGCTGACCCGCTCGGGCTACCTCACCGAGCTGGAGGAGAGCCTGGACCCCCAGGACGCCGGCCGGGTGGACAACCTCCAGGAGCTGGTCAGCGTCGCCCGCGAGTACACCGAGCGGATCGAGGCGCTGGGCGAGGAGGGGGAGCGGGCCACCCTGGCCGGCTTCCTGGAGCAGGTGGCGCTGGTCGCCGACGCCGACCAGATTCCCTCCGACGACCCCGACCACCAGGGCGTGGTCACCCTGATGACGCTGCACACCGCCAAGGGACTGGAATTCCCGGTGGTCTTCCTGACCGGGCTGGAGGACGGCGTCTTCCCGCACCTGCGCTCGCTGGGCGACACCCGCGAGTTGGAGGAGGAGCGCCGACTGGCGTACGTCGGCATCACCCGTGCCCGACAGCGTCTCTACCTGTCCCGGGCGGTGACCCGCTCGGCCTGGGGGCAGCCGTCCTACAACCCGCCGTCACGCTTCCTGGAGGAGTTGCCGACCGAGTTGGTGCACTGGGAGCGCACCGAAGGGTCGTACACCTCATGGGCTGGCGGGGGCGGCGGCGTCGGTGGCCGTGCGGACCGCGCGCCCGGCGGCCGTGGCACCTTCACCGGCGGCACCCCGAAGGCGGCGCAGTTGGCCCAGCGGCTCGGCGTGGACGCCAGCCGGCTGACCACGGCCAGCGAGCTGCCGCAGGGGCCGAAGGTGTCCGCGGGCGACCGGGTCAACCATCAGCGGTACGGGTTGGGGCGGGTGCTCGCCGTCGAGGGGCACGGTCCGGGTGCCCGCGCGCAGATCGACTTCGGCGACCAGACCATGTGGTTGGTGCTCCGGCACGCCCCGGTCGACAAACTCTGAACCCGTCGCTACCAAGATCGTGCCAGATCGAGGAAAGAGTGGCCTCGTGTACCGCTGAGGCCACTCTTTCCTTGTTGTTGTTGCGCCCGGACCGCGCGGGGATGCGGCCTCAGCAGCCCAGGTCGACGCCGCGCGCCCGCATGAACGGTGCCGGGTCGATCTGGTTCCACATGCCCTGATGCACCTCGAAGTGCAGGTGCGGGCCGGTGGCGTCGCCGGTGGCGCCCTCGTAGCCGATGACCTGTCCGGCCTTGACCTTCTGGCCGACGGTGACAGCGATGCGGCTCTGGTGGGCGTAGTGGGTCAGGTAGCCGTTGCCGTGGTCGATGAAGACGGAGTTGCCGTACCCGTCGGACGCGTCGCCGGCCTGGGTCACGGTGCCGGCGGCCGCCGCGTGGATCGGCGTACCGGAGGGCAGCGCCAGGTCGATGCCGGCGTGCAGGGTGCCCCAGCGCTGTCCGTAGCAGGACGTCACGGCTGCGTTCGGCATCGGGTCGACCCAGGCGGGTGTGGGCCTGGTGGTCTTCTTCGGCTTCGGCTTGGCCTTCGCGGCGGCCGTCTTCGTGGGGGCCGGGCTGGCGCTGACCGCCGACGGGCTGGGCGTCGGGCTCAGCGAGGGGGCGACCGGGGTGCTCGACTCACGGACCGAGCGGTCGGCCCGGCTCGCGGCCTCGGCCCGGGCCTGGGCGTCGAGGGAGACGGCGGCGGGTGCCGGGTGGTCGGTGCCGCTGGTGGCGACGGCGACACCGCCGAGGCCGAGGGCTACCAGGGCGGCGGCCCCGAGCACGATGAGGCGGTTCCGTCGGCCGGTGCGCTGCAGCGGCGCGGTCTGGCTGGTGTCGGGGGTGTTCTCATTCTGGACGGGGCTGTCTTCCTGCACGGCGGACCTTCACAGTCGAGGGGCACTTGACCTCGAAATACTGGTGTCGGGCCGAGGTGGGGCAGGCGCGGGGACCGAACCCCCGGACGGAGGGCGGACGGTCGGGTGCCCGGATATGACCCGCTCTGCGGCGCTACATCCTAAAAACTGATCATGTAGATGAGTGCCGTCGGTCACATTTGACTGTGTGACCCGGGATACATCCGCCAGGACCGCCCAACGCAGAACCGCCCGGATCGACAGATCCGGGCGGTCAACGGTCGTTACGCATCGTCAGGAGCCGGCTACCTCGTGTAGATTGCCTCGACTTGCAGCTTGATGTCCACTCCGCGCTCCTGAAGGAACGGCACCGGGTCCTCCGGCTGCCCCTTGACATGGATCTCCAGGTGCAGGTGGGTGCCGTACGCGTGGCCGGTCTGACCCACGAGGCCGAGTTGGTCGCCCGCCTTGACCTGCTGGCCTTCCTTGACGCTCACCGCGGAGGAGTGGCCGTAGATGGCCTCGCTGCCGTCGGCGTGCTGGACGATCACCGCGTTGCCGTACCCGCCGAACCAGCCGGCCTTGGTGACCAACCCGTCGTGGATCGCCACGTAGGGAGTGCCCTCGCCGGCGACCAGGTCCACGCCGGTGTGCAGCTTGCCCCAGCGCATCCCGTACGGGGAGTTGAAGTCGTAGCCCTGCAGCGGCAGCAGCCAGACCTCGGGCTCGCCACTGTCCTTGCTGCGGCTGTCCCGGGAGGCGCGGTCGGCGTTGTCAGCACGGGCCGCGGCGTCCTGGCTGGTGACCGACGCCTGCTTGAGCTCGTCGAGGACCGTCGGGCTGACGTCCTTGGCGTCCGGCAGGGCGCTCGCGCCGAGGGCCACGATGCCGGCACCGACGAACGCGGTGGTGACGACAGCGGCGTAACGGCTGCGGGGTGGGGTGGGTACGCGGCGGCGACCGCGATATCGATCGGGCTCAGACGACAGGCGCTGGCGCACGCACACCCTCCGTTGTCGGGGTTCCGAAGCGGCCGGTGGGCGTCCCCTGAAGCTCCAGTGGAACGTCCGCTGACCGCGTCGTCACCCGTCCATGGACCTGATGACAACCGTGGACACGTTAGCCAACCGCCAGGCGAGTCACAAGCTGGACCGAAAAATTGGCGTGTCGGTCTGTCCGTTTGCGTCCCTGATTGTCATGCATCGCGACGCCGAACGGTGCCCCCATCGCTGCCCGTTCGTCGCCGAGCGTGACCGTTTCGGCGGAGTCGTCCGGCTTGACTCCGAACGGCGCCGGGATGTGTCCACAGTCCTGCCAGCGGCGCGGCCGTGGCGAAGCCTGGACGGCACCAGGCCGGACCTCTCCGGGTTGCGCGGTGGGCACGCCGGGTAACGGCCGGTGACGGAGCCCGGATTTCCCGGGCCGGGCCCGCCGGGTTACCGTTCGTTAAGGTGAAGGCGGTCAAGCCGGTGAAAGGTGTGCGCTGATGAGCTCTCGGATTCGGGTCGTCGTCGCGAAGCCTGGCCTGGACGGCCACGACCGGGGCGCGAAGGTCGTCGCGCGCGCCCTGCGGGATGCCGGCATGGAGGTCGTCTACACCGGCCTGCACCAGACCCCCGAGCAGATCGTGGAGACCGCCATCCAGGAGGACGCCGGCGCTGTCGGCCTGTCAGTGCTCTCCGGCGCGCACATGACGCTCTTCCGACGGGTGCTGGAACTGCTCAGTGAGCGGGACGCCCGCGACATCGTCGTGTTCGGCGGCGGCATCATTCCGAACGGCGACATTTTCGAGTTGGAGAAGCTGGGCGTCGCGAAGATCTTCACGCCGGGCGCCACCACCCAGGCGATTGTCGAGTGGGTCCGACAGAACGTGGCCCAGCCGGTTTCCTGAGGCACGTCGATCTGCTGCGTCACCGAAATTTGGGCACGGGGGAGGGGCCGGACGCACCCCTCACACGTCCGGCCCCTCTATGCACGATGCCCCGCCGCCACCCCTCGACCGACAGGGCATCGGCCGTATCCCGTCTTTGCGCTGTTCAGCGCTCCGACATCTGACTCAACGACGCCCCCACGACGGGGTTACGCAAGCCGGGCAACATCGCCCGGACGGTGGATGCCACCCGAGTCATGGCCGGAAACCGGCAACACCTGATGTCCGGTTGTGCATTACCGCACACCGTGCACCCGCTCGGTTGCCGGTGGTGCCGACCTCGCTAGGCTGCGGCCAATGGCCTGTTTCAACTGATGACAGGCGTCAAACTGTTTTCTGAACGCTGGTGGCGGCGCGACGGCGCGCCGCGGAGACGGGACGGGACGCGCAATCGTGGACCTGTACGAGTACCAGGGGCGGGACCTGTTCGAGCGGCACGGCTTGCCCGTGCTGGCCGGCGGCGTCGCCACTACCCCGGAAGAGGCCCGCGCGATCGCCGAACGTCTTGGCGGCCGTGTGGTCGTCAAGGCGCAGGTAAAGGTCGGCGGCCGAGGTAAGGCCGGCGGCGTCAAGCTGGCCGAGGGCCCGGATGAGGCGGTGGCTCGGGCCACCGACATCCTCGGCATGGACATCAAGGGTCACACCGTCCACAAGGTCATGATCACGGTGACCGCGGACGTGGCCGAGGAGTACTACTTCTCGTACCTGCTCGACCGGGCGAACCGCACCTTCCTCTGCATCGCCAGCGTCGCCGGCGGCATGGACATCGAGCAGGTCGCCGCCGAGACCCCCGACAAGGTTGTGAAGGCCCCGATCGACGCCGTGAAGGGCGTGGACGAGGCCAAGGCCCGCGAGATCGTGACCGCTGCCGGCTTCCCGGCCGAGGTCGCCGACCAGGTGGTCGAGATCGCCGTCGGCCTGTGGCAGGCGTTCGTCGCCGAGGACGCCACCCTGGTCGAGGTCAACCCGCTCGCCAAGAACGGCGACGGCCGGATTCTCCTGCTCGACGCCAAGATCAGCCTGGACGAGAACGCCGCGTTCCGGCACCCGGACCACGAGGCGCTGGTCGACCAGGCCGCTGTGGACCCGCTGGAGCAGGCCGCCAAGGCCAAGGACCTCAACTACGTCAAGCTCGACGGCGAGGTCGGCATCATCGGCAACGGCGCGGGTCTGGTCATGTCGACCCTCGACGTGGTCGCGTACGCCGGTGAGCGGCACGGCAACGTCAAGCCGGCCAACTTCCTCGACATCGGCGGCGGAGCGAGCGCCGCGGTGATGGCGAACGGGCTGGAGATCGTGCTCTCCGACCCGGCCGTGAAGAGCGTCTTCGTCAACGTCTTCGGCGGCATCACCGCCTGCGACGAGGTCGCCAACGGCATCATCCAGGCGCTGGCCCTGCTGGAGCAGCGCGGCGAGCAGGTCACCAAGCCGCTCGTCGTCCGTCTCGACGGCAACAACGCCGAAGCTGGCCGGGCGATCCTGGACAGCGCGAACAACCCGCTCGTGCAGCGGGTGGACACCATGGACGGTGCGGCCGAGCGGGCCGCCGAGCTGGCAGCTGCGGGGGTCTGATCATGGCTATCTGGCTGACCAAGGACTCGAAGGTCATCGTCCAGGGGATGACCGGTTCCGAGGGTTCCAAGCACACCCGGCGGATGCTGGCCGCCGGCACCAACGTGGTGGGTGGCGTCAACCCGCGCAAGGCGGGCCAGACTGTCGACTTCGACGGCACCGAGCTGCCGGTCTTCGCGTCCGTCGCGGACGCGATGGCCGAGACCGGGGCCGACGTCACAGTCATCTTCGTGCCGCCGCAGTTCACCAAGGCCGCCGTGATCGAGGCGATCGACGCCGCGATCGGCCTGGCCGTGGTGATCACCGAGGGCGTCCCGGTGCACGACACCGCGTCGTTCTGGGCGTACAACGTGGCGCAGGGCGAGCGGACCCGGATCATCGGGCCGAACTGCCCGGGCATCGCCTCGCCGGGCGCGTCCAACGCCGGCATCATCCCGGCCGACATCACCGGCTCCGGCCGGATCGGCCTGGTCAGCAAGAGCGGCACGCTGACCTACCAGATGATGTACGAGCTGCGCGACATCGGTTTCTCCACCTGCGTCGGCATCGGCGGTGACCCGATCATCGGGACCACCCACATCGACGCCCTCGCGGCGTTCGAGGCCGACCCGGAGACCGACGCCATCGTCATGATCGGTGAGATCGGTGGCGACGCCGAGGAGCGGGCCGCCGAGTTCATCAAGGCCAACGTCACCAAGCCGGTGGTCGGCTACATCGCCGGCTTCACCGCTCCGCCCGGCAAGACCATGGGTCACGCCGGTGCGATCATCTCCGGCTCGGCCGGCACCGCCGAGGCGAAGCAGGCGGCGCTGGAGGCCGTCGGCGTCAAGGTTGGCAAGACTCCGACCGAGACCGCCAAGCTGATGCGGGAGATCATGTCCGGCAGCTGAGCTGTTCAGGCAACACGAAGGGGGTCGACCGGTCACGGTCGACCCCCTTCGGCGTACGCGCGCTCCGCGCTGGTCAGTCGTTGTTCCAGAACGGGTAGTTGCCGGTCGAGCGCAGGATCGCCCCGCCGATGATGTTGATCACGCCGAACGCGATGGCGAGGTACCCGAGCAGCGGCGACTGCCCGTACCGCCGGGCGTCGCGGATGGACAGGTAGCCGAAGACGATGCCGAAGATGCCGCAGCAGATCAGCCCCAGCACGATGCCCAGCACGCCCCAGAGGGTGGTGCGGTCGCGTCCCTGGGCCGGTGGTGGTGGGGGAGGCGGGTATGGCGTCGTCACAGCGTCCTCCGAGCGGTCATGGGCGACGTGCCGGCCCGGACCGCGACCGGCGGGCCCGTCCCGGGTGGCGGCGACTCGCGCCCCCTCAGGGCCGAGGCTAGACCGGCCCGGGTGGGCAGGACGTCGGTTCGGTGAACTCGCCGACCTTAGGAGGGGTTAACGGACTGCCACCGCCCGCGCGACGTGCCAGAGTAGAGCGGATGTCCCCCGTCACCCCTGACCGTCCCAGCCGTCCCGGTGGTGTGAGCGCCGACGACCGGCCGGTCGTCCGTGCCGCACCGGCCCGGCGGGTGCCAGCGCCTCGCGCGGGCGGGTCGCCGCGCGGGCGGGCGCCGTTGCCCGTCGCCGCCGGGGTGGCCGCCTGCTGGGCCGCCCTCACCTCGTACCTGCCGGTCGCCATCGTGCTCGGCCTGGTGCAGCTCGGCGCGGATGGCACCACAGTGACCGGCACCCTGCGCACCGCGTTGGCCGGCTGGCTGCTCGGGCACGGCGTGCCGTTGCACACCGAGACCGGGCCGCTCGGGCTCGCCCCGCTGGCGCTGACCGTGCTCGCGCTCTGGCGGCTGACTCGCGCCGGCGTGCACGTCAGCCGCGCGATCGGTGCTCGCGACACCCGCTCACCGCGCCGGGCACTGCTCGCCGCGGTCGCGGTCGGTGTCGCGTACGCACTGCTCGGCGCGCTCGCGGCGGTGCTGGTCGGCACGGGTGGGCCGAATGTGTCGCTGATCCGGGCGGGCGCCACGTTCGCGGCGGTCGGCACCCTCGCCGCGCTGGTCGGCGCGGTCCGGATCACCGCCGTGACCCGGCTGCTCGTCACCCGGCTTCCGGGTCCGGTGCGCGACGGCGTTCGCACCGGCCTGGTGGCCGGGCTGCTGCTGCTCGGCGCGGGCGCGGGTGCGGCCGGCCTGGCGGTGGCCACCGGCGGCGGTGATGCTGCCGACATGATCGGGGCGTACCGGACCGGGGTCGCCGGGCAGGCCGGCATCACCCTGGTCAGCGTCGCGTACGCGCCCAACGCGGCGGTCTGGTCGACCAGTTACCTGCTCGGGCCGGGGTTCGCGGTCGGGACCGACACCGCGGTCCGTACCAGCGAGGTTTCGGTCGGCGCGCTGCCGGCCGTGCCGCTGCTCGCCGGCCTGCCGCGCGGCCCGGTGGACGGCTTCGGCGCTCTGCTGCTCGCGGTGCCGGTGCTGGCGGGGATGGTCGCCGGTTGGCTGCTCGCCCGGCGGGTGGCCCGACTCGCCGGGCCGGAACGGGCTGCGCAGCGTTGGGCCGAGTTGCTGGTGCCGGCGGTGCTGGCCGGGCCGGTGGCCGGAGTGGTGCTCGGTGCGGCCGCGGCGGTCTCCGGCGGGTCGCTCGGCGCCGGTCGGCTGTCCCAGGTCGGGCCGGTGGGTTGGCAGGTCGGGGCGGTGGCGGCCGGTGTCATAGCGGTTGGCGCGCTGGTCGGCGCCGCCGCCACCCGGGCGCTGACCCGCGGTCCCGCGCAGTAGAGCCGCAGCCGTCCGGGCGCTGACCTGCCGACCCGCGCGGTAGACGAGTGCGGGGCGCCCCGGGCGAACCCGGAGCGCCCCGTCGAATCCGAGCCGGTCAGGGCTGGGTGGGCAGGTTGACCTGCGCCACGACGCTCAGGATGAGCAGCAGGATGCCCAGCCCGACGCCGACCGCGCCGCAGATCAGACCGGCCTTGGCCTGGCCGGCGTTGTTGGCCTGGCCCTGGGCCACCTTCTGCTTGGCGAGGTAGCCGGTCACGATGCCCGCGATGCCGACCGGGATGCCCAGGTACAGGCAGCAGACCAGCGGGATCGACGCGATACCGAGGATCATCGACACCAGGCCGAGGGTGTTGTTCTGCCCCTGTGCCTGCGGGTACCCGGCGTTCGGGTAGGTCGGGCCGGCGCCGTACGGGGGCTGCTGCTGCGCGTACGGGTCCTGGTACGGCGGCTGCTGACCGTACGGCTGCCCCGAGGTGGGCTGCTGACCGTACGGGGCGGCCGGCGGCTGGGGAGCGGTCGGGTCCTGGTTGGGCTGCTGGCCGTACGGGTCCTGACCGGGGTTACCGGGCTGCATTCGAGAAGCTCCTTGGACTGGTTCCGTCAGTTGGTGCTCTTGTTTCCATCCATGATCGCGGTCAGTCCTCCCAAAGCCCAGTACAGCAACAGGAAGACATGTCTCCCAAAGCAGGCAAACGGGCCCTTGTCGACCGCTTCGTGTGCCGGATCAGGGGCGGTGTGTGGGCCGGCGCGGCGTTCGGCCCGAGCGAGCGGCAGCGTACCGGGTCGACGCACGTCGGCACCGTCGAAGATCGGCGCGCCGCCCAGCCGGAGTGCGTCCCTGACCTGCCCGATAGGGTGGCCCGGTGACCGAGCCCGCGCCTGTCGCCCGCATCGTCGTCCTCATCTCCGGCTCCGGGAGCAACCTTCAGTCGCTGCTGGATGCCGCCGCCGACCCCGCGTACGGCGCGCAGGTCGTCGCGGTCGGCGCGGACCGCGACGGCATCGCGGGCCTGGACCGGGCCGACGCGGCGGGGGTGCCGACCTTCGTCGAACGGGTCCACGACCACGACACCCGGGAGGACTGGGACCGCGCGCTCACCGCGCACGTCGCGAAGCACCAACCAGACCTGGTCATCTCCGCCGGCTTCCTCAAGCTGGTCGGTCCGCACTTCCTCGCCGCCTTCGGCGACCGCTACCTGAACACCCACAACACGCTGCTGCCGGCGTTTCCCGGCATCCACGGCCCGCGTGACGCACTCGCCTACGGCGTGAAGCTCACCGGAGCCACCCTCTTCTTCGTCGACGCCGGCATGGACACCGGGCCGATCGTCGCGCAGGTAGCGGTGCCGGTGCTTGACGACGACGACGTCGACACGCTCACCGAGCGCATCAAGGAAGCCGAGCGACGCCAGCTCGTCGAGCAGGTCGGTCGGCTGGTCCGCGAAGGCTGGACCATCACCGGAAGGAAGGTCACGGTTCCGTGAGTCCCACTCAGGACGGGCGCCGCCCGATCAGGCGGGCGCTGGTCAGCGTCTACGACAAGACCGGGCTGGTCGAGCTGGCTCAGGCCCTGCACGCGGCCGGTGTGGAGATCGTGTCCACCGGCAGCACGGCGGGCACCATCGCCGCCGCCGGGGTGCCGGTGACGCCGGTGGAGACGGTGACCGGGTTCCCCGAGGTGCTCGACGGCCGGGTGAAGACCCTGCACCCGAAGGTGCACGCGGGTCTCCTCGCGGACCTGCGCAAGGACACCCACGTGGCGCAGCTCGACGAGCTGGGCGTGGCGGCGTTCGACCTGCTGGTCTCCAACCTCTACCCCTTCCAGGCGACCGTCGCCTCCGGCGCCGGCGTCGAGGAGTGCGTGGAACAGATCGACATCGGTGGCCCGGCCATGGTGCGGGCCGCCGCCAAGAACCACGCCTCGGTCGCCGTGCTCACCGACCCGGCCGCCTACCCGGCGCTGCTCGGCGCGCTCAGCGAGGGGGGCTTCACGCTGGCCCAGCGTCGTGCGCTGGCCGCCCGAGCGTTCGCCGACATCGCCGAGTACGACGTCGCGGTGGCCCAGTGGTGCGCCCGGGAGCTGGCACCCGCCGACGACTGGTGGCCGCAGTTCGCGGGGCTGGCGCTGCGCAAGTCGACAGCGCTGCGCTACGGCGAGAACCCGCACCAGCCGGCTGCGCTCTACACCGACCCGGACGCCCCGGCGGGGCTCGCCCAGGCCGAGCAGCTGCACGGCAAGGAGATGTCGTACAACAACTACGTCGACGCCGACGCCGCCTGGCGGGCCGCGAACGACTTCGCCGACCAGCCCGCCGTGGCGATCATCAAGCACGCCAACCCGTGCGGCATCGCAATCGGCGCGGACGTCGCCGAGGCGCACCGCAGGGCGCACGCCTGCGACCCGGTGTCGGCGTATGGCGGTGTCATCGCTGTCAACCGGCCGGTCTCGGTCGAGCTGGCCCGGCAGGTCGCCGAGATCTTCACCGAGGTGGTGGTCGCCCCCGGCTTCGACGAGGGCGCGGTCGAGGTGTTGCGGGGGAAAAAGAACGTCCGGTTGCTGCGGGCACCGGCCTGGACGCCGGCGCTGGTGGAGTTGCGACCGGTGACCGGTGGCGTGCTGGCCCAGGTCGCCGACCGGGTGAACGCCCCCGGCGACGACCCGGCGAGTTGGCAGTTGGCGGCCGGCGAGGCCGCCGACGAGGAGTTGTTGCGGGACCTCGCGTTCGCCTGGCGGGCGGTCCGCGCGGTGAAGAGCAACGCGATCCTGCTCGCCAAGGACGGCGCCACCGTCGGCGTGGGCATGGGTCAGGTCAACCGGGTCGACTCGGCGCAGCTCGCTGTCACCCGCGCCGGCGCCGACCGGGCCCGCGGCTCGGTCGCCGCCTCGGACGCGTTCTTCCCGTTCGCCGACGGCCCGCAGATCCTCATCGACGCCGGCGTCCGCGCCATCGTCCAGCCCGGCGGCTCCATCCGCGACGAAGAGGTCATCGAAGCGGCAAAGAAGGCCAACGTAACGATGTACCTGACGGGAACCCGCCACTTCTTCCACTAAGCCTGGGTTGATCATGGGGTTGGCGGGCGACAAGCCGGACGGAACGGCCCGTCAACCCCATGATCACCGTGGTTGGAAAGCCGCTTAGGCCGGGAGGGCCGGGCGGAGTTCGGCGAAGTGGCAGGCGGACGGGTGGGGGTCCGCTGCCCTCGGGACCGTCTTGGGGTCCTCGGTGGCGCAGATGTCCTGGGCCTTCCAGCAGCGGGTCCGGAAGTGGCACCCGCTCGGCGGGTCGGCCGGGCTGGGCACGTCGCCGACCAGCCGGATCATGTTGCGCTGGTCGCGGGCCTCCGGGTCCGGCACCGGCACGGCAGAGAGCAGAGCCTGGGTGTACGGGTGGGTGGCCCGCTCGTAGATCTCGTCCTCGGTGCCGATCTCGACGATGCGACCGAGGTACATCACCGCGACGCGGTCGGCGATGTGCCGCACCACTGACAGGTCGTGCGCGATGAAGATGTAGGAGAGCCCCAGCTCGCCCTGGAGCTGCTTGAGCAGGTTGATCACCTGGGCCTGGATGGAGACGTCGAGCGCCGACACCGGCTCGTCGCAGACGATCACCTCGGGCTTCAGCGCGAGGGCGCGGGCGATGCCGATGCGCTGACGCTGACCGCCGGAGAACTGGTGCGGGTATCGGTTGATGTGCTCCGGGTTGAGCCCGACCAGGTCCAACAACTCCTGGACCCGCTTGGCCTTGCTGCCCTTCGGCGCCGCATCCGGGTGGATCTCGAACGGCTCGCCGATGATGTCGCCGACGGTCATCCGCGGGTTCAGCGAGGTGTACGGGTCCTGCATCACCATTTGCATGTTGCGGCGCAGCCGGCGCAACTCGCCCCCGGAGGCCTTGAACAGGTCCTTGCCCTCCAGGGTGGCGCGTCCGGAGGTGGGAGTCTCCAACCGCATCAGCAGCCGGGCGAGGGTGGACTTGCCGCAGCCGGACTCGCCGACCACGCCGAGCGTCTCGCCCCGACGCAGCTCGAAGCTCACTCCGTCGACGGCCTTCACCGCCCCGATCTGCCGCTGGAACAGCACGCCCTGAGTGATCGGGAAGTGCTTCACCAGGTTGTCGACGGAGAGGATGGTCTCGCCGCGGACCTTGGTGTTGTTAGCGGGCGACGCTGTCATCACGGACCTCCTGCGCGAAGTGGCAAGCGCTGGTCCGGCCGTCGCCGAGGACCAGGTCGTGCGGCACCTCGTCCACGCAGACCTGCTGGACGTAGGGGCACCGGGGGTGGAACGGGCAGCCGGACGGGATGCGCATCAGGTTCGGCGGCAACCCCTTGATCGTCGACAGTTCCTGGCCGCGAACGTCCAGGCGCGGGATCGACTCCAACAACCCCTTCGTGTACGGGTGGGCGGGCGCCTTGTAGAGCGAGTGGACGTCGGCGTGCTCGACGATCCGGCCGGCGTACATGACCGCGATCCGGTCCGCGACACCGGCGACCACACCCAGGTCGTGGGTGATCAGGATCATCGCCATGTTGAGTTCCCGGCGCAGGTCGGCCAGCAGGTCCATGATCTGGGCCTGCACTGTCACGTCGAGGGCCGTGGTGGGCTCGTCGGCGATCAGCACCTTCGGGTCCAGCGCCAACGCCATGGCGATCATGACGCGCTGCCGCATGCCGCCGGAGAACTGGTGCGGGTAGTCGCCGATCCGCCTGGCGGCACCCGGGATCTTGACCAGATCCATCAGTTCGACGGCACGACGGCGAGCGTCGGCTCGGGACATGCCGGCGCGCTGGCGCAGCGTCTCACCGATCTGCCAGCCGACCGGGAAGACCGGGTTGAGGGCGGAGAGCGCGTCCTGGAAGATCATCGCGATCTCCTTGCCGCGTACCTGCCGGCGCTGCTCCTCGGAGCGGGTGAGCAGGTCCTCACCCTGGTAGAGGATCTGGCCGGAGCGGACGAACGCGGGCGGGGTGTCCAGGATGCCCATGATCGCCTGAGCGGTGACCGACTTACCCGAGCCGGATTCGCCGAGCACGGCAAGGGTCTCGCCGGCGTCCAGGTGGTACGACACACCGTTGATCACCCGGGCGACGCCCTCGTTGGTGCGGAACTCGACGTGCAGGTCCCGCAGCTCCAGCAGGTGACCGCCCTCGGGTGTGGCAGAGGCGGGAGTTGGATTGACGGTCATGGTGTTCTCACCGCAGCTTCGGGTCGAAGGCGTCACGGATCGCGTCGCCGAGCATGATGAACGCCAGCACGGTCAACGCCAGGAAGGTCGACGGGACGATCAACGGGGTGGCCGCCTCCCGCATGTGGATCCGGCCGGTGTCGATGTCCTGGCCCCACGAGATGGTGGGCGCCTTCAGGCCGATGCCGAGGAAGGAGAGCGTTGCCTCGGCCGCGATGAACGAGCCGAGCGCGATGGTCAGCACGACGATCGCCGGGGCCAGCGAGTTCGGCAGAATGTGCCGCCACATGATCCGGCTGTTGCCGGCGCCGAGCATCCGCGCCGCCGCGACGTAGTCCTGCTCCTTCGCGGTGATCACCGAGGACCGGACCACGCGGGCGGCGGTGGTCCAGCCGAGGAGAGCCAACACGAAGACGACCGCGCCGATCCGAGCCCACTGGCTGTCACTGGACACCCGCTTGAGCAGCACGATCGCGGCCAGCAGCAGCGGAATGCCGAGCACCACGTCGATCACCCGGGAGAGCACCGCGTCGACCCAGCGGCCGAAGTAACCGGCCAGCATGCCGATCACCAGCGCGATGATTCCGGTGCCGAGCGCGGCGAGCGCACCGACCAGCAGCGATGCCCGGGTGCCGTAGACCGCCCGGGAGTACGTGTCGCAGCCCTGGAAGTCGTACCCGAAGATGGCCCCGCCGGACGGCCCGGCGTGCTGCCGGGAGAGCAGGCAGTCGTTCGGGCTGTTGGCGGTGAAGACCCCGGGGAGCAGCGCCATCAGGGTGAAGATGACGACCAGCGCCAGCGAGATCCAGAAGATCGGGTTGCGGCGCAGGTCGCGCCAGGCGTCCCCGGCCAGGCTGCGGGGCTTGTTCGCGGCGCCGACCTGGTTGGGCGTGCCCGGCTCCCCCGAGGGGCCACGTCGTGCGGCCTGGTTCTCGGTGGCCGCCACAGTCTCAAAGTCACTCATGCCTGCACCTCGCTGCGCTCGGCAACGGCACTGTCGCTGCGCTCACTCATAGCGGATCCTCGGGTCGAGTACGGCGTACAGGACGTCCACCACCAGGTTCGAGACCAGGTAGACCACGACGAGCACGCTGACGATGCCCACCACCAGGGGGCCGTCCTCGGTGCGGATGCCGCGGAAGAGGTTGAAGCCCACGCCGGGGATGTTGAAGACGCCCTCGGTGATGATCGCGCCGCTCATCAGGTTGCCCAGTTCCACACCGAGGAAGGTGACCACCGGGATCAGTGAGTTGCGCAGCACGTGGACGATGACGATGCGCCGCTTGACCAGGCCCTTGGACCGGGCGGTCCGGACGTAGTCCGCGCGCAGGTTCTCCGCCACCGAGGCCCGGGTGAGTCGTAGGGCGGTGGCCAGCGACAGCGAGCCGAGCACGATGCCCGGCAGCAGGAGCGCGTAGAACGTCGGGTCGGAGCCGGCGGTGGGTGGGAAGAGCTGCCACTTGACGCCCAGGAAGTACTGCGCCAGCGGCGCCAGCACGATCGTCGGGATGCCCAGCACCAGCAGGGTCAGCACCAGCGTCGAGTTGTCGAAGATGCTGGCCCGGCGGATGCCGGCGAGGACCCCGGCGGTGACACCGAAGATGATCGCCACGGCGAGCGCGATGAGCGCGAGCCGCACGGTTACCGGCCAGGCCTGCTGGAGGATGTCACCGATGCTCCGACCGGTGAGCGACTCGCCCAGGTTGCCCTGGAGCAGGTCCTTCACGTAGTCGAAGTAGCGGTAGAAGAAGCCGCCGACGCCCGTCTGATCCAGGTTGTACTTCTCGGTCAGGTAGGCCCGTTGCGCTGGCGTCACCGGCCGCTCACCGGCGAGCGCCTGGATCGGGTCGCCCTGCCCGGCGAATGTCAGCGCGTAGACGATCAGGGTGGTCCCGAAGAACGCCAGGACCATCTGCAGTAGGCGCCGCAAGATGTAGCGGAACATGCTTAGCAGTCTCTCCGGAAATGTGCGAAAGGGTCGCAGGACGGCATCTCTGGTCGTACCCGAAATATCCGAGACGTGCCGTCCGGCCCGGGGGAGCCGGCGCCACCGACGCCGGGTCCGCTGCTGCGGCCTGGCCCCGGTGGCGCGGTAGGGGCCACCCGGGCATCGTCGCCCGGGTGGCCCGCATCCATGGTCAGCTCAGCTGGCTGCTTCGATCTTGACGAGGTTGACCCGCTGGAACAGGTCCATCTCCACGTTCTTGACCTTGGACGAGTGGCCGAACACGTTCTCGCCGAAGCGGAGCGGGATCACCGGCATGTCCTTGGCCAGGATGTCCTCCGCCTGCTGGTACTTGGCGATCGCCTCGTCCTGCGTCTTGGCGGCGGAACCCTCCTTGACCAGCTTGTCGAACTCCGGGTTGCTGTAGCCGTAGTAGTTCGACGAGCCGTTCGTGCTGTACAGCGGGCCGAGGTAGTCCTCCATGGTCGGGTAGTCCATGACCCAACCCATCCGGAACGCACCCACCGGCGTCTTCTTTTCGACCTTGGTCAGCAGGTCGGCGAACTTCGGCTCGGCCGAGCCGACCGCGTCGACGCCCAGGTTGGCCTTGAGCTGGTTGACCGTGGCGTCGACCCAGTCCTTGTGCCCGCCGTCGCCGTTGTACGAGATGACGATCTTCGACGGACCGCCGGCAGCCTGGTAGAGCTTCTTGGCCTCGGTCGGGTTGAACTCGCCGGCCTTGCCCGCGGTGTTCTCCCGGTAGCCCGGCAGGACCGGCGAGACGAAGGAACGAGCCGGCATCTGCGAACCCTTGAAGACCGACTTGGTGATCTCGTCGCGGTCGATCGCCATCGAGATGGCCTTGCGCACGTCCGGGCTGCTGTAGTCCTTGTCGAACGTCGGGAACGCGAGGAACTGGAACGACGACATCGGGCTGGTCTTGTACCGGTCGCCCAGGTCGCTCGGCGCGGTGCTCAGGCTCTCGGTCGGGATCGTGGGCAGCACGTCCAGGTTGTCCGCCAGGACGTCCGCGTAGGCCGCGGTGAGCTGCTGGTAGATCCGGAACTCAATGTTCTTGACCTTGGGCTTCTCGCCCGGGAACGCGTCGTAGCGCTCGACATCGATCTTGCTGTCGTGCTGCCAGGTGCCCTTCATCTTGAAGGGGCCCTGGCCGATCGGGGCCTGCTCGTAGGAGTCCTTGAGCACGCCCGGGGCCGAGAACGCGGCATCCGGCATCGGGTAGAACGCGTTGTAGCCCAGCGTCGTCTTGAAGTCGATGTACGGCTCGGAGAGCGTCGCGGTGAAGGTGAGGTCGTCGACCTTCTTCAGACCGGACATCTCCTTGGCCTTCGGCGCCTTGCCCTGCAGGTCGGCGTAACCAGCGATCTTCTCGAAGAAGAAGTTGCTGTCCTGGCCGTTCGGGGCATACGCGCCGTAGTTCCACGCGTTGATGTAGTCCTCGGACGTGACCTTCTCACCGTTGTGGAAGGTGAAGCCGTCCTTGAGCTTGATCGTCCAGACCTTGTTGTCGGACGAGGTGATCGACTGCGCGGCGACCTCGTACGGCTTGTTCTGGGCGTCGTAGTCGACGAGCGGGCTGAACAGGCCGGCGAGCACCTGCGACCCGGACGTCTCGGTGGTGTTGGTGGGAACCAGGTGCTTCGGCTCGGCGATCTGGATGCTGACCACCGAACTGTCGCTGCCACCGGATCCACCGTCTCCGCCGCTGCCGCAGGCCGCGAGGCCCAGCGTCACCGCGAGCGGGAGGGCGGTCCAGGCGGCGAGTCTACGAACTCGCATTGAGCCTCCTCATCTCCTCACGCTGCGCAGTCAGGCCCGACGCTGGGTTACGCTGCGCAACAAGCGGTAACGGTAGGTCGGCGACGGGCCTTCGACAACGACGCGGTTGCGGGTGGGTAACGGTCCGGGGCTGCCTCAGTTGTCGGGGGCGAGTGAACCTGCTACCCCAAATCGGGTTTATCGACATTGGCCTGCGGAAATCGCGATGGTTGACAACGTGTTTGCCCTAGCCCGGCCGTCTGGACGCCGCCTGGGGCGGCCGTCCGGTCTCCGTGGAGCTAGCCCTTCCTGTCTGGTTCGACCGTGATCGAACCCACAAATTGTCACCGAAAGTGACTAGCAACACCTCACACACGGTGACTCCAGTAGCGGTCACGTCGCAGGTTCCCGGCCCGTCCGGTGGCCGCCCCACCGCACAGGGCGGTGGACGGCCCGAGCGAGGTCGTCTGATCCGCAGGCGGTGGCCGTGAGACGATCTGGTCGTGACGGCGACGCTTCTGGACGGCAAGGCAACCGCAGCGGAGATCAAGGACGAGCTGCGCATCCGGGTGAAGGCACTCGCGGAACGCGGCATCACCCCCGGGCTCGGTACGGTCCTGGTCGGTGCGGACCCGGGCAGCCAGGCGTACGTCAACGGCAAGCACCGCGACTGCGCCGAGGTGGGCATCGCCTCGATCCGCCGCGAACTGCCGGCCGACGCCACCCAACAGCAGGTCGACGACGTACTGGCCGAGCTGAACGCCGACCCGGCGTGCCACGGCTACATCGTTCAACTGCCGCTGCCGGCCCACCTCGACACCCAGCGGGTGCTCGAGTTGATCGACCCGGACAAGGACGCCGACGGCCTGCACCCGGTCAACCTGGGTCGGCTCGTGCTCGGCTACGACGGTCCGCTGCCGTGCACCCCGCGCGGCATCGTCGAACTGCTCCGCCGGCACGACGTGGCGCTGCGCGGGGCCACCGTCGCGGTGGTCGGTCGCGGCAACACGGTTGGCCGACCGCTCGGCCTGCTGCTCACCAGGCGCAGCGAGAACGCCACCGTCACCCTCTGCCACACCGGCACCCTCGACCTCGCCTCGCACACCCGGGCCGCGGACATCGTCATCGTCGCGGCCGGCGTACCGGGTCTGCTCACCGCCGACATGATCAACCCCGGCGCGGTGGTGGTGGACGTCGGTATCACCCGAGTGATCGGCGCGGACGGTAAGGGCCGCTACACCGGCGACGTGGACCCGGAGGTGGCCGAGACGGCCGACGCGCTGGTCCCCATGCCCGGCGGCGTGGGCCCGATGACCCGGGCCATGCTGCTCACCAACGTCGTCGAGCGTGCCGAGCGCGGCTGACCCGCACCTCGGTTGTGTCGAACCAGGACGGCGGTGACGTTCACCCCATCCCGGCGATGGCCGCCGCCCCTGGCCTGATCGGTGCCAGGATGACTGATACGGTCCGGAAAACCGACTGGTATCAGGGAGTGGGACGACCATGGGTAAGAAGGTCACTGTCGTCGGGGCTGGCTTCTACGGCTCCACCACCGCACAGCGCCTGGCCGAGTACGACGTCTTCGACACCGTAGTGATCACCGACATCGTGGAGGGCAAGCCCGCGGGTCTCGCGCTCGACCTCAACCAGTCCCGGGCCATCGAGGGCTTCGAGACCAAGGTGGTCGGCGTGACCACCGGCCCCAACGGTGAGGGCTACGAGAGCATCGAGGGCTCCGACGTCGTCGTGATCACCGCTGGTCTGCCGCGCAAGCCCGGCATGAGCCGGATGGACCTGCTGGAGACCAACGCCAAGATCGTCCGTCAGGTCGCCGAGAACGTCGCCAAGTACGCCCCGAACGCCGTCGTCATCGTGGTCTCCAACCCACTGGACGAGATGACCGCACTGGCCCAGCTCGCCACCCAGTTCCCGAAGAACCGGGTGCTCGGCCAGGCCGGCATGCTCGACACCGCCCGGTTCAGCAACTTCGTCGCCGAGGCGCTGAACGTGCCGGTGGCCTCGGTACGCACGCTGACCCTGGGCTCGCACGGCGACACCATGGTCCCGGTGCCCTCGAAGAGCACCGTCAACGGCAAGCCGCTGCGCGACGCCATGCCGGCCGAGCAGATCGAGGAGCTGGTCGTCAAGACCCGCAACGGTGGCGCCGAGGTGGTCGCGCTGCTCAAGACCGGTTCGGCCTACTACGCCCCGTCCGCCGCCGCAGCCCGGATGGCGAAGGCCGTCGCGGAGGACTCCGGCGAGGTCATGCCGGTCTGCGCCTGGGTCGACGGCGAGTACGGCATCTCCGGTGTCTACCTGGGTGTCGAGGCCGAGATCGGTGCCGAGGGCGTCAAGCGGGTCGTCGAGACCGACCTGGACGCCGACGAGCGCGCCAGCCTCCTGGAGGCTGCGGAAGCCGTTCGCGCCAAGCAGGGTGACATCTCCAGCATGTAGTTCCCCCCGAACCGCAGCACCAGCGAAGGGCGCGCCGGCAAACCCGGCGCGCCCTTCGCCGTCCACCCCGCCCTCCACCTGCCGTCCACCCCGCCGCGCGACCCCACCCCGCCCCCGCCCCGACTCGCTCGATCAAGAGGTTTGCGTCAGGAATCGCGCCTGCGGTGACGCAAACCTCGTGATCAACCAGGTGGGGTGCGCGGATTTTCGATCGAGATTGCGTCTCGAGACCTCGTGGGCTGGTGGGGGGTGAAGGGGGTGCGGAGGTGGGGGGTGGCCAGGACGGTGGGGGAGTGGGTGCGTAGGGCGTTCAGCCGGGAGGTGCGGGCGAGTTCCGGGTCCTCCTCGTGGGCGTACGCCAGGTCGGGGTCGACGAGTTGCACCATGTGCACCAGCAGGTCCCCGGTGAGCAGCATCCGTTCGTCGGCCGAGGTCAGGAGCACCGACTGGTGGCCGGGGGTGTGGCCCGGGGTGGGCAGCAGACGTACCGCTGGGGTGAGGGCGGTCTCGCCGTCGACCACCCGGAGCTGGCCGGCGGCGCGCAACGGCGCGATCAGGCCGGCCGGCAGCCCGGGGTTGAGCGTCTCCGCCGCGTCGAGCTCGGCGCGCTGCAGCAGGTAGCTCGCGTTCCGGAAGTACGGCTGCCCCGGCGTGCCGGTGACCGCCCAGCCGATGTGATCGCTGTGCAGGTGGGTCAGGACGACAGTGTCGACATCGGCGGGGTCGATGCCCGCGGCGGCCAACTCGGCGGGCAGCCGCCCCGGCACGGGAGCCCAGCTCGCGGCGGGTGCGTCGGCCGGGCCGATCCCGGCGTCGACCAGCGTGACCGGCCCGTCGCCGGCGCGGATCGCGAAGCTGCGGAACGGCAGCCACCACTGCCCGTCGGCGGTCACCGAGCCGGGGTCGCGCCGGTCGGCCTCCGCCCAGTGTGCCGCTGTGGCCTGCGGAAACGCCTCTGCCCGGGGCTGGAAGAAGGCACCCTCACCGTCGGTGAGTGCGGTGACCGTGATAGACCCGAGGGTGCGGTTCAGTGGCATCGGACGATGATTCCAGGGCATTCCTGTTCCGCGCAGCCCGGTTCCGCCGGCCGGTCGAGGCCGGCTGGGGGCTGCCGGCCCAATTGCAGTACGCTCGTACTGCTTGAGCACGTGTCCCCCGAGAGGAGCGCCGGCCGATGGCGAAGATCAAGGTAAACAACCCGGTCGTAGAACTCGACGGCGACGAGATGACCCGGATCATCTGGAAGCAGATCCGGGAGCAGCTGATCCTGCCCTACCTCGACGTCGACCTGCACTACTACGACCTGTCGATCCAGCACCGCGACGAGACCGACGACCAGGTCACGATCGACGCCGCCAACGCCATCAAGGAGCACGGCGTCGGCGTCAAGTGCGCGACCATCACCCCGGACGAGGCCCGGGTCGAGGAGTTCGGCCTGAAGAAGATGTGGCGGTCGCCCAACGGCACCATCCGTAACATCCTCGGCGGCGTCGTCTTCCGTGAGCCGATCATCATGTCCAACGTGCCGCGGCTGGTCCCCGGCTGGACCAAGCCGATCATCATCGGCCGGCACGCCCACGGTGACCAGTACAAGGCCACCGACTTCGTCGTCCCCGGCCCGGGCACGGTGACCATCACCTACACCCCGGCCGACGGCGGCGCGCCGATGGAGATGGAGGTCGCCAACTTCCCCGGCGGCGGCATCGCCATGGGCATGTACAACTACGACGAGTCGATCCGGGACTTCGCCCGGGCGTCGTTCCGGTACGGACTGGACCGCAACTACCCGGTCTATCTGTCCACCAAGAACACCATCCTCAAGGCGTACGACGGTCGGTTCAAGGACCTCTTCGCCGAGGTGTTCGAAGCCGAGTTCAAGGCCGAGTTCGACGCCGCCGGCATCACCTACGAGCACCGGCTCATCGACGACATGGTCGCCGCCGCGCTCAAGTGGGAGGGCGGCTACGTCTGGGCCTGCAAGAACTACGACGGTGACGTGCAGTCCGACACCGTCGCGCAGGGCTTCGGCTCGCTGGGTCTGATGACCTCTGTCCTGCTCTCCCCGGACGGCCGGACCGTCGAGGCCGAGGCCGCGCACGGCACTGTCACCCGGCACTACCGGCAGTACCAGAAGGGCGAGAAGACCTCGACCAACCCGATCGCGTCGATCTACGCCTGGACCCGGGGCCTCGCCCACCGGGGCAAGCTGGACGGCACGCCGGCGGTCACCGAGTTCGCCAACACCCTGGAGCAGGTCATCGTCGACACCGTCGAGGGCGGCCAGATGACCAAGGACCTCTCGCTGCTCATTTCGCGCGACGCCCCGTGGCTGACCACCGACGAGTTCATGAACGCGCTCGACGAGAACCTGGCCCGCAAGATCGCCGCCTGATCCAGGCGTACCGCGTCAACGAAGCCCGCCGGCACCCCTGCCGGCGGGCTTCGGCGTGTCCGGCGCCGCCGCGCCGATCGGCGTCACTGCGGCCGGCGCGCCTCGTTGACCAGGATGGACGAGATGCCAGTCGCGTCCAAGGAAGGTTGACCACGGTCGACCCGCGGCACCCGTGCGCCGATCAGCCAGCCTTCCCGGCTGTGCCGTGCACAGCCAGCCGTCCCTTCCCTGCGGGGGGCCCTGTCCCGGGCCCCCCGCGCCCTGTTTCCCGCCAAGCTCATGCCGCGCAATCTCAGGACCCGCGCACAGCAGGGCTGCTCAGGCGGCGCGCAGCAGGTCGGCGGCGCGTTCCGGGGCGATGTCGTTGATGAAGACGCCCATCCCGGACTCGGAGCCGGCCAGGTATTTCAGCTTGTCCTGGGCCCGCCGGATGCTGAACAGCTGTAGGTGCAGGTGGCCCAGCTCGCGGTCGACCCGCACGGGAGCCTGGTGCCAGGCCGAGATGTACGGCATCGGCATGTCGAACAGGCCGTCGAAGCGGCGCAGCAGATCCAGGTAGAGCGGCCCGAAGGCGTCCCGCTCGCTGTCGCTGAGCGCCGGGATGTCCGGCACCACGCGGTGCGGCGCGACGTGCACCTCGAACGGCCAGCGGGCGGCCGCCGGGACGAACGCCGTCCAGTGTTCGTTCTCCGTGACCACCCGGTCGCCGGCGGCGCGCTCGGCAGCCAGCACGTCCGCGTACAGGTTGCCGCCGCCGGTCCGCTCGGCGTGCCGGCGTGCCGCGGCCAGCAGCGCGCGGGTGCGCGGCGTCACGAAGGGGTACGCGTAGATCTGGCCGTGCGGATGGTGCAGCGTGACACCGATCTCAACGCCCCGGTTCTCGAAGCAGAAGATCTGCTCGACGCCGGGCAGCGCGCCGAGCACCTCGGTGCGGTCGGCGAGGGCGTCCAGCACGGTGCGGACCCGGCGCGGCGGCAGGCTGGCGAAGGAGGCGTTGTGATCCGACGTGAAGCAGACCACCTCGCACCGGCCGAGGCCCGGCCGGACCGGTGTGAACGGGGTGATCTCCCCGGGCTCCTCGGCCACCCGACCGCTCAGCGACGGAAACCGGTTCTCGAAGACCACCACGTCGTAGTCGGGTGCGGGGACCTCGGTCAGCCGGTCGCCCACCGACGGGTCGAGAGGGCACTCGTTCGCCGGCGGGAGGAAGGTGCGGGTCTGCCGGTGCACGGCGACCGCCACCCACTCGTCGGTCAACGGGTCGTAGCGCAGCTGCGACGCGGGGGGAGGCGGCGGCAGGTCCCGGCGGTCCGGCTGGTCGCGGACCGCGTCGTCGCGCTCGTCGAAGTAGATCAGCTCCCGGCCGTCGGCCAGGTCGATCGCGGTGCGCTTCACGGCGCCGTCCCCTCAGTTGTCGGCGTGCGCGTCACGCGGCCCGCCCCTCGCCTTCACCATGATCAGTTCGCCCACCTCTTCGCCGAGTACCCGTCGTGCGGGTGGAGGCAACCGGTCGTCGCTGACCAGTACGTGGGCCGCCGCCAACGCGACGATCGAGGAGATGCCCACAGTGCCCCACTTGGTGTGGTCGGCGAGCACCACCAGTTGGTCCGCCGCGGCCACGAGCGCCCGATCGGTCTCCGCCTCCATCAGGTTCGGAGTGGTGAAGCCGGCCCGCTCGGTGATGCCGTGGACGCCCAGGAAGAGCAGATCAAGGTGCAGTGACCGGACGGCCCCGACCGCGAGTGGACCGACCAGCGCGTCCGACGGTGTGCGTACGCCGCCGGTGAGCACCACCGTCTGGTCCGGGCGGCCGCCGGCGTGCAGGATCTCGGCGACCGGCAGCGAGTTGGTGACAACGGTCAGCTCGGGCACGTCCACCAGCCGGCGGGCCAGCTCGGCGGTGGTGGTGCCGGCGGAGAGCGCGATCGCCGCTCCCGGCCGGACCAACTGGGCCGCCCGGTCGGCGATGGCCGCCTTCTCGGGCAGTTGGCGGACCGACTTGGCGTGGAAACCCGGCTCGTCTGTCGAGCTCGGCCCGGTCGTGGTGGCACCGCCGTGCACCTTGGCCAGCAGGCCGCGCTCGTGCAGCGCATCCAGGTCACGCCGGATGGTCATGTCGGACACGCCGAACTCGCCCGCCAACTCGCTGACCCGGACGCCGCCGGTGGAGCGGACCCGCTCCAGGATGGCCGCCTGCCGCTGCTGAGCGAGCATCAGCCGTGCCTCCCCCGACGCCACGTACCTCACGCGGTCAAACGTGTTCCAACAAAGATGAACACTAGCGCGTGCCGCTCAGCTGTGGAAGGAACGGGGTACGGCGACGCCTCAGGCGGTGGCGATCTTCAGCTCCACCCAACCGGTCTCGGTCAGATGGTGCAGCACGGCCTGCACCGCGTCCGCCACGCTCAGGTCGGTGGTGTCGAGCACCAGATCGGCGTCGGTCGGCTCCTCGTACGGGTCGTCGATGCCGGTCATCCCGGTGAGCAGGCCGGCTCGCGCTCGCGCGTACAGGCCCTTGCGGTCCCGCCGCTCGCACACCTCCAACGGGGTGGCCACGTGCACCAGCACAAAACCCGATCCGGCGGCGAGGGCCATCTCCCGGGCGGTGGCTCGGGCCGCCGCGTACGGGGCGATCGGACAGCAGATGCCCACCCCACGGTGCCGGGCGATCTCGGCGGCCACCCAGCCGATCCGCCGGACGTTGAGATCCCGGTCGGTCTTGCTGAAGCCCAGCCCGGCGGAGAGTTCCCGGCGTACCACGTCCCCGTCGAGCAGGGTCACCGTACGGTCGCCGCTCTCCCGTAACGCGTCCGCCAGCCCTCGGGCGATCGTCGACTTGCCGGAGCCGGAGAGCCCGGTCAGGAAGACCACCAGCCCTCGCTGCCGACGCGGCGGCCGGGCCCGGGCCAACTCCCGTGCCACAGCGGGCGGGGTGTGCCACTCCGGTAGCGGGAAGCCCCGGTCCAGCAGGTCGTCGATCTCCGGCTGGGTCAGCGCGAGCCGGCGGTTGCGCGGTGGGATGTCCTCCCGCCAACGCCACTGCCCGTCCCGGTTGTCATAGGCGAGTTCGCGCGGCACCAGCACCCGCAGCCCGGCGCCGGAGAGCATCTCCCCGGTGGAGAGCAGGTGGGTGACCCCGTACGCGGCCGAGACGCGGGCGCGCAGCAACGCGTCGCTGATCTCCTCGCGTCGGTGCGACAGCGGCACCGCGACCAGGGTGGCGGGTGGCATCCGGTCCCGCGCGGCGAAGATCGTCCGGACCAGCGCCTCCGGCGGGAGCCCGTCTGCACCGCCCTCGCCGACCGGGATCATCACGAGCAGATGAGCGGCCAGGGTGCGGGCGGCGTGGGCGATCTGGGCGAGCTGTGGACGATGCAGCGGCCGATCGGCGATCACCCCGAGCACCCGGCCCGGGGGCAGCAGCGCACGGACCTCCTCCGGGTTACGCCGCAGCCGCTGGAACGGACCGTGCCCACCGTCGCCCAGCCGCCGAACCTGGCCGCCCACTCCCGCCACGCCCTCGCGGACCGGCCAGACGTCGGCCACGTCCAGGGCGGCCGCCGGGGCGCCCTCCCCGTCGGTCAGCACGAGCGCCCGGCGGGCCGGGTCGCGCGGATCGAAGCTCTGCGCCAGGGCGGCCGGCACCTGGAGAACGACAGCGACCTGCCACGGTGTGCCGTCGGCCAGCCGGCCGCGTCGGCTGACCGAGACCAGGTCGGCGCGGGTCATGAAACCGGTCAGAGGGGCGTACGCGCCGGTCAGCAGCAGCTCCAGATCCGCGAGCTCACCGGGACGTGGCGTGTACGCCGGTGCGTCCCGTAGCACCTCGTCGGGCAGCACCCAGCCGTTGCTCATCCACACCCCCCACTCGCTGACCGGCACACAGTTTCGCAGCCGACCGCCCATCGGTCGAGGGCGCCACTCCAAGACCCCCGCGGGCGGATCAGCGCTTGATCCGCCGGCCTACCGCCGACCGCACCCGGTTCCACACCTTCCGCTCGTCGCGGATCCGGGGTCGCGAGCCGTCGGCCCGGCAGATGAACACCAGCGGCAGTCGGGCGTCCTCGGTCCAGCCCACGTTGGTGATCCGGGCCTTGAGCTGCCAGCTGCCCCTGGTCCGGCCGCCGTTGAGGGCGGCGAAGTCGATCGTGGCGGTGGCCCGGTGCACCAGGTGGACGGTGTCCGCTCCGGTCGTACCGGTGATCCGCTCGGTCTGGAAGGTGTTCGGAATAAAGATCTCGGCACCGGTCTCCCGGTGGCGGGCCACCAGGTCCAGGCGGGCCTTGCGCACCTGCGCGGTGGCGTCGAGGACCTCGGGGGTGACCTCCTCCATCGGGAGCATCAGCACGTCGCGGCCATCGTCGGCACGGAACCCGACCGGCTGGTCCGCGGCGCGCAGCTCGGCGGCGACGGTCACCGTGACGGCGTGGTCGACACGTTGGAATTCGTCGACCGTGCCGTGTGCGGCGATGCCCGCCTCCCAGCGGGCAAGCCTGCGTAGGTCCGCGACACGCCCCTGTTCCGCCAGGTACGCCACGGCTCGGAGCAGGGGTGGCAGACCACCGGCGACGCCCGGGGCGAAGCGGTCCTGGATGATCTTCTGGATCTCCAGCGCGACCTGCTCCAGCCACGCCTCGCGGGCGTTCAGCAGCCGCTTGCCGCGCAGCCGGCTGAGCATCTCGTTGCGCAGCCAGCGCCGGTGCAGCCGGTCCCGCAGCGGACCCGGCTCGGTGTTGGCGTCCACGACGTCCAGCGCCTCCCGCACGCTGGCGAAGTAGCTCGCCGGGTCCAGCTCGCTCGCTGTGACGTTGCGCGCGTCGCCCCGCTGGACGTGGTGGTAGCAGACGTAGTCGGACAGCACCGAGGTGCGCCGGGACAGAAAGTAGGCCCGGATGACCAGTGAGTGGTCCTCCAGTCGACGCTTGCCGCCCTCCGGGAACCGCAGACCGTGCTCGTTGAGGAACGACCGCCGGAACAACTTGTGACAGGTCAGGCTGTCGACCAGGGGGGAGTTGCCGAGGGTGGCGTCGAAGCGGTTCTTGCGGAACAGCTCCCGGGGCACGGGGCGTCCGTACCCGGCCATCTTCCCCACCACGATGTCGGCGTCGTTCGCCTTCGCGCAGGCGTAGAGCCGCTCCAGTGCCTCGTCGGCGAACCAGTCGTCGTCGTCTGCGAAGAAGACGTACTCGCCGCGGGCGTGGTCGACGCCGAGGTTGCGCGGACGCGACGGCCAGCCGGAGTTCTCGATGTGCAGCACCTTGATGTGCGGGTGCTCGGCGGCCAGCCGGTCCAGCCGCTTCGCGGTGTCGTCGGTCGAGCCGTCGTCGACGAAGATGGCTTCGAACTCGTCGGCGGGCAGCGACTGGCGCAGCAACGAGGCAGCGAGCTTCTCGATGTGTGGGCCGCAGTTGTACGCCGGCACCACGACGCTCACCTTGGGGACGCCCACCTCGGCCATCAGGATCCCTCCCGCGTCGTCGGTCGATCACCGGGCGGGTCGATGCCTGGTGAACGGGAGGTGAATGGTGTCACCTTGGACGGGTCTTTCCCAAGGCGGGGTCGGGTCGAACGCGGGACCGGCGGAAACGTGGCGGGAGCCTCAGCGGGGGACCTTAGGGGTCCGGCGGGGAAAGGATCAGGGGAGTGCCGGGGGCGTGCCGGTGTCCCTGCTGGGCATCGACTCCCTACGCTGGGCGCGTGACACTGATCGCGACCCAGTCGCTCACCAAGACGTACGGAGGTCGGGTCACCGCGCTGGCCGACCTCACCGTCGCCGTCGAGCCCGGGATCATCGGCCTGGTGGGCGCGAACGGCGCCGGAAAATCCACCTTGATCAAGATCCTGCTCGGCCTGATCGCACCATCCAGCGGTCAGGTCTCGGTGCTCGGCATCGACCCGACCGCAGACCCGGCGGCTGTCCGCAACCGGGTCGGCTACATGCCGGAACACGACTGCCTCCCGCCCGACCTGTCCGCCGCCGAACTGGTCACCCACCTTGGTCGAATGAGCGGCCTTCCCCGCACCGCGGCTCGCGAGCGGGCCTCGGAGGCACTGCGGCACGTGGGGCTCTACGAGGAGCGCTATCGCCCGGTCGGTGGCTACTCGACCGGCATGAAGCAGCGCGTCAAGCTGGCCCAGGCGCTGGTGCACGACCCCGACCTGCTGTTGCTGGACGAACCGACAAACGGCCTGGACCCGGCCGGCCGCGACGCCATGCTGGCCCTGGTGCACCGGATCGGCACCGAGTTCGGCATCTCCGTGCTGGTCTGTTCGCACCTGCTCGGCGAGGTGGAGCGGATCTGCGACACGCTGATCGCCATCGACGGCGGTCGGTTGCTGCGCGCTGACAACATCTCCGCGATGACCACGGCCACCGACGTGCTCGCCGTGGAGGTCAGCGAGGGCACCGAGGAACTCGCCGACCGACTCGTCGAGCTGAAACTGCCTGTCGCCCGGGACGGACGACTGCTCCTCGTGCCGCTCGCCGACGACGGCACCTACGACCTGATCCTCGGTGCGGTCGCCGAACTGGACCTGCCACTGCACCGACTGGACCAGCGCCGGCACCGGGTGGCCGAACTCTTCGCCACGAGGGAGCTCACTCATGCCTGAGCCGTCCACCGCCGCCGTGCGCCCCACGCCGACCGGCGTCATCCACGACATCGGCTACCAACGCTACGAGGGTCCGAGGCTCGGCCGCCGACAGGTCTTCGGCGCGCTCTACCTGCACGGTCTGCGTACCGCGTTCGGTTTCGGGCGCAGTGCCAAAGCCAAGATCTTCCCGTGGCTGGTGGTCGGCATCGTGGCCCTGGTCGCGGTGGCCCTGGCCGCGATACGCAGCCAGATCGGCGAGCCGGTCGCCACGTACGCCCAGTTCGCCGACGCGATGAGCTGGCTGGTCATCTTCTTCGTCGCGGTCGTCGCCCCGGAACTGGTCTCCCGGGATCTGCGCAGCGGTGTGCTGCCGCTGTACTTCTCCCGGCCGCTGCCGCGCACCGACTACGCGTTGGCCAAGCTGCTGGCGCTGGTCACCGCGCTCTGGCTGCTGCTCGGCGGGCCGCAGCTACTGATGTTCCTGGGTGCCGCGTTCACCACCAAGCAGGGCATGCGCGGGGTGTGGAACGAGCTGCTCGACCTGCTGCCCGGGCTGCTCTACGCGGGGCTGTGGGCGGTGGTCTTCGCCTCGGTCGGCCTGCTGGTCGCGTCGCTGACCGGCAAGCGCGCCTTCGCCGCCGGCGGCGTGGTCGCGGTCTTCCTGATGACCACTCCGATCGTGGGCGTGCTGAGCATCCTGCCGTCGCGCGCCGCCAACGAGCTGGCCGGGCTCGCCTCACCCTCCACGCTTGTGCAGGGGGTGGGCATCTGGTCGCTGGGTGACCTGCTGGTCGAGGGCGATCCGGGCGAGATGATGATCGGCGGGTTCGGCCCGGTCTACGCCCTGGCCGCGGTGCTGCTGGTCGCCGGCGCGACAGTCCTCCTGCTGGCCCGCTACCGGAAGGTCGCCTCCTGATGAGCACGCTGAGCCTGACCGGGGTGTCCCGGTGGTACGGCAACGTGGTCGCAGTCAACGACATCAGCATGGCCCTCGGCCCAGGCGTGACCGGGCTGCTCGGCCCGAACGGCGCCGGCAAGACCACGCTGTTGCACATGATGGCCGGGTTCCTCGCCCCGTCGCGCGGCACCGTCACCCTCGACGACGAGCCGACCTGGCGCAATCCCGACGTCTACCGGCGGCTGGGACTGGTCAGCGAGCGGGAGGCGGTGCAGGGTTTCCTCACCGCGTACGAGTTCGTGCTGGCCAGCGCGAAGCTGCACCGGCTGCCCCATCCGGCGGCTGCGGCCCGACGGGCGATTGATCTGGTTGAGCTGGAGTCGGCGCAGGACCGCCGGATCGGCACGTACTCCAAGGGCATGCGCCAGCGTGCCCGGGTGGCCGCCGCGCTGGTGCACGACCCGCAGGTGCTGCTGCTCGACGAGCCGTTCAACGGCATGGACCCGCGCCAGCGGCTGCACATGATGCAGCTGCTGCACACCCTGGGTGACGCCGGCCGGACGATCCTGTTCAGCTCGCACATCCTGGAGGAGGTCGAACAGGTCTCCGGGACGGTGCAGGTGATGGTGGCCGGCCGGTTGGCCGCCTCCGGCGACTTCCGGACCATCCGCCGGTTGATGACCAACCGCCCGCACGTCTTCGCGGTGCGCTCCACCGATGACCGCGCGCTGGCCGTCGCGCTGATCGCCGAGGCGTCGGTGAGTGGGGTCGAGCTGGACCCGACGGGCTTGACCGTGCGGGCCGGTGACTACGGCGCGTTCACCCGGGCGCTGCCCCGGATCGCGCTGAACAAAGGCATCCGGGTGCGCCAGCTGGTGCCGTCCGACGAGTCCCTGGAGAGTGTCTTCTCCTATCTGGTGGAGGCCTGACATGTCGACAGTTACCTGGATCACCGCGCGCGGGTTGTTCGGCCGACGTCGGTTCCTGCTGCTGCTACCGCTGCCGTTGGTGCTGCTCGGGCTGGCCGTGCTCTGCCGGTCGCTGGGGGTGGACCCGGGCCAGTGGGGGCCGCCGGTGCTGGTCGGCCTCGGGCTGGCCGTGGTGCTGCCGGTGGTTGCACTGATCATCGGCACGGGCGTGCTGGGCGCCGAGATCGACGACGGCACTGTGGTGCACATCCTGACCAAGCCGCTGCCGCGCTGGCAGATCGTGCTGCCGAAGCTCGCGGTGGCCGCCGGGATCACAGCGGTCACCGTGGCGGTGCCGCTCTACGTCGCGGGCGTGCTCGCCAATTCGGTACGCCTGGGACTGGCGCTGGCGGTCGCGGCGGCGCTCGGCGCGCTGGCGTACTCGGCGTTGTTCCTCGCGCTCAGCCTGGTCACCAGGCGGCCGGTGCTGCTCGGGCTGGTCTACGTGCTGATCTGGGAGGGGCTGCTGGGCAACTTCGTCAGCGGCACCAAGGTGCTCTCCATCCAGCAGTACGTGATCGCCCTCGCCGACCGGATCGCCCCCACCGGGCTGCTGGAGACCAGCGTGTCGGTGCCGGTGGCGTCGGTGATGACCGCGCTGGTCAGCATCGGCTTCACAGTGCTCGCCATCGACCGCCTGCGCTCGTTCAGCGTGGCGGGCGAGACGAGCTGACAGCGGTGCGAGCCGCCGGTCCGGCCAGCCCCCGCGCGGCGGTAGGGCTGGCCGGATGGACCGGTCGGGCCACCTCGGGCCAGGCTGAAGGGCGTGAGCGTCGAAGCGGAGCGAACGTCGTTGGCTGAGCCATACTCCCGGAGCAGCCGGCCGTGGCTGACCAGCCTGGCCGTCGCCGGGCTGGCCTGCGCCACTGTCGCCACGGCGGCTCAGGGCAGCGGCCAGTTCCACTGGTGGGCGGTGTTCATCCTGATCCCGGCCGCGTTGATCGCGGCCAGCGGCGGGCCGTTGCTGGTCCGCCGCGGTGGCCGGGCGTTCGCCGGGTACATGCTCGCCTGCGTCGGCACGATGGTCTTCGCGGTGGGCGCGCTGCTGATGTTCGGCGTTATGGGGCGGGGTTGGCCGCTGATGGTGGTGCTGCCCTGCCTGGCGGTCGCCGGCACCTACAGCTGGCGGGCGGCACACCCGCTGGCCCGCGGCCTGCACCGGGCGGTGGCCCTGCTCGCGCTGACCGGGGCGCTGCTCGGCCTGACCCTGCAACTGATCCGGGTGGAGCTGATCCACCTGGAGACCGGTTGGTGGGGCGCGTTCCTGATGCTGGCCGGGGCCATCGTGTTGGGCAACGCGGGGGAGTTGACCCGGCACCGGATGCCGTACCGCCTCCAGGCGATCACCCTGCTGGTGGGGCCCGCCGTGATCGGGTTCCTGCTCGGGCTGCGCTTCCTGCGCGGTTGGTGACCCGCCGGCCCGCCGCCGCCCGAGCGGACGGCGGCGGGCCGCCGGGTCAGAAGGCGCAGGCGATGACCAGCTCCGGGGTACGGTCCGGGAGCAGGTCGAGTTTGCCGATCCGGCCCGCCGCCCGTAGGTCGTCGGCGACCAGCGTGAGCTGCTCCAGCAGCGCCGCCGGGCCAAGCGCCTCGGCCAACGGCACCTCCGCCTTCATCGACAGCTTCCGCTCCGACTTGGCCCGTCGCACCTGGCTCAACGCCTCACCGGCGAGCCGCAGCAGCGCCGGCTCACCCGAGCCCTCGATCGTCCGGGCCACCTCGTAGGTGGTGGGCCACGGGGCCTGGTGCACCGAGCCGTACCGCCACCACGACCAGACCTCCTCGGTCACGTACGGCAGCACCGGGGCGAACAACCGCAGCTGCACCGAGAGCGCCGAGGCCAACGCCGCCCGCGCGGAGTCGGCGCCCGCGCCGGTGCCGTAGGCGCGCTCCTTGACCAGCTCGATGTAGTCGTCGCAGAACCGCCAGAAGAACGCCTCGGTCACCTGCAACGCCGCTGTGTGGTCGTACGAGTCGAAGGCGGCGCTCGCGGCGGTGACCACGGTGGCCAGCTCGGCGAGCATGGCCCGGTCGAGTGGAGTGGTCGCCGACAGCTCCAGGTCGCGGCGCGGCGTCAGACGCGCCGAGCTGGAGTTGTCGTACGGGGCGCGCAGCGCGTCCGCGGCTCCCAGCCCGAGCGCGAACCTGGACGCGTTGAGCAGTTTGGTGGCCAGTCTTCGGCCGACCTTGATCTGCGCCGGGTCGAAGGCCAGGTCCATGCCGGGCTTGCCGCTGGCCGCCCAGTAGCGCACCGCGTCCGAGCCGTGCTGCTCCAGCAGGGCCAGCGGGGTGACCACGTTCCCCTTGGACTTGGCCATCTTCTTGTGGTCGGGGTCGAGGATCCAGCCCGAGAGCACCGTGTCCCGCCAGGGCAGCACCCCGTGCTCGAAGTGCGAGCGGACCACGCTGTCGAAGAGCCAGGTCCGGATGATCTCCTGCCCCTGTGGGCGGAGGTCCATCGGGAAGATCCGGGCGAACAGGTCCGGGTCGGTCTCCCAGCCACCGACGATCTGCGGGGTCACCGAGGACGTGGCCCAGGTGTCCAGCACGTCCGGGTCGCCGATGAAGCCGCCCGGTCGGCCGCGTTGCGACTCGTCGTAACCGGGCGCCGGATCGCTGGATGGATCGACCGGCAGCGCGGACTCGTCCGGCGTGAGAGGGTGGGACCAGTCCGGCTCGCCACTGTCGTCGAGCCGGTACCACACCGGCACCGGCACCCCGAAGAAGCGTTGGCGGCTGACCAGCCAGTCCCCGTTCAGGCCGCCCACCCAGTTGTCGTAGCGGTGTTTCATGTGCGCCGGCACCCAGTGCAACTGCTCGCCCCGGGCCAGCAGCGTGGCTCGCAGCGCCTCGTCCCGGCCGCCGTTGCGCAGATACCACTGTCGAGTCGAGACGATCTCCAGTGGCCGGTCGCCGCGTTCGTAGAACTTGACCGGGTGGGTGATCGGGCGCGGCTCGCCGATCAGGTCACCGGCGTCGGCGAGCATCCCGACGATCTCCCGCCGGGCACCGTTGACGGTCTGCCCGGCCAGTGCCGCGTACGGCTGTGCCGGCACCCCGTCCGGCGGCTCGGGGAGCAGCCGACCGTCCCGGCCGATCACCACCCGGGTGTCCAGCCCCAGCTCACGCCACCAGGTCACGTCGGTCAGGTCACCGAATGTGCAGACCATCGCGACACCGGTGCCCTTGCCGGGCTCGGCGAGGGGATGGGCGTACACCGGCACCTCGACGTCGAACAGCGGGCTGCGCACCGTGCCGCCCACCAGGTCGGCGTACCGCTCGTCGTCGGGGTGACAGACCAGCGCCACGCAGGCCGGCAACAGTTCGGGCCGGGTGGTGTCGATGAGCACCTCACGCCCGTGGGCCGCGGCGAACCGCAGCCGGTGGTAGGCGCCGGGGCGCTCCCGGTCCTCCAACTCCGCCTGGGCGACCGCCGTGGCGAAGCCGACGTCCCAGAGGGTCGGCGCCTCCGACTGGTACGCCTCGCCGCGGCGCAGGTTGCGGACGAACGCCCGTTGGCTGGTGGTCCGGGCGATCCGGCCGATCGTCGTGTACGTCAGGGACCAGTCCACCGAGAGCCCGAGCCGCCGCCACAGCGCCTCGAAGGCCTGCTCGTCGGTGACCGTCAACCGCTCGCACAGCTCGATGAAGTTGCGCCGGGAGATCGGGGTGGGGTCGCGGCGGGCCGCCTCGTCGACCGGAGCCGCCGGTGGCCGCAACACCGGGTCGTACGGCAGTGCCGGATCGCAGCGCACCCCGTACACGTTCTGCGCCCGACGCTCGGTGGGCAGCCCGTTGTCGTCCCAGCCCATCGGGTAGAAGACGGCCTTGCCGCGCATCCGCTGGTACCGCGCGGTGGTGTCGGTGTGCGTGTACGAGAAGACGTGCCCCATGTGCAACTCGCCCGATACGGTCGGCGGCGGGGTGTCGATCGAGAACACGTCGCTCCGCTGCTTCGAGCGGTCGAACGCGTACGTGCCTTCCTCCTGCCAGCGGCGTGCCCAGCTCTCCTCGAGCCCGTCCAGGGTGGGACGCTCGGGAACGCCGGCGCGGGCCGTCCTCGCCGTATCGGTCATCATGCGATCGTAGGCACCTACCGGGTGCGGGGCGACGTAGTTGCGGCCGAACACACCGGCCGGCGGTTGTGGCCGCGACGGGCCGGCCCGGCTAGATCAGCGAGTCACGCCACTGGCGGTGCAGGGCGGCGTACCTGCCGTCGGCCTCGGCAAGCACGGCGGGTGGGCCGTCCTCGACGACCCTTCCGCTGTCGAGGACGAGCACCCGGTCAGCGGTCTCCACCGTGGAGAGTCGATGGGCGATCACCAGTGCGGTCCGGTCGCGCAGGATGGTGCCGAGTGCCCGCTGCACCAGACGTTCCGTCGGCACGTCCAGCGACGACGTCGCCTCGTCCAGGATGAGCACTGTCGGGTCGGCCAGGAACGCGCGGGCGAACGCGACCAGTTGCCGCTGCCCGGCGGAGAGCCGGCCGCCGCGCCGGTGCACCTGAGTGGCGTACCCCTCGGGTAGTGCGGCGATGAAGTCGTGCGCGCCGATCGCCCGCGCGGCGGCCTGGACGGCGGCGTCGTCGGCCCCCGGGCGACCGAACCGGATGTTCTCCGCGACGGTCCCGCTGAACAGGTGGTTCTCCTGCGTCACCAGCACCACGGCGCGGCGCAGGTCGGCGTCGCGTACGTCGCGCAGGTCGACCCCGTCCAGCCGGACCGTGCCGGTGTCGGGGTCGTGGAACCGGGCGACCAGCTTGGCGATCGTCGACTTGCCCGCCCCGGTGGGGCCGATCAGTGCCACTGTCTGCCCGGCCGGCACTGTCAACTCCAGCCGGCAGAGAATCGGGGTGTCGGCCCGGTAGCCGAAGCCGACCGAGCGGAAAATCAACTCACCACGGCCGGGACCGGTCGGCAGCGGTGTGGGCCGGGCCGGTTCGGCGACGGCCGGTCGTTCGTCGAGCACCCCGGCCAGCTTCTCCAGCGCGGCGGTGGCCGACTGCAACGAGTTGTAGAACTGGCTCAGCTCCTGCATCGGCTCGAAGAAGCGGCGCAGGTAGAGCAGGAACGCGGCGAGCACGCCGACCTCGGTCTGCCCGCCGAGCACCCGCCAACCGCCGTAGCAGAGCACCACCGCCACCGTGACGTTTCCGATCAGCTTGATCGCGGGCGAGTACGTGGCGATCAGCCGGAACGCGTGCAGGCTGGTCCGTCGGTAGTCGTCGCCGAGCGCCACGAAGATCCGTTGGTTGCGGGGCTCCCGGCGGAACGCCTGCACCGCCCGGATGCCCCGCATCGACTCGACGAAGTGCACGATGACCAGCGCGACCGCGTCCCGGGTCCGCCGGTACGCGCTGGCCGACGACCGGGCGAACCAGCGGGAGAGCCCGAACAGGAACGGGAAGGCGGACAGCGTCACGGCCGCCAGCGGCAGGTCCAGCCAGAGCAGGATGGCGGCCACCGACAGGATCGAGAGGCCGGCCAGCACCAGGCTGTCGATCCCACCGTCTACCAGCTCGGCGATCGAGTCCAGGTCACTGGTGAGCCGGGAGACCATCCGGCCGGACGTGTACCGCTCGTGGAAGCCCACCGACAGTCGCAGGAAGTGCCCGAACACCCGCTGCCGCAGGTCGAGCAGGACGGCCTGGCCGATCCGGGCGGAGAGGGTGAGGAAGCCGCGGCGGGCCGCGTACTCGGTCACCGAGGCCACCGCGAACGCCCCGGCGACGGTGATCAGCGGGCCGGCGTCGCCGGAGCGCAACGGCGGGATGGCCCGGTCGATGCCGATCATGACCAGGTACGGGCCGGCCATCGCGGCGCCGTTCTGGGCCAGCAGCAGCGCGACCGCCGCGGCGAGACGCCTCCGATGCGGCCGGAGCAGGCCGCCCAGCAGGGTGCGGCTGAGCCGGCGCAGCCGGGCCACCGCCTCGGGGCTGGTGTCCTCGGCTCGACTGCGGTCGGCCTCCGGGTCGGTGGCGGTGCCCCGCCAGCGGGTGAGCTCGGGTTCCTCCTCGGGAGGTGGGTCGGCCTGTTCCGGCACGCTCACGAACGCACCAACCCCCACCCGTCCGAAGGGGACGAGCTCGGGCCGCTGGCCCCAGCCGGCGGTGGATGCCCGGCAGGCGGCTCGGCGGCGAGCAGCGCCCGGTACGCCGGGACGGTGGCCAGCAGGTCGGAGTGCCGGCCGGTCGCCGTGATCCGCCCGTCCTCCAGCAGGGCGACCCGGTCGGCCAGCGCGATCGTCGACGGCCGGTGCACCACGAGCAGTGCGGTGCTGTCGCGCAGAACCCGCCGCAGCGCCGCTTCGACCAGGGCCTCGGTGTGCACGTCGAGGGCGGAGAGCGGGTCGTCCAGCACCAGCACCGCCGGTCGGCCGAGCACGGCCCGCGCCAACGCGAGCCGTTGCCGCTGCCCGCCGGAGAGGGACAACCCCTGCTCGCCCACCCGGGTGGCCAATCCCCAGGGCAGGTCGTAGGCGAAGTCGGCCTGGGCCAGCGCGAGCGCCGCGCGGACCTCGTCGTCACCGGCGTCCGGGCGGCCCAGGGTGAGGTTCTCCCGTACCGACATGGAGAAGAGCGTGGGCTCCTCGAACGCCACCCCGACGAGTCGGCGCAGCGAGGCGAGCCGCAGCTCGCGCAGGTCGTGCCCGTCCAGGGTGATCCGGCCGGCGGTCACCTCGTGCAGTCGGGGCACCAGGGAGAGCAGCGTGCTCTTGCCGGAGCCGGTGGCGCCGACCAGGGCCAGCGTCTCGCCCGGCTCGATGCTCAGGTCGATCTCGTGCAGCACCGCCGTGCTGGCACCCGGGTAGCTGAACGCGACCTGCTCGAAGCGCAGCCGACCGTGCACCGCGCCGCGCGGCAGCGCGACAGCGCCGGGGGAGTCCACGATCTGGGGTGGAGTGTCCAGCACCTCCTGGATCCGATCGGCGGCGGTGGCCGCCTCCTGACCGTTGGCGATGATCCAACCCAGCGACTGCACCGGCCAGATGAGCATCAGTTGGAGGCTGACGAACGCGACCAGCTCGCCGATGGTGAGCGCGCCCTGCGCGGCGGCGACCGCCCCCGCCGCCAGCACCACGCCCAGGGTCACGTTGGGGACCAGGTCGAGCAGCGCCGAGGTGTTGGCCAGCAACCGTCCCTTGCCGACGCCCGTGTCGTGCAGCCGCCGGGCCGCACCGGCGAAGCGGGCGGCCAGTTCCGGCCCCCGCCCGTACGCCTTCATGGTGCGCAGGCCCTGCGCGGTCTCCTCGACCAGCGTCGCCACGTCGCCCTGCTGGTCCTGCATCCGACGGGACGCGGCGTGGTAGTGCCGGCCGAACCGGCGACTGATCAGCAGCAGCGGCACCGCGCTGGCCGCGACCAGCACCCCGAGCGCCGGGTGAAGGTTGATCAGCAGCACCACCACGACCACGTACGTGGTCACGTTGAGCACCAGGAAGAACACGCCGAACGAGAGGAACCGGCGGATCACCGACAGGTCGCTGGTGATCCGGGAGAGCAACTGGCCGGACTGCCAGCGGTCGTGGAAGCTCGTTGGCAGCCGTTGCAGGTGGGCGTAGACGTCGGCGCGCAGCGCCGCCTCCATGCCCACCGCCGAGGACGACTGCACCCACCGACGGATGAAGATGAGCACCGCCTCGACGACGCCGAGCAGCAGCGCCAGGCCGCCGAGCTGGAGCAGCCCGGCCGGTTCGTGTCGGGCCACCGGCCCGTCCACGACCCGCTGCACGACCAGCGGTACGGCGATCCCGGCCGCGGTGCCGGCCAGCCCCGCGACGAGCAGCCAGGCGAATTCGGCGGCGTACGGGCGCAGGTAGGGGCGAAGCCGCCAGAGGTTGTGCACGGGGTGGGTGCCCGCGGCGGCCCGGGCGGCCGGGTCGCCGTCGCTCTCCACAGGCACTACCAGACGGTAGCGTCAATGAGTGTCGATGCCGCTGTCAGCTTGTTGTCAAGCGCCGCTCATGACCGAGAAGCCACTTCTTCACGTCCAGCCCCCAGCGGTAGCCACCGAGCGTGCCGTCGGTGCGAAGAACCCGGTGGCAGGGCACGAAGAGGGCTGCCGCGTTCCGGGCGCAGGCGGCCGCGGCGGCCCGCACCGCCGGTGGCCGACCGGCCAGCGCGGCGTACCCGGTGTAGGTGACCGGGGTGCCCGGCGGCACTTCGCGCAGCACCTGCCAGGCATGCGCCATGAACTCTCCACCGGTGTGTTGACGCACCGGCACGGTGTCGATGGCGGCGAGGTCACCGTCCAGGTAGGAGCGGACGGCCGCGTTGACCGGCCCGAGGTCGGCCCGCTCGCGTAGCGGTCCCCGCAGGGCCGGGTGGACCAGGGGCAGCAGCGCCGCCGGGTCCGGGGTGAAGCCGGCGGCCCGTACGTCACCGTCGGGGCCGGCGAGGATGCTCAGTGGTCCGGCCGGTGTGCTCAGTACGGTGCTGTCGATGTTCATGCCGCTCTCCAGAGTCTGATCGTGGCGTAGGACCGCCAGGGACGCCAACGCTCGGCGTACCTGTCGAGGGTTGGTGGGGTGTCGGGCAGGCCGAGTGCGGCGGCGCCGCGCCGGACCGCGAGGTCGGAGCTGAGGAACACGTCCGGGTCGCCGAAGGCGCGCATGGCCAGGTAGTTGGCGGTCCACGGGCCGATGCCCGGGAGCGCGAGCAGCCGCCGAACGGCCTCCCCCCGATCCACCCCAGCGGCGAGGTCGACAGACCCGTCCAGCACGGCCCGAGCCAACCCCCGCAGAGCCTCCCGCCGCCCCACAGGCATCCCAAACCCCGAGTCCGGCAGCGCCAAAAGCTCCTCCGCGCTCAAGAACCCCCGCAGCTCACCCCCCGACTCATCCCGTTGATCATGAGGTTGACCTGGGGTTTGATCTCCATCGGCCGCGTCAACCTCATGATCAACTCGGTGGGAGAGGAGGCGGGTGAGGGTTGTTCTCGCGGAGGTCACCGATACCTGTTGGCCGATGATGGCGCGGACGGCAAGTTCGAAACCGTCGACGGCGCGGGGGACGCGGATGCCGGGTTCGGCGGTGACCGCCGGGGCCAGCGCCGGGTCGGCGGCCAGCGTGACGTCGATGGCCGCCGGGTCCGCGTCCAGGTCGAGCAACCGGCGGCAGCGGGCCACCGCCGGTGCCAGGTCGCGCAGGTCAGCGAGCCGCAACGTCGCCGTCACGTGCCCGTCCGCCGGGGTCAGCGCCACCTGGCCGGTGCCGTGCGGCAACCGCAGACCCCGGTGGTACGCCCCGTCGCGGACCGCCTCCACACCGGGCAACGCCCGCACCGCGAGGAAGTCCAGGAGGGCCCGGGCGTGCAGCGGCGGGCGGTACGCCAGCCGGAGCGCGATGGTCCCCGCCCCGGCCGGCGCCTGCTGGCGGCCACGGGCCGTGCGCAGGTCCGACGGGGCGCTCGCGTACACCTCGCGAAGCGTGTCGTTGAACTGCCGCACGCTGCCGAAGCCGGCGGCGAACGCGATCTCGGCCATCGCCAGGTCGGTCGTCTCTATCAGGATCCGGGCGGTCTGGGCGCGCTGGGCCCGGGCCAGCGCGAGCGGCCCGGCGCCCATCTCGGCGCTCAGCATCCGGTGCAGGTGCCGCTCGGTGTAGCCCAGCCGGGAGGCCAGCCCCGGCACACCGTCCCGGTCGACAACGCCGTCGGCGATCAGCCGCATCGCCCGACCGACCACGTCCGCCCGGACGTCCCAGAGCGGGGAGCCGGGCGCGGCGTCCGGCCGGCAGCGGCGGCAGGCGCGCAGGCCGGCACCCTGCGCGGCGGCGGCGGACGGGAAGAACCGGACGTTCTGCCGCTTCGGTGTTATCGCCGGGCAGGACGGCCGACAGTAGATGCCGGTGGACGTCACACCGGTGTAGAACCAGCCGTCGAACCGCTGGTCACGGCTGTCCACGGCCCGGTAACACCGCTCGAAGTCCATCTCCATGTCACCGATGATGCCTCGCCCGACCGGTCATCGGCTGGCGGGAATCGGACCTGGGTGTGCGCGTCGAGCTTTCGGTCAGCGGCGGCGTCGGTGCGGCTGACCGGCCCGGCCGGCCCGGGAGCCCTGACTGGTTCGGTCGGCCTGGCCGGCACCGTTGGACCGGTTGCCCTGACCGGCGCGTTTGGCCTGGCCGGTCAGCAGGGCCGATCGGAACACGCCGTCCGGGTCGTACCGCTTCCACAGTCGCCGGACCCGGGCCCCGGTCTCGCCCGGGTAGATCCGGGCGAACGCGGCCGGGTCCGGCCGGCTCTCGAAGTTGACGTACGCGCCGTCGGCGCGTGCCCCGGCGGCCCGCCAGGCGGCGTTCAACGCGGCGTCGGCCTGCGGCGGAAACACCGAGGCCACGATCAGCGTGTCCTGGTGACGATGCGGGTACGCGGTCGCGTCGGAAGCGACGTCGTTGACCGCCCCACCCAACGAGCGGAGCTGGATCACCGCCCGCCCCGGTCCGGTCACCGCTCGCGTCACGGCCCGCGCCCCGGCCTCGTCCAGCGCGGCGAACAGACCGTTGGTGGTCGTGCCACGCTGCTGCCCGACGTTGGGGTTGAGGTGCGCGGTCGGTACCAGCGTCGGGTAGGGCAGCAGGTCGGTCCGGTGTTCGAGCACCTTGCCGATGGCGAGCAGCGGTTCCACAGCCGGTCGGGCCCGGCGCAGGCTCTCGGCAGCCACCACGGCGGTGATGGACATGAGCACCGACCGACCCTCCGCGAACACCACGGCGGCCGCGGACAGCTCCCGTGGCGCCTGCGCGAGGTAGCTCGTCCACTCCCGGACGGTGCGACCGTCCGGATGCGCCTCGACGACCAGCTGCGCGACACCGACGTTGCGCTGCTCGGCCGCCTCGATCTCGAAGGCCACCACGATCCCCGCCCCGGCCCCGGCCCCGCGGACCAGCCAGAACAGCTCCGGCTCGTGTTCGGCGTCGGCGCGTACCAGCGTCCCGTCCGCCAGCACCACCTCGACGGCGCGGACCCGGTCGATGGTGAGGCCGTGGGCGCGGACCAGCCAGCCGACACCACCGCCGGTGGCCAGGCCGCCGACGCCGACGCCGCCGTAGTCACCCGAGCTGATCACCAGGCCGTACGGGGCCAGCGCCTTCGCCACGTTCGCCCAGCGCGCGCCGGCCTCGACCCGGACCAGCCCGGCCCGCTCGTCGATCACCTGCACCCGGTTGAGCATGGACAGGTCGATGACCACCCCACCGTTGTTGGACGAGGCTCCGGAGAGGCCGTGGCCGCCGCTGCGGACCGCGATGGGCAGCCGCTGCTCCCGCGCGTAGCGCAACGCGTCGACCACCTGCGCGGTGGTCTTCGGCAGCAGGACGGCGGCCGGAGACGCCGACCTGGTGTACGTCGAGCGCAGGTGCGCGTACCGGCGGTCGCCGGGGGTGACGATCTGCCCCCGGAGGGAGTCGGGCACCCGGGCCATGGCCGTGCTCATCGTCGCCCCCGCAGCTGGCGCCTCGGGTGTCCGGGATCGGTCATGGCCCAAGGATGAGCGGGCATGCCGGCCTCGACAAATTCGATGGACCGGTGCCCGCTGGTCGCCGCGGCGCGCGACGCTCGCCGGTACGGGGAGCGCCGCGCGAAGGTGACCGGAATCTCCTGGGTTGACCGGTCAGGTCGGGGCGGAGGAACCACCGACCTGACCGGTGATGCTCACCGTGACGGGCTCGGCGTGACAGTCGGCCGGCCCGGTACACCGGGCGGGCCCGGCGGAGTCGTCGGGGTTGGTGAGACAGTCGGCCGGCCCGGCACACCGGGCGGGCCCGGCGGAGTCGACGGGCTCGGCGTGACAGTCGGCCGGCCCGGCACGCCGGGCGGGCCCGGCGTGATCGACGGGTCCCCGGGCGCGCCCCCGGGGCTCGGCTCGACCGTCGGCACCGCGGTGGGCGCGGACGGGGTGGGTACGGGTGGGCTGGGCACGGCCGCCGGACCGGCCGGGCTGGGCACGGCCGGGGGAGGCCCGTCCGAGCCGGTCGCGGCCAGGGCGATCGGGGTGGCGATCAGGATCGCCGCCAGGGCGCTCACCGCCCCCACCGTCACCGTGGCGCGACGTCTGTTGCGCACCCGCCGTTCCGCTCGGCTCAACTGGTCATGCACGATCGGTGCCTCCTCGGCCAGGTCGGTGAGGGTGGAGCGGATGAGGTGCTCGAAGGGTTCGGTCATCGCCGTACCTCCAGCATGTCGACGTCCGGCAGCAGGTCGCGCAGTCGCTTCACCGCTCGATGGGTACGACTGCGCACGGTGCCCACCGAGCAGCCCAGCAACTCGGCCACCCGGGCTTCGGGCAGGTCCTCGTAGTAGCGGAGGACCACCACCGCCCGCTGCGTCGGTGGCAGGTGGCGCAGGGCGGCCCGCATCGCCAACCGCACGTCGGAGCCGCCGCTCGGGTCGCCGGCGACCGGTTCGTCCGCCGGGTTGAGCGGTGTCTCCCGCCACCGGCGTAGTCGCCGCCACCAGCTGATCTGCTCGCGGTACATCACCACGCGCAGGTAGCCCTCGGGATCGGCGTGCCGAATGGTTCCCCATTTCGGGATGGTCCGCGCCAACGCCGACTGGAACAGGTCCTCGGCGGCGTTGCGGTCCCCGGTCAGCAGGTACGCGACCCGCATCAGCGCCGGAGTCCGGCTGCCGACGAACTCGGCCAGCCGTGCGCGTTCGTCCTCGTCCACCCACCACCCCCGTTTCGTTGTCACAGATACAGACGTCCCAGGTCATCGTCGCTATCCACGATCGGTGGGGTTTTCGGCCCGAAAGTGTCGGTCGTGCCGGGTAGCGTCCGGCCACCAACTGAAGAAGGGGTGCGGCGGATGACGAGCGTGGCGGGTTGGGCGGCGGCGTCGACACCGGGTGCGTTCCCGCCGCTGCCCCGCGCGGTGGCGCAGTCCTTCTACCGCCGGATGCGGGCCGTCGCGCCGGCCGCCGTGGGCGCCATCGAACGGGACCGGGCCGGCGACCCCGAGCAGAGCTTCCCCGACACGGCCTGCGGCCGGTTGGCCGGCTCCCTGGACGACGCGGGCCTGCGGGCGCTCGGGATGTGGACGCACCACTGGTGCATGCGCTTCTACGACGACGACACGAGGGTCGGCCGGCGGTTGATCCGCGAGATCGCCGCGCGGCCGGGGCTGGGCTGGACGGCCGACGAGGTGCGTTGGATGCTGCGCGAGTCGGTCTCGGCCGGCCCGGCAGCCGCCGACCGGTTCACCCTGCCCCGCGCCGCCGCCGGGCAACTGACGCCAGCCGACCGTCGGGCCCTGGGCCGCTGGCCCGAGGCCGAGGTGCCCCGCCAACGGCGACCCGACCAGGCTGGTTGATCGTGAGGCTGTCGGGGCCCGACCGCCACCCGTGGGTGGCGGTCGGGCCCCGCACCGAGCAGACCCGAGACCGGCTACGGCAGGATGGACGCCGCACCGCCCCGACGGAAGGACGCTTCGATGCCCGCCAGCGAACCGACCATCATCGCCACCAGCATGGGCTTCTTCCGGGGCGACCGCGGGCCCTACGACCTGCGCCCCAGCCCGGTCTTCGAGCTGGCGGCCGAGCTGGCCGAGGCGGGTCCGCAGCCGCGGCTGTGCTACCTCGGGCAGGCCGTCGGCGACCAGCCCACCTCGCTGACCGCCGTCTACGGCGCGTTCGCCGACACCCGGTTCCGGCTGTCACACCTCGCCCTGTTCCCGATGCCGAACGTCGAGGACGCCCGCGCCCACCTGCTCGCCCAGGACGTGATCTGGGTCGGCGGGGGCAGCGTCGCCAACCTGGTCGCCGTGTGGCGGGTGCACGGGCTCGACGAGATCCTGCACGAGTGCTGGCAGGCCGGCGTGGTGCTGGCCGGCGTCTCCGCCGGCTCGATCTGCTGGCATGTCGGCGGTGCCACCGACAGCTTCGGCCCCCGGCTGCGCGGCTTCACCGACGGCCTGGCCTGGCTGCCGTACGGCAACGGGGTGCACTACGACAGCGAGGGCCAGCGCCGCCCGTTGATGCACGAGCTGGTCGGCGACGGCAGGCTCCCCACCAGCCACTGCACAGACGACGGCGTCGGCCTGGTCTACCGGGGCACCCAGCTGGTCGAGGCGATCGCGGACCGCGAGGGCGTCTCGGCGTACGAGGTCAGCCGTGGTGCGGACGGCAGCGTCCGGGAGGCGGTCATCGCCCCCCGCCGGCTCGGCTGAGCGTCACGCCTCGTCGTCCCGCTGCCGGCGGCGGAGCACCGCGTCGAAGACCTGGGCCAGCTCGGCGGCGTCCTCCCCGGCGTGGTGGGTGTGCGGCAGGTCGTGCAGGCCCAGCTCGTGCTTGATGGTGCCCTTGCGGGTCTGGACCCACTCGCTGCCGGTCAACCCCATCCAGTAGCTGCGGAGATCAACACCGGAGCCGGTGGCACCGAACGGGCTGTGCCCGACGAAGCGGACGAAGTACCAGTGCACGAACATGCCGTCCCAGACAGCCGGGGCGGCGAGGAAGACCGGACGGCCGACCCGGCGCAGCCCGTTGACCCAGGCCGCCGCGGCGGACATCGCCTCCTGCGCGGTGGGCGCCTCCCGCAGCAGCCGGTCCCGGTCCAGGCCGGAGACGGCCAGCGCCGCCGGGACGAACTCGTCCGAGATGGGACGCAGTTCGGTGTAGAAGGTGAGGTCCGGGCGGCCGGCCACGGCCATGCCCAGCGAGATCATGCTGTACGGCCCGGGGATCGGCCCGTCCGCCTCCACATCGACGGCGATGTACAGCTCGGGCAACGTCGGGGTCATCTCACCTCCAGCAGCGGAACCTCGAACCGGGAGATTAGCAACGTCTATCGGGCCCGGCGGGAGCGACGACCGACCACCTGCCCGGTGCCGAATCGGAGCCGCCTGGACCGGCCCGGCCGGGACCGGCGTAAGCTGGCCCGTCGTGAGTCTCACCATCGGCATCGTCGGCCTGCCCAACGTCGGCAAGAGCACGCTTTTCAACGCGTTGACCAAGAACGACGTGCTGGCGGCGAACTACCCGTTCGCCACCATCGAGCCCAACGTCGGCGTGGTCGGGCTGCCCGACGAGCGGTTGGGCAAGCTGGCCGAGATCTTCTCCTCGCAGAAGGTGCTGCCGGCACCGGTGTCGTTCGTCGACATCGCCGGCCTGGTCCGCGGCGCGTCGAAGGGGCAGGGCCGGGGTAACGCCTTCCTGGCCAACATCCGGGACGCCTCGGCGATCTGCCAGGTCGTCCGGGCCTTCTCCGACCCGAACGTGGTGCACGTCGACGGCAAGATCTCCCCGGCCGACGACATCGAGACGATCAACACCGAGCTGATCCTCGCCGACCTGCAGACCCTGGACAAGGCGCTGCCCCGGTTGGAGAAGGAGGCCAAGCTCCGCAAGGACCGGGCCGCCGCCGTCGCCGCCGCGAAGGCCGCGATCGAGGTGCTCGACGGTGGCACCACCCTCTACTCCGGGGCCGCCGCCGCCAAGATCGAGCTGGAGCACCTGCGCGAGCTGCACCTGCTCACCACCAAGCCCTTCCTGTACGTCTTCAACGTCGACGAGGCCGAGCTGGCCAACGAGACGTTCCTCGACGAGTTGCGCGCCCTGGTCGCCCCCGCCGAGGCCATCTTCATGGACGCCAAGATCGAGTCTGAGCTGGTGGACCTGCCCGAGGAGGAGGCCCGCGAGCTGCTGGAGTCGATCGGGCAGAACGAGCCCGGCCTCAACCAGCTCGTCCGCGTCGGTTTCCGCACCCTCGGCCTCCAGACGTACCTCACGGCCGGCCCCAAGGAAGCGCGCGCCTGGACCGTCCCGGTCGGCGCCACCGCGCCGGAGGCCGCGGGTGTCATCCACAGCGACTTCCAGCGCGGCTTCATCAAGGCCGAGGTGGTCTCCTACCACGACCTGGTCGAGCACGGTTCGATGGCGGCGGCCAAGGCTGCGGGCAAGGTCCGCATCGAGGGCAAGGAGTACGTCATGCAGGACGGCGACGTGGTGGAGTTCCGCTTCAACGTCTGAGTCAGGAGTTCCTGGCTCGCACGAAGTCCGCGTAGTCCTCCCCGGCAACCCCGTGGTTGACCCAGCGATCCGGCGACGCCCGGGTCGCACGCTCTGCTAATTCCAACGCTTCGGCCGGGTCTTCAACGTGACCGATCACGCGGCCGGGCCCCGGGTCGTCTTCGCCCTCTGGGTCCAGCGACGGGAACACCGACAGGTCCCGGCGGTTCTCGTCGTCCAGGTCCTGCACGTCATGGATGGACACGTTGTAGCCCTCTTGCCAGGGCCAGATGGACACCCAGCGGATGCCTTCGACGCCCGCAATCACGACGGGTCCGAGGAACTGCTCGGCCTCCTTCTTGCGGTGCAGCGCGCCAAGGAGGAACGACCTGCTGAGATATCGCACGCTCGGAGGCTAACCGGCCCCTCCTCTATGCCGAAACGCATGCCCGGTTGCTGTCGACAGCAACCGGGCCAGACGGGGAGGGCTCAGTGGGACAGCGCGGACCATTGCCCGAGGTCACGGACACGTGCGGACTGACCCGAACGATGCGCCCAGAACGTGCAGGCGTGAGGTCGCGGCTGCGGCGGCTGGCTCTGCGGAAGGATCTACTCGGCGACGAAGACGCCAACGCCGGGGAGCGTTTCGGTCATCCCTTTGATCCGTAGTACCTGCATGGCACGGTCGATCACCGGCTCGGTGACCCCGTAGTGCTCGATCAGCTCTCGCCTGCTGGGCAGCTTGGAGCCGGGCTGGAACTCGCCTGACGCGATGCGTTCGGCGAGGTCGTCGGCGATCTGCTCGTAGCGGTAACGCGGTGGCACGTGGTTCTCCTCGGTTGGCAACACGAGTAGACCACCTACGTCAGCCCTTGACTACCCAACGGTACCTGTGGGAGGTTGCCGAGGAGGTCGATTCCCTCGGTTGGCGCTGTGGGCCGTCCTCGCCGGCGTGGATGTTCGGCGCGTCCCCCGCGTTCGGGCATCCACGCCTCCAGATTGCTCCGGCACAAGGAGACGGCAGTGCTCCCTTCGACAAGGGCAGACCGTGGCGCGAGCGGGCGAGGCGAGCCGGTGAAGCGAGTTTCGTACGACGAATACATGCTGGCTGTGGCGTTGACTTTCGCTCGCCGTCACCGACCCGTCTGGTCTTGGCAGCACTGGCGGCGCATCTGCCGCTGCGGAGGTGATCTGCCCTGCCGAAGCCGCCACCGCATCCCGATCAACCGCGGCCACTGGCCCAACCAGGACGGCCCGCAGTGACCACTCACCAACCGATCAAGCCGGCCTGGACGTGCGGCGGTTGCGCCGGGGAGTGGCCATGCCAGACCCGGCGCCGAGAGCTGCGAGCCGAGTACGACCGCGCCCCGGTGTCACTCACCCTCTATCTGGCAGCCCAACTCGTCGATGCAGCCCAGGATTTGGCCCACGTTCCCGCCGGCCACCTGCACTACCGATTCCTCGCCTGGACCCGATGAGCATCCTGCGTCAGGGTGACGAGAAGTTCCACTACAGCGACGGCTCTCACAAGTGGATCCCACCGGACCCGGACTACGACCAGGAGGTCTGGGACGGACAGGTCCGCCAGCACAAGCACGGCCACCTCAGGAACGAGCGCCCGAAGGTCCGCATCCAGCACCTCGTGTGACGCCAGCAGTACAACAGCGAAGTACAGCAACGGTGCCAGCCCAACCGAGCCGAGAGGCGCGCCAAAAGTCGTCTGACTTCGCATCAAGCCCGACGCGACCTGCTTGCTGAGAGTTCACACCGAAGCGGTCGCCGTGCCCGATACCGGGGTCAACACCGGCCCGCAGGGTGGACGAGGCAGGGCACACCCTGGACGACAGCGGACGTGAGCGCCAGCGCCTAACCCCGATTCGACCAGGCTGCCGCAGGTCATGGGGAGTGGCCGTCCAAGTTCCGCTTCAACGTCTGAGTCCGACTCTTTCGCGGGGGTGGGCGCTAGTCCTGGTTCCGCTGACTGCTCGGCTTGCGCTTTGTCCCGGCCCTGGCGTTTACGAACTGTCGTTGGCGCTGGTCTCGTTGCTGCCGCTGCCAGTCCTGCCGCCGGCGGTCGCGTCGTCGCTGATAACTGCGGGCGATGACGGCTAGCGCCATCCACCCGGACAGAACCAGGCCTGCCGCTCCGACCACCCCTTGCAGCCGGCCCCGATGCCCGCTGAGTATGTCGAAATCGGTGATGAAATCCCCCGGATCGTTGGGGTTGACCCAGATCCGCACCGCGCTGCCGGCCGGCAGGCAGACCTCCCAACAACCAACCTCGGCCTGCCGCTGAGCGCCGGCGAACTCGTAGCGCAGGTGCATCGTGTTCCGCCGCCTGTGCACGAGTTCATCGACGACTGCCTGGGCTGGCACGCCATCGACCCGCAGCCGACGTCCCCAGGCGTCGTTGTCCTGAAAGGTCTTGAACGGCAGCCACATCATGACCAGCCCGACCGCGAGGCCGAGTGTGTAGAGGGGGTAGCGGGCACGCCACCAGCTCCGCAGGATCTGCACGGTGGACATGGTCGCAGTCGATGTCGACGAGCGGCGGTACGTTGACCGGATGACGGATCAGCTGCTCCGATCGTCGTTCGGCGCGGCGGCGACCGCGTACGCCGAGCACCGCCCGGACTACGCGCAGGCCGCGGTGCGGTGGGCGCTGGAGCCCGCCCCCGGCCTACGCGTGCTCGACCTGGGTGCCGGCACCGGCAAGCTGTCCTCGACGTTGGCGGCGCTGGGCGCGGACGTCGTCGCGGTCGAACCCGATCCGGCGATGCTCGCCGAGCTACGCCGTGCGCTGCCGGCCGTCAGTGCCCTGCCGGGTAGCGCCGAGGCCATCCCGTTGCCGGACGGGTCCGTCGATGCCGTGCTCGCCGGCAACGCCCTGCACTGGTTCGACATGGCCGTCGCCGGGGCGGAGATCGCCCGGGTTCTCGCACCCAGCGGCGTCCTGGCCGGTCTGTGGAACATCATGGACGACCGGATCGGCTGGGTTGCCGGGCTCGAACGTGTCAGCGGGAGTGCGGCCATCGGCCCGCGTGACACGCTGAGCAGTTGGCGAACGGCGACGGCGGACATGCTCGTTCCGAGGACCGGCCTGGTCGCCCGGTTCGGGTCGGCGGAGCAAATCGAGTTCCCGCACGGTCAGCGGCGTACCGCCGACTCGCTCGTCGCGACGCTCGCGACGCGGGCCGGGATGCTGGTCATGCCGGAAGAGGAGCGAGAGGCCACCCTCGGCCGGATCCGCGCCTTCCTCGGGAGCCGACCCGAAACGGCGCATGGTGAGTTCACGCTGCCGATGCTGACCGGCGTGCTGCGCGCCCGGCGAGGCTGACGGCCGGCGAACCGACATCGGGGCGGGGCATTGAAAGCTGTGCTGGCAGGTGCCGAGGTGGTGCTGGTGGGCCTGTTCTCGGCGAAGGACAAGGAATCCGAAGGCAAGCTCAATCTGCTGGCCAGCCTTGTGGAAGCCCACGGTGGCCAGGTCGTGGGCCGGCACGTGCAACGGCGGGGAGTCTCTTCCGGTGGCGCGGGCAAGATGGGCGACCCGTTCTCGCGGCGGACTCTGCTCAGCCCCGGTAGGGCCCGCGAAGCCGCCGATGCCTGCCGGCAGCGCGGGGTTGGCGACGCCGAGGATGGCGGTGCCACGCGGGATGCTGCCGTAGATGTAGGCGCTGTGCAGCCGACCACCGTCGAACGACTCGGCTATCCGGGCGCGGGCCGCGTCGACAACGCCGGCGAACGCGGCCGGGACCCGGCTCAGTGCACCCTCGCGCGCGATCCATCCCTCGACGTCCAGTCCTGTTCCGGCCATGGCGACACTCTGCCGGAGCTGGCGAGGACGTTCAGCCCCGCCCGGGCGACCTCGGCGTCCTACTGCTCGGCCCAGGCGCCCAGCTCGTTGCCACTGGGGTCGGTGAAGTGGAACCGCCGGCCACCGGGAAACTCGTACGGCCCGTTCACCACCTGGCCGCCGGCCTCTTTCACGGCCTGCACGGACCGGTCCAGGTCGGTGGAGTAGAGCAGCACGAGTGGGCCGCCCGCCCGCACTTCCCCGTCCAGACGGAGACCGCCCACCTCGGGCGCGGGGTCGCCGTGTGGGCTGCGGATGCCGGCGTACTCCGGCCCGTAGTCGTTGAACTGCCAACCGAACGCGTCGGCGTAGAAGCGCTTGGCCACGGCGAGGTCGGTCACCGTGAGCTCGATGTAGTCGATGGCGTGGTGTCGGTGTGGCGATGTCTCAGACATACGCCGATCGTGCACCAGGGGTACGACGGGATCGCGACATGCAACGAAAGGTTGCGCAATGGCCGCCGGCTGTCGTAGGTTGAGTGCAACCAAAGGTTGCGAAAGGTTGTGCGCATGGAACAGGGAACGATCGAACGCGACATCCACGTCAACGCGTCCCCCGAGGTCGTCTTCGAGGTGGTCAGCCAACCCGAGCACATGCGGGAGTGGTGGCCCGACGACGCGCGGTTCGAGTCGGTCGCCGGCGCGCCCGGCGAGCTGGTGTGGCGCGACGCCGACACCGGCGAGACCAAGACCGTCGCGCTCGCCGTCGTCGAGGTCGACCCGCCGAAGCGGTTCTCCTTTCGGTGGTGCTTCACCGAGCCGGACCGGAGCGGGCAGGCACTGTTCGTCACCTTCGACCTGCTGCCCAGCGGCGCCGGGACGCTGATCCGGATGACCGAGACCGGCTTCCGCGAGCTGGGTTGGGAGGTCGCCGTCCTGGAGGAGCAGTACCGCGACCACGAGAACGGCTGGGACCACTACATGCCCCGCCTGGGCGCGTACGTCGCCCGGCTGGTCGCGACACCGTGAACGCTGTGGTCGACGACGAGTTGTGGTCGGCGATCGGCGACCCGATTCGGCGTACGATGATCGATCTTCTTCTCTCTGACGGGCCGGGCACTGCCACCTCGCTGAGCAGGCGACTACCCGTAACCCGCCAGGCCGTCTCGAAGCACCTGGCGGTCCTGGACCGGGTTGGGCTGATTCACGCCGAGCCGGCCGGTCGCGAGCGTCATTACCAGGTGGACGAGGCGCAACTCGCCCGCGCGGTCGCCCAGCTGTCGGCGGTCGGCTCCACCTGGGACGCCCGACTCCGCCGGATCAAGCGGATCGCCGAGGCGATCGAACGCAACCGCCACAACAACGAAGGAGGATGACAATGGTCGACATCTTGCACCGGGTTGGCGTGGTCGCTCCGCTCGACGACGTCTATCGAGCGGTGGCAACTCCAGAAGGGCTCGCAGGCTGGTGGACCACCGACACGGTGGGCAAGAGCGAGGTCGGTGGACAGTTGGCCTTCCGGTTCGGCGATGCCGGCGGCTTCGACATGGAGGTCCTGGAGCTGAACCCCGCCGGGCGGGTGCGGTGGCGCGTCGTCGACGGCCCCGAGGAGTGGGTCGGCACCGAGGTCGACTGGCGTCTCGACCAGCGCGGCGAGTACACGATCGTCCAGTTCGCGCACCAGGGCTGGCGCGAGCCGGTCGAATTCATGCACCACTGCAGCACCAAGTGGGCCCTGTTCCTGATGAGCCTCAAGGAGCTGGTCGAGACCGGGCGCGGCCGGCCGGCCCCGGACGACGTCCGGATCAGCGACTGGCACTGACCTCGGTGACGGGTGCATCGCCGGGGGGTCCCGCGCTTCGCCGCGCGAGCGCGAACCCTCCGGCGACCAGGCCGAGCGCCGCAATCGCCACCGCACAGAGCAGCAGCGTCGGGCGTGCGCCGATGGCGCTCACCAGCGGCCCGCCCAGCATGGTGCCCAGGGGCACCGCCAGCACGAGGATGGCGCCGTTCGCGGCGAGCACCGTCGGAAGCTGCGCGGTCGACGTACTGCGCTGGAACAGCGCCATCGACGTGGACCGGTACGGTGCCCAGATCACGCCCGCGAGCGCGAAGGCCGGCAGCGACAGGCTGACCGGTGCGCCCAGGCCGAGGGGCAGCATGGTCACCCCGAACCCGATGACGATGCCGATGGTGGTGGCCCGCAGCGGCCAGTCGCGAAGGTGACCGGCGACCACACCCCCGACCAGGCCACCGAGACCGAAGGCGGTGTAGTAGACGCCGAGCAGCGTCGCGGAGCCGTGCAGGTCGTCGGTGATGTGGATGGGCATCGACACGTACACCGGTCCGAAGAGGAAGAAGAACCCGAAGCTCAACACCAGCAGGCCCAGCAGGGTGGGGTCGTGGCGGATGACAGCGAACCCGGCCGTCCGCGAGGCGCCGCGCTCGGACCGGTGGACGCCGCCGGCGACGGGAAGGGCGAAGCGGTACGTGAGGGCCAGCGCGGCGAAGGTGACGGCGTCGACAGCGATGACCCACACCGGGCTCGCCCAGCCGATCAGGATGCCCGCCAGCGGTGGGCCGACGATGGTGGCGAATGCGGCGATGGTGGTGAGCAGCGCGTTCGCCGGCAGGTGGTGCTGTGGCGGCAGCAGCTCGGCGATCAGGGTGGAGCGCCCGGCGGCACCCCACGAGTGCAGTAACGCCGAGGCGGCGAGCAGGAAGACGTACAGCCAGATGGTGAGCACACCGGTGAGGTGCGCGAGGGGGATCGCCGCGAGCGCGCCGGCCCGCAGGATGGCGTCCCACCCGGCGAGTTGGGCACCGCTACGCCCACGTAGCAGCCGGCCGAAGATGACAGTCCCGGCTGCGCTGGGCAGTGTGTACGCCGCCATGGCCAGCGCGATCCAGGTGCCCCGTTGATCGTGCGGGGCGAGTTGGATGGCGAGCCAGGTCACCGCGACCACCGCCAGGCCGTCGCCCAACGCGGAGACGGCCAGCCCAGGTAGGACCCGTCGGAGCTGAGGGTGACTGACCACCGGCCAGTACGGCGAGGAGCGCGGGAATCGGAATGCGTCCGGCATGCTGTCAGCTCACCCGGCGTGGGACCCGCGGATCAACACCTACTGCCACCAGCAGAATCAGCCGAGGGCGGAAGGCTCGAACTACCGGTCCGGGCGGTCGTTTTCGCGGGCAGCGCCGAAGGACGAGCCGATGCTCGCCACGATCGAACCCACCGAGGCGAGCGACACCGCCACAGTGCCGGCCGTGTCGGCCCCGCCGTCCCCGGTCACCCTGAGGATGATGCCGCTGACCATCAGGACGACCGACAGCGCCAGGACTACATGGATGGCTCGTCTACTCATGGCGGCATCCCACTTTCGCGTGGCGGGAGATCGACTCGGGTTCCTTCTAGTCGGGGCGATGACACCTTGGCTTTCCGGAACCCGAGCCGATCAAACCGTTACTCCGCCCGGTAGACGGAGATGTGCGACGGGCTGTCGGCCTGGAACGGTCGCCGGTGCCAGTCGGCGTACCGCTCGGTGAGCCGGAGCCCGGCCTGCTGCGCCATCTCATCGATCTGGTGCGGCCAGGCGTATCGCATGGCGAACGGCTTCAGGTGCACACCGTCCGCGTCGAACGTGATCGTCTGCCGGATGAACCGCTGCGCCGGCCGGTCGTACCGGTGCAGTCGGATCGTCGCGGAGTCCTCGGTCACGGCACGTACCTGCACCTGCTCGTCCGAGTCGAAGCTGCGCGGGTCGGGCACGAACGTCTCGATGACGAACGCGCCGCCGGGCGACAGCACCCGGGCGACGTTGCGGAAGCAGTCCGCCTGCCGCTCGGCGTCCACCAGGTTGAACAGGGTGTTGTAGACCAGGTACGCGAGCCGGAACTCACCGGCCACCGGCACGTCCGCCATGTCGGCGACGACCACCGGGATCTGGTCGCCGCCGGGTTTCGCCCGCAGTTGCGCGAGCATCTCCTCGGACGCCTCGACGCCGTGCACGGCGAGGCCACGTTCGGCCAGCGGCAGCGCGACCCGCCCGGTGCCGATCGCCAGTTCGAGAACCGGACCCCCGTCGGCCAGCCCCGCCAGGAAGTCAACGGCGGGGGCCGGGTCGGGGTTGCCTGGGCTGTCGTAGTCGGAGGCCCAGAGCCGGCCGAAGAGGCCGGGATCGTCGAAGACCGACATCAGCGGCCTCCGGGGTTGGTGTCAGTGGCGCCCAGCAGCGCCAGGGGAACAGTCCTGCTCACGAAGTCTCGATTCCTCGGGTCGGATGACGGTTGGTTCGGCGGACTTCGTTGTGTTGGGCATTGTGGCTGCTCCCTTCGCGCGGCTGTCGACAGAGGACACCAGAGACGTCGCGGGCCCGGCAAGGCAATTACGCCAGCCGGGCCCACGACGGGACGTGCGGTCAGGAGATGTGGTGCAGGATCACGTTGTGCACGTGGTGGCTCTTCTGCGCGCCACGGAACTCCACCTCGTACGTGTGCGTGCCGACGTGGATGGCGATGGCACCGGTGGAGAAGAACGAACCACCCCACGACTTGTTGCTGACCACGCTCACGCTGGTGATCTTCGAGTACGGGATGCTGGTGATCGCAAACCGCTTCCCGACGAAGGACCGGTCCTGGATGATCACGCGGCGGTCGGTCAGCCCGATGAACCCGGTGCCGGTGCCGACGGCGTCGTAGACGGCGATGATCTGCTCGCCTTCGAGGAGGCCACTCTCGATCTGCTGGACCTGCTCCTTGCGGTCGTACGCGATGTTCGCCATGTGCTCCAGGCTAGAAAACCGCTGCCAGCGTGCCCGCCCGGGCGATGACCACGAACTCGCCGTCGCCGTGGCCGACGGGCTCGCCGTGCCAGCCCCCGTAGACGCGGTCCATCCCCGTCGTCGAAGTGGTAGTGGTGGGTGAAGTCGACCACTCCGTCGCACTCCGCGTCGTACACCTGGACCAGCCGGTGGTGGCGGAACTCCGCGTGCCTCATCGGGGTTCGCGTCGGTCGCGGCGCGTACGAACTCGCGTACCCGGGTGGTGGTGTTGCTGGCCAGCCAGACCGGGCCACGTTCGATCGGTGGCGCGTCGTGGATGGGCACGTACGCCACGTCGGGGCGCGGGTAGTAGCGCCGCGTGTGCTCGCCCACCGGTAGGACTCCCCGGCCCAGCGCGACCAGGGACAGCATCTCGGAAAAGGTGTTCCCGGCGGGCCCCTTCGGCACCGCCAGGCCGGACGGGGTGCGCTCCGGTGTGCGGTCGCGCTTGAACTCCACCGAGGTCACGGTCGGGTACTGCACCACCGGGTGGTCGGCGAGCACCTCCAACGACACCGACCGCTCCCGGGTGAGCGGGTGACCCGCCGCCACCGCCAGCACCCGGTCCTCGGAGAGCAGCGCCGGGCCGGTGGCCATCCCGTCGAACGGGTACGAGGCGATCAACACGTCGGTCGAGCCGTCGAGCAGCCCCGATCGGGTGGTGGACAACTGCGCCTCGTGCACCTCCACCCGACAGTCGGGGTGCCGTTCACCGAAGATGCGCGAACGTGGACCACTTCTGCCTGGTGGTGGCACCACTGGACTGGGCGCAGGTGATCGAGTCGGGGGTCTTCACGGTGCTGACCGGGCCGGTCAGCCGGTTCGGCGCCCGCGGTTCGGCGACCTCGATCTACGTACGGGACCCGGACGGCAACTCGGTGGAGCTGCGCTGGTACCCGCAGGACGCCAAAGCCGAGCGGTGAGCCCGAGTTGTCCGGCGACATGCGGAAGCCCCGCGTCTCCCCATCGAAAGTGGGCAGTCGCGGGGCTCCGGCGGTACGTCAGTGGTCGCTGCGCGGGTCGTGGTCCGTGCTGCGGCTGCCGGCCTTGGCCAGACCCCGGCTCACCAGGTAGCCGATGGTGAGCAGAGTGATGAACCACCATGCCTTGTCGGCGGCGAAGTAGTCGCCACCGTCGTTCGCGGCACCGTCGCCCACAGCGTTCGAGGCGATCAGCACACCGATGACGGCGAGCACGTAGATCGCCAGCTCGCTGGTCTTCCAGGACGGCTTCGTCTCGTCGCCGCGACGGTTGGCGCGGCGGACGTCGTGCTGACCGGCGTGCTCGACGTGGTCGTTGGCGCGGTTCTGCGTGGGGGTGGTCATTTCAGCTCCTGAAAGGCACTGTTTGGGAAGTCCGGTCCGTTCCGAGGGCCTTGTCAACTCTCGTACCGAACTGGTACCCGAGCGCCTTTCAGGAAAACCTCAGGTCTCCAAAGAATTAAACGAACACTTAGGACTCGGTGACCGCCCGGTACGCGTCCTCGATGCGGGCGGCCAGCAGCACCTCGCCCTCGGTCAGCGGCTCGCCGCTGCCGTGCCCGACCCGGATCTGGGTGCTGTCGGCCCGGCGGCTGATCTCGGGCCGCAGATGCAGCGCATCCGCGACGACCTTGACCCGTTCAGTTAGTGCGGCGTGTTGGGTATCGTCGATCACGAGCGTCCGTCGGATCTGCTCGCCCTCGCGCGTCCAACCAGATAGCAAGGTCAACGCGTCGGAAAGGTAGTCGTGCTTGGCCCTGCTGTTGAACAGCACGCGCATCACCGCACCCCCCAAGCGCCGTTGCCGGCTTGTGGCCAAATCGTCGCCATCCCGTGTCTTGTCGGTGTCTCCTAGTCTCTCGCTGCTCGGAAGGGGTGTCCACGCCCACACTTCCGTGTCTTGTTGGCCTAGCGGACGGCTACGGTACCCAAACCGCCGATTGATCTGGCACCCTGGACGCCCGTGCGGACCGAACGGGCGAATGACGGCGGGCAGGCCGAACGACGGGACCTGAAGGTGATCGTCGGTGCGGCGATCATCCGGGATGGGCGGGTGCTCGCCTGTGCGCGTTCCGCCCCACCCGAGGTAGCGGGCATGTGGGAGTTTCCGGGCGGAAAGGTCGAGCCGGGGGAGGCCGAGACCGACGCGTTGATCCGGGAGTGCGCCGAGGAGTTGGCCGTACGCGTCGAGATCGGCGCCCGGGTCGGCCGCAACGTACGGATGGCGCACGGCCGCTCGGTGCTCAAGGTGTACGCGGCCCGCCTGCTCGGCGGCGACCAGCCCCAGGCGCTGGAGCACGAGGCGCTCCGCTGGCTCACCGCCGACGAACTGGACTCGATCACCTGGCTCCCCGCCGACGCCCCCATCGTGGCCGCTCTCCGCCCCCTCCTCCTCAGTTCGCGTTGATCATGAGTTATCGCCACCGCAGACGGCGTGTCGTGGCAATAACTTCATGATCGGCGGGGGGGTGGGGGCGCGCGGTGGGGGGTGGGAAGTGGGACGGGGGCCGTGGCAACTGCCACGACCCCCGTTGTTGTTCAGGTGGTCAGTGCTTGTTGTCCTGCTCCGGGTGAGCGAAGTTGAGGTGCTCCGGAGGCAGCGGGAAGGTCACGTCGTCGCCGAACGGCGACGGCGCGGCGGCCCGGTCGAAGGTGAGCTCGGTCAGCGGCAGCTTGCCCCGGTCGTCGACCGCCGGAGCGGTCGGGTGGGGCACCTCCCGGTGCCAGTTGACGCCGCTCTGCGCCTGCGCCTCAGCCCGCGAGTCGTGGGAGCCACCCGCGTGCGAGTGCACCCCACCCCGGGCGGAGCCCGGCGTCGCCGAGCCCTGACGGGCGGTGGTCACGCTGGTCTGGGGCGTCTCGCCCCGACGGAAGATCTTGCTACCAAGCCACACAAGGGGATCGTACCTGCGGTCGACGACCCGTTCCTTCATGGGGATGATCCCGTTGTCAGTGATCTTGATGTGCTCGGGGCAGACCTCGGTGCAGCACTTGGTGATGTTGCAGAATCCGAGGCCCTGTTCGGCCTGCGCGTACTCCTTGCGGTCGGTCCGGGCGTCCAGCGGGTGCATGTCCAACTCGGCCGCCCGGATGAAGTACCGCGGGCCGGAGAACGCCTGCTTGTTCTCCTCGTGATCGCGGATCACGTGGCAGACGGTCTGGCACAGGAAGCACTCGATGCACTTGCGGAACTCCTGCGAGCGCTCGACGTCGACCTGCTGCATCCGGTAGTCACCCGGGGCCACGTCCGCCGGAGGGGCGAACGCCGGGGTCTCCCGTGCCTTCTCGTAGTTGAACGAGACGTCGGTGACCAGGTCCCGGATGACCGGGAAGGTGCGCAGCGGGGTGACAGTGACGGTCTCGTCGTCGCCGAAGGTCGACATCCGCGTCATGCAACCCAGCCGCGGCTTGCCGTTGATCTCCATGGAGCAGGAGCCGCACTTGCCGGCCTTGCAGTTCCACCGGCAGGCCAGATCGGGCGCGTCGGTGGCCTGCAGGCGGTGGATGACATCGAGGACGACCTCGCCCTCGTTCACCTCCACCATGTAGTCCTGGAGGTCACCGCCGCTCTCGTCGCCCCGCCAGATCCGGAACTGACGCTTCCCGCTCATCGGTTGTCCGCCTCTCCAGCGTCGGCAACGAGGGCGTCGAAGTCGGCGAGCTCCTCGTCGGTGAGGTACTTGGCCAGCTCGGCCCGGTCGAAGAGGCCGATCAGCTCCGGCCGCATCTTCGGCAACGGCTTGCGGGTCAGCTGCACGATGTCACCGTCCAGCGCGCAGACCAGGTTGACCTGCCGCCACTTCGGCTCCATCGCCGGGTAGTCCTCCCGGGTGTGCCCACCGCGCGACTCCTGCCGCTCCAGCGCCGCCTTCGCGGTGCACTCGGAAACCACCAGCATGTTGCGCAGGTCCAGGGCCAGGTGCCAGCCCGGGTTGTAGCGTCGGCCGCCGGCCGCGCTCACCTTGGCCACCCGCTCACGCAGCTCGGCGAGCCGGACCAGCGCGTCGGCCAGCTCACCCTCGCGGCGGATGATGCCCACCAGGTCACCCATGACCACCTGGAGGTCCTGCTGAAGGGTGTACGGGTTCTCGCCGGTGTCCCGTTGCAGCGGCGCGAGGGCGGTCTCCACGGCCGCCTCGACCTCGTGCACGGCCACCTTCGGCCGGGCGGTCAGCCCGTCGGCGTAGCTGGCCGCGTGCCCGCCCGCCCGCTTGCCGAAGACCAGCAGGTCGGACAGGGAGTTACCACCGAGTCGGTTGGAGCCGTGCATGCCACCGGAGACCTCACCGGCGGCGAACAGCCCGCGTACGTGGCCGAAGGCGGCACCCGAATCCGGGTCCACCTCGACACCGCCCATCACGTAGTGACAGGTCGGGCCGACCTCCATCGGCTCGGCCGTGATGTCGACGTCGGCCAACTCCTTGAACTGGTGGTACATCGACGGCAGCCGGCGGCGGATCTCGTCGGCCGAACGGCGGCTCGCGATGTCCAGGAAGACACCACCGGCGGGGGAGCCCCGGCCGGCCTTGACCTCGCTGTTGATGGCGCGGGCCACCTCGTCGCGGGGCAGCAGCTCCGGTGGACGCCGGTTGTTGTCCGGGTCGGTGTACCAGCGGTCCGCCTCCTCCTCGGTCTCCGCGTACTGCTTGCGGAAGACGTCGGGAACGTAGTCGAACATGAACCGCTTGCCGTCGGAGTTCTTCAGGACGCCGCCGTCACCACGCACCGACTCGGTGACCAGGATGCCCTTCACCGAGGGCGGCCAGACCATGCCGGTCGGGTGGAACTGGAGGAACTCCATGTTGATCAGCGTCGCCCCGGCCCGCAGCGCCAGCGCGTGCCCGTCCCCGGTGTACTCCCAGGAGTTCGAGGTGACCTTGTAGGAGCGCCCGACGCCGCCGGTGGCCAGCACGACCGCCGGCGCCTCGAAGAGGATGAACTCGCCCGACTCGCGGTAGTAGCCGAACGCGCCGGCCACCCGGTCACCGTCGAGCAGCAGCTCGGTGATGGTCGTCTCGGAGAACACCCTGATCCGGGCGTCGTACGAGCCGAACTCCCGCTGGTCCTCCTGCTGGAGCGACACGATCTTCTGCTGGAGGGTGCGGATCAGCTCCAGGCCGGTCCGGTCGCCCACGTGCGCCAGGCGCGGGTACTCGTGGCCACCGAAGTTGCGCTGCGAGATCTTGCCGTCCTTGGTGCGGTCGAAGAGCGCACCGTACGTCTCCAGCTCCCAGATCCGCTGCGGCGACTCCTTCGCGTGCAGCTCGGCCATCCGGAAGTTGTTGAGGAACTTGCCGCCGCGCATGGTGTCCCGGAAGTGCACCTGCCAGTTGTCCCGGCTGTTCACATTGCCCATCGCGGCGGCCGCGCCGCCCTCGGCCATCACCGTGTGCGCCTTGCCGAACAGCGACTTGGAGATGATCGCGGTCTTCTTGCCGGCCAGCCGGGCCTCGATCGCCGCGCGCAGACCGGCGCCGCCGGCCCCGATGACGACGACGTCGTAGTGGTGTCGTTCGATGCGAGTGGTTGTGGTCATGTCAGGGGCCCTTTAGTTGATGAACCGCAGGTCGGAGAACCAGCCAGCCGCGAGCGCCATGATGTAGAAGTCGGCCAGCGCCAGGGTGCCGAGGGTGATCCAGGCGAGCTGCATGTGCCGGACGTTCAACGCCGAGACGAAGGTCCAGGCCTTGTACCGCACCGGGTGCTTGGAGAAGTGCTTGAGCCGGCCGCCGATGATGTGCCGGCAGGAGTGGCAGGAGATTGTGTACGCCCAGAGCATCACCACGTTGAGCACCAGGATGATGTTGCCCAGCCCGAAGCCGAAGCCCTTGGGCGAGTGGAAGGCGAGGATCGCGTCCCAGGTGTTGATCAGCGAGATGATCGCGGCGGCGTAGAAGAAGTAGCGGTGCAGGTTCTGCCCGAGCAGCGGGAAACGGGTCTCACCGCCGTACTCCTTGTGCCCGTCCGGGACAGCGCAGGCCGGCGGCGACAGCCAGAACGACCGGTAGTACGCCTTGCGGTAGTAGTAGCAGGTGAGCCGGAACAGCAGCAGGAACGGCAGGGTCAGCGCGGCGTCCGGGATGATCCACCAGCCGGGCAGGAACCGACCGAAGTGCGAGGCTGCCTCGACACACCGGTCGGTCACGCACGGGGAGTAGAACGGCGTCAGGTAGTGGTACGCGTCCACCCAGTAGTTGTCATGCTGGAAGACCCGGACGGTCGCGTACGCGACCCAGGCGCTGAGCCCGATCACGGTGATCAGGGGGGCGAACCACCATCGGTCGGTACGCAACGTCTTCGCCGCGATGGCGGCGCGCGCCCGCGCCCCCCTCGGCCTCGTTGCCGTTGAAGTCATTCGAGTCGTCTCCTCGACGGGCCCGTACGGGCGGGCTGGTCTCTCTCCGGTCGGCACGCGGACCGGCGAACCCGCACCCGCTGCCACGTCATGCGCACACCAACGACCACGCCGGATCGACCGACGCAGCTAAGTGACACACGTTACGCCGATCTCTGCGGGCCGTCCGCGCAAGGGAGTGTCCCGTGTGTCTGGCCTGCGGAAATGCCTCCGACACGCCGTTTTGTCGCCCGTCGGGGAGAACGTCAGCCGGAGGCGCCTCCGGTGAAGTGCCAGGACGCCAGCCGCAGCGAGGGCGCCGCCCACCAGGCACCGTCCACCCGCTCCGGTTGGCGTACCGCCCGCGCCCCCAGCCCGAGCACCGCCCCCGGCCCGAGTGCCCGCGGGTACGACTCGGTGAACCGCAGGTCACGGACCGCCCGGACGACAGTGCCGTTCTCGATCAGCCAGACGCCGTTGCGGGTCAACCCGGTGACGACGAGGCTCTTCGGGTCGAGCACCCGCGTGTACCAGAGGTCGGTGACCAGCAGCCCTCGGCGTACGTCGGCCACCAACGCGGCGGTGTCCGCGTCGACGACCGCCCCGGCCGCCGCGCCGGTGGTGCTCCGGCCCACCGCACTCGCCGGACCCGCCACCGCGCCGGTCAGCCGCAGGTTACGGGGCATCGGGCCCCAGGTGGCACCCCCCGCGACCGCGTGCCCGGTGGACTCCGCGCCCGCCTCGGCGGCGGTTCGGCGATCGTGCGCCACCGCCCGGGTGGTGCCCGCCTCGACCAGCGTCAGCGCCCGTCGGCCGGTGCCCTCCGCGTCGAACGGCAACCCGGACCCGCCCAGCGGGTCGTCCACCAGTGTCACCGCCCTGTCGAACTGGGCCGCGCCCGGCTCGGCGAACGACTGCCGCTCGGCGTAGCGCTTGCCGTTGAAGCCGTAGAACGACAGATTCTGCAGCAGGTCCGCCACGGCGGCCGGCTCGAACACCACCTCGTAGTGCCCCGGCGGAAGCTCGACCGGGTCGGCAGCCGCCTGCGCCTTCGCGGCCGCCTGCGCGCCCAACTCGGCGCCGTCGAGGTCGGACAGCCGATCGGCGCTGCGCCGGGCCACCCCGTCCGCGCCATCGCGGCGGGCAATGCCGTCCATCGCCGCCTCCACCGAGCGGCCGTACGCCGAGTGCCCGGCCGAGTTGGCGAACGCCGACGAGCGGTGCGCGGTGCGGCAGTAACCGGCGGTGCTGAGACCCCCGGCGGCGGCCACGAACGCCCCCACCCGGTCGGCCCGCTGATCCGGCTCGGCGTGCGCGGTGGCCTCGTCGACGGGCGGGGCGTCCGGCGTGGGCATGGGCGGGGTCAGCCCCGGCCAACCCGGGTCGGGCGGGCAGAGCCGCGCCGCGGCCAGGGTGCGCTCCACCAGGGCGGACAACCCGTCGGCGGTGGCCACGCTGCCGCCACCGGCAGCCGTCCGACCGTCGACGTGCACCCGCAGCCGGACCCCGACAGTGGACTCGGAGACGTTCTGGTGGATGCCCGAGTTGGCGAACCGGGTCAACGCCAGGTCCGCCCGTGTCACCACCGCCTCGGCCTGCGTGGCCGGCCCGCCAAGACGCCGAACCAGCTCCACGACCTGCCCCGCCAGCTCCAACTCCGTCTGCCCACTCATGCCGAGACCCCCACCCGGACGTTGCGGAACCGGGCCGGCGCGGCCGGGTGGCCGGTGTGCCCGACCTGGCCGGGTTGGCCCTTGCCGCAGTTGGGCGTCCCCCAGGAGACCGTCTCGCTGGAGAGCATGTCCATCGAACGCCAGAACAGCGGGCCGATTCCGGTGTACGTGGGGTTGCGCAGCATCCGCCCCCGCCGCCCCTTCTTGATCTCCCAGCCGACCTCACAGCCGAACTGGAAGTTGAGCCGCTTGTCGTCGATTGACCAGGACCGGTTGAGGTCCATCAACACGCCGTCGTCGGTGGCCGCGACGATCTCGTCCAGCGTGTGTGGGCCGGGCTCCAGGCCGACGTTGGTCATCCGGACCATCGGCAGCCGGGCCCACCCGTCGGCGCGTACGCTGCCGCCGTAGTCCAGGCTTGCCATTGCGGCGGAATCCCGGCCGGCGAGCACACCCACCCAGCGACCGTCGCGGACCGCGTCCCGCTTGACCGCCGGGGAGCCCTCGTCGTCGAAACCGAAGCTGCCCAGCGCACCCGGGATCGTCGGGTCGATGGTGATGTTCATCAGCTCCGAGCCGTAGCGCAGCGAGCCGAGCTGAGCCAGGTCCAGCCAGGACGTGCCGGCGAACGCCGCCTCCCAGCCGAGGATCCGATCCAGTTCGATGGCGTGCCCGACCGACTCGTGGATCTGCAGGGCCAACTGCTCGCCGCCGAGGATCAGATCCGTCTCGCCGGCCGGGCAGAGCGGCGCGGTGAGCAGCGCCCGGGACTCCTCGGCGATCTGCGCGGCGTGCGCGGCCAGGTCCAACGACTCGACCAGCTCCCACCCGGTGGTGCCGTACTGGCCGCGGTAGCTCGGCCAGGAGCGGCGCTGCGTCTCGCCGTCACCGATCGAGGTGGCCGAGATGCCACCACCGCACTCGCGGATCCGCTGGTCGATCCGGTGACCCTCGCTGGAGACGAACCACTTCGCGGTGTCCCAGATCTGGTACAGGCCCTCGGCCAGGTCCGCGCCGTGCTCGGCCATCGTGCGGGTCGCGTCGACAAGCAGATCGCCCTTGTTTGACAGGGGCACCCCGAGCGGGTCGATCTGGCAACCGGAGGCCCAGCTCGCGGTGACCGCCTGGACCGGCACCAGGTCGACCGGAGGGCCCGGCACCCGCGCGCTCGCCATGGCGGTCAGCGTCGCGCGCCGGCCGGCGTCGCGGGCGGCGGCGTCCGACAGATCGGGTACGGCGTGGAAGCCCCAACTCGCCCCGACCAGAGCCCGGACGCCCAGCCCGATGCTCTCGTCCTGGGTCAGCTCCTCCACGTCACCGTTGCGCGCGGTCATCGACTCGTAGCGGCGGTGCATCACCCGCGCGTCGGCGTACCGCGCCCCCGCGTCGAGGGCGGCCTGGACGGCGGCGCTGGCCGCGTCGAACTCGGTCATGGACCGACCCTAGGCCAACCGGCCGACACCCGTCAGGACACGAGAGCCTCCGGCCGGATGGTGGCCCGCACCGGCTCCGTCAGCTCCAACACCTCACCGGCCCTGGTCGTCGAGCGCTCAACGTAATGGGCACCCTGCCGCTGATGAAGATGAATGGTCAGGGTCTCCTGCTCGACGAGTAGGTACCACTCGATCCCGGCCTCGGCGTACAGGTGCGGCTTCAGCACTCGATCGATGACGGCGGTATGCGGTGCGGTGACCTCGCCGACCAACAGGACAGCGTCCGCCGGCACGCACGCCGCTGTAAGGTCCAGCTCGGTTGTCACCACCAGGTCGGGGTTGAGGATCCGGGTGGTGTTCAGCCGCAGGTTGATCACCGGCAGCAGGGTGCAATCCGCCGCTACGCGGCCTGGTTCCAACGCGGTGGCCAGGCCACCGAGGATCACCTGGTGTCGGACGGGCGGCGATGCTCCGATGAGCAGGCCGCCGTCGAGGAGTTCGATCCGCTGGGTCGTCTCGCCGAGGGCGAGGTAGTCCGACACGGTCCACGGCAGCGCATGGCCAACAATGCCGACGGGAATCATCCGTCCAGTGCAACTCAGTCTGGGGTGAGTCAGCAAGATCGCGCTCGATCGTAGATCTGTGCCGCTCGGCGGGTTGCAAGATCGCGCAACATCCTTGTTGTGGTGGTATCGACGTGTCGGTGATGCCCCTACATCCTGGTTCGAGCATGACCTTGACGGCGGCAGGCGCCCCAACCCCGCTCGCGATCGGCGGAGCGGAGTGTTCGTCCTCAAGACCCGCGCAGTTTCAGGGATGTTGCTGTCTCCCGAGTGTTGGAGGCAGCAACATCGGGCAAGTTGCGTAGATCTTGGCGCGGGGCGCGGGGCGCGGCCATGAATGGGCGTGGATGGCGAGGTGACGGGGGTGCGGGGCCGATGCGGACTCGTTACGCTCTGGCCCGCTGACACGTGCCGACTTTGTAGCTTATTTTCACCCTCGGGACTTTGCTGTAAGTTCTCTTCGTCACTGAGGGAGGTGGCCGTGGACAGCTCGGAACCCTCGCCGTCCGGGGACCCGGACGACCGTCCCGCCGTGCCGGCACAGCGCTCCGACCAGGACGCCTACCTGCGGGTGCGAGATCTTCGGGTCCGGTTCGACACCGAGGACGGCGTGGTGCGCGCGGTCGACGGGGTGTCGTTCGCCGTCGAGCGGGGCCGCACCCTCGGCATCGTGGGTGAGTCCGGCTCCGGCAAGAGCGTCACCTCGCTGGCGATTCTCGGCCTGCACGACCCGAAGCGGACCACCATCACCGGTGAGATCTCCGTGGGTGGCCGGCAGGTGGTCGGCCTCGCCGACGAGGAGGTACGCCGGCTGCGCGGCCGGGACATGGCGATGATCTTCCAGGATCCGCTGTCGGCGCTGCACCCGTACTACACGGTGGGCCGGCAGATCGCCGAGGCGTACCGGGTGCACCACCCGAAGGCCAACCGGCGCGAGGCCCGCCAGCGGGCGGTCGACATGTTGGACCGGGTCGGCATCCCGCAGCCGGCGCGCCGCTTCGACCAGTACCCGCACGAGTTCTCCGGAGGCATGCGCCAACGGGCGATGATCGCGATGTCGCTGGTCAACGACCCGGCGCTGCTGATCGCCGACGAGCCGACCACCGCGCTGGACGTCACCGTCCAGGCGCAGATCCTGGACCTGCTCGCCGACCTCCAGGCCGAGTTCCACTCCGCGATCATCCTGATCACCCACGACCTCGGCGTGGTCGGCCAGGTCGCCGACGACGTGCTGGTCATGTACGGCGGGCGGGCCGTCGAGCGGGGCAGCGTCGAGCAGGTGCTCCGGGCACCGCAGCATCCGTACACCTGGGGGTTGCTCTCCAGCGTGCCGTCACTGCACGGCGACGCGGACGCGGACCTGGTGCCCATCCCCGGCAACCCGCCCAGCCTGATCAACCTGCCGACGGGCTGCGCGTTCCACCCCCGCTGCCGGTACGCGGACCGCGCCGGCAGCCGCTCCCGTACCGAGGTGCCCGAGCTGCGCCCGGCCGGGGCCGATGGCCATCTGGTCGCCTGTCACCTCAGCGCCGAGGAGCGGGCCACGTTCTACGCCGAGGACATCGCACGAGTGGGGGTGGCTGTGTGAGGGCGAGGAACGCAGCGCAGCGGAGTACCGCAGTCCCGAACGGAGGACTGTGGAGATGACCGATGAGCCACTGCTGCGGGTCCGCGGCCTGAGCAAGCACTTCCCGGTACGCCAGGGGCTGCGCGCCACCGGTCTGGTGCGGGCGGTGGACGGGCTCGACTTCGACGTGCGCCCCGGCGAGACGCTCGGTCTGGTGGGGGAGTCGGGCTGCGGCAAGACCACCACCGGTCGGATGCTGGTGCGGCTGCTAGAACCGACGAGCGGCAGCATCGAGTTCGACGGGCGGGACATCACGCACGCCGGCCGCCGGGAGTTGCGCCCGCTGCGCCAGGAACTCCAGATCATCTTCCAGGACCCGTACGCCTCGCTGAACCCTCGGCACACGGTGGGCCGGATCGTGGCGATGCCGCTACAGGTGAACGGGATCAAGCCGCCGGGTGGGATCAAGGCCCGGGTGCAGGAGTTGCTGGAGCTGGTCGGGCTGAACCCGGAGCACTACAACCGGTACCCGCACGAGTTCTCCGGTGGTCAGCGCCAGCGCATCGGGATCGCCCGCGCGTTGGCCCTGCGGCCGAAGCTGATCGTCGCGGACGAGCCGGTGAGCGCGCTGGACGTCTCGATCCAGGCGCAGGTCGTCAACCTGCTGCGCGACCTGCAACGCGAGCTTGACCTGGCCTTCGTGTTCATCGCGCACGACCTGGCCGTGGTCCGGCACTTCTGCCAGCGGGTCGCGGTCATGTACCTGGGGCGGATCGTGGAGATCGGCGACCGGGCGGACATCTACGAGCGCCCGCAGCACCCGTACACCCGGGCGTTGCTCTCGGCGATCCCGGACGTCACCCAGCTCGGCCCGGCGGGTCGGATCCGGCTGACCGGTGACGTGCCCACCCCGCTGGACCCGCCGTCGGGCTGCCGGTTCCGTACCCGGTGCTGGAAGGCGCAGGACATCTGCGCCACCGAGGAGCCCGCGCTGGTCCCGCGCGACGGCGGCAACCAGGCCACCGCGTGTCACTTCCCCGAAGGGGATACGGCCAGCACGAGCCCAGGAAGTGGGGCGGCTGTCGAGGCCGGGACGACAGACGCGATCATCGAGGAGGTGCCGTCGTGAGCCTGTCCCCGGTGGAGGGTGTGGCGCTGGCCGAGATCGAGTCCGGCACGGACCCGGGCGGGCCCGCCGCGAAGGGCGTCGTCGGCCGTTCGCCCGGTCAGCTCGCCTGGCTGCGGCTGCGCCGCGAGCGGACCGCGATGGTCAGCGGCGTACTCCTGATCTTTTTCCTGCTGTTGGGGTTGGCCGCCCCGCTGATCGAGATGGTCTACGGGATCGGCCCGCGGGAGCAGTTCCAGAACATGCTGGACGGCTTCGGCATGCCGCTGGGGTACGCCGGCGGGGTCAGCGGCGAGCACTGGTTCGGTCTGGAGCCGGGGCTGGGCCGGGACATCTTCATCCGGCTGATCTACGGGCTGCGGACCTCGCTGTTCATCGCGTTCGCGGCGGCCCTGATCACCGCGACGATCGGGATCGTGCTGGGCGCGCTCGCCGGCTACCTCGGCGGCTGGCTCGACGCGGTGATCAACTGGATTACCGACCTGACCCTGGCCATGCCCTTCCTGATCATCGCGTTGGCGCTCACGCCCACCATCACCCTGCGCTTCTACGGTGAGCGGGGGCAGGTGTCGTCCGCCTTCGGGGTGGGCGTGCTGATCGCCGTCTTCGCCATCTTCGGCTGGACCAGCACGGCCCGGCTGGTGCGCGGGCAGGTGATCGCGCTGCGCGAGCGGGAGTTCGTGGAGGCGGCCCGGGCGAGCGGGGCCGGGCTGGGGCACATGCTCTTCCGGCAGTTGCTGCCGAACATCTGGGCGCCGATCCTGGTGTCGTTCTCCCTGGCGGTGCCGCAGTTCATCACGAGCGAGGCGGCGCTGTCGTTCATCGGCGTCGGCCTCAGCGACGAGACGCCGAGCTTCGGCCGAATGATCTACCGCAGTCTGGACTTCCTCCAGACCGACCCGGCGTACGTGTTCTTCCCGGGCATCACGATCTTCGCGCTGGTGTTCGCCTTCAACCTCTTCGGCGACGCGTTGCGGGACGCGCTCGACCCGAAGTCGTCCCGGTAGGGGTCAAAATCATGGCGCGATTTCTGCTCAAGCGACTCTTCTCCGCCACGCTGACCCTCTTCGCGGTGAGCGTGTTGACCTTCCTGATGTTCTTCGCCCTGCCGCGCGACCCGGTCAGCAGCATCTGCTCGAAGAACTGCAACCCGGAGCGGCTGGAGCGGGTCCGCGACGACCTGGGCCTGAACGACCCGCTGATCAGCCAGTACGCCGGCTACATGAAGGGCATCGTGACCGGTCGGGACCTGGGCAGCGCCCAGGGCGGCCGGTGCGACGCGCCCTGCCTGGGCTGGTCGTACGTCACCAACGAGGCGGTCTCGGACACCATCGCCCGGGTGCTGCCGGTGACGCTGAGCATCGTGATCCCGGCGGCCATCCTCTGGTTGCTGCTCGGCGTGGGGCTCGGCATGGTGTCCGCGCTGCGTCGGGGCACCTGGCTGGACCGGCTGGCCATCGGCTTCTCGCTGACCGGCGCGTCGTTGCAGCTGTACTTCGTGGGGGCGGTGCTGCTGCTGGTGTTCGTCTACAACCTGCGGCTGTTGCCGGTGCCCAGCTACACCTCGATCTTCGACAACCCGGCGAAGTGGGCCAGCGGGTTGGTGCTGGCCTGGGTGGCGCTGGCCTTCCTCTTCTCGGCCATCTACGCCCGGTTGTCGCGGGCGCAGATGTTGGAGACGCTGTCGGAGGACTTCGTCCGGACCGCGCGGGCCAAGGGCCTGGCCAAACCCACTGTGTACGGGCGACACGCGCTGCGCGCGGCGATCACTCCGGTGGTCACCATCGCCGGGCTGGACGTGGGCGGGGCGCTGGGTGGGACGGTGATCACCGAGACGACGTTCGGCATCCAGGGGTTGGGGCGTACGGCGGTGGACGCGGTGCGCTCGGGTGATCTGCCCACCATCATGGCCACAGTGCTGATCGCCGCGGTCTTCGTGGTGTTGGCGAACGTGCTGGTGGACCTGCTCTACGCGGCCATCGATCCCCGGGTGCGGCTGCGCTGACCTGTTCGATGACCAGCGCGTGACCGACGGCTGGGCTGTGGCGAAATTTATCGACAACTGTTACACAACTCGTAGGTTTTCTTCCTTACGATCCTCGGGACGTCGGCGGTTCTCGCCCCGACGAAATCGCACGGCACATGGGTGAAGGAGGTACTTCATGCGACCACGCGTGGCGGTTGCCGCAGGCGGCGCGATCGCTCTGGTTGTGGCATTGGGTGCGTGCTCGAAGAACACGGGCGAGGGCACCACTGTGGACACCGAACGGCAGCAGACCGGGGTCATCGCGACCGACCCCAAGGACTCGCAGGGGCCAGCGGCCGAGGTGAGCGGCGCCGCGAAGGGCGGCACCTTCACCATCATCCGGGAGTCGCCGATCTCACACCTCGACCCGCAGCGGACGTACTCGTTCGCCGGTCTGATGGCCAACCCGCTCTTCGCCCGCTACCTGACCACCTGGAAGGACGACGGCAAGGGCGGCCTGGTCCTGGTGGGCGACCTGGCCGAGACGCCGGGCAAGAACGTCAACAACGACTGCAAGGTCTGGGAATTCACCGTCAAGGACGGGGTGAAGTTCGAGGACGGCCGGCCGATCACCTCCAAGGAGATCGCGTACGGCATTGCCCGGTCCTTCGACCCGGACCTGTCCGGCGGCCCGACCTACATCCAGGAGTGGCTGGCCGACACCCCGCAGTTCGACACCAAGTGGGACTTCAAGAAGAACAAGACGTCGCTGCCGCCCGGCCTGAGCACGCCGGACGCCAAGACGCTGCGCTTCGAGTTCGCCAAGCCCCGCTGTGACCTGCCGTTCGCGGTCTCGCTGCCGACCACCGCGCCGCTGCCGGCCGACAAGGACACCGGCGTCGACCTGGACAAGCAGCCGTTCTCGTCCGGCCCGTACAAGGTCGCCAAGAACCAGGTCGGCGTGCAGATCACCCTGGACCGCAACCCCAACTGGGACCCGAACACCGACCCGGTCCGGCACCAGTACCCGGACCAGTTCGTCTGGAGCTTCGGCCCGACCGCGGACGCCGCCAACAACCGGGTGATCGCAGACAACGGCGCCGACCAGAGCGCGCTCGCCTTCAACACCGTGCCCGCCTCGCTGGTCGCCAAGGTGGCCGGGGACGCCACGCTCAAGTCGCGCAGCATCCTCTCCCCGACGCCGAGCGCCAACCAGTTGGTCATCAACAACCAGCGGGTCACCGACCTGAAGGTCCGTCAGGCGCTCAACTACGCCATCGACCGCGAGGGCTTCATCAAGGCGATGGGCGGGCAGACCGTCGCCGCGCCGCTGACCACGCTGATGCCGCCGGCCACCATCGGCTACAAGGCGTACGACGCGTACCCGGCGGGGGCCAACGGCAACCTCGACAAGGCCAAGGAGCTGCTCGGCGGGAAGACGCCGGAGCTGGTTCTCGGCGTCGCCGACAACTCCACCGAGCAGCAGCAGGGCGCCCAGCTCAAGGCCAACCTGGAGCGGGCCGGCTTCAAGATCACGCTGCGCAACATCTCCGACGACGCAAAGCTCGACGAGATCAAGAAGAAGGACAACCCCTGGGACCTGTACATCGGTAACTGGGCGGCGGACTGGCCGAGCGGGGCCTCGATCCTGCCGGTGCTCTACGACGGCCGCACCATCAAGGCCGAGGGGAACAGCAACCAGGCCTACTTCAACGACCCGGCGATCAACACCGAGATGGACCGCATCTCGGCGCTGCCCGCGGCCGAGCAGGGCCCGGAGTGGGCCAAGCTCGACGAGCGGATCATGAAGGAGCACGCGCCGGTGGTGCCGCTCTTCGTCGACGTGGCCTACAACGTGCACGGGTCCAAGGCGGGCGGGATCTTCATCTCCAGCGTCTTCGGCTACCCGTCGTTCGTGAACGCGCACGTCAAGCCATAAGGCACACCGCAGGCCAGAAGGGTCCCCTCCCGACAGCGTTGTCGGGAGGGGGCCCTTCTGGTCCTGCTGGACAGCCCACGGGGGCGGTTCCGGCAGCGCCCAATCACATACTCTGGACCTCTCGTTGGAGGCGAGGTCTGGTTCGTTGAGCTGTGCCCTTGCCTTGTTTCGGGCCGCGTTGGCGGCCAAGTGTGCAGGGTTAGTCCGATCTGCGCGGGGCGGACCGCCGACCGGTGATGATCTTTGTCATCTCAGCGGCAAGTGGGGTCGGCTCGGCGGAACGTGATGTAGAGCGCATTGCGACATGAATGGAAGCCCCTTTTATTTAGCTTCCGAGGCGATCCTCCGTCTCATCGTCATGGGGTGACCTGGGTGGCGTCAGCTCGGGGTGCTGACTGACGGCGCTGTTTTGCAGGTCGATCAGGGTGGATGCTGCTGCCGCGCGGCGTTCGGCGAACGCCTGAGGTTCCTTGGCTGCGAGTTCGTCGAAGTACCGCACGCCTTCAATGACAGCTGCCATGATCTGCTTCGACGATTCTCCGAGAGGGCGCGCTATAAATCCGAGGTTCCACAACGACGTGGCGAGGTCGGGAAGGTAGGCGTCGCGGTTGGTGGCTACCAGCTCTCGGCGCAGGTCGACGGCTTCCTGGCCGGTGGTCAGGGCTTCAGCCCGCCGTCCTGCCTCCGCCAAGCGGATGGCGTGGTTGCTTACTGAGGTGGCGAGGTTGGGAAGGTAGGCGTCGCGGTTGGTGGCTACCAGCTCTCGGCGCAGGTCGACGGCTTCCTGGCTGGTGGTTAGGGCTTCAGCCCGCCGTCCTGCCTCCGCCAACCGGATGGCGTGGTTGTTCACTGAGGTGGCGAGGTTGGGAAGGTAGGCGTCGCGGTTGGTGGCTACCAGCTCTCGGCGCAGGTCGACGGCTTCCTGGCTGGCGGTCAGGGCTTCAGCCCGCCGCCCCGCCTCCACCAACCGGATGGCATGGTTGTTCACTGAGGTGGCGAGGTTGGGAAGGTAGGCGTCGCGGTTGGTGGCTACCAGCTCTCGGCGCAGGTCGACGGCTTCCTGACTGGTGGTCAGGGCTTCAGCCCGCCGTCCTGCCTCCGCCAGCTGGTTGGCGTGGTTGTTCACTGAGGTGGCGAGGTTGGGAAGATGGGCGTCGCGATTAATGGCGGCCAGCTCCCGGTAGAGATCCACGGCTTCCTGGCTGGCGATCAGGGCTTCAGCCCGCCGCCCCGCCTCCACCAAGCGGATCGCGTGGTTGGTCAGTAGCCTCGCCCGGTCGATTAGTGTGGCCGTCGCAGTTGGAGCGCGCAGGGCGCGGGTGATTAACGTGAGCGCGATCCGGCCAAACTCGATCGAGGGGTACGGCACTCGTTGCGCCGTCCGCTGGGCCCAGTCCGGATCGAGGTTGGCCGTAGTTAGCAGAGATGTGATCCGGGGGGCGAGCGTTCCGGGAAACTGGAGGCCGACCTGGAGCACCGCCTCGGTCATCACCTGAATGTCGGCGGCGAGCGCCACGTCGATCATCTCCGCGGCGTCAGGCTGATGGGTGCGCGCGCGGCTCAGGACCGTCAGCGCCCGCACCGCCTGACTGGGAGCCAAGTCTTGCAGAATCGTGATTCGGTCGTCGGGGGCGCGTTCATGCATTACCGCGACCGCGAGGTTCTCGGCGAGCAGGTCCGGCTGCAACATTCCCAAGCCACTACCGGCTTCAGCTACGGGGTACAGGCCATACAACCAGCTCACGTACCCGTCCACCACCTCGGGCGGCGCACCGCTCAGGCCCGGCACCCGGCGGACGAGATCCGACGCCTGCCCACGATCGTCGGCACCCAAGAGTGCCGCAACACCGACCAGCTGCCGCAACAGCCCGTCAGCGGCTGGTTCGCCCACGCGAAGTAGGCCGTCGCGGCGAGCCTGGTGCCGCCAGTACCGGGCCTCATGTCCCAACACCTCGGCCAATACGTCGTACCGGCCATCACCGCGTGGACCGCCGAGTACCGCTAGCAACGCCTGCGCGTGTAACCGCAGCATCGGAACATCCGAGCTCACTTCGCCCACCGCGAGCTCGTCCGGGAGGCGGCGATGCAGCCTCGCGGCGAACGCGATCGCGGCTTCGGTCGCAATCTGCTGCGGCGTGTGGTCCTCGACTCGGGCGGGCACCTCCAACACATTCCCTGGCACGGTCAACGCATCCACCAGATGCGCCTGCGCCGGATACGCCGCCGACAGCGAGGACCACCACAAACCCGCCGACCGCGCCAACAACAACACCCGTACTCCGCCGACCCGCTGCGCCACACACAACAGATGTGCCAGCGCCTCCGGATCGCGGGTTTCGGCGTAGTCCACAGTCAGCAACAACTTGCGCGACCGCTCACTGGCATCAAGCTCCCCGGCCATTGTCGCCTCGCCACCCGGAGCCACCGGCCACCACACCCACCCGGACAAGCGGCCTGCGAAATGCCGAGCCAGCCGGGTCTTGCCCACTCCCCCCGCACCCACCAACAGACGCACCACTGCTGCATCCTGGTCCGCACACCACCTGTCCAACCCAGCCAGCAACCACCCGCGGCCGACAAACCCAACTACCTCCGCCTGCGGATGCAACAGCCACGCCACCGACTGCGGCAACTCCGCCACCAACGCTCCGGCCACCACTCGGCCCCGTTGCTCGCGCCGCTCCCGCGCCATACGTCCGCGATCGGCCAGCGTCGGTGCGAATGCCCCCACCACCGCCGTGACTGCGCCCGCGACTACCGCCCACCCCACCTTGTCGTCCGCCACAAGCGCCCACACCGCCACCATCGCGACCGTCGTTGGCACTAGCAGCACCAACCAGCGGCGCCGCACCCACCTCAACCCGCTACGCAGCACACCCGCACGATACTGAAAGCGATCGAATCGATACACATTCGATCATCCATGAGGCCTTCACTCATCGACTTCTTTGAGACTTGGTCCAGGATCGCTGTCCAGCTTTGTGGGCGCGCGTCGGCCTGCCCAGCAGGCGGTGCCGGTGCGGTAGCGCTTTGATTGGTGGAGCAGCAGCCGATGGCGCGATGCGACCACACACCCGCCCAGCGACGAGTTGGCGAAGCGTCCTATTCGGGCGGCGTGTTGTACCGGTCGAGCGTCGCCTTGGACGTGGAAGCGTCCCGGAAGGCCAGCTCCCAGGGGTCAGTGTTGACATCCATGTCCTTGCCGAATCCGACCCACTTCCCGGCCATCCGTCGCCCAGTGGGCTCCACCAGTAGCTGGATTGCGCCGTGGTACCGGGCACCTCGGTAGTAGCCGGCGGGATCGGTCTGCTCCACCCAGGTGCCGGTGACCACGGCGCCGTCGACGGTGAGATCCATTGACAGTGACGATGACGCCGAGCCGGGCGGGCTGCGCACTGTCAGTTGGTCGCCGTGCTGGAGTACCACCACGAAGTGCTGGCCGGCGAAGAATCCTTCTCGTCCGCTGGAGTGGAACTGGTAGCGGCTGAGCCAGACGCCCTCGTACGACGCGTGGACCCCGATTGGCTTGGGCGTTGGCGTGGCCAGGCTGGACATGGGCGAGGTCAGGTCGTGGCCACCGTCTTGATTATCGGGCGCGCCGAGGTGGCGGTCGGCGGCTTCGATCGCGCGGGCAAAGTCGCCCCGGTCCATGTGCATCCCCGTGCGGACCGCGCGGAGGGCCGGTGTTGGGGCGTTCATAGACGCCACGATAGCGCTGTGTCATTTCCATGTCGCCCTGGGTATGTCGTAGGTGTCACGCCTGGTCAGAGCTTGCCGACGATGGTCCTTGCGGTGGCGGCAACGAGAGCGTCCTATCAGCAGGGAGCCGTAGTTGCTCGATGTACTGTCAGTAGCAGTGGTCCGCCGATCCGGTCTGACTGTCCTGCTTCTCGATTGGGGGCGTCGTCGTGTCGCAGATCGATCCGCGCTTCGGTGCCCACCTTCGCTCGCTGCGGAGCAGCAAGGGGCTCTCTCTGCGGGCGCTGGGTCAGCTCGCTCATCGGGGCAAGAGCCACCTGCACGATCTGGAGACCGGGGCGAAGGCCCCCACCCCTGACACGGCTCGGCACCTCGACGAAGTGTTGCGAGCCGACGGGGCACTCGTCCGTCTGGTGGACCAGCCCGTCGACCACGACGCCGAGGCCGGTGAGCTGCTGGCTCGGGTACGGGCCAGCGATGTCAGCGCCGAGACGCTCGTGGGGATCGAGGCCGGAGTAGACGACCTGGCGAGCGCGTACGCGCTCTCGCGGCCGGTCGAGCTACTTCCGAGGGTGCGTCGGCAGTTGGTTTATGTGGAACGGCTGCTCGACGGGCGTGGCACTTTGGCGCAGCGCCGGCGGCTCGTCATTGCCGGTGGTTGGCTTACGGTGCTGCGGGCGACGGTGCACATCGATCTGCTGCAACAGCCCGCCGCAGGCGCTCATCTGCGCACGGCCATGGCTCTTGCCGAGCATGCGGAGCATCCGGAGATTCAGGCGTGGTGTCTGGAGACGCAGGCGTGGGACTGGCTCACCCGGGGTGACTGCCGGCGGGCGATGGACCTTTCGCGGCAGGCGCAGCGGGTCGCGCCTCAGGGCAGTTCGGCGTACATCCAGGCGACCGCCCAGGAAGCGCGGGTGTGGGCGCGCTTGGGTGACGTGCGGCGGACGCGTGAAGCGCTGGATCGTCTGGAACTGTTGACAGCGAACCTGCCGGTGCCCGAGCGGGCCGAGCACCACTACCGGTACGACCCGACGAAGGCGTTGGCGTACACGGCGACCACGCTGTCGTGGGTGGGTGACCCGGCCGCCGAGCAGATGGCCCGGACTGCCTTGGCGGAATTGGATCCGCGCGGCGATGGTGGTGAGCGGCCACGGCGCTCCGCTTCCGCCCGCCTGGATCTCGCGATGGCACTGTTGGCGGCCAACCAGCCGGACGAGGCCAGCGTCGTCGCCGCCGATGCGGTCCGCTCGGGGCGAGTGGTGTCCTCGAACTGGTGGCGGGCGCGGGAAGTGCTCCGAAAGGTCGAGCACACCGGGACGGCGGAAGCAGCCGCATTCCGCGAGGTGTATGAGGCGTACCGGCCCGTGACTCGATAGCGGACGGCACGCTGGACCAGCGGACACCCGCTATCTTTCTGTTACCGCCTGTTCACCCGATGCTGTGGGTGAGGGCGGGGCCAGTACGAACAGGTCGCCAAAGCGAGAACACCTGCCCCTGACAGCGGAGGTGGGAATGAGCGGCCAGGACGACACCGGTACGCCCAACACGGGCGAGCAGCTCGATGCCGCCGAACGGGAAGAGGCCAAGCGCCGGTTGCTCGCGCAGGCCGAGGCGGAGCGCATACCGGTGCAGGAGACGACTCGGGCGGTGCCGGATCGGCGGTGGCGTGGTGAGCCGTGATCCCGTGCCGATCGGTCGGCGGGTCGCGTACCTGCGGGTGCGGCGGAGGTTGTCGCAGCAGTCGTTCGCGGATCGGTTGGGCAAGTCGAAGAGCTGGGTGGACAAGGTCGAGCGCGGGGTCCGGTCCCTGGAACGGGTGTCGACCATCCGGGAGATCGCGGCGGTGTTGCGGGTCGACGCCGCAGCCTTGCTCGGTCGTGATGTCCAGCCGGCGGGGGTGGCCGAGCGTCGCGAGGGCGTGGCGCAAATTCGGGCGGCGCTTTCGGCGTACCCAATGGCTTTTGGTCGCCCGACGGACCGGGAGGTGATGTCGCCCGATCGGTTGGCTCGGGAGGTGCGGCATGCGTGGATGATCTTCCAGCACGCCCGGTACCCGCGTCTGGTCGAGTTGCTGCCCACGGTGGTGACCGAGGTTCATCGCGCCCATGCGCAGGACCCGCAGGCCGGGCGGGCGGCGGTGGTGGAGGCGTATCGCGTGACGGCGGCGCTCCTGGTCAAGCTGGACGAGGGGAGCCTCGCCTGGTTGGCGGCTGATCGGGCGATGTCCGCCGCCGCTGGTGACCGGGTCTTGTTGGCCTGCGCGGCGGTGCAGCTTGGTCAGGTGTTGCGGGCATCGGCTCGGGCAGGGCCGGTCATGCTCGCCGCCGCTTCCCAGATCGCCCCGGGCACGCCGGAGGAGATGTCGTTGCGGGGATCGCTGCTCGTGCAGGCCGGTCTGATCGCGGCCAGGGCGGGCGACGATCGGGTGGTCGGTGAGCTGTTGGACGAGGCCGCCGAGCTGGCCGCTCAGGTGGGCGACGGGCAGGACCATTACCGGACGGCGTTCGGGCCGACGGCCGTCGAACTGGCATGGGTCGCTGCCGCCGTCGATGTGGGCGACGGGCCACAGGCGGTCGCCCGGCACGAGAAGGCGATCGGGCGGGACGGGTGGCGGTGGCTGCCGGTCGAGCACTGCGCCGCGCACCTGGTCGATGCGGCGCGCGCCTACCTCCTGACGGACGACCCCGCCAACGCGGCGCGGGTCCTGTTGCGAGCGGACAGCGTCGCGCCCGCCGAGATCCGTCACCGGCCATCGGCGCGAGAGGTGGTCGCCCAGGTCGCCCGCGACCCCACCGCCCCAGCCACGATCACCCAACTGGCCATCAACCTGGGGGTGCTGTGAGCAGCAGGATATGGACCACGGCACCCGCTCCGGGTTACTCGGCCGGCTGGCTGTAGCCGGGCACGGGCCAAGGCATCGTGGCGGGTAGGCGTTGCGGCTACTGAGTCTCGGCTGCTCGGCCGTTGACCCCAAGATATCGATCTGCTTGGCTGCCCTCGCGATGACCTTGAGAACCCCTCAGACAACGGGAGATAGTCATGTCCTTCGGTACCGCGATCAAGTCGGTCTTCAGCCAGTACGTCGGCTTCTCGGGTCGGGCCCGCCGGTCTGAGTACTGGTGGTTCGCCCTGTTCACCGTCCTTGTCAGTATTGCCGCCGCCATCCTGGACAGCGCGCTGGGATTGACCTTCGTGGAGGGTTCGTCGAGCGGTTTCATCGGCCTTGTCGTCTCCCTGGCGTTGCTGCTGCCGACGCTGGCTGTCGCGGTGCGACGCCTGCACGACACCGACCGGACAGGGTGGTGGGTGCTGATCGGCCTGGTGCCGCTCGTGGGCGCCATCGTCCTGATCGTGTTCTTCGTACAGGACGGCACGCCCGGAGCGAACCGTTTCGGCCCCAGTCCCAAGGGCTGACCGCTGTCCGCGCCCAGCAACACGTGATCAGCCCGGAAGTTTGATCACCTGGTGTCAATTGCCGGCTTCGGGTGCAGCAGGCTGGCCGGTGTGCCTCGGCACACCGGCCAGCCGTCCACCTTGCCATCCAGCCGAGGTACGTGCCGCCAATCAGCGGGCCGGTAGCGCGGACGCGCGCAGTGCGTCGGCCAGCCACTCGTACGGGAACCCACCCGGCGGTGCGTCGTTCACTGTGGTGACCAGCTCCATGTACCTGTCGAACGGCCCCTCCTGCTCCGGCGGCGTGCGGTCCCACTCCGCGCCCTTCAGCATGTGGTCGGCAGCCTGGATCCGGAACTCGGGCGTGTCCGGGATCCCGGGGCCGTCCGGTGTCGCGAAGATGCCGGTCAGCCACTCGATCCACTGGTCGGCGATCTCCCGGCCCCTGGGCGAGTCCGGCGGCACCTGCTCGCGCGCCGCGTCCATCACCGGCTGGCCGATCGCCGCGCCCTCCTCCAGGGCGTCCAGCATCGGCGAAGAGGTCATCAGCGGCCCGGCCCCGGTGGTGCACGCCTCGTGCAGCTCACGGCGTACGGCCTGCCGGACCTCGCTGTCCCGGACCAGCTCGGCCAGCTCGATCCACGCCTCCAACTGGGCCGCGGTGGGATGGTCGGGCAGCTCCGGTCGGGCCGCCCGCCACCACTCGACCATCCGCTCCGGCGGCTCCCAGCCGGCGGAAACCTCGGTCCAGAACTCGTCGATCAGCCGGTCGCGTTCCTCGTCCGACATGCCGACCAGTTTGTGCATCAGCGTGACCTGCTCGGCCGTTGAGTTCTGCCGAAGGACGGCCGACAGCACCGCGCGCCGGCTGCGCAGCCGTGCCTCCTGACGTGCCAGCAGGGCCAGGTGGGTGGCGGCCAGCTCGCGCAGCGTCGCCTCGCCGGCGAGCACCCGCCGGATCTCGTCCAGGCCGGCGTCGAGTTCCCGTAGCGTCCGGACCAGTTCCAGCCGGGCGATGGCCGACACGTCGTACAGGCGGTGGCCGGCCGGGGTGCTGGTGGCCGGCGTGACGACACCGGCGTCCGCGTAGTACCGGACGGCGCTGACGCTCAGGCCGGTCCGCCGGGCGACATCCCCGATGGCGTACAGCTCGTTTCTGTCCACGACGCCCACTATGCGATCTCAAGCGGCTTGAGATGCAAGAGGTGCGGATCAGGGGACGATCACCACGCCGCCGCGTACGCCGCCTTGGGCCAGCCGCTCGTGGGCGGCCGCCGTGTCGGCGAAGGGGTACACGTCAGCGACCCGGAGCGGGATGTCGCCGCTGGTGACGAGTTTGACCAGTTCGCCCAGCCGGGTTCCGTCCGGTAGCACCTCCAGCGCAACGGTCCGGATTCCGCGCACCGGCTCCGGGCGAAGCGGGGGCGACGCGGCCACGTAACCGCCGCCGTCCCGAACGAGGTCCAGCAGCGACGAGCCGATCACCGCCAGGTCGATGACCGCGTCGAACGTCCCCGTCGGCTCGTCGGTGCGCGACAGGAACGCCGCGCCCAGCGACTCGACGAACTCGCGGTCGTCGGCCCCGGCCAGTCCCGTGGCGTGCAGACCGGCCGCCCGGGCCAGCGCCAAAACGAAACCACCGACCTGCCCGGCGGCACCGGTGACGAGCACTGTCGAACCCGTCGGAAGCGCGAGCAGGTCGAGTGCCTGGGCGGCGGCGAGGCCATTGGTCGGCAGGGTCGCCGCCTCGGTGGCGGGGACGCCGGCGGGCGCGGAGGTCAGCCAGGCGGCGTCGAGAACCACGTACTCGGCGTGGGCGCCGACAGTGGTTTGCAGCCAGGGCGAGAAGCCGATGACCTCGTCGCCGATGGTGAACTCCCCAACCGAGGGGCCGACCGTGTCGACGCTGCCGGCGACGTCCCAACCGGGCGTGTACGGCAGGCCGCTCGGCAACGGAGCCGGGAACCGACCGGAGCGGACCATCAGATCGACCGGATGGACAACCGACGCCGCGACCCGCACCCGCACCTGCCCCGGCCCCGGCTCGGGCACCGGCACCTCGGCCACGTGCAGGACCTCCGGCCCACCGAACTCTGCATAGCTGACTGCGCGCATCGCCGTCTCCTTCGTGGAACTTCGTGATCACCACGACCGTACGAATCCCCGGCACTGTGAGAAAGTAGGTACCTCAAAGTGCCTAGGGCGCCGAAGGAGGGAACGAATGGCTACGTCGACCGCAGCGCAACGCCGCGAGCAGGCCAAACGCGACTACGACGCGTTCCTGGAACAGTGCCCGACCCGTGAGCTGCTGAGCAGGCTCACGGACAAGTGGGTCGCCCTGGTGATCCCAGCGCTCGTCAACGGCCCGCAGCGGCACGGCGAGCTCGCCCAGCGCATCGCCGGTGTGAGCCAGAAGATGCTCACCCAGACCCTGCGCACCCTGGAGCGCGACGGCCTGGTCACGCGCACGGTCACCGCCTCGGTGCCGGTCCGCGTCGACTACGAGCTCACCCCGCTCGGCCACGAGCTGTTCCCGGTCATGATCGCGATCAAGAACTGGGCCGAGACGCACATGGACCGCGTCTTCGAAGCCCGGACCCGATACGACGAACGCCCCTGAAACCGGCGGCGCCGATCACCTCGAAGGCCGCGGTGACGTATTCGCCAAGGTCACCGTCACTTGCCGCTGGGTGCAAGAGGAGATCTTGGACAGTTTCCGTTTCGCACAGGACTGTGCTGTCCCGAGACATGTGTCAAGGGGAAGTCCCGATAGTTGTGTCATGAGTTGTTGATCAAGTTGTGTGGATGAGGCTGATGTAGGACC